>JAUXTU010000071.1 GCA_030679145.1 Bacteroidota bacterium | reverse complement strand
TCCAAAGATTCATTTACTGCATCTAAAAAATTCGCACCGGGGTTGTATTACTGGAAGTTGGAAACGGATGATGAATTGTTGTTTGTGGGGAAGTTTTTGGTGAAGTAGGTTTAGTTTCTTAACTCAGTTGGGAAATGAGACAAAATAGCTTTAATCGTTCTCAAAAATTAAACAAACATTAAGTGAAAAATATACAATGAAAAAAACTATGATACATATATTTGGTTTTGCTTCAATGATCTTTACACTTTTAATGGGGGGATGTAAAGACAGCGGCGTTGACCCACCGCCACCAGTTATTGGGGAGAAGAAGTGGAAAGAAATTGCAATGTTTAAAAATGTTGATATACGGTACATGATACAACATAAAGGAGTGTTGTATGTTTCAACTTATTTATCTATCCCTGCGAAAGATTCTACTGCAAATATTCTTTACAAAACAGAGGATGGAATTAAATGGGATACGCTTAAAACATTTGCAATAACTATTGGACCAATAGCATTCTATGGGGATACATTAACTATTTTAGAAAGCGGCAGAACGTGGAAATATCATCCAACATTTGGATGGAAAATGTTTTGGAAACACTTGATAGCGGCAGACCATACTCGAGATATGGTTTGGTTAAATGATCAACTTTTTGTTTTTGACAATGACTTTGGTTTAGTTTATTCACAAGATACAGTTAGAGTGATGAGAGATCTTTTTATCGAACCAAGTGAAAGTAAGTTCGTAAGACATAATTACAAAGGAAAAGAAGTTGTTTACACAAGACCATATTATGTTTACGAAGATAAAATTTCTCGTTTTTACGGCTCATCTTTTGAAATAATAATGAATGGAATCAGCGCAGACGAAAATAAAAGACCAAACTACCCTGCAATGCATGTGTATAATGATTCATTCTATGCAGGATTCAACACACCAAGCCGCATTAAAAAATTAGTGAATGATGTTTGGACGAATGTTACCGATACAATTCCTAATACGCCCTATGCAAATCTTTTCTCTCCTAACTTGATAAACAGGCCGACTTCCATCGTGTTTCATCAAAACAGAATGTTTGTTGGAACTGAATGGACAGGGGTGTTGGAATGGTCTGATTCGGGGTGGGTTTCTATATCAACCGACTTGAGGCTCGCATTTCCTGATTACCCGCAATATAAATTATTTAGTGCAGTAGTTCAGTTAGAATCATTTAAAGGGAAATTATTCGTTGCTTACGGCGAACCGTGGTATGCTCCTGTTGTAGGAGGAAGAGGTATCTATTATTTCACTTTTGAATAAGGAGAATAACAGCAAAGTAATAAATTAACGCGGGCGATGATAGGCATCGCCCGCTGTGAGGCAAACAAAATATTCAGGTTGGCTGCCTGCGGTGCGTACAAAATAGCGTACGCCCGTTCCTATTTTTGCTTGCTCATTATTAACATACAACAATTTTTTACATCATGTAAAGGAATCATGATATGAAAACAATTATGATAATAATTACGTTCATTTTCTTTATTGAATTTGGTATTTCCCAAACCAGTTCATTATTTAAAACTAAAGTCTATACACAGTCTGTAATCGCAGAAGATCCATATAATCCAAATTGGGATTGGGAAAACGGTGATGTTTCACTTGATGGTATTCCGCATTACTGGATTTATTTTCAAAACAGACCCAATGCTATTCAAGAATACGCCGCAATAGTTCCTTGGTATCAAACGGGCGCATCAGCCAGTTTGGTGGATAGAAAAAAAGAAGATGGGTGGGTCTTGCTAACAAGGGATTTCGGAACACCAGCAAGAAGATTACGAAATGATAAGGACAATCCGTACTTCGTCTTATACAATGCGAATCGATCAATAATAAGAGTTTTCATATTACTAGAAAATTTGTCCCAATTATTCAACTATTCTACGATGGAGTTAAAAAAATATGCTAATGGAGGAAAAGCAACGGGTATTTTGGCACATTTGTTACCTGTTAGTTACGCTATGGATAAAGTGAGTAATATGTATGAGAATGCTACTTCTTCGGTAATAAATACACTTGCCATGAAGGCGCGATGGGTTTATGCCGATTTTCCATTGGCATTTGATAAAAACCTTATACCAACTGAAAATACCGAGATACCCGCTTCACTCGAATTCCAAATTTTTGGTACTGAAGTAAAGGATATTGTTCTAGAAACGAAAGGGTTTGGTGCCCAGGGCGACAAAAA
Organism: Bacteroidota bacterium; assembly: GCA_030679145.1. GTDB lineage: Bacteria > Bacteroidota > Ignavibacteria > UBA10030 > UBA8401 > UBA8401. Next base: position 24,648 of record JAUXTU010000071.1, on the reverse strand, counting down.
ATTTATTGACGCATATATGAAGAAAAATAATTTTGATGCTCCAGGGTTTTCTCTCAATGGAGGAAGTATGCCGAAGTTAGATATCCCTTTTGGATTACCTAACGCTGATATACGATCGACAGCAATCAATTGGGATGGAATGAAAGGATTTTTTAATAATCTGAATATTGATTTGGATTTGGGAAATATAAGCGCTTCAAATCCGTTTAAAGGACTTTTTGGTGGATTTGGCGCGACACTTTCGGCATTATCAACATCATCACCGTTAAGTATTTCCGGACTGGATTTAGGTGGAATGTTCAAATTTTTTGTGGGTGGTGGAATGAAACATCAAAATGTTCAACAAACTCCTCCAACATTTATCAGTTCACATTACTCAAGCACGGGAACAATGACATCAAAAGTACCTTATGCAGTTTTAACAATTCCAATTCCTGCATCGCGGCTGAATTTTCAATCTCCAATGTTAGGGAATGCAGTTGGCCTCGTTCGCAATGAACCGGTCGGTCTTTTAACGTTAACTAAAACACCCGTAATATACGAAAAATATTATTTTAAATATTATGACCCGTTTTATAACGAATATGGATTACAAGATTATGGAGAGCTAGCTAATTTTACAGAATATGAAATAGCGGAAGATATTCAAGTATCTTTAAACCAATCTTCTGGTTTAGATATTATTAAAACAGAAGTATCATTGGTCTTTGATTTTTGGAAATCCGAGAGTCACATAGTTACTAGTTTAAACGAGTTTTTGGGTTGGGTAGATTCGGGTTTGCAAAACCACTTAGTAGAGTTTGAAGCACCCGTAAATTCAACAACCGCAAGATTTAAATCCATGGCTGTTCCAATTAAGTTTGCAAAAGGAAGAACAATTCAAATTCCACCAGGCTATAGAAACAATATTTATTTGAAGCTAAAATCTGTCTTGAAGAGAAAAGATGATCCCAATGCACAACCAGTTGTTTTTATTTCGTCATATAACGTTGATATTGTTAATACTACTGGACCAACAGAACAAATTCTTCCGACAATCCCGCCTCAAAATGTAAAATGTACAATTGGCTCAACTGGTGCAACGATAACGTGGGATGCTAATCCCGAAAAGAATATAAAACATTATGTAATCGAACGAAGTATTAACGGCGGGAGTTATGTTCAAAAAGGAACATCAACAACGACTTCATTTGTTGATGCTGAAGTTAAAAAAGCAATAGCACCCTATACATCAACCCGTTATAAAAATGTGTCTGTTAATTATCGTGTGAAAGCGTACTCATCTTGGTTTGAGCAAACAACTGGGATAACTAAATCACAATATTCTGCTTATTGCGATGTTGTTAATGTTTATGGCAGTATATTTTGGACACTCTGGAAACAAGGTTTGTCTCAAATTGTGCCCGAAACAAATTACCTTTCACAAAATTTCCCTAACCCATTCAATCCATCAACTACAATTTATTACGGATTAAAAGGACCGGGTAACGTAACCGTAAAAATATTTAATACTCTTGGTCAAGAAATTATCACTCTTGTAAACGAATGGAAAGAGACTGGGTATCATTATGTCGAATGGAATGCCGCAAGTCTGCCTAGCGGAGTCTATTTTTATAAAATACAAAGCGAGCACTTTACCGAAAGTAAAAAAATGATTTTAACAAAATAATAATTCTTGATTAGTGTGGGCAAATGAACCGTTCGCTTAAAAACGGACGGTTCATGGTGAACACCTGATTGCAATGGCAATAATAACAAAGGCGGATACATATCCGCCTTTGTTATTTCCCTACCAGCACAAACCCGCTCCACTTACTGGGAAACGCAGATTCTTTTGATGCGATCAATGATAATTTTGCGGAACGAAGCGAAGATGAATATGAGCGACCTGCAACAACATTCTTATAGAACTCATCCATCAGCAGATAGGTCTGCTTATCAGAAACTTTCCATAACGAGTAGATGATATTCTGTGCACCGGCGTAGAACAATCCGCGTGAAAGAGCGATCATCCCTTCCCCGTCAACAAGTTTTCCCACTCCGCTTTCGCAACTGCTCAGCACAACCAATTGCGCTTTCAAGTTGAGATTGAATGTTTCATCCACATACAGAATTCCGTCATCGTCAACATTCGATTCCTTTGGCTGTGAAAAAAGGATAGTAGATAATTTTGGATTTTTTTCGTTGATAAATCCATGGGTTGCAACGTGTACGATATCTGCATCACGGCTGAATTCTTTGAAATTTTTTTCTGTCGCATCCGTATGAAGAAAATTCTTTGTGTGAAGCGAATGCTTATTGAACATGTTTTCAATTGAGAGAATTTCATCTTCGGAATATTTCAACTCGTTGAATTTTTTTCCATCCAATGTAATAGAACGGACGTCACTGAGTCCACTCTCTTTCACAAACGATCTGTTAGCAAAAAAATCTCCGTTCTTGATGGAATCACGAAATACCGGCGCAAATCCTGCAAAGCTTAATTCTGCGACAACAGTTTTGTTCATTCGTTCGTTCATTTTCAGATCGAATGCAGCAGAATAGGAATAGGTAACATTACGAGATGAAATGACATACTGAAGTTTTGTAAAATCGATTTGCACGGGTGAGTACCGCTGCATCGGCAGTGCTTCAAACGGAACGGTGAACAGATATCCATCAGGAATGATAGTGATGGATGTTAACGACGCAATCTCTTTTTCTAAGGGACGAAGAAGCGTTGAATACAACTCGTATCCCGAGGAACAATATGCTTCCGTATTGTATGTCTTTAACGCGGCGGAAAATTGCTGTACGAGCGAACCTGTTGTTGACGTGTTCCGAATTGTCCGCACCGATAACGATCTGTTCGTTAGTATAAATGCATAGATCACGCTGTCATCGATCATATATTCGACCATCGCAGACATCGGCGCAATATTCTTCTGTGCTTGCTTTAATGAAAGTGCATACCGGGCATATTTCAACTCATAATATTTTGGATAATGCTGTTCCAATACTTCAATCAATTGTTGGTGCCGGCGCGAAAGTTCGAAATGTCTTGTCTGAATTTCGGATGGTGAAAAAACATCAGTATTGTTGGACTTTTCTGCTGTATGGAGCAGCTGCGTTTCACAGAATATAATTGAGCGCTGAAGTTCCCGTTCTTCATTGAGCAACGAATCCGGAATTCCTGCAAATGATTTTGCTTCGCCATCGAATAATTTCTCCAATAGAATGTTCCCTTTGCTCCTGTCGGCAATGAGAAATGCTTGTTCCTTATATATTGGATCCTTTGTTTTTTCAAATAACGTCAGCGCTGTTCGGCATGCATGCCGATAGATAGATGCACTTTTTTCTGCAAGGAAGAATTTTGAACCATCTCCAGAATATTGTTTCCGCGCATCATCAACAACGGTGCACGCTGTTTGATACAGAAGCAGAGCAGCCCGTAGATCGTTGATCGACCTGCTCTTACCATAAAGTTTCTCGAAGGTGCGTGCTTTCTGTTCGATACTTGAGAGGAGTTCTTTTTTATACAAACTATTATCTACCAATGGCGCGGCGTATATGTCAGTCGCACTGTCAGATAATGTTAAAATATCTATTGAATGTTGATAGTATAGAAGGGCTTGTTGATAATTTTGCAAAGAAAAATAGAGATTACCAAATCGATGCTGAAGAAGTGCGTTCTGCGGAATATTTTTTTCTTTTGCATGCTGTTCAATTGCCAACGACCGTTGAAGATTGATCAGTGCAGAGTCATATTTGTTCTGCTGCACAAACACATCGGCGATTGAAGAATATAATGCCGCAATATCATTTCGAGACAATGTATCGTTCACACGTTCTCGCGCAATGATCGCTTTCTTAAAATACTTCAAGGCGTTGTCGAACTGTTTTACTTCGCGGTAAACACTTGCGGTTTGCTCATACATAAATCCGGCCTGCGGATGATATTGGCCGTACGCCTGTTCATAGATCGTTATTCCTTTTTCAGCGTATTCAATTGCTTTCTGGTATTCTCCAGTTTTGCTGTAAACATCTGCAAGACGAAGGCGATAAATTCCTTGAGGCGTTTTCTTTTCGGGGTAACGCGAAGAAAAAATGGGGAGCGCACGAAGTAAATGTTCTTTTGCTTTTTCGTAGTCTCCAATGTTCGTATATATTTCTCCCAACTTTCCATAGGCAGCCGCAATATTCTGATGTTCGGGGAGAGAGAGCGATGTATAAATTTGGATCGTTTTTTTCCCGTGGTCTATTCCCTTCCGATAATCCCCTTTATTATTGTAACACGACATAATGTATAAATGGCAGTCAGCTGCATTTGCCGAATTAGACATTCCAATAGTATTATAGATATTGAGAGCTTGATGATAATAATCTAAAGCTGTGTCGAAATCATTTTTTTCGTCAAATACTGAACCAAGAGCAAACAATGTTGTTGCAAAACTCTTATTATTGCTTCCTAATACTTTTTCCTGTATCTCTCGTACACGAAACAATGCACTCAGTGCCGAATCATAATTTCCCTGTTCTTTTTTTATCGTCCCTAACGTATAATAACCGGAAGCGGTTCTTTCATGGTAATAGTCAAAAAAAGATTCTAATTGCTCAATTCCTTTTTTAGCATAAAATTCAGCTTTTGATAATTCTTGCAATGTAGAATAGCCATATCCCAACAATCCATTAATGATACCAACCTGCCCACAAGAATCGCATTGTAGAATTGACGACTTTTCTAATGCAGAGTTCAATGTTTGAACTGCTTCAATATTTTTTCCTATTTGTAAAAATACACGTGCAATTTCTATTTGGCTCTCAAGATATTCAGGTCCTTTCCCTAATGACATCCAAATTTTGCCAGCTTCATTAAAATCCACAATTGCTTTTTCGTATTGAAGATTCTCCATTTCGCTTCTTGCAATCGAAATAAAACTCAACGCAGCCGTTGAATCTGCACTTTTTTCAAATCCGGGCAAAAATTGTAAAAATGCCAAAAACAATAATACCTCGATTTTGAGCAATTTTAGGCTATTTTTTATCACAGAGTCTTGTCCATAAAAAAAAATGATTTTATATAAAATTTTTTGTTCCGATTTGCACTTTTTACGGATATAAATAAGTAAGCAGGGTAAAACCAAAAACTCACTAACGATCAATTAACCAAATAGAAAGGAACACCCCAATGAAAACAATTATAACAAAAGCGCTGTTATTAGTCTTACTTGGACTATCGATTGAAACAACTATTGTCAATGCACAAACTACACCTGATTTCATTGCTGTCGGTGTAATGTCTAACCCAGGAGGAAGTGACTTACCACCTCCACCACAACAGTAATTAACATTTTTTCTGTTGAATTAGCAATAACAGCAGTACCGGCATTGCTTATACTGCTGGGTGTACTTTATTTTCTTTTCTGGAACAGTCATATAACAACAATGAAGCATCTGAAAAATGTCTAACAATACAACTAACGTATGGAATATTATGGAAATAATAAAGCCCCTGAGAACAAAGACCTGAATTCGCTCAGTGGAAACGGTGAAACCATCCTTTTCATTGATGATGAGACGGCATTTGTCGAGGTAACAAAGCTCCTTCTAAAATTATTTGGTTATAATATCCTTATAGCATACGACGGTGTTGAGGGTATTTCTGTATTCAAAGCAAACAGAGAACAGATCAACATAATTGTTTGCGATTTAAATATGCCAAAACTTGGCGGAAAAGCAATGTTGCAAAAATTTCTTGAGATCGATCCGGCAATAAAAATTTTGATCATCAGCGGATCGATTGAAGAAGACTATCTTGCTCAATATCTGTGTCCAGAAAAGATTGAATTTTTACAGAAACCATTTTTAACCGAAAGACTGCTGGAAACACTAAAAAAGATGCTTCAACAAAAAAGTAAGAATTAATGGAAGAGAATATGAAGAAACAACTTTTCACCACTGAGGATCTTTCAAGAATGTTAAAGGTCAGTAAATCTACAATTAAACGGTGGACAGAAGATGGTAAACTGCAATGTTTTCGAACACCGGGCGGACATAGAAAATTCAGTCATGCAAGTGTTCAAGAATTTATTACCCGATACAGTTATGAAGTATCAAATCAGCTAACAACATTTTCTATAAATACGCCGTAGTTTTGAGTATCGACTATTACTTATAGAGAGTTTAACTCCGGTCAATTATTCTATTTTGTGATATTCCATGATTGCAGTGTTTTGATCATTTCATAATTTGTCAGGTCAAACTGAATGGGTGTGACAGAAACCTTATTGTTCAATATTGCCCGCTGATCAATATCCTCTTCATCATCCAATTCCACCAGCTCTCCTTTTAACCAAAAATATTGTTTGTTCCCCGGGTCACGGCGTGCTTCAAACTCATCGTTCCATATTGATTTTCCCTGGCGTGTGACGACCACACCGCGAATTTCACTCTCCGGAACTGGTGGAACATTCACATTCAACAATGTTCCATTCGGCAAACCATGCTCAATAACATTCAACGCAAGATTACGAGCAAATTTTGCCGCGTACGAAAAATCTGCATTCGGCTCAAACGTAGTCAACGACATTGCGAATGACGGAATACCAAGGATCGTTCCTTCGGTTGCTGCAGAGACCGTTCCAGAATAGATAACGCTGACCGCTGTATTCGACCCATGATTGATCCCGGAAATAACGAGATCCGGTTTATACTTCATCAAATGACGAATCGCAAGCTTCACACAATCTGCCGGTGTTCCATCAACAGCGTAGCCGAAAAACTTTCCTTCCTTCGATACTTCTTGTACACGAAGCGGACGGTGCATTGTGATCGCATGACCAATTGCACTTTGCTGACTATCCGGAGCAACGATAGTAACGTTTGCAATCGTCTGTAATTCTTTGACAAGCGTTCCTAATCCGTCGGAAAAAATTCCGTCGTCATTTGAGACCAAGATTGAAAGTTTCTTTTCCATAGACGAATCTTACCTTGACTGCCTTCCATTAATTGAGTATATTATTAAGCAAAATTGATCGCGGGGTGGAGCAATTGGTAGCTCGTCGGGCTCATAACCCGAAGGTTTCAGGTTCAAGTCCTGACCCCGCTACAAAACAACATCATATTCGCCAACTTTAGGGTTGGCGTTTGTGTTTTAAAGGGAAATATGAGACACCCAGCTTGTGATTAGCTTGTGGTCAACTTGATCGATATAGGTTAGTCTGTTCACAAAGTTAGAGGCATTATAACACAGAACAATTCTTAAAACTGTGTTTAATATAGAGTAATGTAAATTTTTTTTCTTCTGTAATATAAATCTAGTATATCGATGTATCAAGATATCAAGCCATTTTATTTCAGAGTCAAAAATCCACACAATCACCTTTGGAAGAAGAGCATTAAGGATCACAATCAAACCATATTACTTTAGTTTTCTCGACCTGCATTGGCTTTCTCAACCTTCCACCCTGCCCCGGAATTCTCCAAGGATTATTGAAGTGCTTTGGAAAATTTTCTAAATGATTCCGAAGTTCCAAATTGAAATTTCGAATATATTCTCTTGCTTCAAAATCTGATGGCATTAGTGCGGATTTCAATAACTCATTTCTTATGTCTAGATTATTTTCTGCCAATGTTTGCCTATATGAACTATAAAGTTGTTTTGATTTACCTTTAAACGAATATCGTTAAAGATTATCCATAACGCTGATAAATTTGTGGAATAAAATTTTTGCAATGAATTATCCGATACTGATACGTCTAAAAAAAATCTTCGAAATCATTGTAATACATTTTGCATCTTCTTAGAACAAATATAAAAATCACTTCATTTTTGTAAATGGCAATGTTGTATCATTTTAACTATCCATTAAGAGATTCTCTAAAACCCCTATCAGATCGATGTATGATTCGATTAAATAAATTATTTAACAATACAATTCTTAAACATCGAAAAAGGTTTGAAAAAATTTAATATCATTAATTGAACATGGTTGTTAACCAAAAAAAAAGTTGCTGCCACATTATAAATATGTTCATCCACTTCCTCTTAAACAAAGATGACCAAACAAATCATTTTTTAAAATTCATTTCCAAAGCGCTGCCGGATACGATTGTTTAATCACATCTCTCACCCAGCTAATATCATCTTTACTTGTAAGATCAGGAACTGCTTCAGCAAATTCCAAGGTCATTACTTCTTGCGGATATGATGTTACCATCAAGCGTACAGCATCGGGGAGCTCTTTTTCAAAACGTACAGCGTTCAACGGTACATTTTGTAATGTCGGAAGAATTCGATCATAGTAGAATCGAAAGAGATTCATACTCACTCCTACGCGTCCGTGTTCATTGCAACACAGGGCTATTTCTTCTGCCGATGGTTTTTCGATAATTGTTTCAAGATAACCGGCAGCATTTTTTTTAATCACGGCAAATTGTTTCACTCGATCAAATTCCATTCCCATGGCATCTCGATCATAGTCAATCATTCCGCCGGAAGAAGTAAATTGCCGTAACGCTGCCAGTGCTTTTACAGAATACAAATTATCACTGTTGGTCACCGTAAAACAAGAGCCTCTCCATTCCGGAACAGCGTTCAACCCTTGCAGCAGTGCATCTGCTGTACCCAGAGGCTTCACACGCCCTTCCGGAATTTTTTGTACTGCATATGAGATTGATAATCCATGAAACTCGTTGCCAAAATTTTTGTTTCCATAATATGAACGTATAGACTCATCCTGTTCACCAATCACAATAACAATATCGGTGTAACCTGCAGACCGAGCATTGTATAAAAGATAATCCAGAAAAGGCATTTTGCCTGCACCGACACCAATCATTGCTTTTGGTTTCTGATCTGCTTCCTGCTGAAGCCACGGATCTAAATTTCCGCTTGCCACCGATTTTTTCATTCGGGAAGAAATTCCTCCGGCAAGGATTACAAGCTTATCTCCCATTAGAAATCTCCAATTGTTCTGTGCGTGTTCCTGTATCTGCGGTAACAATAAATGCCTTTCCTCCTGCCCGTTCAATTGCTTCAGCAACCGCTTCTGTCCGTTCGGGAGCATAAACAAACATGCACCCGCCTCCGCCTGAACCGTTAATTTTTCCGCCGTATGCCCCAACAGTACACGCGGCATCAATCATCCGATTGATTTTAGGCGTTGAAATTCGTAACACATCGCGCAAAATCTGTTGATGGTCGTTCATCAACGTACCGATCTGTTCACCATCTACTGAAGCTAATTGCAAAAGCGATTTCGCACGATATGTAATTTTACGATTCTCTAACGTACCGTACAGTAACTCTGTTTGTTCTTTGGTTAATTCATTTTTATACTGTTCAATTTCATTTGAATGGGTTGTCATCAACGAAAATTTTGAATGCTTCGCTGATAACTGCTTTGAAATACTGATCACCTGATTCTTCACTCGCGCCAGAATGGATTTTGTATCCTTCGGCTCGCCCGAGTCTCCTAGCACAAACGATCCAAGCGCGGGATGAAGCGGAGTTGCTATCGTTGCCGGAGTAAATTCCAGAAAAATAATTCCACCAAGCGCAGTGGAATAGTGATCCATCATTCCTCCAGGCTCGCCAAATTCAAGCACTTCTGTTTCGTGAGCATACTTTGCAATCAATGCTGGCTCTAATTGTTGTGCTTGATCGCTCATCTGTGTTAACAGATTAATCCATGCAACAACTAATGCTGATGAACTTGATGTTCCGGTGTTAATTGGGATTTTTCCTTGCACTATCGCATCAATTCCTTTCGAAAATGTGAACCCATGCTTGCGTAATACATTTACGGCGCTTCGGAAATAATCTCGCTCTCGTACATATGGAAGTGGGCCGTTGAAGGAAAATATTTCTTCGGAATTAATATCCGGCAAAGCAATTTTCACAATAGAATCGTTTGTATGCATTGCCTGTAGACTGACACGCAACGAAATTGCACACGGAATAACAGGCAGCCCCAGATAATCCTGATGTTCACCAAAAAGACATATGCGCCCGGGTGTTGATACTGAATATGATTTCTTTACATTATTTGTCATTTGATTTTTAAGTTGATTAAATATGTGCTTTCGCATTCCACAATTTGTTTACTACCCACAGCAGAACGCTGCCGCTAAGCAGAACTATTCCCAACAAAATAAATGCACTCTCCATTCTGCCATAGAGAAAATTTCCAACAGTAAACAACGACGACCAGATTAATGTACACCCGGTGAACCATCCGAGCAAACCAAGTGGAATATTATCCTGCATCGATTCGTTCTGAACACCGTCTAATCCGGCTTCACTGCGAATCGATTTCCAACCAGGACCGACAGGACGAACCTTTTTATAAAATTCAATTAGTGTATTTCGATCTGTTGACGGCGCAACATATGCAGTGATTACCCAGCAGATAGTCGTAAATAGTACTGTAACAATTAATCCGATGTGCGTACTAAAGACAATACCATTCTTACTTATGATTAGCAAAGCAATTGAAATGACAAACGAACTTGCCATGGCAACCACTTCGCACCATGCATTAATACGCCACCAAAACCATCGTAAAAGATACAACATACCAGTACCGGCTCCGACTTGCAAAATAATATCGAAGGCACCTTTTGCAGTGTCCAATAAATAAACCATACCCGATCCAGCCAAAAATAACCCGATTGTTGCAAAGCGTCCTGCAAGAACGTAATGCTTCTCGGTGCCATCAGTTTTAACAAACCGTTGGTAAAAATCGTGGATGAGATAAGATGCTCCCCAATTAAGATGTGTAAGAATGGTTGAAGAATTTGCGGCAATAAGTCCTCCCACCATTAAGCCTGCAAAACCGACCGGCAGAAATCTGAGCATAGCCGGATATGCAATATCATGTCCCAAAAGATTCGGATCAAGATTTGGAAATGCTTTTTGAATATCCGCCAATTCAGGATAGACAATAATAGAACACAACCCGACAATGATCCAAGGCCAGGGACGCAAGACGTAATGAGCAAGATTGAAAAAGAGTACTGCACCTAAAGCGTCTTTTTCGGATTTTGACGCTAGCATACGCTGTGCAATGTAACTGCCGCCTCCGGGTTCTGCTCCGGGGTACCAAACAGCCCACCATTGAACTGCAAGTGGTAAAATAAAAATGGCAACTGCAATATCCCAATTGTTGGTGAAGTCTGGAAGCATGTTCAAATAATTAATTCCGTTCGGACCTTGTATGGAAGATAATTTTTCTACCATTCCGCTTAATCCACCAACTTCAGGCAGTTGTAGAACAAAATATGCAGCCGCGATCACCGCTGTCATCTTAATAAAGAATTGTATCATATCTATTACAAGCACGCCCCACAAACCGGAATATGTTGCAAAGACAACATTCAACGCTCCCAAACAGATCAATGTTTGCCAGCGGTCTAATCCGAACAGAATGCCTGCAATTTTGCAGGCGGCTAGATTTACCAATCCCATAATCATTACATTAAAGAAAAATCCAAGATATATAGAGCGGAAACCGCGGACAAAACCTGCCGCTTTACCCGAATAGCGAATTTCATAAAATTCCAAATCGGTCATCACGCCGGAGCGCCTCCAGAGCCGCGCATAAAAAAATACGGTTGATATTCCCGTAAGCACAAATGCCCACCAGACCCAATTACCGGCAACACCGTTTGTGCGTACAATATTCGTTACCAAATTTGGTGTGTCGCTGCTAAAGGTTGTTGCTACCATCGAAAGTCCGGCAAGCCACCACGGAACCGATCGTCCGGAAGCAAAAAATTCCGATGTATTTTTTCCGGCTCGCCGACCGAAATAAAGCGCGGGAATAAAACACACCAACAATGATGCCACGATGATGATCCAATCCAATAGTTCAAGACGCATTGTGAATACCTTTCTTCGTGAAATTTGTAATACTGATTTCTTCCGTTCGCATAACACAATTATTTTGCAAATGTTAATCCTTTTAACTGATTCCAGTCCCCACGTGTAAAATCTGGAATCTTTACCGGAACGGATCCGTTCAACACAGATTGTTCGGAAAGGTATACAATGCTCGACCATTCTGCCGCATCATACACATCTTGATCCAATGGCAATCCGTTTCGCAAGCAATAGATCAAGCGATAATTCATTATAAAATCCATGCCACCATGCCCTCCAACTTTTCTTGCACGTTCACCTAATTCTTTCCACATTGGATGTTCATAAATTTTTAACAAGGAATCGGTCTGTTCTCGGCTCATAAATTTATGCCCGTCAGGTTCAAGCGCAATGTTTTGTTGTGGATATTTTTCTGCATACCCTTTCGTACCGCTAATTTTATGAATACGGCTGTACGGACGCGGACTTGTTACATCATGCTGAAGCATGATTGTCTTTCCTTTTTCTGTTCGAATAACGGTTGTATTCATGTCACCAAGCTTGTATGGTATCTTCGCATATTTCGAATCAGCACCAAATTTCTCTTTGGCATATTCCGTTAAACCAAATTGATTTGTTGAAACGGAGACCAATGAATTCATTTTATCGCCGCGATGAATATTGAGAATCTGTGCAACAGGACCCACACCATGCGTTGGGTACGGATTGCCGGTATGTTCAGCATTGTATTTTAAACGCCACATATCCCAATATCCTTTTTGTTCATCAAACATCAGCCATCGAAGATCATGAATATATGCTCCTTCGCAATGTACAACTTCGCCAAAAACACCTTGCTGTGCCATATGTAATGTTGCCATTTCAAAAAAATCATAACAACAATTTTCCAGCATCATACAATGACGGCGGGTTTTTTCTGCTGTGTTGACGAGTTTCCAACATTCATCAAGCGACATTCCCGCCGGAACTTCCATTGCTACATGTTTGCCGTGTTCCATTGCATAGACTGCAATTGGTGTATGTAGCTGCCAATGGGTGTTAATATAGATTAGATCAACATCACTTCTCTCGCAAGCTTTTTTCCAACCATCAACGCCAGTATATTCAAAAGCAGCAGGTTTATTTTTTTCACGAAGAACATCCTGACACGAATCAATTCTATCTTGTAATAAATCGCAGAGAACAATAACCTTCGTTCCTTCGATTTTCAAAAGTCTCTTAAAATTGCTATATCCACGGTCACCTAATCCAATTAACGCTATGCGGACAGTATCTAACGGCGGAGCAGTTAAATGAAGGACATTTTTTTGTCCTTTTGGTCTTGGAGGTTCAGGAAACGATAGCATCTTCTTTTGTTGTGCATATAATCCTGCACTCAGAAGTATGACGATGCAAAGAAACACATTTATTTTTTTCATAGTTATGCTCCTGTTATTTTTAATTGATAGAGACATCCAATAAACCTCTGAACGATAGTATCCGCAACCTTTATGGTTGCGATTATTTATTTTAAGTTTTTTAACGCACGCATAAAGCGTGCGAATACATTTTTCAAATTTCTCTTAAATCTTGATAAATATTTTTTTCTTGTTTAAATAATTAAGAATCAAATAAAGTACTGTAAATCCGCCAAGAGCCAGCAGAAACGGATACCATGGACCGACATATTTTTCTAATCCGCTGACAAAGACTTTCGCGATCAACCGATAATCAAATATACTTGCCGACACATAAGCGGCGATGGCATTTGAGCCAACAACTACAAAGAATGTTGTCCACTTGCGATACTCCAAAACATCAATCACAAAATAAAGAGCCGCCAGCATTAAAATGCAGATACCGCCTGAAAATAAAACGAACGATCCAGTCCATAAATGTTTCACCATTGGATGCCATATCATCCAAACATGGGACAATAGGATCAAACCAACACCAGATACAGTCAAGCAATAGAATTTTTCCAACGGCTTCTTGTGCGACTGAAGAAGATAGCCGGTGAACACTCCAAGCATTGTTGTCGCTCCAAAATTCAGGCTGGATAATATCCAGGTGTAGGTTGTACCATCTTGAAAATTACCAAGAAGCAGTTTGTCGATAAAAATTGCAATGTTCCCATCGGGCGTGTAGAGACCAGCTCCGAAACTGGGAACAGGAATCCATGCAAATACCGCCCAATACAACAGCACCAAACCGAGAGTAGCACCAAATTGATAGAGCACCGGCAAGTAAAGAATAATTATTGACGCAATAAGATATCCTGCTGCAATTGCTTGGAGTGTATTGCTGAAGAACGTAATTTGTTCGATATCGTATGTTAGCAATTTGCCTTGAACCACCATTCCAAGAATCCACAGCAGCACAAAACGGATGGCGATATGTTTCCACAAAACTGACTTTGATGGATTCACGCTTAACCGTTTTCGCGTTGAATAGACCATTGAGATTCCGACAAGGAATAAAAACAACGGCATAATAATATCGTAGAATGTAAATCCGTACCACTCTGCATGATCCAACTGGGAGAACATCCAATTAGTGAACGGGGTATTCAATGCCTCGTCTAACCCCTTAAAGATTTTTTTCACACCAATGATCCAGATCATATCGAACCCTCTAAGAACGTCTACGGAGAGAATGCGATCTTTGGAAAGAACGTTTTGGTGATTGACATTAAAAAAATCAATTTGCGCAATAAATGATTTCATATGATAAACTCTTAGAAGTGGATACTTTTTGATTTCGTATTGATTTCATCCTTCGATAATTTGCATGGAAGAAGATAGAATGTGTATCGGTGCGTTCCTGATTTGATCTGATATTGTTCAAGAGGCTGTGCTACTTCTGACCATGTATCATTTCCACCCACACCCATTTGCAGAAGATCAATATTAAGTGTGATGGAACCTGCATCTTTCAGATCAGTGGTATGCTGAGCCGTATTCAAGTTCTCTTCGGAGTACTGCCAAGCACTTATACTTAACAAACTATCAGCAGTCACCAGAATGCCTTCGCTATGTGGATTCGATAAATACATCCAGCGAACATCTGTGCGGTTTGCATTTTCCTGCGGTTTGATATAAGGCTCCACAAATTCCTGTATTGGAAAGGAATAAATCCCGGCATCGGAACCATAGCACCTATCAAGATAATTTTCCTGCGGTCCTTTTCCATACCATGTAATTTGTCGATACTCTTTGGCAATACCACACTGCATTCCTACTTTTGGAATATTTGGCAGACTGGAATCTGCCTGAAGTGTATAACCAACTTTAACGATACCATCGCCATAAATCGAATATTTAACGGTAACAAATGCTTTCCTTGCAATAATCGAATATGTGCTCACAACTTCGATAATATCCGATGCTGTTTGATTTGTGGTCATACTCTGAATTTTAAGTTCTGTCCTGTACCACTCTTTCAGTTTTACATTCGACTTCCAACCTCTTTTATCATTATCGGTAAGAGGACGAACAAAATGAGGAAGCAATGGCTTAACGATCTGTTCTTTTTTGTTCCACAGATACGAAGCTAAAGCACCATTGATTTTTGAAAAACGGATTTCGATATTTGTTCCCGTTATCGTAACAGCATTATCCTTTTCTTTCAACAACAACACCTGAAGCGGGCGAGAAATTATCATCTTCTTTACTAACGATGTAAGCGGAAATTGATTGGAAGCAATTTCATACCCTTTCTTTGCCCAGACTTCATCTTGTAACAGCGAAAAATGGATGCTCAACAAATATTCATTCTCTTTTTTCAACACAGGAAGATAGGAGGAAATGTTGAACAGAGTATCTTTACCAGCAGCTAAATATATCCGAGGAAGAAATTTGTTCAGAACAACATTTCCATCTTCACGAAGTGTTAAAGATATTTGATATTGCTCCAGCGATTTTACTGAATGGCGATTTGAAATTGACACGATACCTTTTGAAGCATCAACAAATGTACATTCCACCAGCTGATAAACACGTTTACATTCGTACATCGCGGCTTTTGGTCTGCCGTCCGCGGCTGCAATTCCGTTGATGCAAAAATTACCATCGTGCAGCTTCTCACCATAATCACCGCCGTATGCATAAAATTCTGCACCCGCAGAATCTTTTTTCAGCAATCCCTGATCTTTAAAATCCCAAATACATCCGCCAATGATTCGCGGCAGTGAACGAAATAAGTCCCAAAATTCTTTCATGTTGCCGGTGGAATTCCCCATTGAATGAGCATATTCAACAAAGAGAATAGGTCTGTTATCTCCCGGTTGTTCAGCCAAAAGTTTTGGTGTGGTTATTGCCGGATAGAAACGACTGACAACATCAACATAGTATTGATCAACCGGATTTTGAATTCGGTTTGAATGACTTTTCTGATACTGTGGATTTGATGGATCGATGTATCCATCAACGCGATGATTTCCCTGTGCCGGTTCATATTGAATTGGTCGAGTGATATCATAATCATGGATCCACTCTGCCATTGCCGCGTGATTAGGACCTCTGCCCGCTTCATTGCCAATACTCCACATGATAATGCTTGGATGGTTTTTGTCTCGCAAAACCATGCGTGAACTTCTCTCCATAAATGCATGTGTCCACTGCGGATCGTTGCTGAGCTTTCCGCCTAAGCCGTGTGTTTCCAAATTAGCTTCATCAATCACAAAAATTCCATATTGATCGCATAGGTCATAAAAATATGGATCGTTAGGATAATGAGCAGTTCGAATACAGTTGAAGTTGAATTGTTTAATTGTGCGAATATCTTTTTCAATATCTTCGCGCGACAATGCTTTTCCTTTTACCGGATCATGGTCGTGGCGATTCACTCCATAGAGATATGTCACTTTTCCATTGATCAATAACTTACTGCTCTCCTTTGAGAATTCAATCGAACGAAATCCAACTTTGCAGCTCTTTGATTCAATTACTCTACCAGCGCTATCTTCCAACGAAATTACCAGTGTGTATAGATTTGGAATTTCATCACTCCATTTCATCGGATTTTTCATTACAGTTTCAAACTGACCAAATTTTACATTGTCGAGACGCGGGTACACTTCGTTCAACAACGATTCCACTGTTCGCTCAAGCGGTTTTTCGAACACCTGTTTATTATTGTTATCAAATAGTTGAGCCTTTGCACGAAATCCCTTCACTGCTCCACCAGTAAGATTGTCAATTCGCAACCGTAAACTAAAAACAGCATCGTTGTATTGTTTATCTAATTTTGCCTGCCAGTGAAAATCTCCGATACGAAGTTTTGGTTCTGCCAGCAACAGCACTTCTCTTTGAATACCGCTCAATCGCCAATGATCTTGATCTTCCAAATATGAACCATCGCTCCACCGCATTACCTGCACCGAAAGAATATTTTCACCGTTCTGAAGATATGGTGTAACATTAAATTCGGATGACATGAAACTGTCTTCGGCATATCCCAAGAATTTTCCATTCACCCACACTTTGAATGCAGAACTTACTGCTCCAAAATGAAGCATAACATTCATTTCTTTCCATCCATCAGGCAGAGTAAATACTCGTTGATACGAACCTACACCATTATAATCTTTCGGAACATACGGCGGATTGACTGGACGAAAAGGATAGGAAGTATTTTTGTAGATCGGAATATCATATCCCTGTAATTCCCAATTGGAAGGAACCAGTATCTTTTTCCAGCCTACAACTCTATTCAAATAAAAATCTGCCGGAGCGTCTGATGGACGGGAAGTAAATTGAAATTCCCATTCACCATTAAGCACAATCATTCGTGATTTATCTCTCGCACCCAATAGGGCATCTTTTTCGCTGGCAAAAGAATATGCTGTGGCTCGTGCGGGTTCGCGGTTAATTCCACAAACAGAAGGATCTTCCCATGGATTTTCTGTATACACCTTGGGTATTGGAGGAATTCCTGCCGGATCACCAGAGAGGGTTTGTGCCAATGTGACCGTACAAATGAATGAAGTTACAAAAAATAACTGTTCAAATATTTTCCCACTCGTTATTCCCAATTATACCTCAATGGAACTTCTTCTTTTACAGCTGGTCCGTAATGAATACCTAACGCATCTAAGCGTGGATAAAATAATTTCACTTTTTCATAATATTCAGGGAAAGGAATTTTTTCTTTACTACTCCACATCTGTTCTGAAAGGACAAGCAGTCTCGGGAAAACTCTCTGATCTATCATCCGCATCTTTACATTCCAATCTGTCCATAAACATGCGCCGACTCCAATAACAAATTTGGGTGGCTGCAAGATGTCCGAAGGATTCCCTTCGTATGCCTGACGCAGATCAAATGTTCGATCTTCCTTATAACGCGACCACGGTGTGATCGGAAAGTTCAGATAGGTATAGTAGTTCGTTCCGCAAATAATTGGATAACCCATTGCCATTGCTGCCTTGTATGTCGCATCAAGTTTCTTTCTGTAATTCCACCAATAGATAATGACATTATCCGGCATTCGTGGTCCGCCATTTTCTATAACATCTCCCCACAGAATGCATTTTTTTTCACGCTGTTGAAGATAGGTTGCCAATCGGGTTGAAAAATAGATCTGTAATTCATGGGAATTCGCCAATCCTTCCTGCTTTATTTTTGCCAGACAAACACTGCACGAATCCCAATCATTCTTTGGCGCTTCATCTCCACCAAGATGAATGTACTCACCGGGAAAAAGATCGCAGACTTCACTCAAAATATTTTCAATAAATGTATAGGTCGATTCATTCCCGCCGCAAAATAAGTGAGATGAATATTCCATAACCGTTGGCGGAGCCTTTTTAAAACATGTCAATTCGGGATAAGCAATTAGAGCAGCTTCCGAGTGACCCGGAAGATCTATCTCCGGAACGACTGTAATGCAACGCAGCCGCGCATACTCAACAACTTCTTTTATTTCTTCTTGTGTATAAAATCCTTGTTGCTCCTCCCCCTGTGCTACGCTTGATCCCAATTCAGTAAGTTTTGGATATTTTTTTATTTCAATCCGCCAACCCTGTCCTTCAGTTAAGTGCCAATGAAAAATATTGATCTTAAGTTGCGCTAAAAAATCGAGATATCGTTTTATGTATTCCACCGTTTGAAATTGCCTGCCGGAATCCATCATAAAACTTCGAAAAAAATATTTCGGTATATCTCGAATTATAAGAACGGGGACCGTCCAAGAAATTCCTTCGCTTATTTTTGAGCCTACAATTTCAGGAGGCAAAAACTGCAATATTGTTTGAACCGCGTAGAAAAATCCGGCGCGGCTTTGTGCGCGGATTGTAATTCTCTTTGAAGTTACTTTTAGAATATATCCTTCATTCCCCAAAGAATCTTTTGGTGCGGCTTGCACAAATTCAATATCTGGTCGTCTTTCAGCAGATTGTGCGGCAAGTTGAAATCCGGCGGCAGTTTTTAATTTCAGATTCAAATATACAACGGCATCGCGCGCCTCTGCACAGTATTTTGTGCGGGTTGAAGATGTAATATTAAACGTGCCAACTCCCATTTTTAATTCTAATGGTGATGGAATGATGTTGACGGTATTCCCGGATTGTGATGCAAGCGAGCATGACAACACGTTTGGAATACACAAAACAAAAATGAAAATATTTTTCACACTTCGACTATTATTAACTCGCGTTACGCACTGTATCTTTTCTTAAGGGAAAACCTTCTTTTTACAAAACCAATGTAGACACGGATGAAAATCCGTGCCCGTATTTAAGTTTGGAACGGTCTTTCGATCGTTCCTACATCATGATTGTGTAACATCGGTTATTAAATTGTTACTGATGTTACGCCATGCCGGTAGACAAGCACAGCCATTTTAACCATTCACCGCGGATAACACGGAATTTTACTCTACGAACCATAGGCAGATACCATCCGTGATTTTTTGTTTAAGAATTGAGAAGTTGAATAATAATATTCACCTCAACATTGTTTTCTCAACCACATCCATATCGCTAAATTCCTGATTCTCTCCGCCCATTGCCCACACAAAAGAATACTTACCGGTTCCTGCACCGCAATGGATCGACCAGCTCGGAGAAATCACCGCTTGCCCATTGTGAACAAGAAGATTTCTGCTTTGCGTTGGTTCACCCATAAAATGAAATACAACGGAATTAGGCTGCATGTTGAAATACATATAGATTTCAGAACGACGGTTATGGGTATGCGGCGGCATCGAATTCCAAACACTTCCTTCTGCAAGTTCCGTCAATCCCATTACCAACTGGCAGCTTTGAATGCCATTCAGATGAATGTATTTATATATTGTTCGCACATTCGCTTCATTCTGATTTCCAAGAGGCTGCTGTTCAGCGTTGGCAAATTTTGCAAGTCTTGTGGGATATTCTTTGTGTGCAGGATAACTGATGAGATAGAACTGTGCGGGTTTTTCTATTTGAGCACTGTTCATCAATACTTCTTTAGACCCTCGACTGATGTAAAGAAGGTCTTTTGTTTCCATCGTAAATATTTTCCCATCAACCGAAATTGAACCTTTACTTCCAATATTGATAATCCCCACTTCTCGACGTTCACAAAAATATTCTGCCGACATTTCTTTTTTCGTTGCGAGTAATTGTAATGGTGCGTTTGTTGGAACGCAGCCACCGATAATCACTCGATCTGCATCAGAATACAGCATCGTAATTTTTCCGGGAATGAATAATTCTTCAATAACAAACGCCTTGCGTAATTCTTCGGTTGTCAACCGCCGTACAGATTCCGGATTTGGTGAATATCGAATTTCCATAGTTTTCTCTCTTTCCATCAATAGTAACCTATTAAACTATTTACGACGCGCTATCGGGCAAGCCAGCCGCCATCAACTACAAGCACATGCCCGTTCACATAATCGGAAGCATGCGAAGCAAGAAAAACCACTGCGCCGGCAATGTCTTCCGGCAGACCCCAGCGTCCTGCAGGAATACGGTCAAGAATCTGTTTTTCTCGAATCGGATCTTCCTGTAATGCTTTTGTATTATTCGTTGCCATATATCCCGGAGCTATTGCATTAATATTAATACCATAGCGTCCCCACTCGTTTGCAAGAGCTTTTGTTATTTGTGCAACTGCTCCTTTACTCGCTGCATACGAAGGAACACGAACTCCTCCTTGAAATGCAAGAAGCGATGCCGTGCTGATGATCTTCCCGTACTTTCGTTTCATCATATCTTTTGCAACGGCTTGTGCAAGAAAGAAAATTGTTTTGGAATTCAACTGCATCACGTCATCCCAATCTTTTTCTGTAAAATCAATTGCATCCGTTCTACGAATTATTCCTGCGTTGTTGATAAGAATATCAATCTTCCCAAACCCCGAAATCGTCTTTTCAATAATCCGTGGAATGGAGGACATCTCCATTAAATTCTCAACAATCACCAATGCTTTTGTTCCTAACGCATTTATTTTTTTTGCCGTCTCTGTACTTTCTACATAATCAACCAGCACAATATCCGCTCCGGCTGATGCTAATCCCAATGCCATTCCCTGCCCAAGTCCTGTACTCGCACCTGTTACGATTGCGGTTTTCCCTTCGAGCGAAAATATGGAAAGATTATGAGATGCCATAATTGTTTATCCTTTCTTTGCTTTCAAAAAATTCGCATACATTCTTGAAGCACGTTCGGTCAACACTTCATACCGTTCTTCATCAATCGCTTTTTTATCCAAAAGGTCGCTCCCTATTCCAACAGCAACCGCGCCGGCAGAAATCCATTCGCCTACATTATCAATAGTAACACCTCCGGTCGGCATTAATTTTATTTGTGGAAACGGTCCGGAAAGGTCTTTGAAATATTTCGGTCCAAGCGATGTTGCGGGAAATATTTTGCATACATCTGCACCGGCATTCCATGCGGTGAATATTTCCGTTGGCGTGTAGCAGCCCGGCATACATGCCACTGAATATTTTTTGCAGACCGCAATTACTTCTAAATTTAAAATGGGGCTTACCACAAACTGAGCACCAGCAGAAATTACAGCTTCCGCAGTTTGTGCATTGGTAACAGTACCTGCACCTAAAAGTACATCGGCGGGCAATGTAGAAGAAAGCGAACGAATAATTTCAACTGCGCCGGGAACAGTCATTGTTATTTCAATACATGTTACTCCGCCTTGTCGTACCGCTTCTATGACTTTAGCTAATTTATTTGCATCGTTCATTCGGATGACTGCAATGACACCGGATTCCGATATTTTTTTAAGTACATTTTGTTTCGTCATTTTTGATTTTCCTATTTCTTTCGATGAATCGTTAATTGCAATGGATTATCAGTACGCTGTTGAAATATATTTACGTATTCCTTCCATTGCTGTTCTGATGTGATATCTCCCATTCTCGTCCACGCAAAGCCAGAGTAATAAGTGAATTGAGAATTCCATTGTAAAGGAAATGTTGTTAAATATTGCAGACTGTCATCGCCTGCTGTTGAGCTTTCTGCTGAAGAAAACAAAACTGCCGTTCCCAAATATTCATTAATGCTGTCTGCATTTGTCAATCCCCACAACGCCATACTACGATTTTGATTGCCTTGTTGAAATGTTGTGTTTCCCCTTTTTACCAATCCAACAGCAAGAGAACAAGAATCGAAAGGCACATTCGTCATAAATCGATCTACTATTTTATTCAATTGACTTCCAGCATCAAGTGTAATTCGTTTGCTCTGAAATATTTTTTTGTTAAGAATATTCCACGTTGGATAATACAATTCAAATGAAACTCGTATCGGACCGTTTGTTATCACTTTGTAATAGCTAAATACTCCCGGCTGGAATAATTTCCCGCTCACCATTAATCCGGAACCTCCGACACCAAGAGATGTTCCAACCGTGAAGAAGTCAGCCCCCTCGCCATGGTCTTTGTGATAATTAATTTTTGGTGTTGCTTGTTCGCCGCTGTACCATTTTTCTACTATTGGATAACGAACGCGCTTTGTCCAGACATCAATACCATTATTCACCTCTGCAGTAAGCGCCGGACCATACATGCGGAAAGCGACACGATCATTTTCCCATGCAAAATCTTCCCGCGGTGGGATAAACCGACCGTCAACTATTTTTGTATATGTCCGCTCAGTTTCAGAAATAGAAATTGTGAAGCGTTTTGTTTCAAGCGGTGCAAATGACGATTGGAATACAATGACATCTTGTGTCCCATCCAGATTTTCGTCAACCAATTGGGAAACCATTCCTTTCTTCCCATTAAACACAACAAAGTTCTTCCCTTTCATATCCTGTGCAAAAGATTGAATAGATAATAACGGAATCGAAATTGTTTCTTGTTCCCGCTGTATCGCTATCGGGTTTTTTGCTTCAATAGTAATTGGCTGACTCATTACCAGAGTCGTTTGATTGGCGACAATTAAAAGAAACAAATATTTTTTCATATTCATCTATCGTTTAATTCTTGCTGAACCACCTTTGGCAACATGGAGAAGTTCTTCAAGAGTGATCATACTGCTGTCACCGCGTGTTGTCATTAACATAGCACCGTGTGCAACGCCAAGATTTACACACTCTTGCGCTGTTTTATTGTTAAGAAAACCGTACGTAAAACCCGATGCAAATCCATCGCCGCCGCCAACACGGTCTTCAATTGCAAGTGCCGGCATGTTCAAGCCATAATGAAATGTTCCTTCGGTCCACATAATCGCAGACCAATCATTGATTCCTGCCGATTTAACGCCGCGAAGAGTTGTGCCGACTACTTTCACATTTGGAAAATCTTTAACAACCTTCTTTACCATATTTTCAAATGCTGTTGTATCAAGCTCTCCTTTTTCGATATCGACTCCTTCAACATCGTATCCTAACACTTTCTGAAAATCTTCTTCGTTTCCAATCAAGCAGTCGATATAGGGAACCAATGGTTTGGTTGTTGCAATTGCTTCGGTACTGCTCCACAATTTTGAACGGAAATTAAGGTCATACGAAACAATTGTTCCTGCTTCGTGAGCTGCTTTTACTGCTTCAGCAACAACTAATCGTGTTGATTCAGAAAGAGCGGAAAAAATTCCGCCGGTGTGAAACCAGCGAACGCCCTTTTCACTAAACAATTTTTTCCAATTAACTTCTCCTGGTTTAATTCCTGCCGTTGCAGAATGTGCTCTATCATAGAGCGTAACTGATGCTCGCGGACCAAAACCGACTTCGGTGAAATTAAGTCCTATTCTGTCTTTCTTTCCCATACCGTCATATTTTCGGGTTACGGCATAGTCAACATTAACACCAACAGCGCGTGCGTGGTTCTTGACAATTGCTCCAACCGGAGAATCATTCAATCCGCCGATCCAACCTGTGCGAAGTCCAAGCCGAGAAAGTGCATATGACACGTTGTATTCTCCGCCGCCAACCCACACCTCAAGTTGCGGTGTAAATTCTATGCGTTGATGCCCTGGTGGTGAAAGACGAACCATGCATTCACCGAGTGAAATAAGATCGAATTGTGTTTCTGGTACTGATTTTATTTTTAATGCCATTGTGAACTACTCCTTGTGTAAAAAATTAATGAACTGATGTTACAAAGTCAGCGGTTCTTCGACAATTACACTGTCGAAGATGTACCCGTCCGATAGTTTAACTCTCGGACAACCGAGGAGAAATTATATTTATGAGAAATCTGAAAAATTGTTTGTCTTTTGTCATTCTGGGCATAAAGGTCATTTTTTGTTGCTAATTTTTCCAGGTAATAAATAAAAGTACCATTTGAAGTAAGCGTCACGATGGTGGACAGCAAGACCGCGATGGTGACGATAATGTTCTTTGAGACGACTAAAATAG
>JAUXTU010000068.1 GCA_030679145.1 Bacteroidota bacterium | reverse complement strand
CTACATCGAGCACAATGTTTTTTTCGTCACGATTCTACACCTTGTTGGAGTTTTCTACCAATAACGCTATTTCAAAGAACAACTTACAGTGATTTTAGCAACACTTTTTGACTATTATGCCCAGAATGACATTGATGTGAGGTTTTTCAGATGTCTCTAGTTCATAATGATTTACCAGGTAATATTTTTTAACTTACTTATACCAATGAAAAATTCAATTTTTTTCCCAGTTATTCTTTCGTTTTTCCTTATTTCATGTGCTCATCAACCCCCATCCAAAATAGATGCAGTAGCTAGTCTCTATAGCAAGTCAATTGTAATACCCAACATTTCATATCTTATTATAGATAGTATTGATCTAAAACTTGACGCATATATTCCCGCCAAAAATTTGGGCGGCGCTCCCTGGGTTGAATATTCTGCGGACCGTAAACCGGTGCTGATGTATATTCATGGCGGTGGATGGGGCGGTTTAAATCGATCCGTAAGAAATTTGAATTTTTTGCCGTATATCGATAAAGGCTGGGCAGTTGTCAATATTGATTATCGTTTGCTTGGTCAAGCGCCATTTCCGGCATGCATTGCAGACTGCAGGTATGCACTCAATTGGATATATGAAAATGCCGACAAGTATAAATTCGATACTACAAAAATTGTTGTTTCGGGAGAATCGGCAGGAGGGCATCTGGCATTGATGACAGGTTTCTTGACCAACGATAGAGAAATTTCAATTCCCAATAAACCAATTACGAGAGAATTAAAAACTGCAGCTGTTATAAACTGGTTTGGAGTAAGTGATGTTGAACGATTATTGGATTTTTGGAATTCCAAAAGTTTTACGGAAACACTGGTGGGTGATACAACAAAAAAGGAAGAAATTTTCAAAAGCTGTTCTCCTTTAACCTATGTGAATTCTTCTACTGTTCCTGTTCTTACAATCCATGGTGACGCAGATAATTCTGTGCCGTTTATTCATGCAACCTTGTTACATGAATCGCTTGACAAATATGGCGTAAAGAATAACCTGATTGTAATGAAAGGAAAAAAACATGGCGATTTTGATGAGAAAGAAATGAGTGAAAATTTTAGTGCGATCTGGAAGTTTTTGGAAGAAATTGGAATTAAATAATGAGACATCTGAAAAATTGATTGTCTTTTGTCATTCTGAACGAAGTGAAGAATCTCGTTCTTGATTTTGAGTTGAAAAGAAAGATTCCTCATTACATCGTATCTGGGAATGAATATGATTGTAGATTTTTCTGATGTCTCTAATAGTGTTGAATTTTTTTTATAGAGAATCCTGTCTATAGCAAACATTGTAAGATACCACAAACGTGCTATTGTGACAGCGGAGATAAATATATATTATTTCTATTGTGAAAAAGGTTGTACGGATTTTAGATATTCAAAATATTTAATTTTTAGAGTCATAAAGACACTTCCCACACATTTTTGTCGTTTTTTTTGTCAACGCGATATTGAACTACACTGAAAGGTTTATATGAGCAACACTCCAATTGCATTTAACCGCCGTTCTTTTCTTCGCTCCGTTGGAATTTCAGCCGTCAGTCTCTTAACGGTGGAGAAAATTCTCGCAGATCCGTACTCGTCGATTCTTATATCAACCGATCCTGTCGCACCAATTCGAGTTCGTGGAATAGTAAAATCTCTGGGCAAAGGACTGAAGGGTATTGCAGTTTCCGACGGAGTTTCAGTTGTGTCAACAAAGGCGGATGGAACATTTGAGCTTGTTTCAAATTCCCGCAGACCGTTTGTATTTCTTTCGATTCCGTCGGGATATGAAATTCCAACAAATCCGGTGTGGACGGCAAAATTCTATACGCCAATCCAACCAAATAAAAAAAATGAAGCGGAAGTGGTATGGAATCTTGTTCCGTCAAAGATCTCGGACAAGAAACATACATTCCTTCAACTTGCTGATCCGCAAATGCTGGATCCGTACGATGTAAAACGTTTTCAGAACGAAACCATTCCCGATATTCAACAATTAATAAAATCATACACCGACCCGGTGTTTGGTGTTGCTTGCGGCGACATCATGTTCGACCATCTGGAATTGAATCCCGATTATGAAAAAGGAATTGCGCAAACAGCATTTCCGTTCTTTCAGGTGCTCGGCAACCACGATGTGGAAAATATTGCACTAACGGATGAAGATTCCGCGCGGACGTTTATGAAATATTTCGGTCCGACATACTATTCGTTTAACCGTGGAGATGTGCATTATGTTGTGCTGGATGATATTCTTTGGCATGGTAACGGTTATATCGGGTATGTTGAACAACAGCAATACGATTGGCTCGCTGCCGATCTTGCTCTTGTTGAAAAAGGGAAAACGGTTGTGGTGTTCATGCATATTCCGCCGTATAATGAGAATCATATTCGAGGAGGAGGAAATTCTGCAAGCAAATCCAATATCGTCATGAATCGCATGCAGTTATATAAAATTCTTGAAGGATACAACGCACACATCATTTCCGGGCATATGCATGAGAGCGAACGCATTATAGATGGGGGAATTCCGATTTACGTTGCGGGTGCGGTGTGCGGTGCGTGGTGGACATCGGATATATGTTTTGATGGAACGCCAAATGGTTATGCTGTGTACGATGTAAACGGAAGTGAGTTAAATTGTTTCTACAAAGCAACCGGTAAGCCGAATGATCATCAGCTTACGGTGTATGCACACGGAGCAAACCCACAATTTCCCGATGAAATTCTTGCCAACATATGGGATGCTGATAAAGAATGGAAAATTTTCTGGTACGAGGATGGAATTAGAAAAGGAGAAATGGTTCAGAAACGTTCATTCGATCCGTTATCGGTAAAACTTTACGGTGATGAGAATCTTCCTAAGCGATACAGTTGGGTTTCTCCGGTGAATGCAGATCATATATATTTTGCTCCTGCATCAAAACAGGCAAAGTCGATTGTTGTTGAAGCAATCAACCGACAAGGTAAAATATTTACACAAAAAATATGATCGAAAAAATCCCGATCAGAAATGGTGAGGATTTTCTATTTTTTTCAGTTTATCGTTAACCTGCCAATTTAATTTTTCAGAAGTCTCGTTTTGTTAAATCAAGTCTTCCCAATCAATATAGAGAGCTATTGAAACACTATTTTACTGGGAAATATGTGAAACAGAGTTTTAAAAACGAGAAAAATTCTATCAAGCAATTTTCAACATTAAACTACTCTAATTGATTTCCTCTTTCATCTTTGCGGTGTGCATGGTACCTTTAGTATAATAGATGGAGGACATATGTACAATACGATAAAAATTATCATAGCTACTCTTCTTTTTGGATTGATGGGATTAATTATTGGTTGCGATAAGGATGAAAGTCCAACAGGAACCAACGCAACTCCAGATCAAACAGATGGACGGATTACGATTGTTAATGATGAAGATAAGTTGAATGATCGGGTAACAATATTTAGTGATACTATCCAAGTAAAAGACAGCACTCTTGCGAAGAGAACATCACCAAATGCGGTGAAATTAGTGTTAGAAGCTGAGATTGCTCCGCCATCCATAAACGGACAGAAATTGCAGGCAACATCTGTTTCCTTGGATGGAGATTTTGCTTATATCAGTTACAATATTCAAGGAAATACATACGCTGGCGCTATTGACATCGTTCAGGTTAAAGGTGGTAAAAAGGCGACGATTCGTTCACAAGCGTTGTTCAACGATACCAAAGTGAGCGCTGTGTATTATGATAAAACGACAACCAATGTTTATCTGGCAGAAGCAAATGGAAACGCCGCGTTAGCTTCTCCGGCAGTTGTTGAAAAGGTCGGAACCAGTGGAAACAAACTAAGTCTTAGCAGTACAACAAAAACGGTTCTCTCAAGCTATGTTACAACATCTGTATTAGCAAAAAACAACAAAGTGTATGCTACTACTGGAAATACCGGTGGTCTCTATACACTTACGAAAGATAGTTTGAAAGAACTTTCAAATTATCCAATTTCCGATGCTCGCTGGGTTGATGTCGATGCAAATTATATCGCAGTGGTTCAAGGGGGCGGAAAACTTTCAGTATTCAATGCGACAACAGGAACTTTCATCAACACATATAATTTTACAGGAACCTCGATTCCAGAATCGAAATCGACCGTACAGATCATCGGTGGAAAAGCTCTCATTGCGGCGGGTGATGGAGGAATGGTTTTGATGAATTTAGCAACAGGTAAAGTAGTAGGATCAATCCCGAGAACGATTGTTACCGGATTGGATCCTTCCGTAACGGTGACCAATGCCGCCGCTGCGTCCGGTGAATATGTATACCTCTCCAATGGCGAAGCAGGTGTGTATCAAGCGAAGAGTGGACAAGACCTTACTTCATCAACAGGAGACACAAACATCTCGTTAACGATACAAGGCAAATTAATGTTTCAATCACTTCAATCAGTAAATCATGTGGCATTCGATGGAGAGACGTTGGTGATCGCTTCCGGATTGGGTGGAGTAAAAATTGTTAAAGTGAATTAAAGTTTAGTACAAATAAGGAAACAAAAAAAGAGGATGTTATCCTCTTTTTTTGTTTTGAAAATTTGGCATTTATTTCAATTTGTCAAAACAAATTATGTGATTTCAGTTTTGCAGCAAACCGTTGACTAATGGTGAATGGCTGCTTGATGTTTTTTAAATGAACAATGTATGAACGTTTAAAGAATTTCTCGATTTTTACCACAAAGTCCAGATTGATAATTGTGGAACGATGAATACGTAGGAATGTTGAGTGAGGCAGGAATTTTTCCCATTCTTTTAAGAATTTACGCACAACAATTTTTTTACCCGGGTCAACATATACGTTTGTGTATTCACTGAATGCGGTGATACATTCGATGCTTTGTATCTTAATGTATTGGATCTCGTTACCGACCGGAAGAAATAAATGATCGGTCTGTTGATTTTTTTCATCAGACAGTTTTGAAACGGGTTCTTTTTTTTTGTTAATCATTTGCTGCATCAGCAGCTGTTGTTTGTTCAACCGTGTCTCGATCGCCCGGTAAAGATCTTTTGCCGCAAATGGTTTTATGATATAATCATCTGCCCCAAGCCCCATTCCGTACCGCATATCTGCCATATCCGTTTTTGACGTAAGATAAATAAAAGGAACAAGCATCAGTGCCGGCTCTTTTTTAATTTCAGCAAGAACTTTATACCCATCCATTTTCGGCATAATAATATCACAAAGGATAAGATCGGGATCTATTTCTTTGGCAATTCGAATCCCATCAAGTCCATTATCTACAGTGAACACAGTATAATTTTTTACTTCCAGCAGATCGCGTATTCCTGATCTCACAGGTTGATCGTCATCGATAATTAAGATTTTTGCCATGGCTATATTATTGACGTGCCGTATTCTGTAATAATGGAATTGTTACAATAACCATCGTGCCGACATTCAGTTCACTTTTAACATTTATTGTGCCATTGAGTATATCAACGGATTTTTTAACGATAGAAAGTCCTAAGCCAGTCCCCATTGTATCGTAGTTATTGCTTCCGCGTTCGAATGGCTCGAACAATCGTTGCTTATCCTCTTCAAGAATACCTCGTCCTTGATCCTTCACGCTTAGTTCGAGATGAGTTGATGTAACGGTGGCATATAATTCGATCGGCGTTTTCTGTAAAGAATATTTTATTGAATTTTCTAAAAGATTAAGAATGATATGCTGCAACAAATGTTTGTCATGATACAGTGCTGTGGTCGCACCTGAAAAAACGAAAGCGATCCTGTGGGATTTATCCTGTGTATCCGAAATTTCTTCGATGAGATTTTGGCAAAACTCATCGATCAAAAAACGGACCGGTTTTACAAATGAGTTGCTGCTCTCAAATTTTGAGATCGTTAAAACATCTTCCGAGAATTCAGCAAGATAATTTACTGCCCGCTGTATCTTTGTAATGTGTTCCCGATATTTTTCTTCGTCGCAGGACCGACCGACCATTCCTAAAAAATCGGCTGAATTTAAAATTGTGGTCAATGGAGTTCTAAATTCATGCGCGGCAGTCCCGATAAATTGTGATTTAAGAGAATTGTCTTTCTGTTCGCGTTGAAGAGCGTCTTGCAGCTCAATAATCAATCGCTCCAGTTCATCTATTTTTTTTTGAAGATCCGCTGATGTTTGCATGATTACTGTGAAACTAAAAATATTTTCGTGTAAATAATAGGAAAATATTCACCGCCATACAATCCTCGTGCGCTGAAGATGGGAAAATGCTCGTTTACAGCAGATTTGTTGCGCTCATAGATTTAGTGATGCAACTGTATGCTGTCAAAGTGTATTTTTACCCAATCATTATTCGGTTACAATCATCTATAATTAAACCGTATGAAACTTTTATTGATCGCACTGTTGTGGGTTGTATTGGTCGTTCCAATGAAAGCACAACAGGTAAAAGTTATCGCTCACCGCGGCGCATCATCGCTTGCACCGGAAAATACTCTCGCCGCATTTAAGAAAGCGATTGATCTCGGCGTTGATTATTTAGAGTTGGATGTATGGAATACGTTTGATGATTCGCTGATTGTTATTCATGACAATACGATTGAGAGAACAACAAATGGTACAGGAACGGTAACTGCGATGTACTATTTTCAAATTGCCCGATGGGATGCAGGCACATGGTTTTCCCCGCAATTTAAAGATGAAAGGATACCAACGCTTCGCCAAGTGTTGGCGTTAATGAAAGAAAAGAATGCCAAAGCAGCAATCGAAATAAAGAATACCAATATCACTTCAAATACCGTCAAATTGATCGAAGAGATGGGAATGATTGGTCAAGTGTATATCTGTTGTTTCCATATTGATGCATTGATCGAAGCGAAAAAAATAAATCCGCAAGCATCAACACTGCTCTATGTCGATCCTGTTACTACAGCATTAATTGATACAGTGAAAAGTATTGGCGGTTCGGTGATCGGATCCGGAAACGGGAATACGCAAGCAGCAATTGATTACGCACACCTGAAAGGAATAGAGTTCTGGCCATGGACGATTGATGATTCTCTTGCGATGAGAAGTTTTATTGATAAAAAGGTTGATGCCGTTATAACAAATTATCCGCAAGTTCTACTGTCAATCCTGAATCCTACTTCTGTAAACAATGAAACTCAATCCACTCTTGCGCCGGAGCGATTCTCTATTTCAAGTTATCCAAATCCATTTAATGCTTCGTCGGTCATTCAATACACAATTCCAAAGCAGAGTTCGGTGAAAATTGTTGTTCACGATATTCTCGGCAAGAACATTGCAACATTAGTTGATGAGCGGAAGCAATCCGCAGGAAGTTTTTCTGTTTCGTGGAATGCGTACAACGTTCCGAGCGGGATATATTTTATTCGATTACATACTGAGCATGGCACAGCAACAATAAAAAGTTTACTGATCAAATAAATTGTTCTGCTCGTTTATCTGTGTGCATATCTCGTTTACAGCATTATTGTTTCGTTGATAGAAATATGACAGAATTGATTGTTTTGAAAGAATACTTTCTCTAAGAAAATTTCACCGTATGACATATCATGGAGCGTGAAATGAATAGAATACAGATCAAAATGTTTTTAGCGTCACTTCTTTTTGTTGTGACAGCATTAGGTTCATCAAATACTGCCGTGTTGATGCCGTATCCTTCTTCGATACAGTTTACCTCCGAACAATTTCGTGTCAACGAATCTTTCACGGTCAATATTTCCGGTCAATCATCTCCGCGTCTGCACAAAGCTGTGGTAAGAATATTTGATAGAATCGCAGGACGCACAGGATTATTCTTATCAACAGATTACAAATCGAATCGCACCGTATCAACTGCTCAATTTATTGTTTCCATTTCCCGCACCGGAATATTAAAAGTAGGTGAAGACGAAACATATTCATTATCCGTAACAAAAGATTCTGTTCTGCTTTACGCTGCAACCGATCTTGGCGCAATGCATGGACTGGAAACACTAATGCAGTTATTAGGTGCGGATTCTTTTGGATATTTTTTCACCGGATGTTCTGTAAATGATAAACCGCGATTTGCATGGCGCGGTTTAATGATTGATGTTGCACGCCATTATATGCCGTTGGATGTAATTTTCAGAAATATTGACGGAATGGCGGCGGTAAAATTAAATGTGTTGCATCTTCATCTGAGTGAAAATCAGGGATTTCGTGTTGAATGCAAGACCTATCCGAAACTTCATGAAATGGGATCGGATGGATTCTATTATACACACGAGCAGATTCGTGAGATCATAATGTATGCAAATGACAGAGGAATTAGAGTTGTTCCGGAATTTGATATGCCCGCACATTCAACAAGTTGGTTTGTCGGCTATCCGGAATTGGCAAGTGCCCCCGGACCATATACAATTGAACGGTCGTGGGGCGTATTCAATCCGGTAATGGATCCAACAAAAGAATCGACCTATGGATTTTTAGATAATGTCTTTAAAGAGATGACTGCGCTGTTCAATGACGAGTATTTCCATATTGGCGGCGATGAGAATACAGGAAAAGACTGGGATTCAAGTGTCGAAATTTCGAGGTTCAAAAAAGAGAAGAAGATTACCAGTAATCACGCGCTTCAAAATTATTTTATTAAACGTGTTTCAGAACTGTTGACAAAATATAATAAGAAGATCATTGGGTGGGAGGAAATTCTGCAGGAAGGA
This sequence comes from Bacteroidota bacterium, assembly GCA_030679145.1. Lineage (GTDB taxonomy): Bacteria > Bacteroidota > Ignavibacteria > UBA10030 > UBA8401 > UBA8401. Next base: position 27,634 of record JAUXTU010000068.1, on the reverse strand, counting down.
ACGTTGAAAAGCACAGTGCTTCAAACATGGCGTGAGGATAAATCACTTATTAATGCTTTGAAAAAAGGATATCAAGTGTTGGTCTCACGCGGATATTACATCGACCTGATGTATTCTGCGGAGAACCATTATACCAACGATCCTTTTCCGGCTGACGAAGTTCTTTCTGTACCACAACAAGAATTAATTCTCGGTGGTGAAACAACCATGTGGTCAGAATTCGTTACGCCGGAGAATGTCGATTCACGTATTTGGCCACGCGTTGCCGCGATTGCGGAACGATTCTGGTCGCCGCGTGAAATCCGAAATGTTGATGATATGTACCGCCGTATGGGCGTAATAAGTTTTCAGTTGGAAGAGCTCGGTCTTCTTCATAAAAAAAATCAAATGATGATGCTCCGCAGGTTAGTCAGCAATGGCGATTATAGAATAGTGCAGCATTTGCTTGATGTTGCTGAACCGCTGGAAGAATATAATCGATTTGATAAAGGAAAAGAGTTCACATCATATTCCTCCTATTCCCGATTTATGGATGTTGCCGTTTCTGATGCACCGCTTAAAAGAATTGTTGCATCGCTTGTGAATCGTCATATCAACAACAATGATTCTTCAGCACATGATTCTCTATCAATGTTTTTTGCGCTGTGGAAAATGAATCATGTGCAGTTTACTACCGTTCAGCAAACCGCTCCAATTCTTCGAGAAGTTGAAACTCTTTCAGCAGATCTTGCATTTGTTGGTGCGCTTGGAGAGGAATGTCTAAAGATCATTTCTTCCAAAGAGACGATGAGTTTCAAAGAATTCGAACGAATGTCTGAACAATTAACCAAAGCCTCGCTGCAGCGCGGGCAATGTGAATTAGTGATAATTGAATCGATGAAACGATTACTGAACTTTGCGGCACAACAATAAAGGAAAAACTATGGCGACGATTGATGTTGTTTTGGGAGTAGAGATTGAAGGTACCAGAGTTTCATTTGGTTTGGTAGATAAGTTCGGGAATTATGTCCTTGAAGAAAAAATTCCGATGAAAGCCCATGAACCTCCGGAATCGTTGTTTCTCCGGTTGAATAAAAAATTCAACGATATCTATAGTTCCGTCTCTGATAAATATAAGTTGTTAGGTATTGGCGTTGCTGCACCTACCGCAAACTACGCTACCGGAACGATCGAAAATTCGTCCAATTTAAATTGGAAACATGTGAACGTTGTAGAGCTTGTTCAAAAATATTGGGATATCCCCGTTGTTATCACTAACGATGCGAACGCGGCAGCACTTGGTGAAGCGCGGTATGGAGTAGCAAAGAATTTCAAGAACTTTATACAGATCACACTCGGCACAGGACTCGGAAGCGGGATCGTGGTTGACGGCAATATTGTATATGGTACCGATGGTTTTGCCGGAGAGATAGGACACACTACAGTCGTTCGCAATGGCAGACACTGCGGATGCGGACGGCAAGGATGTTTGGAAACGTATGTTTCAACAAGCGGTATTATCAGAACAGTTTCGGAATTGCTGGCAATGCACAATGACGAAAGTGTTATGCGCGAAATTCCCATTCATGAAATGACATCAAAATTGATCTACAAAGCAGCCATTAATGGCGATGTAGTTGCAAATACTGCATTTGAAACTACAGGACAAATGCTCGGCGAATCACTTGCAAATGCTGTTGCAATTCTCAGTCCGGAAGCGATCATTCTATCCGAAGGACTTGCGCTTGCCGGTGATCTGATCATTCGTCCGACAAAATTCCATATGGAAAAAAATCTGTTGAATCTTTTCAAAGGCAAAGTCCAGATCCTTGCATCGGGATTGACAACAGGAAATGTTGCAATTCTTGGTGCGTGTGCGCTTATCTGGCATGAATTGCAATTACCAAAACATACGTTGCGTGTTGTGTATGCCGAATAAACGCAACAAAATATATTCCCAATTCCTTCTGAAATTGATCTGTGTACTGCTCGCAGATACACAACCCAGCAGTGCACAAGCGCTGTTTCCGATTTCGAGTGGGAAGATTGTGTTTCACCGATATACAGATTGGACAGCGTGGGACGGACAATTATTCATCTATGATTTTACCGCTCGGTCGTTGGACAATATCAGTATGAATTGGGACAACATTGAGCATACAACAAATGCTCATTTTTCTCCCGATGGCACGAAATTAGTTTTTATGGCTGTGCCCAAAGGTGCGCGGACGCGAAGCAGTTGGAATATTTATCTTTGGACGGTTGGTTCCAGCGAACAACCGAAAGAGTTGCTGCAAGGAAACAGTTTAATGGATCAGGATCCAAAATTTTTTCCCGATGGTCTTCAGGTAACATTTAAACATAACGGAGATATTGGAATTGTAAATACAACCACCGGTATGTTGACAAAACTTACCAACGAAGGAATGTTGAGCGAAAAATCTATGGAATATCCAACAGCAGATGGAAAAAGCATTATTTATGTTGAAGGTGATGAACCAAATTCCTTTATCTATAAAATTGATATAGCCACAAAACAAATCAGTCCAATTGTACAAACACCGGGAGTGCAAAATTATTATTCCATCGTGCGTGATGATTCAACATTATTATATGCTCGATGGGCATCATCATCCAGTAAAGGTGATGATATTTATCTGGCAAATATCAATACGGGTGAAATTCAACCGGTAGTATTTAATTTGAGTGGTTCGGATGATTCAGACCCATATCCTGTTGATAGTGCAATTGTTCTTTTCTCCAGCAATAGATCCGGAGGCAAAGGTGGATATGATCTTTGGATTGGGAATCTCAAAACAGGTGAAACCCGTTCATTGAATTTATTCGGTATAAATACTGTTCGGCATGAGCTTGGTGTCTGTTATACAAAAAATTCTTTGCCACTTTCTGTTCTCACACCAGATCAGCCAACGAATCCTGTGGCACTTCTTCATCAGAACTACCCAAATCCGTTCAACCCCGAAACAACAATTCGATATGAACTGATGCAGGAATCGGATGTGACTGTTGATCTATTTGATGTGCTGGGAAAAAAAATTGCAACGCTGGTGAACGGATTTCAATATAGCGGCGAACATCGATACGTGTTGAATACAGAATCATATAATCTTCAAAGTGGCATATACTTTTACCGAATAACGGCAGGATCGTTTATACAAACAAAAACAATGGTCACCATACAATAAACCCAAGCAATACACATTAATTCATCATTTCTTTAACCAATATGAGGTGTTTATGAAAACACGATACATTTTTCTTCTCTCGGTAGCGCTCAGCATATCGCTGTTCTCGCAGGGAAGAGTAGAACGGTTCGACGGTACGTGGACAAACTTGCAGGATCTATGGTGGAGCGAAGGGAGCGAGCTAAAAGAATTTTCATACGATTCAACATTCAAATACGAAGGTGCAGCTTCGCTAAAAATTGAATGGATGAACAAAACGTATACTGACTGGCAATATGCCGGCGTAAGTTTTGCAAACAATCTCGGCGCCAATGAAGTGATCAACATTGCAGATTATGATTCGCTCGTGTTCTGGATGTATGTTGAGAGACCGGCAAAACAGAAAGATACGTACTTGGCTATGATCTTCGTGGAAAATCCGAGCGATGTTTCTCATAACTCTAATCCGACCGGAAGCAATGGTTATGCGGAGTTCTGGCGGCATCAGTACAATTATATTTTTAATGATACGTCGAAAACATGGAAACGAATAAGCGTTCCATTGAAAGTTGTCGGCAATACGAGCGATCCAAAAGTTTCAGACTGGAATGAAGGCTGGAACAGACAAAGTGTTGGCGGAAAAAAGAACAATACCCGTTTCGATCTTGAAGCGATCCGCGGTTTCTATTTAGAATTCGATTCTGATTCTGTGAACACGTATGACTCTTGTGTTTTTTATATTGACAATATGATGGCAATTGGAAAAAAAGTAACTCCGTTAGTTCTATTTAACGGACGGAGAACACAAAATGATGTGAGTATGGCTGTTGGATGGAGCGGTTCAGTAACCGTTGATCCGGTTGAAGATTTTGACAGCAAAGGGACTGGTGCAGTAAAATGGATCGGTGATGACGGCTGGGATGGTGTTTGGTGGGATTTTGCAAACCCAAGAAACCTTGGAGCAAATTGGAAAAACGATACCGTTCAATTTGCAATAAAAGCGCCCGCAGGATTTGGAACGTTGTATGTTGCTCTTGCTGATGCGGATGAAGGTTTACCGGATAGAAGTTATCAAGCGGTGTATACAATGACCGAAACTTCTGTTGGCGGTTACAATGGAAATTGGAAACTTGTAAAGATTCCATTGAAGGATTTTGAACAATGGGGATCATGGGATCCAGCGAGAGATAAGAGCAAATGGATGGATTCATCAAAAGTGACACAATTCCGTATTGAAGGAGACGGACAAGTTATCAAAGATAAGGTTGTCTATTTCGATAATATTTGGACCGGTAAACCAACATTTGATATAACCGCACCCGCTGCCCCATCAGGAGTAGTCGGTTTAGCAAACGGAAAATATATCAATACCGTTTCGTGGACAGATATTGCAACAGAAACTCAAGAATTATATAACATCTATCAAAGTACTCAGCTAATTACATCCGTAAAAGCTTCGGGAGTGACCGTTGCAAAGCTTGCAATTGCAAAAGGAGTGGGCTTGTTCGATCAAGATATTCGAGTTCCAAAAAATGATCAAACAGTTGATTTCTATTACGCTGTAACGTGTGTTGATTCCATGGGAAATGAAAGCGCAGCCGGTGTAAGCGCAAAAGTAACCAATACCGCAAAAGGTATTACCGTTATTTCACCAACAGCGCCGCCATCATTTGTCGCAGATGGAAATCTTTCTGAATGGGCAACCATTACCCCGTTCCGAATGAATCCAAAAGATAAATCGGGATCTGTAGTTTCCAATACAAAAGTTACCGATAGCCTCGATTTAAATGTGAAAGCATATGTAGCATTCGATAATGCAAACATGTATGTAGCATTCGATGTTATTGACGATATCGTGCTTTTCGATTCCACATTCTCACCGGGCTGGAAGAATGATTCACCGGAATTGTTCATCGGTTTATATGATGATTCAAAAGGTATTTTCCGTTGGTTCTATGGTCGTGGAGCTGAACCTAATTATCATTTACGCTTTGGCCAAAACGAAATTCACTTGAGTCACTGGTTGATGTTTGATAAGACGATCATGCGTCCCGGTGTAAATTATTCTTGGAAAAAGAAAGGGCTGACACCAGGATATACCGTTGAAGCAAAAATTCCGCTGGCGTTATTAGCAAGCGAAGGAGATGATGATCTCTTTGTTCCAAAAGTTGGAATGCAAATGCCGATCGATTTTGCAATCAACGATGCCGATTCACTGGGATACCGTGAAGGTATTATGACCTATTCGCCAAGCAACGAAGATAATTCGTGGGCGTATGTTACAGGATATTGGACCTCTACCTGGTTGGGTGGATACGCGACAAGTGTACGAAAAGATAATTCCGTTGCTCAATCGTACGAGTTATGGCAGAATTTCCCGAATCCCTTCAATCCATCAACGGAAATTCGATATTCAATTGCTCAATCCGGAATGGTGAGAATGAAAATGTTCGACATTCTTGGAAGAGAAGTTGCAACGATCGTCAACGAATATCAGACCGCAGGGACATATACTGCACGAGTTGATGCGTCACTCGGCAGAAAACTTGCCAGTGGTGTATATTTCTATACTGTAGAAGCAGGTTCGTTCCATAGCGTTAAAAAAATGATGTTGTTGAAATAAGTTGTAGTATAATATCCGTGCTCTCTGAACAAGAGAGCACGGATATTTTTACGTACTATTATCAATCAGACGTAATGAAAAAAACTGAACGCCTATTATCGCTCGATGCTTTTCGCGGATTTACCATGGCTGTGATGGTGTTGGTGAATAATCCCGGCTCGTGGGAGCATATCTATCCACAATTGGAACATGCGGCATGGAACGGCTGGACATTTACAGATTTTATTTTCCCGTTTTTTTTATGGTCAGTAGGAATGTCAATTACATTCTCATTGAACAGCAGAGTGGATCGCGGCGACAAACGATCAAGAATTGTTCTTCAAATTTTTCGGAGAACAATCCTTATTTTTTTGATCGGCCTGTTTCTCAATGGTTTTCCGTTTGGCTTATTGTGGAATATTCCATTTAGTTTCTCAACGATACGCATCCCCGGTGTCTTACAGCGCATTGCTGTTGGATATTGCGCTGCTTCAATAGCATATCTTTTTCTGTCAAAAAAAATGATAGGAATAACGATTGGAGTATTGCTTTCAACGTATTGGATCATGATGAAATGGATTCCTGTTCCCGGTGTTGAACTTGGCAGCATGCAAGAGGGAAATAATTTTGCAGCGTATATTGATTCTTTGTTTCTTCAAGGACATATGTGGAAAAATACATTCACATGGGACCCGGAAGGAATTGTTAGTACGGTGCCGGCAATTGCAACTGTGTTGGGAGGAGTGCTTGCAGGTGAATATATCCGCACAGGAATACATTCCAAAATAGAAAAAGTGAATTGGATGTTTGTTACAGGTTCAATATTGTTACTGTTGGGTGTGATCTTAGATATGTGGCTTCCCATCAATAAAAATCTCTGGACATCATCATACGCAATCTTTATGGCTGGCTGGTCATTGGTGATCTTTTCCATCTTTTATTTTTTTATTGATGTAAAAGGAATCCAGCGATGGGCACTTCCATTTATCGTGTACGGATCGAATGCGATTGCCGCATATTGCATTTCTACCATCCAAGAAAGTGCTGTATATGGATTGACAACATCAATTGTTACAAGCAGCGGGCAATTGGACACAATCTCACTAAAAGATTTTTGGATGCAGGCATTCTTTAATCAATATTTCTCCCCGTTGAATGCTTCACTGATCTATGGACTGCTTACAGTCACAGTTATTTATGGTATGCTCTTTTTGTTGTGGAAACAACGCTGGTTCTTAAAAGTGTAGGCAAATCAAAAATGAGTAAAAGATCGGTACTGCAAAAGATAGGGTTCATTTTTTTAATCGTAGTTATATTTGCCGACGCGCAGCCAGCAAAGATCCGAATAGCGTGTATTGGGAACAGCATCACCTGGGGAGGTCTTGGAGATCTTTCCTATCCGCAGCAGCTTCAAAAAAAGCTCGGTTTGCAATACGACGTGAGAAATTATGGAATCTCGGCACGAACACTTTTAAAGAACGGCGATTTTCCATATTGGAAGGAACCGGAATTCATAGATGCGCGTAATTTCGATCCGCACATTGTCATCATCAAACTTGGAACAAATGATAGTAAGCCTCAGAACTGGATCTATAAAGACCAATTCTTTGGTGATTATATGGAATTAGTTGCTGCATTCAGAATGCTTCATCGGCGTCCGCAAATATATGTCTGTTTTCCTGTCCCTGTATTCCAAACCAATTGGGGAATCAATGAACCGATCGTGAAGAACGAGATTATTCCTCTTATTGATTCTGTAAGGAAATCTGCAAAAACATTTCTGATTGATTTTTATTCTGCAATGAAAGATCAAGGGGCACTGTTTCCGGATGGTGTGCACCCGAACGCCATCGGCTATGAAAAAATGGCGCAACTTGTCTATGATACTGTGATGTATGGACAAAGCGGTGTGATCCGGTATTTCTATGCGCAGAAAGACACACTTCATAAAAATGAAACTACAACATTATATTGGAATACATCTGAAAATTCAAAAGCATTTCTCAATGGAAATCCTGTCAATGCAGTCGATTCTCTCGCCATCGTTCCAACAAGTACTGCAGCATACACATTGACAACACAAGGAATGATTTCGGATTCTATTTCCCGAACAGTTTTCTATTATCCGCCCGGGAAAATAAAATTGTTTCGTCCAAGTATTTTGTCATACGAAATAGGAAGCGTTGATTCGATCACTTTGTTTTGGCAGACAGGTACAGGTTCTTCAGTATCCCTTAACGGAATATCAGTGAAAGAAAATGATGCATTGATTGTTCCTGTTCGCAGCGATACAATGTTTACATTGCGAGCAGTCGGAGAAGTTACCGATACACAAATAATCCATATAGAAGGGATTGAAACTGAAAAATATAATCGCGCATTGATGCGAAGAGCAACGGCATCAACAACGGATTGGGGATTTTCTGTATCTTCTGTAAATGACGGCGACTCTACTACGTATTGGAAAAGCGTTTCCGGAAAAACACAATGGATATCGATAGACTTCGGGAAAACAATCTCCATAAATAAAGCAATAATGCGCTGGGGGAAAGTATGCGCAACAAATTATTATTTACTTCTCACAAAAGAGTCCGGAGAAACTGAACCAATCTATAATAATTCAATCGGCGATGGGGGTGTTGATGATATTTCGGAGATTTCCGGAATTGGCCGTCAATTGAAGATTTTATTTTTAAATAATTCAACACTTAACGATTCCTATATTTTGAACGAAGTAGAAGTGTTTGGAACAAACAATCTTACATCTGTTGATAAGGCATCAGAGCAATCGGTTGTAAAAGAATATACGTTGGAACAAAATTTCCCCAATCCATTCAATCCTACAACTGATATCAGTTACCAAATACCGGTAACTAGTACCGTTTCATTGAAAGTGTATAATATTCTTGGAAAAGAAATTGATGTCATAGTAAACAAGGAGCAAGAGAAAGGAAGATATTCCGTACGATTCAACGGGTCGCGATTAGCATCCGGACTATATTTTTACACGCTTCGGGCCGGAAATTATTTCGAAACAAAAATGATGGCACTGCTAAAATAACTCAAAGGAAAAATGAAAATGAAACAGGTTCGGTCCATCGTTATTCTCGTTTTACTCTGCATCTCTGTTTCTCTTTCATATTCAAATTCGCACCAGCAATATTCTTCTATTGGCAATCTTGCGCTGCAAAGCGGTGATACATTGTATGATTGTTCGGTGGGATACAGAACGTTCGGCGTGCTGAACAAAGAAAAATCGAATGCAATTCTTTTCTGTACATGGTATATGGGAAACAGCGCCGATCTCCAAGGACTGATCGGGAACAATTCATTTGTTGATTCGACAAAATATTTTGTGATTGCGGTTGATGCGCTTGGAGACGGAGTTTCTTCATCACCATCGAACAGTATCCGCCAGCCGGGAGAAAAATTTCCGCTGTTTACGATCCGAGATATGGTAACATCGCAGTATCTGATGCTGAAAAAAGAATTTGGAATCACACAATTGCATGGAATGATCGGCGGTTCGATGGGCGGAATGCAGATATTTGAATGGATCGTGGCATATCCGAACTATATGAAACATGCGGTTGCGTACGTTGGAACACCGCGGCTGAGCAGTTATAACAGATTGTTTTTCACCGTTCTCGAAAAGATCATTGCAAACGGAAAAAAATACTCTATGAGCGAGATCGATCAATCCGAGTTATATTCCATGGCATTTGCATTAGTTCTTCGCACACCGGAATTCATCAACAAAGAAGTGACAATGGAAAAATATCAGGAATACATCCGCTCGTTCGAACGTGATACTATTCATACGGAACGGTTCACAGATCTTTCGTATCAGTTAAAAGCGATGATCAATCATAATATCTTTCAGTATGATAGCAATCGTGTTTCATCATCAGTTTACCGGATCAAAACTAAACTTCTGTTAATTGTTGCAACCAAAGATCTTACTGTCAATCCTCAAGCTGCAATTCAATTCGGCAAAGTGGTCAATGCAAAGATTATTCAACTGACAAACGATTGTGGTCATTTAGCACCTGGATGTGAATTTGAACGGTGTAGTAAAGAGATACGTTTGTTCTTTCAATAATTTGTGATTTGGGTACGAAATGGACTTAAATTAGACAAAATCGTTTGATTTTCGTCTGCCTCTTCTCTACCTTTTACTTACTGATATTGCGCTTTATAATTATTTCAATACAATTCAAACAAGATTATTTTGAATTTCTCTGTACGCAATCTGTAACCCGATGAAACGAAAAAAGGCACTTATTGTTGAAGATGAAAAGACGGTTGCGCAAAATCTTCGCTCAATCCTCTCTTCTGCCGGATATACAACAATTGATGAAGTGTCATCCGGAACACAGGCAATAGAAGCCGTTATGGCATCTCCGCCCGATATTATTCTAATGGATATCGTCATAGAAGAAGATATGGACGGTATTGATGCTGCCGAGAAAATTCTTAAACAGTTCGATATTCCAATTATTTTCCTCACTGCATATTCCGATGAAAAAACCGTACAGCGCGCAAAACGTATTGAAGCGTACGGCTACATTCTTAAACCATTTGAAGAGCGAGATGTTCTTACAGCCGTTGAGATGGCGTTATACAAACACAAAGTGGAATCAGAGGTAAAAGAGCAACGAGGCTGGCTTTCAACAACATTGCGAAGCATTGCCGATGCGGTGATTGCAACGGATAAAAAAGGGATTATAAAATTCATTAATATTATTGCCGAGCAGTTAACGGGGTGGAAACAAGAAGATGCAATAGGAAAAAAGCTTGACGATGTATTTATTATTGAGAATGAAAAGACCGGTGAGCGCATTCTCAATCCCGTTGCAAAAATTTTGTCTTCTCGTTCAGTAAATGCTGTAGCTCATAATACTATTCTTCTTGCAAAGAATGGAACGCGCACAAGTATTGAGGATTCCGCATCACCAATTTTTAACGATTCGGGTGAGATCACCGGAATTGTGTTCACGTTTCGTGATGAGACAGAACGTCGAAAGATTCAGGATGAACTGAACAAGAACGAAAAACGATTCCGTGCGCTGATCGAAAAAAGCGCGGAGTCATTTTCCATTATGGACAGTGACGGAATCATTCAATATACCAGCGGTGCTTCACACGCTATTCTTGGATATTCGTTCGAGGATCTTGTTGGGAAGAACGCATTTGCTTTTATCCATGAGGAAGACATAGAGCAGAGCAAAAAAAATCTTTCAAAAATACTTTCGCGTAATGGAACAAGCATTGTTTCACAGCTGCGATTTCGTCATAAAAACGGAGACTGGAGATGGCTGGAGGCAACCGGAACAAATCTTATCAATGATCCTGCAGTCAATGGAATTGTTGTTAATTTTCGGGATATAACATATCAAAAAGAATCGGAAGAAAAGCTTAATCATATCAACAAACGCCTCAATCTATTGTCCCGCATTACCGGCGAAGTGATCGGCGCTCTGCCAATACAGAAACAAATTAAAAAAATGATCGAACAGGTGAAGCATGCATTCACCGTGGATTCCGTTATTGTGCGTGTTGTCGATGATGGCCAGTTGAATTTATTGGCAAGTATTGGCGTGGAGGAAGCTCAACTCGATAGATCGATCCCGGCAAATTGCGGCATTGCGTATCAGATCATTATGAACAGACACGCGCTTGCGATCAAGAATATTGACGCAAATGATGAAGCGTATTTTTCAAAAAGCTCTACCGAGGAAGAGATCACAAAATTCGGCTTCGTTTCGTATGCCGGAGCACCGCTTCTTATTGGACAGGCAGTGGTTGGTATTATTGGGCTGTTCACCAAAGATGACCCGAGAGAATTTTCCAGAACCGATCTTGAACATTTACAGATCGTTGCAAACCATATCTCTGTCGCAATAGCTAATTCGCAACTATTTAAAGAGATACGAGAACAAAATGTTGAGATGACCAGACATATTGAAGAGCAAGTACGTGCCGAAAAACTGCTCCGTGACAGTGAAGAACGGTATCGCGATCTTGTTGAACATTCCACCGATGCAATTGCGGTTCACTTCAATGGAATCATTCAGTTTGTAAATCAAGCGGCGATCACGTTGATGGGAGCGCATTCTGCCGAAGATCTGATCGGAAAAAAAGTAATAGATTTTGTACATCCTGATTTTCGTGAAAGCGTTGCAAAGCGGATTGCAAGTGTTTATGGAAATCAGGCGGTGCCGAATATGGAACAAACATGGATGCGTTTGGACGGTGCCGTTGTGGAGGTGGAGATCGGTTCAATACCATTCATGTTTGAAGGACAGACTGCTGCACAGATTATTGCCCGTGATATCACGGTGCGGAAACAACATGAGATAGCGTTGCTCGAATCCGAACTTCGCTTTCGTTCTCTTTTCGAGAATGCAAAGGATGCCGTTTTTCTATCCGATACAAAAACGGGGAACATTATTGAAGTGAATGCGGAGGCGGAAAAATTATTGAAACGCTCACGCACAGAGATCATCGGCAAACACCAGTCGTTCATTCATCCTCCCGATCGCGCGCAGGAAGCGGAATCACTTTTTCGCGAACAGATTCTCCTGCTTGGTGAACATCCGATGGAATTTGAAGTGATCGATTCGAACGGAAAAAAGATCCCTGTAGAGATCAAAGCAAGTGTTATTCGATTAGACGATAAACGGATTATTGCACAGGGAATTTTCCGTGATATTTCAGAACGAAAATTTGCCGAAAAAAATCTCCGTCAGAGTGAAGAAAAATATCGTCGCCTTTTTGAGGACTCAAAAGATGGAATTTATATTACTACGATTGACGGAATAATCCTTGATATGAATTCCGCCGCCGTGGATATTCTTGGATTCGAAAATAAAAATGAATTACTGAATCGTAATGCTTCCGAGTTCTATCTCAATGATGCAGAGAGAGAAAAATTTATTAAAGAATTTGCGACGAAAGATTTTGTCAAAGACTACGAAATTACTTTCAAGGTAAAAGGGGGAGAAAAAGTTCATGTGTTACTGACCGCTGTTGTGGTGCGAGATGAAAAAGGGCATCCGATATTGTTCAATGGTTCGATGCGTGATATTACCGATAAGAAACAGCTTGAACAACAGTTGATACAGGCGCAGAAGATGGAAAGTATCGGTACGCTGGCGGGAGGAATTGCACACGATTTTAATAATCTTTTGGCGATGATTCTTGGGACTGCCGAACTGATGAAACGCCAGACGAAGGAAATACCTGCGATCCAAAATTATATTGACAGAATTATTGAAGCATCAGACCGTGGTTCTTCGATCTCAAAACAATTGCTGCTCTTCTCTCGCCCTGATCAGGCGGAATTGCAACCGATGTCCGTTCACATGGTTGCTGAACAGGTAACGGAATTTCTGAAACATTTTCTGCCGAAGTCAATTTCCGTACACTACAACATCGAAAGTACTTCTGCTGTGATCATGGGAGATATGGGGCATTTGCATCAGGCGATTCTGAATCTTTCGCTCAACGCAAAAGATGCAATGCCGGAAGGGGGCGTACTGACTGTTGGAACAAAATTGATCCGAGGCGAACGGGTGAAAGAACGATTTTCTGAAGCAGTTGATCACGATTATGTTGCTATCTCGATCAACGATACCGGTTCCGGAATGGATGACGAGATACAACAACGGATATTTGAACCGTTCTTTTCAACAAAAGCGCGCGGCAAAGGAACAGGGCTTGGTCTTGCTATCGTTCATGGTATCGTTAAACTGCATCAAGGGTTCATTGACGTGGAGAGCAAGAAAGGGGTAGGCACGACATTTACCATGTATTTTCCGATGATTTCGGTTGAACTTTCAGATGAACAACATGCAGAACAAGAAGTGTCCATAATGAATTGCGAAACAATATTGATCGTTGATGATGAAGAAATGCTGCGTGATATATTGTCTGAAAGTTTAATAGATGAAGGATATAACGTTCTTTCTGCCTCGGACGGAGTTGAGGCCTTGAAGATCTATGTTGAAAAGAAAGATACGATTGCACTTGTGATTACCGATCTTGGAATGCCTCGTATGGGTGGTGAAGACCTATTTGCAAAACTTCGTGCAATGAATCCCAATGTGAAAGTTGTCGTTTCCTCCGGTTTTCTGGATACATCAACACGTTCCAATCTTTTACGCAAAGGTATCCAAGATGTGCTGACGAAGCCGTATCGTTTTGATGTAATCTCCTCAACCGTTCGAAGAATCATCACCAATAATTGACGGCGAAGGATGTAATCTGAAGTAGACGTACTATGAAAATTCTTATCACCGGCGGAACAGGTTTCATCGGTTCGTATCTGCTTCATCAACTCTCGCAAGAAACTCACCACATCATTCTTCTCACCCGAAGCGAATCCAGAACAACAACGGTGAACAAAGCAGAGGTAAAGTATGTTCACTGGAATTCACAAACAACAGATACATGGTCAAAAGAATTGGATGGCTGTGACATCGTTATCAATCTTATTGGAAAGAATATTTTTGAAGAGCGATGGAATGGAAAAGTAAAACAAGAAATTTTGAACAGCAGAATTACCCCAACAAAATTATTGGTAGAAGCGATTGCACGTATGGAACGAAAACCGTCGCTTCTGATCTCAATATCGGCGGTGGGATTTTACGGCGACAGGAATGATGAAGTTATTACCGAACAAAGTTCCGGAGGAAATGATTTTCTTGCGGATGTTGTAAAACAATGGGAGGAAGCAGCATGCGAAGCAGAACAATACGATGTACGTGTCGTAACTCCGCGTATCGGATTAGTACTTGAAAAATCCGGCGGAGTGATCGGTAAAATGCTGCTGCCATTTAAATTGTTTGTCGGAGGACCAATTGGAAGCGGACAACAATTCCTTCCATGGATTCATATGGATGATGTGGTTCGCGGAATTCTATATCCAATTGAGAACAAAAATTTTCACGGTGTTTACAATCTTGTCTCTCCTAATCCGATAACAATGAATGAGTTTTCAAAAAGTTTTGGAAATGTTTTACATCGGCCATCGTGGATTCATGTCCCTAATGTTGCGTTGCAAATTCTTTACGGTGAAGGATCAAAAGTAATTCTTTCCGGACAACGAGCAGTTCCGGAGAAATTATTGACCGCTGGATATCGATTCTCGTTTTCAGATTTGAAAATAGCACTGAAAAATATTCTGAGTTAAACCTAACGATGCCAAGCAAGGTTGATAATTTTTATCTTAACCATGAAGAACCTGTGTGTGGCACATTGCTTGCGCTCCGTGAAATTATTCTAAAGCAGGACAAGAATATCACCGAAGTGTGGAAATACTTTATGCCTTGCTTTTGTTATAAAGGAAAGATGTTCTGTTTCCTATGGGTCAACAAAAAGACTCGCCAGCCATATATTGAATTTGTAGAAGGAAAACGGATCGATCACCCCAAGCTTATTTCCGAAAAACGTTCACGAATGAAGATATTGCTGTTTGATGCGGAGAAAGACCTACCGATAAGAACGATCACTGCAATCACAAAGCAAGCGCTTGATCTTTATAGAAAAGGTATTATAAAAACTAAGGTAAAGGTATAGAATAATGGCAGGGTATTCCGGAAAACCATTGGGAGAAAAACTTGGGATTAAAAAAGAGTTCACGATTGTTCTTGTGAACCCGCCCAAACAGTATATGACTCTTGTCGCTCCATTGCCGGAAGGGGTTACGATTGCAGCAAAGATTACCAACAAAACCGATCTTGTTCATCTCTTTACAACCAGCAAAGCTGAATTGTCAAAAATGCTTCGCTCCACACTGACAAAAATAAAACAAGACGCAATCATCTGGGTATCGTGGCCTAAAAAATCTTCTAATGTACCGACTGATATTACAGAAGATCGTATCCGTGATATCGCTCTTCCTCTCGGTCTCGTTGATATTAAAGTCTGTGCGGTGGACGAAGTTTGGTCAGGATTGAAGCTGGTGATTAGAAAAGAAAATAGAAAATAATTGTAGAGACTGATAACTATCCATCTCCACAAAAAAACCTCACCTTACATCATACCATAAGAACCTCACGAACGCACAAATAAATGCCGCAAGAGAAAAAAATCCAAGCAGACCAACATCAATGATTGCCGAAGTGGTAGTATCTTCAAATGAACGCATTGAATGAGCGAACCACGGCATATCGGAAGTATCGAGTGCTGCTATTTTAATGACACGCAGCACAATTTGTTTTCCTTCGCTATAACCTTTCTCATCTGAGTGTTGTCTAATTTGTGTTTTACGCACTTTTCAGCTAATATGGTGTAAACTATCCTGTTTCCAATGAAAATTGTTCCCATTTATTTATTTATTATTCTGTTGTTGAACGGCTGCGTCAGCGATGCTCCGCGCGATAATCCTCTTGATCCTCAGGCTCCCGGTTTTGCAAAAAAAGGTAGTTTAACCGGAAGGCTTTTAGTTGCCAATGTTTTGTCCGGAATTGACGAGGCAACGGTCACATCCACGGCAGACAACATATCAGTTCAAACTGATGCGCTCGGGTATTTTTCGTTTCCATGGCTCTCCAGCGGGAAACAGACATTTATCTGCACGAAAGAGAATTTTACGGCAGATACATTTTCCGTCTCAATTCAAACTGGACAGAAGACGGAAATCTTTCGCAATTTGAACGGTGCACCCGTAACGGTATCATCGAAGATCATTACACGGAAGATCGATCAGTTTTGGCCCGCCACAATATATTCAGTAGATATCATTGCTGAAGTCATCGATCCGAACAGCGGCGGTGATCTTGATTCAGTCTGGTTCAATGTTGACTCAATGATGTTTCCATTATCAGAGCCTTCGGGAACAAGTAAATATTTTACAAGGACTCTGGACAAAGGAGATTTCCCAACCAATACGATTGATTTTCTGAGGGGAAGAAAATTGTACATCATTTCACGCGATGAAAATAAGGCTATCAATAAAAGTGAATCGTTCTCCATCACCAATATTATTGAAGATGCCGCCGAACCGGTATCTCCGATCAATAATGCAACAGTGAAGGCTGATTCGATATCATTCCATTGGTCACAGCCAATTGTACAGTTCAATTATACTTACACGATTATTATTTCACGGATCATCAGCGGTATACCGACGTTAGTGCAGACATATACCAATGTAAATTCTTTTTATCAAGATTATCCTATTGATGGAAGTATGCTTTCATTTCAGGATAAAGGAGTTTATGTCTGGGCGGTGGCAATCGTGGATGATTTTGGAAATTATTCCCGTTCAAAAGAGTATTCGTTTACCGTAGAATAAAATTATGGAAAATCAAAAAGACAACTTCAACGCACTCTTTGAAATAACGAGAACGATCAATTCCATTCTCGATCCGAATGTATTGTTGGAAAAAGTTCTGGAAATTGCAATGACGCATCTTTCGGCCGAGCGGGGATTTGTGATGCTTGCAGATAGCTTGAGTGAAAGCGGTTATACTGTGGTCTGCTTGAAGAATTTCAATTCTAAAAAAATAAGCAATGAGTTTGCCGCTTCTTCATCCGTTGTAACATCCGTGCTGCAATCAGGTGAACCAGTGTTGACTGTTGATGCGATGAGCGATGAACGGTTCGAATCATCGGTCAGCATCATGGCACAGAAGATCTTGTCGATCATTTGTATTCCCCTTAGAGCGGGCGAACGAATTTCCGGTGCAGTCTACTTGGACAGCAGCAAATCCCGCAAAGCGTTCACGGAAGATGCTCTAAAATTTCTCACCGTCTTTGGAAGTTTAGCCGCTATTGCAATTGAAAATGCCCAGAGAATTTCATTGTTGGAAAAAGAGAATGTTCGGTTGAAAAATGAAGTTGAAGTTACTCATTTGTTCGGAAACATTATTGGGAAAAGTGAAAAGTGGAAAAAAGTTCTTGAAATCGCACAACGTGTGCTGGATGTTGATGCTGCTGTGTTGATCACCGGTGAAAGTGGAACGGGCAAAGAGGTTATCGCACGCGCAATTCATGAGAACGGAACGAGGAAAGGGAAATCATTTGTTGCCGTCAATAGCTCGGCTCTCCCTGAAAATTTGATTGAAAGTGAATTGTTCGGTCACATTAAAGGGTCATTTACAGGAGCTTCATCTGATAAAAAAGGTTTAGTTGAAGTTGCAAATGGTGGAACGCTGTTCCTAGACGAAATTGGTGATCTTCCATTGTCGCTTCAGGCAAAAATTCTCCGACTGATCCAGGAAAAGGAATATCGGAGAGTTGGCGACTCAAACAATCGAACTGCTGACATTCGGATTATTGCCGCAACAAATAAAGATTTGAAAGAAGAGGTCAAGACAACACGGTTTAGAGAAGATCTCTTCTTTCGATTGAATGTGATCGGAATTCATTTGCCTCCGTTACGCGAACGGAAAGATGATATCCCACTCCTTGCAAGTTATTTTGTGAAGCGTGCTGCGGAGAATTATAAACGACCGATCGACGGAATTCATCCGGATGCAATGCAGTTGCTACTTGTTAATCAATGGCAAGGGAATGTTCGGGAATTTCAAAATCTGATCGAGCGGGCGGTGGTATTGTGCCGCGGGAACACATTGATGAAGGAAGATTTTCTCTTTGATTCGAGCGATCAATCCGCATTGCAGAAAAATGCCGTTACGCTCGCTGATTTTGAAAGGCAACTGATCGAATCGACATTGGAAGAAATGAACGGAAATCGAACACGAACTGCTGAGAAACTTGGTGTTTCATTGCGATGGCTTCAATATCGTATTAAAGAATGGGGAAATGAATAAAAATATCTCGCAGAGACACAAAGGTACAAAGATTGTTTGATTGAATAAAAATGAACGACACCCAATTTAAAATAGAACAAAAGATCAACGAAAGCAGTACAACAATTGTGTATCGTGCATTTGATGAGGTGCTGCATCGGACGGTTCTGTTAAAAGTTCTACACAAGCATCTCGCGAATGATCCGGACTTGCGCCAGCGATTTATGCGGGAAGCGCGTGCGTGTGCTGCGCTGCAAAGTGAGCATATCGTTCAAGTGTATGACCTGACGGAGATCGACGGCGCACCTGCAATTGTGATGGAATTTGTGGAAGGGAAATCACTGAAAGATGTGATTGCCTCTGGTGAAAATGCGAATCTTGAGTTTGCAAAAAAGACGGCTATTCATTTGTTACGTGCTCTTTCTATTGCTCACGAGCGGGGAATTATTCATCGGGATATCAAACCGGGAAATATTCTTCTTTCAGAAAATGGCACACTAAAAGTAACAGATTTCGGTCTAGCCTATGTTGCCCTTTCTCCAATAGTAACAATGGAAGGAATGGTGCTTGGCACTCCCGCGTATATGGCTCCGGAACAGGTTCGCGGAGATGAGGTGGATACGCGGACTGATCTATTTGCACTTGGCGTAACATTGATTGAAGTGTTGAGCGGCGAAAGGATCTTTGAAGGTTCAACCTACACCGAGTGCATGAAAAAAGTGCTTGCATTTAAGACCGAAGAATTAGACCGATTTGATCTACAATCGAATCCTGAGTTTTCGCAATTTTTACGGAAATTATTGAATCCTAATAAAAATGATCGTTTTTCATCTGCACGAGAAGCATTAGATGTTATTGATGAGAGAAAATCGTCAACAATTGTCCCTCCGATTTTTCCACAAAACAATAATATATATATCACGGTTGGTATTACCGCTATTGCGCTTCTAGCGATCATTATTTTTGGTTGGACGACATTACTATCACCTAGTCAGACTGAATATATAAAACCTAAAAAAGAAATCCCGGTGACCAATTCGCAGAAAGTACAAACATCTGAAGTGGTCAATGAAAAACCAGCTTCAATTTCTGAAATGGAAAACGTAGTCAAACCAAAAGATGAAAATAACGACAAAAGAAATGATACTGTATCTCGAATGGATTCCGGAAGAGTATACATTACCAGCATGCCCTGGGCAAAGGTGTATGTGAATAATGAACTCATCGGGGAAACTCCCATTTCAAAACCGATTATCCTGGCAGCGGGAAGTAATACCGTAATGTTTTCAAATCCATCATTCGATCCGATCGTCAAAACGATCATTGTTGAATCGAATCGAGATATCAGCGTTGCGGGAGATTTCATGGAGAGTGCAGGATACGTGATGTGTGTGGTGCATCCGTGGGCGGAAGTATATGTTGATGAACAATACAAAAATATTACGCCGCTTGAAAAACCGATCATGCTTTCTGCGGGGAAACATTCTATTCGATTTAAGAATTCTGCTTTCACTGATCTTGTAAAAGAGGTTATTGTAAAAGCAAAAGACACCATTCACGTTTCGATGACATTCACCAAATGACTTCAACATTTAAAAAAATACTTTTCGCGGTGACAACATTCTGCACATTGTTAAGTGCACAGAACGGCTCTACTTTTTCCACTTTGAATGACATTGAAATACTTTATAATAATGGACAATACCTTTCAGCAGAATTAGAAGCGCGCAGAATGTATGAACAATCAGGATTGACCGATTCGACAAAAGTTCAATTAGAAAAATGGATAGCCTTTGCTTTGATCGCACAGGGAAAATCATCATTGGCAAAAGAACGATTTGTAGCCCTGTTTACTATCGACGGAACATTTGAGCTTGATCCCATCTTGACATCACCGAAGATTCTTTCTGTCTTCAATGATGCGCGGGTGAAATTCATTTCTCAAAAGAAAACTATAGTGATTGATTCTTCGAAGTTCTTTTCCGAACAACAAACCGTTTCATACAGAACGATAATTTTTCCCGGATGGGAACAATTCTATCAAGGAAGAACTGCATCAGGCTACGTGCATAGCGGTGCAGGAATTATCACATTGACATCGGGAATTGTTTTTGAAATACTCCGATCCGATGCACGAAAGGAATATTTATCCGCAACATTGCTTTCTGATATCTCATCAAAATATGATACCTATAACTCTTATCGTAAAGCTGAGATCTATTCTTTTGCAGCATTTGCTCTCATCTATATTGCCTCGGAAATTGATGTGTTTACATCAACGGAAGTATCAATTCAACCGAAATACTCAGCAAATCAAGGAAATCAGTTTCTTTTGACCATTCGGTTTTAATAAATGTGCAAAACCTTGCGAAGGTTTTATGAAAATGGTAAATAACCTTCGCAAGGTTAAAACAGGGACGCAAATCGTGCGTCTGCAGTGCAAAATATGCATGGTTAAAATTATAAAATCCCCGGAATTTCACAGTTTCGGGGATTTTATTTGTGGTACAATGGTTGTAGTAGTATGATTGTCGTTCTCGCATTGAAGCACCATTGATCCCGGTGTATTTGGTTCTGTCCAAATGATCGGGGTGAACTTGAGCCGCCGAAAATGATCGGCAAAAATATAATTAATATTAACTAACGTAATTTAACACAAACACAATTCAGGAGGATATATGAGTAAACGCCTTACCGTTTTTTTGTTGATGCTGCTTGGAGTTGTTCTGCTGCTTGCGCAGACCACGCGGTCAGAAATAAAACTTACCGCTACAAAAGTGGAATTATCCGGCGAAGTAAAATTAGCATGGACAAAGCCACTCGATGCAGATAAATCAACACAGTATGAGTTATATCGGATAAAACTTCCCGATACAACTGCTGCCTTAATCCATACAACGTTAGACACGTTCTTTGTTGACAAGATTCTTCAGGTCGTTTCAACTACACCGCAATATTTTGCGTATTACGTTCTTGCAAAAACTGGAACGGTAACAGTAAAAAGTAATATCATCAATGTTCCGTTACCCGGAGTTCCTATCGCTGGCGCATTTAAGTTAGAAGGAAAGATTGACAGTGGAAAAGTGAAACTATTTTGGCAAGTACCACCGATTAATACTCCGGTTGAATATTATTTAGTATATGGAATGCCGGTGTGGATGAGCGCATTGGTTCAAATTGATTCAACTACGAATCAGTTTTCAATCACCAAAATTCCCGCAGTTGTTCCGGGAACAAAACTGGAGTTTAATTATTTTGTACGTGCAAAACTTTCATCCGGTGAATTTTTACAAAGCACATCTGTTCAATTAACGATTGAAAATAGGATACCCCATGACGATATAAAATTTGTTTCTAGTCCAAATCTTCATGGACAGATAGGCGTAAAATACAATTACACGGCAAAAGCTGTTTCTTCGGATCCAACTGCTGTGATCCGTTATTCAGGATGGGCAAGTCCCGGCATGTTGACTGTTGTTGTTCCCATTAATATCGATTCGATCACTGGTGTCGTTGATTGGACTCCGAAGGAGAAAGGATATTATAACGTAGTTATTTATGCGAAATCTAATAAAGGTGGAATAGCAAAGCAATACTTTACGGTTGTTGTCTCTGGCGGCAATGGATTCATTCAAGGCAAAGTAACCGATACGCTTGCAACGCCGGTGCCGAATGTGCTTATTGAAGTATTTAACACGGAAAACAATAATACATTATCTTTTGCGTATTCTGCACGAACAGACAATAATGGAAATTATCATATTGCCCGTGTTGAACTGGGCAAGTATAAAATAAAAGCAAACGCTCCTTCAGGAAAATATCAAAGTCAGTGGTATGAAGGAAAGAGAGATGCATCACAGGCGGATATCGTCCCTGTTGATGATTCAGCAAAAGTTGGTCCGACACTCGTTAATTTCAAATTGCGTGGCGGAATATTTACAGTTCCAAAGATCACTGTTAAAGGAACCGTTACTGATACTACAGGATTAGCAATCAATAATGCCGAAACGAGAGTTGTTTTTGTTCGCGCCGAGTTTGCACTAAATCTTGTCGGCGGACATTCGATCATGGCTGAGAATTTCAGACAATATTTTGAGTTCAACGGTCACGGTGATTTCAGATTGGAAGGAAATTCCGAGTTTGTGTTTAAAACAAAGACAGATTCTCTCGGCAATTACAAAATAGAACTGCCGATTGGTAAATATATAGCCTTTGCACGTGCAAAAGGTTACGCCGTAGAATTCTATAAAAACCAATCAAATATTTTTTCAGCGGACATTATTCTCATTCCAAGTCCCACCATGCCGCCTATGGAACCAACATACGATTTTACTCTTTCACCGCTTCCGCCGGTTGTTCTTGGCGGGATTAAAGGATCAGTGTCGGATTCGGTAAAAGATATTGCAATTCCTGCGCGAGTTGTTGCGTTCCGCGACGGCTGGAGAATCAAGGATGATCATCGCATTTCACGTGTATATGTTACCGATACAGATTCTCTCGGCAAGTTTGAATTCAACGAACTGCTTCCCGGAACATATTTTGTGATGGCACTGCCGCTCGGAAATTATGCACCATCATTCTATACTTCGTTTGATACAGTCAATAATCGCTGGAAACGTGCTTCTAAAATTGTTATAAACGGAAACAGTGTTGACAATATCAATATCTATGTGAAACCCTTCGGTGCATCTGCAAATGGTTATACAGGAATTATCGGTAATATTAATCTCAGCATAGGGAACAAACAGGATAACTCATCGAAAGCAGGTGCGTTTGTATTTGCAATGAGGGATGGTGAAATTGCCGGATATGCAATCACCGATGGTATGGGTAACTATAGGATTGATGGTCTTGCTCCCGGTAAATATAATGTTTCCGTGGATAAAGCGGGATACGATGAATCTGCATCCAAAGAAGTGAATGTATCATACGATTTGATGGGAAATCCGGTAAATGGAGATGTTAGTTTCACAATCAATTCTGTATTGAGTGTTTCGGTTACGTCAACCGTTCAGCCGAAAAATTATTTGCTTGAACAGAATTATCCGAATCCATTCAATCCAAATACAACAATAAAATATTCGCTGCCGAGTAACAGTACAGTTTCATTGAAAGTCTACAACTTGATCGGTCAGGAAGTTGCAACGCTGATCAATACATTCCAGACTTCGGGTGAATATACTGTGACTTTCAATGCTTCAACTCTTTCAAGCGGCGTTTATTTCTATCGACTTGACGCTGGACAGTTCAATGTTGTAAAGAAGATGCTACTTTTAAAATAAAAAAAGATTCATTGGTAGTAAATGAACCGTTCGCTCAAAGCGAACGGTTCATTCTAAACAATTGAGGCTGTTGATTGGTGTGTGGTGAAGGCAAGGCGGACGAAAGTCCGCCTTTAGCATTTCTTTATCCTTCTAACATTATCAACAGACAATTTTGTCCTAGTTTTTTTAGCGATAAATTATTTCACTGTTAAATTTTATTCCTTCTCTTGACATCTCCTTGAAGTTGCCGTACGTTTGTATTGACGATTAGTTAAATAATGGAGGCACGTATGTTAATCCCAAAGATAAACATTGTGCTATCGCTTCTGATTCTTCTTCTCACCAGCATTGCACATTCCCAATCATCCACATCGTTTGACCTTAAAGCATACAAGCAATTTTTAGATGCCCATCAAAATATGGATGCGGATCAATTGCGGCTAATTCATCCTGCAGGAAGTTTTGCAAAAGAAGCTCGAACGAACTTTAGCACGGCGTTCTATTCAGATTCTATCCAGAAAAAATACACATTAACCAGTTATGAACAATCACTGATTGAAACAAATGGTTTTATGGTGACGGAGCGTTTGAAACGTGAATCGTTTGGCGCGGCGTTCAGTGAAATATTTCATAATGATTTGCCTGTGTTTGTTTCCACTGATGCCATTCTTCACGCCATTCATATGTCGTATGATGCGATATTGAAAGACGTTGAAGAAAGAATTCTCATTGCAAAACTCGATTCACTCCTTGCAAAACTGCACACACAGCTGCCGGCACTTGCGGTACGATATGAAAAGTATCCTGCAATGAAACAAATGTTGTTGGATGTTGATCTGTATGTAACGGTTCCAAGAAAACTCCTCGGAAACATTGCCACTCCGGTTTTTTCTGAAAATGCGGCAGCGGTGGATTCAATGATGGATTTCATCGTAACGGAAAAACCGATGAAGTTCGCTTTATTTTCATCAGTTCCAAGAATCATCGACTTCAGTCAGTTCACTGTTCGCGGGCATTACACTCAGTCAGAAGAGTTAAAAAAATATTTTCAAGCAATGATGTGGCTCGGTCGAACGGAAATGTATTTGATTGCTCCAGTAAATTCTATTCCGCCTCAAAACGATAACGATATCCAGCGGCAGATAATTGATGCTGTGTTACTTGCTGAAGCGGCGCAGCAAAGCAATGCGTATCCGATGGTGGAAGAGATTGACAGTATTATTCGCTTTTTTGTCGGAGAATCGGATAATGTTACGCTCCCCAATGTTCAAACACTTATACAAACAACAAACATTGACAGCGCGTGTGCATTATTGGATGTGAAGTTATATAAAATTTTTCAAGACACATTAAGGCAAAAATCGTTTGCCTTTCAGCGTATTCTTTCTCAGATCATTATTTCTGATCCATATAGTCCGGATAGCATACAACCAGCATCTGCTTTTTTACTGTTGGGTCAACGGTTCGTTATCGATTCGTACGTGACAGGAAATGTTGTCTACGATAAAATTAAATATAATCAGGAAAAAATATGGCGGGCTCTTCCGTCACGGTATGATTTGTTATTCTCCATTGGAAACAACGCTGCTGCACAATTGCTCGAAACTGAATTATCAACATATCACTATGCATCAAACCTTGCCGCACTTCGTTATTTGATTGATTCATATGACCCAGAATTTTGGCAGAGCACGCTTTACAATAACTGGCTGAATTCAATTCGCACGCTTGTCCCTCCGGCTGATCGAACGGCATTGCCTTCCTTCATGCAAACAGCAGCATGGTGGCAGGAAAAGATGAACACGCAGCTTGCGTCATGGGCGCAGCTTCGCCATGATAATTTGTTGTATGCAAAACAATCGTATACAGGAGGGATCATTTGTTCATTTCCTGAAAGTTATGTTGAACCGATACCAAAATTTTATGAAGCAGTAAAAACATTTGCCGCTGTTGCCGCCGAAAAATTTCAATCGTTTCCTTGGGCAAACAGCAGCACTGTTTATTATTGGAATCATTTGAAAAATGTTGCGGATACGTTACAGTCTGTTGCACAAAAAGAACTTGATCATACACCGCTGGATGACAAAGAAAAGAATTTTTTAAAACGAATGCTGTATTTGAATAACGTATGCGGTCCGGTATACAATGGCTGGTATTATCGTTTATTCTACACGGGAGACGAAGGATTTTTGAAGAACGATCTGGTCGTTGCAGATGTTCACACATGTCCAACCGATGAATCTGGAAGTTTTGTCGGATGGGTATTACATACCGGAACTGGTCCGGTGAATCTTGCAGTCGTAACGACCGAAGCTCCTGATGGACGATTAATATCATTTATTGGTCCGGTGATGAGTTATTATGAATATGTGAGCACTAATTTTAAGCGATTAACTGATGAAGAGTGGAAGAGCAATTACCAGATATTGCCTGCATTCCGCCCTGATATTGTCAATCTCTATCTTGCGGATTCACTTGGCGGTTCGCGAGGCACAGGTGCTTCGCTTGTTACGGGAATTATCAAACAACCGGATGATGTGAAAATACCAGCGCAGCTTGTTCTGGGAAATAATTATCCCAATCCATTTAATTCATCAACAATTATTACGTTTTCCATTCCTCGCTCGTTATCGAATGATCGCATTGAATTGATAATCTATGATGTACAGGGACGACAGGTGAAACAGTTGATTAACCAACAAATGCCTGAAGGAAATTACGCTGTACGGTGGGATGGAACAATGGAGAATGGGAAAATTTCAGCCAGCGGAGTGTACTTTTATCATCTCACTGTTGGCACTCAGCGTCAGATTGGGAAGATGAGTTTGATAAAATAAATTGCAAAAAGATGTAGGACACCTCAAAGGTGTCCTACATCTTAGCGAGAAAGAAGGCTACTATGAAAACGCATAAAATATTTTTGATGCTTCTGGTCTTTAATAGTTTTACGTATGCTGGATTTGATTCTCTCTTCGTGAAAGTAAGCGGAGATACGGCAACGGTGTGGCATATGAACGCCGGATCACAATGTGTTGCAAAATTTGTATTTGATGTCTCAATTGTTCACGATACTATCACCATTATTGAACGTGACACCTCAAAGAATCACGCCAAATGTAATTGCACTTTTGACCTCAACGTTGCAATTGTACATCTTGATTCTGGAAAATATATCGTGAAAGTATATCGGCAAGAGTTAACGATCAATAATTATCCAAAAGACACAACATATTTTATTGGTTCAACGAATTTTATGATAACGAATATCAGTGTACTTCCATATTTTTCATTCAGCACTTACCAATCCGGATGTGGAGGTGTTCCCGTTGGTATTGAGAGAACGGAAACTTCTCAACCTGAGATTACTCAACTCTCCAATTATCCTAATCCATTCAATTCATCAACGGTCATTACGTTTTCAATTCCCCGTTCAATGTCAAATAATCGTATTGAATTGACAATCTACGACGTGCAGGGACGAGAGGTAAAACAATTGATAAACCATCAAATGCCGGAAGGAAACTATGGCGCACGCTGGGATGGAACGATAGAGAATGGTAAAGCTGCAGCTAGCGGAATTTATTTCTACCATCTCAATGTTGGCAATCAACGACAGATCGGGAAGATGAGTTTGAATGAAGAACCCCGACGCAAGCGTCGAGGTATCTGATTGTTAATGTAAGTTTATTCAAACAAGGAAAATTGCTGCGTTAAGATTCGTTTATAATGCTTTCCTTGTGATTGCACATACTGCTGAATTACTTTTTCATTTCCATACTGGCCAACAGTATTTGCATAATACCCGCTTGTCCAAATATGTCCGCCCCATAATTGCTTCTTGAT
>JAUXTU010000013.1 GCA_030679145.1 Bacteroidota bacterium | reverse complement strand
AGCAAATGCGGACAATGTTTTGGGTCAGGCAGATTTTGTCACGGGAACGACCGCAACAACAGCTACTGGTTTCGCTTTTCCAAACTCTATGTATATCGATAATGCTAATAATACTATTTGGGTAGCAGACGCCGGTAATGCGCGAGTTCTGCGATTTACGGTTAATCCGCTTCCGGTTGAACTTGTTTCGTTTACTGCAACAGTAAGGTCTGGTAAAGTGGAATTATCTTGGTCAACTGCAACCGAAATAAACAATGCGGGATTTGCTATTGAGAAAAACAGTAATGGCATCTGGAACAAAATCGGATACGTAGAAGGAAATGGAACAACAAATGCGCCAAGAAATTATTCGTTTACTGATAATGCATCAGCCGGAAAATATCAATATCGCTTAAAACAAATAGACCGAGATGGTAAATTTGAATATAGCAATATTGTGGAAGCTATTGTTGCATTAACGGCGAATGATTACGCACTTGGACAGAATTATCCAAATCCGTTTAATCCAAGTACGACTATTACCTTTGCAATGAAAAACACCGAACATGCAACGGTAACAGTCTATAACATGCTTGGTCAAGAAGTTGCAATACTTTTTAACGGATTAGCCAATGCAAATGAACTCTATTCACTCTCGTTCAACGCGAGAAATCTATCGAGTGGAATGTATTTCTATTCGCTCCGTTCTTCGAACAGAAACGAAGTGAAGAAGATGAATTTGCTGAAATAATTGTTTAGTAACTTACGTTACGCAAATTGATAATCCCCTCTGTGTGCCCGCCTGCTATACGGGCAGGAAAGCAAGAGCGTGAGGGAGAGGGAAAAAAGGGGTGTATAAGAATATCGAATGTTGTGCTACAACTGTATAGTATATCAACAATTTAGTATTCTAACACACCCCTAGCCCCTCTCGCGTTTGCGCACACGCCATCGCTGCAGAGGGGAATAGTGAAAGCAAAACTCACGTTTTGTGTAATGTGAAAAAGTAGTTTCAACAACCCTTGAAAGGTCATGTTTCTTAAAAAGGAGATTTGTTCGAAGAATGTTGTCTCCTTAAAACCTTTCAAGGGTTTTATATATCGTATTCAAGATTTATTTTATTACGATCCTTTTTTTTTATTCTTAACTTACAGATACCATCGTACTGGCATAGCATCAAACAATTTTTGAATTGAAGTTTCTCTCCCTAAAATTTTATGCATCTCTTTAGAATACAATTTGTAGTATTACTTACTATTGTATCGTTTCATTCTTCGGTCTATTCTCAAACAAATACATCACACAATGAAGATGCAACTCCAACGCCAAGCAATTCCTTCTTTGCAAAATCTGCTGGGTCACCATCATTTGTTGAAGTTACCGATGTAAGAGGCTACAAGGCTCTTGTGCTTGTTCCAACCAATACAGCAGAAGCAGTCAACGGAAAATTTCCTGCGATTCTTTTTTTACATGGAATCGGCGAAAGCGGTAATGATCTAAATCTTCTTAAGCAAAATGGTTTTCCAAGAGTTTTGGAAGGAGATCAGCAATTTCCATTTATTTTTATTATGCCGCAGTGTCCTTCAAGCACAGAATGGTATTATACAAATGCAGATAATATTACCGCAATGCGGAATTTTCTTGACGATATTCACTTGCGGTTTCCAATAGATTCAACTCGGTTATATATCACCGGCCTAAGCATGGGAGGAATTGGTTCATGGTACTTTGCAATCAAAATACCAGAACGATTTGCTGCATTGGTTCCAGTATCATTCAGAGGTGATGGTTGGTCGCCCGAGCCGGCAAAAGAGATACCTGTTTGGGCATTTCATGGTGCCAAGGATGGCGTAATCCCACCATCGAAGGCTCAAGAACTTGTCGATCAATTTAATGCGGTCGGGGGCAGTATCAGATTCGAAATGTATCCAGATGGTGGGCATGATGCATCAACATGGGGGGTGACCTACAATAATCCCGATGTTTACGATTGGATGTTGAGGAAAAAAAAAGTGATACTGTCGGCTCCGGAGGATGATTCAAGGGAGTACTTATCCCAGAAGTTTTCGTTAGATCAAAACTTCCCAAACCCGTTCAATCCGACAACAACGATTAAATTTGGATTGCAGGAAAGAAGCGAAGTATCGTTAAAGGTCTATGATATGCTTGGAAGAGAAATTGCATCGTTGATTGACAACTCATTTGCTGCTGGATATTACAATTATAGTTGGAATGCATCGGGATTGCCGAGCGGTATGTATATCTATCGTATCATTGCAACCTCATCCAATGGAAATAGTCAACAGAACTTTACTCAAGCGAAGAAAATGATGTTTCAAAAATAGTGTTGTACGGAGTTTTTTTATAACGATCCCTTGCCATTTATGATTGGCTATTAACAAAGAAAAAACAGTAATGATGAAACTTGCAAAATATATTTTCCATGGTCTTTTTTTTCTATTTATTACTTTTGCTGTTTTCGGACAAAAGAATGATTCCAGTAAAGTAGATTACAAAAAGATTGCTTCCTTCATGAATGAACAGTTGGAATGCGATAAGTATGTTTTTTCAAGGGGAGAATTCCCACAATTCTGGTGGCGAAACGAAGCGAAAGTAGAAAATGAAATTGGAAAATTTCCGTTACAAGTTTCGTATTTTAATTCGAACGGCGATCAAGTAACGCGTGCAGAATATTCAGGAAGATATGGTGCTGTTATTAAAGGGACTACAGCAAATGGATTTCCGGTTCAGCGTTTTGTTACATTATTTTGCACGGATGTTGAATTTGATGATTACAGTAAAAATGTTCCAATCCATCTTAACAAGTTAAAAGGATATGGAATCCCTGAAGGAAACTGGAAACGCTATAACAATAATGAAGAACGATTTTCATTTGGCAGTTTGAAATATTTTCCACAGCGAGACCCTGATGCGGCAATTTTTCTTGCAGGACTTTCAGAAATGGATTCGACATCACCCTGGTTCGATTCTCCTCGATTGAGAGACAGACAATGGTGGATTACTTATAAACAAAAACATTTTCAAGAAAACATCTCACTGCAAAAGATAGCATTACCACAAAAGATTACCAGCAACAACTTCCCAACTCTTAATGAAAATAAACTATCCAAATCTATTTACAAGAAAAAGGAAATTGAAAACATTAGAACCCTTTGTCGTACCTGGGCAGAAAAAGGGGGCGTTCCCAATGTTACATTGATTGTCCATAAAGGAAAAATTATTTTCCACGAAGCATTCGGTGTGGATGAACATGGTAAACCTGTAACCAAAGATTCCCGAATGTGGATGGCATCAATAACAAAGCTCCTTTCCGGTACATTGATGATGCAATTTGTGGATCAAGGAATTATTGATCTTGATGCACCGGTAGCCAAGTATTTGTCAGAATTAAGCGTATTGGGAAATGAAAAACTAACAGTCCGTCATCTTTTTAATCACACCAATGGATTGCATAATTCGGGCGAATGGGCTTCGGATTGGAATGTTGCTCTTGAAAATCAGATTGCGCATGTGTTTCCATCAATCACTGTTGGTGAAACGTTTTCGTATCATCGTGCAGGGTATGCACTTGCGGGAAAAATCATGGAACGACTCACTGGTCGTGCAGTTCCATATTTATTTCAGGAGAATATTTTTCTTCCACTCGGAATGAAAAGTGCGTATGCTGATAACACATATGGCGGTTTGTATTGTTCTGCAATTGACCTTGCACGACTCGGTCAAATGCTGATGAACAAAGGTATGTATAATGGATTCAAATTCTTTTCGGCAGAAACATTTTTAAAAATGCTGCCGATTCAACTTCCGCTGGGAAACCGAAAATGGGGAGTTGGAACATCTGCAATGGGAAAATTCGGGTTGAGTGATGAAACATTCGGACACGCCGCTGCATCGGGATCAATATTCCGCATCGATCCAAAGAATGAGCTTATGATCATATCAGCAAGAAACAATGAAGGAAAATCATATCGCGAGTTTGAGAGTGCATTAATTGAGAGTTGTGCGAAATTAGTGACTCATGGTACGCAGTGAGGAAAGATTTGACACGAAAACACTAAGACACGAAGGGCTACGACTCGTAGAGTTTAACAAAAAAATATGCGAAGCATCCTTCGGATAGGTTTTGTAATCGGCATACCCCTCTGTGTGTGGAAATGTGGGCTGGGGAGAGGGGAAAAAGGGGTGTGTTAATACTAAAAAAAACTTTCTTTCGGTAAAACCAACAGAGAAGTAAATAGTCGCAAAAATTTTGTGTATCGTTAGATCAAAAAAATAAATGAAACTGTATATAAGTTATATGTATGGGCGAAAAAAAAAGATTGTTGAATACTTCCTACAAGATGGTAGATCGACATGGCCAGTAGAGCCAAGTATAAGCTACACACCCCAAGCCCCTCTCGCTCACACACAAATCAACGCTGCAGAGGGGATTGAACTTTTGCAATACGTATCAATAAGCTGAGTTAATTGTTCGCATGTATTTACATAAAGCAAAATAGTTTTATATCGATTCTGTAGTCATGTTACGAACTATTAAACGATTAATAACTATTGATCAAGCAATGAAAATAATAAACAAAAAAAATCATACACTATATTCCAAAAAAGAATTGGGGCAAATACAATTATTGCTTCCGGTAATTCTATTGGTAACAGTGTTTTCACTTGCTCCGTTGTTACGCGGGATCTATCTCGGTTTCACCGATTATCGTCTCGGCGATCCAATCTCATTCAACGGAATTGAGAACTATATCCAATTATTTAACGATGAATATTTTTGGAAATCATTCAAAATTGGAATGGTATGGACGTTTATTGTTACAGCACTTCAAGTAAGCCTAGGATTGGGGCTTGCTCTGTTGTTAAATACCAAAATACGATTTGTCTCATTCTATACGATTCTCATTTTAATTCCATGGGCAACACCGCCAATCATTCGCGGAATTCTTTGGAGACAAATGTACGAACCGAATACAGGCGCAGTTAATATTCTACTGAGCGATGCAGGTTTAATTTCCGCGCCGATAAACTGGTTAACAAGTTTTGAATATGTGATTCCCGCAGTCATTGTCGCCGGCATCTGGGGCGAAATATCGAAAGCGGCAATTTTTCTTTTAGCAGGATTACAGACTATTCCAAATGATCTCTATGAAGCAGGCAAGATTGACGGAGCGGGAATATGGGATCAATTTTGGCGTATCACTCTTCCGGTATTGAAACCGGTGTTAGCTGCGATTGTTTCGCTGACATTCATGTGGAATTTTAATACATTCGGAATAATTTGGGTGCTGACTCAGGGAGGTCCCGGTGGATTAACTCGCTTACCGATGCTTGCAGCGTATGAAGAAGGATTTCGATACGGATATATTGGGTATGCCGCTGCAATAGGAAATGTTATGGTCATCATTCTATCGGTAATGTTGTTTATGTATATTCGAGTGCAATTACGCGAAAGAAATGAATCATGAAAAATATGAGCGCGCTTTCGAAAACGGCGATTCATGGTCTGATTATTTTGTACATAATTTTTCTTTTGTTCCCATTATTATGGGTTGTTGCAAGTTCATTGAAACCAACGCAAGAAATTTATTCCGGCTCTCCGACAATACTGCCGCAACAAATTACATTCGATCATTATAGTTCAGTGATCAATGGTCAGCGGATTTTTCGAAGTATGTGGAACAGTGTTATTGTCGGAACATTTTCAACAATTCTTGTAGTGCTTCTGGCTATTCCTTCAGCGTATGCAATGGTTCGGTACAAATCAATTGTCAACAATGCAATCTTAGGGTGGATCCTTGTTTCACAAATATTTCCGGTCATACTTGTTATGATTCCGCTGTACGTAATGCTGCGATATATCGGATTGACAGATTCTCTTACTGGACTCACTCTGATCTATGTTGTCTGGTCGTTACCATTTGTTTTATGGATGATGTATGGATATGTAAAAAGTATTCCGTTGGAATTGGAAGAAGCGGCAGTTATTGACGGAGCGAGTCGAACTCAAGTGATCTTTACGATATTAATGCCATTGTTACTTCCTGCAATTGGTGCATCAGCTCTTTTTGCATTTATTTCTTCCTGGAATGAATTTTTCTTCGCACTCGTATTAATGAAAAGTCCGACACTTGCTACGTTACAAGTTGAGTTGGCCCGATATACAGGAATGGAAGGGCAGTCTCGTACAGGTCCGCTGGCAGCGGCAAGCGTAATCGCTACAATACCATCGATTATATTGTTTATTTTTATGCGTAAGTGGTTCACAACGGGATTGGTTTCAGGAGCGTTAAAAGGATAATGAAACGATCAACAGTTATATTTCTTTCCCTATTCATTGCAGGCGCCCTTGTGTTTTGGGCAGTGCGGAAGAATGATGTTCAGCAAAAATCCGGTCTCCGTTTTGTGAGTCTCGCTTGGCAAGAAAGAGCGATTGCAACAAATAAATCCATTGTGAATGAATGGAATGCAGCGCATCCCGACATGCAAGTTGAATATATCCAGGGAACATGGGATTCTGCACACGATTATTTGGTAACGGCATTTGAAACAGGCGACGTTCCCGATATTTTCCATTATGAATCGTCAATTATTATTGATTATGCAATGCGCGGGTATCTTACCGATCTTTCACCGTATATTTCTGTGGAAATGAAAAAAGATATTCTTGATGTGGCTTGGGCAACAGTAACGAGACCAAACGGAGAAGTTGGCGGTGTTCCATTTTTGATTGAATCGCTTGTCGTTCTTTATAATAAATCTCTTCTTGAAAAAGAAGGGATTGTTCCTCCGACTCGTCAACATCCGTGGACGTGGGATGATCTGCGAACGGCAGCGCAAACATTGACTAAAGATACGAACGGTGACGGAGTGATCGATCAGTATGGTGCAGGAATTGGACTTCGTAATTCCGCAAACATCATTATGAACACATCAATTAGTTTCGGCGGTTCATTCTTCAAAAAGGATGGAGATCATTTTGTAGTGAAAGTGAATGATGAAGAAAAAAAATTATTACAAACCATTGTGGATATGCTTTATAAAGATAAATCAGTAGCGCCTGCGAGTATTGGTGAAACCGGTGCGGGAATGATTCCCGGATTCTTTAGCGGAAGATATGCAATGCTTGTTGGTATTGGTTCGTGGGGACGGCAGCAGCTTGTTGAGAATGCACCGAAAGATTTTCGTTGGGGAGTGATGCCGCTGCTGAAAGCACAAACGCAGACATATGGTGCGAGCACTCAAACATTGAGTGTTCCCAAAAAATCGAAACGTGCAAAAGAAGCGATGATGTTCATTGATTTTATACTCAGTTCAAAAAATACGGCTCGACTTGCATTGAATGATTGGATGATTCCTGCGAGAAAATCTTGTCTATCAATGCCTGAATTTAATGATACACTTGGCGGTTGGGATATAACATGCTCTTCTGTTGCAACTCTTGGAGTAGGATCGTGGGTTGGCGCACCAGGGTATGTTGAATGGAAAAGTCGTGTCGCTAATCCTGTATTACAAGAATTATTTGCGGGAAGAATTTCAGTTGAGGATGCGGCGAATAGGATTGAACATGAAAGTAATAATGTCCTTTCTCGTTACAAAAAACGCGGAGAAGTGTGGTGATTACTCTTCAAGACAGAGCGCGTGGATCGTTTATTGGACTTGCTGTTGGTGATGCACTCGGCAGTCCGACTGAAGGCAAAACGCCGGATGAAATCTCTTCACGATGGGGAAGAGTAATTGATTTTCTTTCTGAAGATCAAGGAGGAAGCGATGATACCGAATATGCATTGTTCAGTTCAAAATTACTGTTGCGACATAAAAGAGATCTTACCTCGCAGATAGTAGCGGATGCATATCGTAGAGATATTGTGAACGCGGCAAATTCATACAAAGGTGCTGGTTTTAGTGAGATGATTGCAATAAATAATCTAATAAAAGGGCTCCAGCCTCCAGCTTCAGGCCAACATCTCCATAGCTGGAGCGACGGATTAGCGATGCGAGTTGCCCCATATGGTATCACTTCAGTCGGTGATCCACATTTTGCAGCGCATCTTGCTAAAGAAGATGGTCTAGTTGCCAATGCAGGTGAAGGGATATTTAGCGGGCA
This sequence comes from Bacteroidota bacterium, assembly GCA_030679145.1. Taxonomy (GTDB): domain Bacteria; phylum Bacteroidota; class Ignavibacteria; order UBA10030; family UBA8401; genus UBA8401. Next base: position 15,381 of record JAUXTU010000013.1, on the reverse strand, counting down.
AGTAGTAGCTGCTGCCATTGCTGTAGCAATGACAGGAGCTTCATTTGAACAGATTGTGCAAACAGCATTAGAGGTCATTCCAAAAAATTCCTGGACAGCATCTTCAATTACCCGTGGAATTTTTATTGGTAATTCTTGCACCGATGTTTGGAGTTCATTAAAACCTCTGCACGCATCACTTGCTTGCTCTTATTATTTTTGGCCGGATGTAGCACCTGAAGCAGTAGGTCTCGCCTTTGGACTCATTGCAGCTGCACGTGGAAAATTTGAAGATGCGGTTCTCGGTGCAGTGAACATCGGCAGAGATACTGATACGATAGCGGCAATTGCAGGAGCAATCTGCGGTGCATCACAAGGTATACAAGTTATTCCCGAACAATGGACAAAACGGATCTCTGTCTCGCAAGGAATTTGTATCAACGCGGTCAAGAATATGAATATCATTGAAACAGCAGATGATCTTGCTTTGTTAGCGCAATCTCAATCATGGAGTAAAAAACCATGAACGATATCCCAAAGGGATTTTCAATAAAACAACGGGCACATAATGCAATGATAGGACTGGCAATTGGTGATGCGGTGAGTTGGACTTCATTGTTTCATCATAGTATTCTTCTTCCGCCGTGGACAAGAAGAATTCGTCGTGAAATGGATGCATCATCTGAAACAACAAATGTCATTGTAACACCGATGCCATTTTCTCTTAATCAGCCGGCACAACAATTTAATATTTCTCCAACAGACAAAACTGAATGGGCAGCTTTTTCCGCTGATATTTTACTTGGGAATGATTTTAGTTCTTATAATCAATCAGTTCTTAATGAATGGCTAAAACTTGCGCAATCAAAAGATCCCATCCGAGGTGGTGTTAGTACGCAAGCGGCATTACATAATTTAAGAAATGGAATACAACCGCCCCAAAGCGGAAAGGAGAATCCCCATTACTTTGATGATGGAGCAATGTCTCGAGCAGTACCGATCGGAATAATATGTGCCGGTCAACCGGATAAAGCGGCACGTTGGGCTGAAATTGATTCTTCGGTTACAAACAGTGAAGATGGAGTATGGGCGGCTCAAGCAATGGCTGTTGCCATCAGTGCAGTTTGTTCCGGAAAAAATGTTTCCGATGCAATCAACACAGCATTTCAATATCTTCCAAAATCATCGTGGATAAGGCGGACTGTTGACGATGCAATGAAATTAACGGAAAAGAGTGATTCGATTTTTTCAATTCTTCCAGATATTAGTAACAATATTGTTAATCGAGAATACAGTTATGGAAACGTCGCCCCCGAAACATTGGCATTGACATTTGTAATTGCCAAATTGCATGGAAATAATTTTGAGACCGCAGTAACAACTGCATCCACGTTTGCCAAAAGCGGTGAAACGCTTCCGACAATGGTTGGCGCGCTGGTCGGAGGAATGCAGACAACATCAATTGCAAGTGAAAGCTGGTTGAATGCGATCGGAACGTTGAAAGGAATTTGTATCCCTTCTTTTGCGGGAAAGAATTATCTTACACTTACTGAACAGATTTCAAATTTGGCAGGTCAAAAAATATTGTTATGAGAATCTCCTGGATCGAAATAGCGGAACGGATCAAATATGAATTGCAGCAGCGAGAGGAGGAAGGGAACAATGTTGTTGAACTTCGTAATGAATGGAGCCAAATACAAAGTCTAAATTTGAATGAAGAAAAATTTCATATTGAAGCAGAAAAATTCTACCACAAAATTGAAACAATCCCTTCTACTGTTAATAATGAACAGCATGAACCTGATGAATGGAATGAGATAGTTCGGCAATGCAATATCAAGCCAGACACAATTCCTTCTTTTACACCCTCTTTCGTTGAAGATCGAATTCTTGGCGGCTGGCTTGGAAGAAGTGCCGGATGTATGCTTGGGAAACCGATTGAAAAGACACCTCGATCAGGAGTTATTGAGTTACTCTCTTCCAATAAGACATGGCCAATCTCTGATTATATAACAGGAAAGGGAATTCCTGATTCACTGCTTCAAAAATATCCGTGGAACAGACATTACGGTAAAGAAAGTCTGAAAGAGAACATCGAATGCATGCCGGAAGATGACGATATGAATTATCCGATGCTTAATTTGTCAGTGTTCGAAAAATATGGAGAAGAATTTACGACGGAAGATGTCATTCAAACGTGGATGAGTATGGCGCCGGTTCTTACCACATTCACTGCAGAGCGTGTCGCTTACGTCAACAGACTTGCAGGAATCAAACCTCCACAGACTGCAGTAACTAGAAATCCATATCGAGAATGGATTGGTGCGCAAATACGAGCGGATATTTGGGGCTGGACGTCTCCGGGACAGCCAACCCGCGCTACTGAGTTTGCCTGTCGTGATGCTCGATTGAGTCATGTTCGCAATGGAATGTATGGAGAAATATTTATTGCTGCCGCAATTGCCGCGTCATTTAAACACGATGATATCCTTACAGTGATTAACGAAGCATTATTATTTGTTCCGTCGAAATCCAGGTTTGCAGAAGTAATTCATTTTGTTTTATCACTTCCAATACAAGCACAATCGTGGGATGAAACAGTAGAGTCTCTCTATCAGAAATTTGGAGCATATCACTGGGTTCACACGATAAACAATGCCGCACTTGTTGTTGCTGCGCTGATATCGTCAAAAGGAAATTATGAGCGGGCGATATGCAATGTTGTAATGGGAGGATGGGACACCGATAGTAATGGAGCAACCGTTGGCTCGATCATGGGGACAATGCTTGGTGCAAAAAAACTTCCTTCAAAATGGATTTCTCCATTGAACAATAGAATCAGAACTAGCCTTAAAGGTTTTGATAATTCGTTGTTGAGCGATCTTGCAAAGAGAACGGCAAAGATTGCAAAATATTAATCTTAAGATTTCTGAAAAGTCATTGCGAGGAGTGCCCGCCTGAACGACGAAGTCGGGCAGGAAGCGACGAAGCAATCTTCTTAAAATAAACGAAAAACAAGATTGCTTCGACAAAAAACGTCTCGCAATGACATTGCTCGAGAGTTTTTCAAATATATCTATCTTAATAATTGAAAGAACACAATGATTACAAAAAGTGAGCTGATTAAAAATAAACCATTATTACAAGACCGTGCTCGTGCAAGTCTTGTGGGTCATGCGATCGGTGATTCATTCGGTGATATTGCCCGATCTCCGGATTATCATCTGCAATACGGCATCACGATGGATTTTTCTGAAAAACCTGCGCCGGGAACTGATGACACGGAATTTGCTTTATTGACCGCACAAACACTCATCAAAGCAAAAGGCAATTTAACTGATGCTGATGTATTGGAAAGTTGGAAAACACATGTGCTGCCTCTTTCGGAATTGAAACGAGGCGGGGCAAGTGAAAGAGAAGCTGCTGCAAATATCCGCCGCAATGTATTGCCGCCTCTTTCCGGCATTTATAATTCTCATTATATGAGTGATGGAGCGGCAATGCGTGTAACACCGATCGGTATTGCATGTGCTGGCGATCCTAAGCGCGCCGCCTACTTAGCCGATATTGATTCCCGTATCAGTCACTCACGCGATGGTTTGTGGAGTGCACAAGCAGTTGCTGTATCCGTTGCGGTTGCAATGGTCGGTGCAAATGTCGATGAAATTTATCAAGCTGCAATCGATGTTACTCCAAAAGATTCGTGGATGAGATTTACATTTGAAAAAGCGTTAAAGATCATTGAAGAAAAGAAAACACTTGAAGAAAGTTGGAAACCGCTTCACGACGCATTGTGGACCGAATATAAATCAGTTTCACCGGAAGCTGTTGCATCTGCTCTTGCAATATTAAAATTGACAAATGGAGATTTTAAACGCGGCATTATTTACAGCGGAAATTTCGGAAGAGATGCAGATACGATCTCTGCTATTGTCGGTGCCATCAGTGGTGCGATGAACGGAATGAATTCCATTCCACCGTCATGGGTTGAAAAGGTTCGTCTCACTACAGGTGTTTGCCTTCCGTTTACCAAAGGGATGGATCTGTTTGATGTTGCCGCTCAATTATCAGAATTGGTCAAATGAAATCATCTTGCCAGTAATTGGCAATAATATTCCAGAAAAATAGAACGACAGACTGAAAGAAGGTAATTAATCAACAGGCATAAAAATTGTCTCGCAGAGACGCAGAGAAAAGACAATGGTAGAAAATGAGATTACTAAGATTTTAGTAGATATTTTCATAAAGGTTCATACACAATTGGGACCTGGTTTGCTTGAAAGCGTTTATGAAGAAGCCATTTGCTATGAATTAGAGAAGAGAAGATTGAAGCACAAGAGACAGCAAGGTATTGCTGTGATGTATGATAATTTAAAAATGGATTTAGGTTTTCGGGCGGATATAATTGTGGAAGATAAAGTGATTATAGAGATAAAGTCCATTGAATTGCTTGCTCCTGTTCATCACAAAATATTGTTGACATATTTAAAACTGACAAATATAAAAGTAGGCTTACTAGTTAATTTTAATGTTAATCTTGTTAAAGATGGTATTGTAAGAATTGTAAATAATCTTTAACCAATCATTTCTCTGCGCTCTCTGCGTCTCTGCGAGAAACAGAAAGTTCTTGAGTGTATCGGAATATTAATGAAAACACAAAAACAAAAATCAGGATCTGCCGGAAGAGTTGGACCAAATGTTAAATCGGATTGCTTTGTCCAATTGATAAACACTTCGAGCGGTGGGATTACCATTGAATTGAAAAGTAAAGTCGAATCGTTGTACGGAGATTCTATCCGGTCTCAAATTTCCGAAATTCTCAAACATTTTGGTACAAAGAACGCAACAATCAAAATAGAGGATCAAGGTGCTGTTCCATTTGTTATTGCAGCGAGAGTTGAATCCGCACTGAAAAGAGCAGGTCTTGGAACAGACAAAGTATTTTTGATTGGAAATACAAAATCCACAAAAATAAATTTGCGAGATCGTACACGGCGGACTCGTCTTTATTTACCGGGAAATGAACCGCATTTCTTTTTGAATGCAGGACTGCATAAACCCGATAGTATCATCCTCGATCTTGAAGATAGTGTTGCTCCTTCAGAAAAAGATGCCGCGCGTATTCTTGTAAGGAATGCTTTGATGAATGTAAATTTTGGAGAGGCAGAACGGATGGTCAGGATCAATCCTTTCCCATTAGGGATTGACGATTTACAGCAGACAGTTCAATATAATGTACAAACAATCCTTATTCCGAAATGTGAGTCTTCCGCACGCATTGAAGAAGTAGATAGTGAGATCGATAAAATTCTGAAATTGCATAATATCAAAAGAAATATTTTCCTCATTCCAATCATTGAAACTGCGTTGGGTGTCGTGAAAGCTTTTGAGATCGCATCAGCAAGTAAATGGAATTGCGGCTTGGCAATTGGGCTTGAAGATTATACTGCAGACATCGGTGTTGAACGCACAAAAGCTGGTACCGAAAGTCTGTTTGCTCGGAGCACTGTAATCAATGCAGCAAAAGCAGCCGGAATACAAGCACTCGATTCTGTATTCTCCGATGTTAATGATGAAGAAGGTTTGCATCAAAGTGTGTTGGAAGCAAAAGCGATTGGTTTTGAAGGGAAGGGATGTATTCATCCCCGCCAAATAAAAGTGATTCATGAGGCATTTGCGCCAACGCAAAAAGAAGTTGAGTACGCTCAGCGAGTTGTTGATGCATTCAATGAAGCTAAACAAAATGGATCCGGAGTTATTTCATTAGGTTCAAAAATGATCGATGCACCAGTGGTGAAAAGAGCGCAACATATTTTATCGCTTGTGAAATTAAATTCAGATAAATAGCATGATTATGACAAAAGAATTAAAATCAAAGCTGGTAAAGAACGCTGCAGGGCGATATGTTCCTGCTGTTGTCAATGGGATTGCATCAATTCCATTTAAGGGAGTAAATAAATATCGTCCGGACAATTCAATGGCTGCTCCTCCTGTACGAACTTGTGCTGATTACCCTTCCGATGGAAATAAACTCGTAAAGAATTTGAAAGAAGCGTTGAAGAAAGTCGGATTGAAAAACGGTATGACGATCTCAACACATCATCATCTTCGCAATGGTGATGGATTGACAAATGTTCTGTTCGATACTATTAAAGCAATAGGAGTAAAAGATATTCGTTGGTTTCCGAGCGCATCATTTCCGTGTCACGAATATTTGATAAAATATTTGGACGATGGAACGATCCATCATATTGAAGGAAGCATGAACGGACCTTTGGGAAGGTACGCAACAGACGGAAAGATGAAAGGAACGGGAATTTTGCGTTCACATGGCGGGCGATATAGAGCAATACAAGACGGAGACGTTCATATCGACATTGCTGTTATTGCTGCTCCAAGTGCCGATGCTTTTGGAAATGCAAACGGAGTGAATGGAAAGTCAGCCTGCGGTCCGCTTGGTTTTGCATTAGGTGATTCTGAGTACGCCGATAAGGTGATTGTTGTAACAGATTCATTGGTAGATTTCCCTTGCGTTCCTTGGCATATCCAAGGAAACAATGTCGATTATGTCGTTGAAGTTGATTCACTTGGTGATCCTTCAAAAATAGTTTCAGGAACTACTCAGGTAACAAAAAGTCCGGATAGAATTTTAATTGCGGAATATATAGCTCAGTTTGTTGAAGAATCGGGAATAATGCAGAACGGTTTTTCATTTCAGGCAGGCGCCGGAGGAATTAATCTTGCATTCTTGTTATTGCTGAAAGAAAGAATGAAAGCCAAAGGAGTGAAGGCTCGATTCATTCGCGGCGGCAGTACGCAATATCTCACCGAAATGCTCGAAGAAGGTTTGACGGATTACATTCTTGATGGACAAGCATTCGACACAGAAGGTGTACGATCATTACGTGAAAATCCAAACCATGTTAATACCAGTCCGTTTACCAGTTATAATTTTCATGGAAAAGGAAATTTCGCTTCGATGTTGGATGCTGTTGTGCTTGGTGCAACAGAAGTTGACGCAAATTTTAATGCCAATGTTGTTACTCATTCGGACGGTTACTTGTTACATGGCATTGGTGGATGGCAGGATTGTTTATTTGGAAAATGTGTGATACTTGCAATTCCATCGTTCAGAGACCGCGTTCCAATTATTGTTGATAACGTCACAACTCTTTGCGGTCCTGGCGAAATGATTGATGTTGTTATTACAGAGCGAGGGATTGCAATAAATCCTTTGCGACAAGATTTGATAAAGAAATTATCGAACAGCAAATTACCAATTCGAAAGATCAAAGATATTCAACAAGAAGTATATGAACTTTGTGGTGGAAAGCCGCAACAACCAAAGCTTGCCAAGGATAAAGTAGCTGCAGTTGTTCAATGGGTTGATGGGACATTACTGGATACTGTTTTTGCATTTTGAAGAGTGATAACAGCAATTGTTGTATCATCAAGAATAACTAAAAGCACTTTCTAAACTTAATTACGCTGGATGTTACAAATTTAACTCCATCTTGGTTACATGAAACGTCCTGTATTTACAGAGCGTTTTTTATATGCCTCTTTTCTTAATTTGGATGAATCAAAATAGATCTTAGAACTGTAATATATTTAACGAATGAGGTTTTGTTCTAGATTAAACAATTTGTTACATTACTGCGAAGGTGAATATTGACTCACGATAATTGTTTAACAGTTAGATCCATTCCATTTTACTGCCGTTAAACAATCCACGCAAATAAGAATGACTAAACCAAAAATCCGGATACTACTTATAGAAGACAACCGTATTTTACGGGATGGCATTACCGCCATGATCAATGGGCACAAGGATGTCATAGTTGCAGCTGTTTCAAACGGAAGAGATCACACTTTATTAAAGGCACGTTCGGTAAAACCGGATATTGTATTAATGGATTTTGGATTGGCGAGTCAAAACAGTGTGAGTATTGTTCAGTCCTTGAAAAATGACTTTCCTGATATCAAAATAATTGGGATGGGTCTTGTTCCCATACAGGCAGATATTATGGAATTTGTGCAAGCAGGGGCGGATGGTTTTATCCTAAAAAATGCAGCAGTGGAAGAAGTTATCAAAACAATTCGAGCAGTAGTTGTCGGAGAAAAATCACTTCCTCCCCTCATGACCGAATCGCTCTTTTCTCAAGTGGTTGAGCACGCCCTTTTGAAAGGGAAAAGAAACATCAAGAGTGCCATTAGAATGACGCAACGTGAAAAGGAAATTATTGCATTGATTGTTGAGGGAATGAGCAACAAACAAATTGCTGAAAGCCTTAATATTGCAACATTCACCGTGAAAAGTCATGTGCACAACATTTTGGAAAAATTAGCATTGCACAGCCGCCTTCAGATTGCAATGCACGCCCGCAACGAAAAATAATTTATATTCCATTCTGACCGACCCTCTCACGCGTCTACAGTTTTAACACCCAATCGGATTTTCTAGTATCACCTATAGATGACGCACAACGACCCTCCCAATTCGATAAATGATCATTGGTAAAAACTTATCCTGTCTGGTATTTATCGCTGCGAAGCGCACTAAAGGATTAACTACTCTTTCATCCTTATGATTGATTACAATCGCAGACAATCAAAGCTATACTGTCTCTGTAGAAATTATGAAAGGTTGATACTATGGATAAAAATTCAAAGCTATCGAGATCACATTCTGATGCCGTATTTATCGGATGGCAGGAAAATTCATTTGGCGAAAGCTTTGCGTTATACAATATCATTATTGCGGGACATCCGTTGTTTGGTTCCACGGTTACTGCAGCAAGTCTGCGAGATATGAATCTTCGAGTTCCAGATTCCCCCATATCCATAAAATAATACACACACATTGTGATTCCCAATTATTAAAAATGTTTATAAAATTAGAAGAAATGAAATTATGATAGTAAAAATATTATTGGTTGAGGACAACAAAGATCATAGAGATTCTGTGCGAGAGTTGTTGAAATCAAGCGGTTATCTGGTTATAGAGGCAATGGATAACGAGCATGCCTTATCAATGCTGGCTTCTGAAAGATTTGATTTGATCTTGGTTGATATGAGACTTGCTGACAAAAGTAATTCGGAAATTCTTCGATATCTCAAAGAAAATAATATCTCCAGCAAAGTAATAGTAATTACGGGAGCGGTCGGACTTGAGAAGGAAATCAAAGACATTGTGTGTGAAATGAAAGATAAAAATCTAAAACCGAATAATCCGGTATATCTTACAAAATCCATCGAACACGCGCTCTCTGCCGAATTTCATACAAGCCTTAGACTTCAAATCTTTACGGCAGGTGATTTTATAAAAAGCACTCCGACCGGTGATCTTGACCTGATAGCCAGTACGCAGGTTCTGGCACAAATTGCTACTGCCGGAGATCTGCTGCAAGATTATACGGTAATAATTGATCTTCGCGATGTGCAATCTCATTTATCTACGTTGGATATTTATAATGTTGCATCCGAGCTGGTAAAATATGGTGAAGCATTTCAAAGAAAAATTGCAGTGCTTACTCAAAGTGCAAAAGGCCATAATCAAGCTTCATTTTTTGAAACAGCAGCGCAAAACCGAGGCTACAATGTCAAAGCATTCACACTTTTTGAAGATGCAATTTATTGGCTTACAAGCGTCACTCGACTTCCGGAAGCATCTTTCTGATGGATACATTACAATTGCAGACCTATTCCAAAATCTGTTATTTCAAATGGTAATACGTTAAAAATGTAATGGTGAAACAATGTTATATACTATTGCTGCTGTTCTTGTCATTATGTAACTTCTCGGAATAGTTACGTCATTCACCGTGGGGGAGTATTCTTATTCTTCTTGTAATCGCAATTATAGCTGTGCTGCTCAGAGTCATTCGGGATAAAAAAATATTCAGCACAAAGAATTGAATTCAGAATGTGGTATTGCAGGAAAGATATTTTGAAGAACGTATGTCGTTTTTTTTTCTTGAGTTGGCTTTGTGTTCGTTACACTATTACCAAGGTGTCTGGGATTTGGTGCTGGGCATAAACTTTTTGCAATTATAAATATGTAATGTTACCCTCATAAAAAGGATTAAGTCCTTTTTCATCCTTTTGGACGATTACAATTCAATGCAATCATCGATATACTCATTCACAATTCAGAAGAGAATTTTTAATCCTTCATCGACCAAAAGGAAATGTTATTGATGAAGACTCAAAAAATTTATACAATCTTCAATTGATTGTATATTTGTAGATATACTCATGTAAAATAAAAAAGGAATGGCAATGAAAAAGAAAAATATTATTGCACTTTTCATATTCATCGGTCTTTTAATTTTTGCAGTTGGATGCAAAAATTCAGACGATCCTGTAACTTCAAATTCGAATACATCACCAGTCAATCTTTCGGTTGGATTTTCAAAAGTAGGTTCAAGCAACTCACTTTTAAAAACCACCGCTGCCGATTCATTGCGAATAGACAGTGTTGTGGCTGTATTTCAAAGAATAAAATTTGAATCACATATAGAAACTGCAACCATCGATTCCATGGGAAATGATACAATGGAAACAGAGAGTGAATCAAACTACACATTTAAAGGACCGTTTATTGTTCATATTCGAGATTCAAGTGCGATAAATTTTGCAAACCAAATGCTTCCGGCAGGTATATATACCGGTATTAAATTCAAAATTCACACCATGCATAACGGTGAAAAATACGAAGACAGCGACAATTACAATCACCAAATGGGTGCTGCAAATAATGATTCAATGATGGGTTATAGTATCGCTGTATGGGGCGCAATAAAAAAGGATGGAGTATGGGTTTCGTTTGCTTTCAAATCAAACATTGAAGTTGAATATAAACTGAAAGGCAATTTTACAATTGCCGTCTCCACAACATCTATCAATATGGCTCTCCGTTTTTATACGGCGGATTGGTTTAAAGATGTTCAAACGGGATTATTGTTAGATCCGACCATTTCAACATCAGAAAACAGAGCTAATATCAACAATGCGATCAAAAAATCGTTTGAAAAAGGTTATGGCGGCAGGGATTTAAATGATGATGGTCATCCCGATGATTAATTAAGAATAGAACTATGAAACGTATGAAATCCTACAAACTTACCTTGTAGGATTTTTTTTGACTTCGTGATACAATACTAATTTAGCTGTTCTAAAAAATCATCCCTTTGGACTATTGTTTAATAGATTATTCTATTACTTATTGGTGTATAAAGATAACGCCAATGTTCTTCTAAGAAGTTGCGATTTCATGTTAATAATTGAATATCTGGTGTTAAGCGAAATTATTTATATCAGAATTTATTACTCGTAACAACATTTCCGGAGATAAAGCATCATGAAGAAAAAAGAGAGACCATCTCATCGTAATATCCTCCCCAAATCTCCCACCAGTATACAAGGATTAGACGAAATCACAGGGGGTGGATTACCGAAAGGGAGACCAACGCTTATTTGCGGCGGTGCGGGTTGCGGAAAAACTCTCTTTGCGATGGAGTTTCTTGTGCGCGGAGCAACGCTATATAATGAGCCGGGTGTCTTTATATCGTTCGAAGAGACTGAAAAAGAACTCACAGCAAACGTTGCTTCGTTGGGATTTGATTTAGACAATCTTGTAGAGCACAAAAAGATTTGGCTTGAACATATTCATGTTGAACGAGGTGAAATTGAACAAAGTGGTGAATACGATTTGGAAGGTTTATTTATCCGGATCCATCTCGCAATTGAGAGCGTCGGTGCCAAGCGTGTTGTCCTGGATACTATAGAATCTCTTTTTGCAGTGCTGCCAAATCAACTTATCCTGCGTACTGAACTGCGCCGGTTATTCCAGTGGCTAAAAAGGAAAGGGGTAACAACAATTGTTACCGCAGAGCGCGGTGAGGGTGCTTTTACGCGACAAGGCTTGGAAGAGTACGTCTCTGATTGCGTTATTCTCCTTGATCATCGCGTGAACGATCAATCATCTATCCGACGGCTGCGTATTGTTAAATATCGCGGTTCAACACACGGTACGAACGAGTATCCTTTCCTTATTGATGAAGATGGTTTTTCTGTTCTGCCTGTCACTTCCCTGGGATTGAATTATTCTTCATCACACGAGAGAATTTCCACCGGTATTCCGCGTCTCGACACAATGCTCTCCGGTAAAGGGTACTTTCGCAGCAGTACAATGCTTGTTTCAGGTACCGCGGGTACAGGCAAAACAAGCATTGCCTCACAATTTGCTGAAGCGGCATGTAAGAGAGGAGAACGTGTTCTCTTTTTTACGTTTGAAGAATCCCCGAGTCAACTTATGCGCAATATGCTTTCAATAGGAATAGATTTACAACCGTGGGTAAAAAAAGGACTGCTTCAGTTTCATGCAACACGTCCGACACTCTATGGCTTGGAAAATCATCTAACGACCAGTATCAAATTGATCAATAAATTTGAGCCGAACATCGTTATTGTCGACACTATTAATGGATTCATGGTGGGAGAGAATCAAACTGAAGTTAAAACAATGTTATTACGCCTTGTAGATTTTTTGAAGATGAAGCAGCTCACCGCATTCTTTACAAGTCTCACTTCCGAAACAGAAAATTTGAGTATTCCAGATGTAGACATCTCTTCTTTAATAGATACATGGCTGCTTGTGCGTGATTTAGAAATTGGAGGAGAACGGAACAGAGGATTGTATGTACTGAAATCTCGCGGTATGGCGCACTCCAACCAGATCCGTGAATTTAGACTGACAAACCACGGAATAGAGTTACTTGATGTGTATGTTGGTTCAGAAGGTGTGTTAACTGGTTCGGCACGATTATCACAAGAGACGAAAGACGATGCGGAACAATTATTGCGTCAGCAAGAGATCGGGACCAAACAATTTGGATTAGAGCGTAAACGTGATGCAATGGAAGCACAGATTGTTGTGCTGCGATCGGAATTTCAAGCTGAAGAAGCAGAAGCGCTTAAAGTTATCACGATTGAAAAAGCAAGGAATGAACGCTTCACTCAAGACAAAATAAAAATGGGTAAGAGTCGAAGAGGTGATGTATCTATAAAAACAACCGGCACAAAAAAGAAGAAATATATTTAAAGGAATGTACTTTGGAAATCAAACATGAAAAAATAAAAACAAACCTCCAAAAAATTCTGCCGGCCAAAGCAAGTGGCGACAAATGGGATTTGCATCTGTATATTGCCGGGCAAAATCCAAAAGCAGTTACGGCTTTCAATAATCTCAAATTAATTTGTGAAGAACATTTGAAGGGCAAATACCATATAGAAGTGATTGACCTTCTAAAGAATCCACAAATTGCTCATGATGACCATATTCTCGCCGTTCCGACATTAGTACGTAAATTACCGCTGCCGGAGAGGAATATTATTGGCGATCTTTCTAATAAAGAGCGTGTATTGGCTGGGTTAGGCCTCGTAGATCATAGCGAACTAAAACTCGTATGATAACTCGCTGCAATAGATAAAAATTAAATTGCAAAAAAAATCAATAAGAGATATTATCAGCTAGTTAATATGAAGTTTGGACGCAGGTCGGCTCGGTTCGTTGCGTTGCCACAAAACAAATCACACAAAAAAAAGTGTCTATGCCTAAAATTCGAATACTACTTATAGAAGACAACCGCATTTTGCGTGATGGTATCACTGCGATGATCAACGGACAGAAAGATGTCACCGTTGCGGCTGTGTGCGACGGCAGGGATGACACCGTATCGAAAGCACGTACAGCGAAACCGCAAGTGGTGTTGATCGATCTCGGCTTGGAGAGTCAGAACAGTTTGGACGTAGTGCAGTTGTTGAAGAAGGAGTTTCCCGATATCAAAATTATTGGGATGGGTGTTAATCCCGCACAGCCGGACATTATGGAATTTGTGCAAGCAGGTGTGGAGGGTTTCATTCTTAAGAACGCAACGCTGGAAGAAGTGATCAAAACAATTCGAGCGGTAGCCGACGGAGAAAGAGTACTTCCTCCTCTCATGACGGGATCGCTCTTTTTTCAAGTTGCCGAACATGCACTCCTGAAAGGGAAAAGAAACCTTAAAAGTGCCGTCCGTATGACAGAACGTGAAAAAGAAGTTATTGCATTGATAGTTGAAGGAATGAGTAACAAGCAAATTGGCGATAATCTGAATATCGCAACGTTCACCGTTAAAAGTCATGTACATAATATTTTGGAAAAATTAGCATTACAAAGTCGTCTTCAGATTGCAATGCACGCCCGCAATGAAAAATAATTTCGCTCCACTCCTACCAATTCTTCTCTAACAGCACGGCTTATTCTTCATAAAGAAACACATTCGAGAAGTTTACTCACTCTTTGTGTTTTTTCTGTTTTATGCTGAGTATTTCGGTAAACCTTTATCACCATCTCTCGCTCTCAAAACGGCGATCTATTAACCCGATGGATGACATTTAGCAACTCTCAGCTACTCCATTACTTGGTACTATTAACAACACTTAAGGATTAGCTCTTTTATCGTCCTTTTGGGCGATTACTTCTGGAGGCAGTCATCGGTATACTAATTCACGGTTCAGGAGAGGATTTTATTTCTTCATTACCCGAAGAGATCCTTTACTGATACTACAACGCACGCCCTATTAAAGGGATTGCATTTTTAAGTGTTATGATTCATTTAGGAGATTTATGAAAAACGCAAATGTTCAAACAATTACCCGATCAGCGATACGACCAGCTGTTATTATGTCGATCTCGCTTGCAATGTTTCTTTTCGCAGCGTGCGAATCGAACTCACCATCAAGCCAACAAGATATAAGCGGACCAGTTTCAGAAGCAAGAACAATTAATAAATCAGTTGTTTCTTTAGATGCAGTATCGAATCTTGCTGTTCTAGCGCCGGTAAATCTTGGTTTAGCCGACGGATTTGCAATTCTGTCGTATGCTGGAATCACCAATACCGGTAATACAAGTATCACCGGAAATCTTGGAGCAAGCCCTATTACCGGTGCTGCACTAACCGGTTTTGAGACAGCAGCTTTGGTCGGAACATTCTACACGGTTGATGCTACCGGTCCTGCAGGTTCGGTGATTTTCCCTTCTATGTTATCGCAGGCAATACTTGATTTAACAGTTGCATATAACGATGCCGCAGGACGAACAGAAAATCCAATCGGTATAGAAGGAAATCTTGGAGGACAGACACTTCCTCCGGGACTTTATAAATCTAACGGTGCGCTTGAAATATCATCAGGTGATCTTACACTTGATGCTCAAGGTGATATGAATGCTGTTTGGATTTTTCAAATAGCAACCAGTTTCAATATGACATCAGGCCGCCAAATTTTTCTCACCGGCGGTGCGAAAGCATCCAACATTTTTTGGCAGGTTGGTAGTTCTGCAACATTTGGAACAACTGC
>JAUXTU010000123.1 GCA_030679145.1 Bacteroidota bacterium | reverse complement strand
AGCAAGTTGAGTTTGAGAAAGTTTTTTTTCTTGTCGTCGTTTTTGTAAACTTTTGCTCAAAGCGAGTTTCATTTCAATAAAGGCAGATTCTTCAGGTGTTAAGTTAAGAAAATCACCTGCTGAGCCAATCTTAAACCCTTTTGCCTCAAGTTTTTTTCTTCGCGATATATCCATAAATTATTCCTTTCACAATTCAAGCAAGCTGATTCGTTTCTTGCAATTTTTTATGACAACTTTTGGTGTTTGTTGTGTTTTCTTTTCAAAAACATCTAAAATCAAAATCGAATCTTCATAAATGGAATAAATTATTCGCCAGGTTTTATTCGCATCATTGATCCGTAATTCGTGACATCGTTTCCCGATGGATGGCATTGGACGCGATTGTGGGAGAGAAAGTTTCTCTTCTTGCTGAATTCGTCGAAGGAGAAATCCTACCTCAATTCTTGCAAAACTTGAGAGTGGAGGAGTTTTAATTTCTCCATGTAACCAAATCAATGGTTTTTCATGATCAGTCATTGAATTAATATATGTCAAATCCGACATATAATCAAGTTATTGTATCTCCCTAAATAAAGCCTACATAGATAAAAATTTTACAATTAACACTTGAATACACACTTTCATTTTCATAAATAGTGTGGACAACGTCTGACAGTGTTCTTTTATGTCTGACGTTTAGCGAGGGCCGTCAACGCACAGATGTCAAACGATTTGAAAAGTCCCGTTGTACTGGATGCCGTACAACGGGACATCGTCAGACATCTTTCCAACAAAAAATTATAGGAGTTAGATGAAAAAAATAATTCTTTTTCTTTGTGTTCTCTGTGGCAATCTTTTTGCAGAGTTACCATCAAAGTATCATAGTTACAACGATCTCTCCAAATTCCTCAAACAACTCTCTTCACAATATTCATCCCATATAAAAGTTACATCAATTGCCAAAACTCTTAAAGGGAATGATGTATGGATTGTAACGATCGGGAAAGGTGAAACTGAAAACCGAAAAGCAATTTTGGTTGTCGGTGGAATTGAAGCGCCGCAGCTTGTTGGGAGTGACCACGCACTTCGTTTCATCGAACAACTTGCACAATCGTACGGTAAAACAGATAGTATTACAAAACTGCTGGACAATACAACGATCTATGTTATTCCACGGGCTAATCCGGATGCAAGCGAATCATTTTTTGCCAAGCCGCTTATTGAAAGGGAAATAAATTACAACCCATACGATGACGACCGCGACGCAGCAGTTGACGAAGATGATGTAGATGATGTTAATAAGGATGGTATCATTTCATGGATGCGGATTAAAGATTCGCGCGGTGAATGGATTGTGAATCCTGATGATACTCGATTGATGAAAAAAGCGGATGCCGGGAAAGGCGAAAAAGGAATCTATCGATTATTGAGCGAAGGAATCGATAATGACAAGGATGAAGAATGGAATGAAGATGGAGTCGGTGGAACTGATTTCAATCGAAACTTCACATTCAATTATCAATTTTTTGGTAAGAATAGCGGCATGCATCAAATTTCGGAAGTTGAAACTAAAGCAATCGCAGATTTTGTATTCAATCATTCAAACATTGCTTTGATCTTCTCATTTTCGTCTAATGATAATCTTAACAGCGCTTGGAAAAATGAACCTTCCAAAGGCGATTCACCGGTGATCTCTTCCGTAACAAAAGAAGATGAAGATTATTTTGGATTGATCAGTAAAAAGTTTGGGGAAATAACAAAACTTAAAGATGCACCCAAAGCAGTTAAAGGCGAGGGAGCATTTGCTGAGTGGGCGTATTATCATTCAGGACGTTGGTCATTTTCAGTTCGTCCATGGTGGGCGGGAGAAATTCCAAAATCAAAAGATACATCTGTTGTAAAGGATTCGACGAAAAAATCTTCCGATATGAAAAAGGATGATAAAGAAAAATCCGATGATCCAAATGTAAAAATATTGAAATGGTATGATACAATTGGAGCAAAGGATGTTACAGTTCCTTGGACAAAATTTAATCATCCGGATTTTCAAAATCAGGAGGTGGAAATTGGAGGAGTAATACCATTCGTGTTGTCAAATCCACCTGCCGATAGCTTAAATAACTATTCAAAACCATTCAGTAATTTTATAACATACCTTGCCGGACAGCTTGCTAATATTTCACTTTCCAATAAAAAAGTGGAAAAGATTGCCGATAATGTTTTCCGAATTTCAGTTGATGTTGTCAATAATGGATATTTACCAACGAATAATGGAATGGGAATAAAAACTCGCTGGGTTCGCAATGTTCGTGTAATGATGGATGCCGGAAAAGGAAATTCTATCTCAAGTGGAAAGACAAAACAAATTCTTGAACCGATCAAAGGAAGCGGTGGATTTAAAACCGTTTCATGGACTGTTGTTGGGAAAGGTTCAATAACTATTAATGCTGAAAGTCCGGTTGCAGGAAAAGCGGAATTAAAAATTGAATTGAAATGATCTCTCGCAGAGGCGCTAAGATGCGGAGTATAAAAATAAATATCATTCCTAAAGAAAATGGAGTTATAATGAAAAATAGTATCAATGTCATTTCGAGTGAAGTTCCAAAGGAACGAACGAGAAATCTCATAGTAGTTAAAAACTCGAAAGTGAGATTCTTCGGCTCACTAAGTTCGCCTCAGAATGACTATTTGTTGGGAGTTCTCCTGCTTCTTTTCTTTTTTGTAGTTTCATTCTCTTTTGCCCAACAATCAAAAGAATTTACCGCAAGCGGATTAAAAGCGATGGGCGGACCGAACAATCCTAAAGTGGAGATCGCCTGGAATCGGTATTATGATTCCAAACAGCTGTATGAAATCATGAAACGGATTGAAAAAGCATATCCGAATTTGGTGAAGGTTTCCAGTATGGGAAAATCGGTTGAAGGGAAAGATATGTGGCAGATGACGATATCCAATTTTAAGAACGGAAATCCCGATGAAAAACCGGCAATGTATATCGACGGAAATATTCACTCAAATGAGGTGCAAGGAGCTGAAGTTGTTCTCTATACTGCGTGGTATGTAACTGAATTGTATGATGAAGTTGAATGGATCAAAGACCTTCTTGATGAAAAGACTTTATATATCGTTCCAACAATCAATCCTGATGCGCGTGATTATTTTATTTACAAACCAAATAATATGCATTCTCCTCGAAGCGGAATGGCAAAACGCGATGACGACGGTGACGGCGAATTTAATGAAGATGGATACGATGATCTTGATGGTGACGGTAACATCGTTTTTATGAGAATCAAAGATCCGAATGGACGATTTAAAATTGATCCGACCGATCCACGTTTGATGATCCAAGCAAATGCTGATGAAAAAGGAGAATACACATTACTTGGGTGGGAAGGAATTGATAATGACGGAGACGGGCAAGTGAATGAAGACAATCCAGGATTCTATGATCCAAACAGAGATTGGGGATGGAATTGGGCTCCGCGATATGTTCAATACGGTTCAGATCGATATCCGTTCACTCAACCCGAAAATCAATCAATACGTAATTTCTTTTTATCGCACAGCAATATTGCTGCCGCACAATCATTCCATAATTATGGAGGGATGATTCTTCGCGGTCCCGGCTCAAAATCAGACGAGGGAACATATAGTCGTCAAGATATTCAAACGTACGATTTTCTCGGTCAACTCGGCGAAGAGCAGCTTCCCGGTTATAAATATATGATCATTTGGAAAGATCTCTACACTGTTTATGGTGGTGAGATTGAATGGTTCTACGGCGGACGGGGAATTTTATCGTTCACCAATGAATTATGGAGTGAGTTCGATTATTTCCGTCGTGCAAAAGATTCTACGCGTGATGTTTCACAACAGGATATTTATCGTTTTGATAAAATAATGTTGTTCAACGAAGGAGTTGTCCCATGGAAAAAATATCAGCATCCGCAATATGGAGAGATTGAGATCGGTGGAATTAAAAAAGCGTGGACTCGAACCGCTCCGTCTTTTATGATCGAAGATATGTGTCATCGAAACATGGCGTTCTCGTTATTTCATTTGTACCACACTCCGAAAGTCTCTGTTGATTCAATCATTGTAAAAAACCTTTCGGGTGGATTAAAAGAAGTAACGGCGATCATCAGCAATGAGCGAGTGATTCCGACACATACATTTCAAGATGAAAAGAATAAGATCACTCGACCCGATTGGATATCACTTCAGGGAGGAAAAGTATTAACCGGAGGAGTTTTGGAAAACAGATTTCTTGGTATTACAAAAGAACAAAAGAATAATCCGGAACGTCTAAATGTTGAAAATATTCCCGGAATGGGCTCCGTTGCTGTTCGTTGGATTGTAAGCGGTGGAAATTCATTCACAGTAAAAGTGGATTCTGAAAAAGGGGGAAAAGCCGAAAAAGCAATTAACAATTAACAATTACCAATCAACAAACTAGAAGTAAAATTATATAGAGGTAGCAATGAAAAAAATATTTCTTCTTTCATTTATAATTAGTTGTTTTTTATTTGGACAAGAAGCAAGATTGCTTCGTTTTCCTGCAATTTATGGAGACAAAGTTGTCTTTACGTATGCGGGAGATTTATATACAGTTTCATCTGCAGGTGGTGTCGCACGAAAATTGACGAATGATGTCGGGACAGAATTATTTGCCCGTTTTTCTCCTGATGGAAAAACAATAGCTTTTACCGGGCAGTATGATGGAAATTCCGAAGTGTATACAATACCTGCAGAAGGTGGAATTCCAAAACGATTAACATATACAGCAACACTTGATCGTGACGATGTTTCAGACAGGATGGGACCAAACAATATTGTCACCACATGGAAGGATAACAAAACAATTGTTTACCGTTCACGCAGGATTGAATTCAATGACTTTAAGGGACAAATGTTCTATGCGTCGATTGATGGAGGAATTCCTGAACAAGTTCCGGTTCCGCGTGGAGGTTGGGCTTCATTCTCACCTGATGGAAAAAAAATGGCTTATAATCGTGTCTTCAGAGAATTTAGAACATGGAAGCGTTATCGCGGAGGTCAGGCTGACGATATTTCCGTCTATGATTTCGCAACGAAAAGAACCGAACGAATTACCAATGATTCCGCGCAAGATATGTTTCCGATGTGGACAGGAAATAAGATCTATTTTGTTTCCGATAGGGATGGCAGAGATAAGAACAAAAAATTGAATTTGTATTGTTATGATCTTTCAACACAAAAAACGGAACAGAAAACATTCTTCAAAGAATTTGATGTGAAATTTCCATCACTTGGAAATGACGCAATTGTATTTGAAAATGGCGGATTCATTTACCGCTTTGATCTTAAAACTGAAAAGGATTCAAAAATATTAGTGCAGATCAACGAAGATTTTGATATTGGACGAGGTGGTATCATTGATGTGAGCAAGAGTGTGACGAATTACGAAATTTCACCGGATGGAAATAGAGCATTGTTTGGTGCCCGCGGTGAAATCTTCACCGTTCCTGCAAAGTATGGTAATACAAGAAATCTCACAAACAGTTCAGGTGTTCACGAACGAAATTCTAAATGGTCACCAGATGGAAAATGGATTTCATACATTTCCGATGCGACCGGTGAAGATGAAATTTATATTCGTCCGCAAGATGGTTTGAGTGAACCTATGCAACTCACCAAAAACTCAAAGAACTATAAATACCAACCGATATGGTCGCCTGACAGTAAGAAATTACTCTGGTCTGATCGTGCGCAGAATTTATTCTTTGTGGATATCGATTCGAGATCCGTAACAAAGGTTGCACAATCAAAAGTGTTTGAGTTTGATGATTACTCTTGGTCGCCCGACAGTAAGTGGATTGCTTACACAAATCCTGAGAATGACCAACAGAATATAATCAAACTATATTCTGTTGAAAAAAATGAAACAGTTGATGCAACCGAAGGATGGTACGAATCAAATAGTCCTACATTCAGTTCGGATGGAAAGTATCTGTTCTTTGTTTCAGCTCGAACATTCGCCCCCACATACGGGCAGACCGAATTCAATCATATCTATCAAGATATGTCGAAGATCTATTTTATCGCTCTTTCAAAGGAAACAAAATCTCCCTTTGCTCCTAAAAGCGATGAGGTAAAGTTGAAAGAAGAAAAGAAAGAGGATGAAAAATCAAAATCGGACGACAAAGATAAAAAGAAGGATGATAAAAAAGATGCAGTCACAGTTAAGGTAGATATCGATGGTCTGACCCAACGAATTGTTGGATTGCCCGGTACACCTGCAGGATACCGTAATCTCAGCATCATTGAAAACAAAGTGTATTATATTCGTAATGGTACAAAGGATTCAAAACCGAAGTTGTTCTTGTATGAATTGGATAAACAAAAAGAGAATGAACTTGGTGAAATTAACGGATATGAGATTTCTGCAGACAAGAAAAAAATGCTTGTCGGTTCAGACGGTTCATTCGCGATCATTGATTTACCGAGTGGAAAGATTGAATTGAAAGACAAATTGAATCTTTCCGATATGAAAATGAAATTGAACAGACGAGATGAGTGGAGGCAGATTTTTAATGAGTGCTGGAGGCAGATGCGCGATTATTTCTTTATCCCAACAATGCACGGAGTTGATTGGGAAGCAAAGCGGGAGCAGTATGCTCAACTTCTTCCATATGTCAATCATCGAATCGATCTGACGTATGTAATCGGCGAGATGATCTCGGAATTAAATATTGGTCATGCATACGTTGGGGGCGGTGATTATCCAAAAGCAGAACGGATAAAATTGGGTTTGCTGGGCGCAAAAATAGAAAGAGACGCGTCCTCAAAATATTATCGTATTACAAAAATTCTCAAAGGCCAAAATTGGGATTCAAAAGTTCGTTCACCCTTAACAGAAATTGGAGTTGATGTAAAAGAAGGAGATTATATCATCGCCGTTGATGGAAAACTGACGAATGAAATGAACGATATTTACGAATCACTTGTCGGTACCGAAGGGAAGCAAGTAAAATTGAATGTGAATTCCTCACCCAAAGAATCCGGAAGCAAAGAATGTGTTGTACTGCCAATTGGCAGTGAAGGCTCATTGTATTATTATAATTGGGTAGAATCAAATATTGAAAAAGTATCGAAAGCGACCGATGGGAAAGTCGGATATATTCATATCCCTAATATGGGTGCAGATGGTTTGAATGAATTTGTTAAACATTTTTATCCGCAGTTGAACAAGGAAGCGTTGATCATTGATGATCGTGGAAACGGCGGAGGAAATGTTTCGGGGCAAATCACTGAACGGCTTGACCGAAAAATGACAATGATCAATTATGTTCGAAATTCTACTCCTAGCCCTAATCCTGATGGAATGCATATCGGACCGAAAGTATTATTACTGGATGAGTTTTCTGCATCTGACGGCGATATTTTCCCTTATCGATTCAAAAAATATAATCTTGGGAAACTGATCGGTAAACGTTCATGGGGTGGTGTTGTCGGTATTCGTGGTTCGCTGCCTCTAGTTGATGGGGGATTTATGAATCGTCCCGAATTCTCCAGATATGACATCGAAGGGTCAAGCTGGATTATGGAAGGTCATGGTGTCGACCCCGATATTGTCGTAGATAATGATCCTGCAAAAGAATACGAAGGAATTGATGAACAATTGAATAAAGCGATTGAAGTTATCAAAGAGGAAATGAAGAAGAACCCTGTGAAATTATCTCCACCGCCTCCTTTCCCGGACAAGAGCAAATAGAAATAATACTTAATGTGCTAACGGTGCGCTGAATATAATTTAACGCACCGTTTTTATTTTAATCAGTATGAACGATGAGATATTTTTGATTATATTTAGCTAATGGAAATAGAAAAACTACATCTTGCTAATATTCGTACGGAATATAAAAAAGGTACGCTTGACGAAAAAGAAGTTGATAAAGATCCATTTATGCAATTTGATAAATGGTTTAAAGAAGCGGTGCAATCGGAAATTCCCGAAGTGAACGCTATGACGATTGCGACTGCAAACAAACATGGCCGTCCATCTGCGCGAACTGTATTATTAAAACAATTTGACGAAAACGGATTTGTATTCTTCACAAATTACGGAAGTGCCAAAGCAAAAGATATTGCCGAAAATCCACAAGCTGCAGTATTGTTTTTCTGGGAACCATTGGAGCGTCAAATACGAATAGTTGGCAGAGTTGAAAAAGTTAGTGCTGCGGAATCATTTGAATATTTCCGTTCAAGACCGATCGACAGTCAATTAGGTGCTTGGGCTTCGCAACAAAGCAGTGTCATTTCTGCACGTGAATTATTGGAAAGAGCATTTGGTGAGATGCTTGAAAAATTTAAGAACGGTGAAATTCCGTTACCACCTTTTTGGGGAGGATTGAGAATTATTCCAGATGAGTTCGAATTTTGGCAGGGTAGAGTAAGTAGACTTCACGATAGAATTGCTTATAAAAAAAATGATGGTGTGTGGATCATTAACCGCTTATCACCGTAAATAATAATTGGAGTTTTTATGGGATTGAAGCAACAAAAACGAATTTATCATAAAGATGAAATCATCTCAAAAGAAGGTGATTTAACATTTGATTGGTATGTATTGGTGGAAGGTAGAATCGGAGTCTATAAAGGTGAGCGAAAAGTAGGCGAATTCTCCGAGCGGGGAGTTATTTTTGGAGAATTAAGTGGTTTACTTGCGAGACCTCGAACAGCCACAATGGTCGCTATTGTAGAGTCTGAAGTGATGGTAATTGAAAGCAGTGTGGATGAAGTAGTGCGAAATCATCCAGATATAGCTCATAAGATATTACTCAGTCTTGCTGAACGACTTGCAAAAACCACCGATGAGATGTGGGCAGTCATTGAAGGAAAAGAGAATTAATCAAACGCAGAACATTGTTATCGTATCGTTCCCGATTTTTTCCAAAAGAGCAATTTGGAATGAA
Organism: Bacteroidota bacterium; assembly: GCA_030679145.1. Lineage (GTDB taxonomy): Bacteria > Bacteroidota > Ignavibacteria > UBA10030 > UBA8401 > UBA8401. The sequence goes on along the minus strand of JAUXTU010000123.1, from coordinate 9,288 downwards.
ATACGGGGACGAATGGTTTTAAATTAGTTCATTGAAATAGCAGTCATATTTTTGTAAATTGAAGTAATGAAGTTTAACCTTGTTCACACAGAATCAAACGCTCGCGCTGGAATTTTAGAAACAGATCATGGTGTTATTGAAACACCAATTTTTATGCCTGTTGGTACACAAGGGACAGTTAAAGCTGTTGAGCAACGAGAGTTGATTGAACTTGGAGCCCAGATCATCCTTGGTAATACGTATCATTTATATTTACGTCCCGGGATGGACGTGATGAAGTCAATGGGTGGACTTCATAAGTTTATGAATTGGAAAAAAACAATTCTTACTGACAGCGGAGGATATCAGGTCTTTTCGTTATCGGATTTGCGGAAGATAACTCAAGACGGTGTTACATTTAAATCACATCTTGATGGTTCTTCACATTTCTTTACACCGGAAAGTGTTGTTGGGATTCAAAGAGCTATTGGTTCGGACATTATGATGGTATTAGATGAATGTCCGCCATATCCTTGCGATGAAGAATACGCGCGAAAATCAAATGAGCTGACTGTGAAGTGGGCTAAACTTTGTCAGAAAGCATTAAATGACTCTGCTCCGTTATACGGCCATAATCAATCGTTGTTTGGAATTGTTCAAGGAGGTGTTTATCAACACCTTCGTCAACAAAGTGCAGAAGCATTAGTAAATTTGGATTTTGAGGGATATGCGATTGGTGGTCTGGCAGTTGGTGAGCCGGCAGAAATGATGTATGATTTAATTGAGTTTACGACTCAATTTTTACCTAAAGAAAAACCTCGTTATTTAATGGGAGTCGGCACTCCTGAAAATTTACTGGAAAGTATCGAACGGGGAATTGATATGTTTGATTGTGTAATGCCGACACGTAATGGCAGAAATGGCATGCTATTTACGAGGAATGGAAGAATTAACATTAAGAATGCCAAATGGAAAACTGATGATACTTCGGTCGATGGTGATTTTGAAAGTTATACCAACAAGAATTTTTCAAAAGGATATCTTCGACACCTTTTCCAAGTAAATGAAATTTTGGGATTACAACTTGCTTCAATTCATAATCTTTCATTTTATCTATGGCTGATGCGGGAAGCAAGGGTACAAATTTTAGAAAATGGTTTTAGAAAATGGAAAAAAGAAATTTTAGAAAAATTAGCAGTTCAAATTTAATTAAGTCAAATCCATAAATCTAACAGAATAAGGGAGTTACAATGTTTAATCAAGTTTTAGCAATGGGTCAACCTCAAGCAGGTCAAGGTGGTGGTGAAATTTATAGTACTATCATTATGTTCGCACTCATCATCGGGATTTTCTATTTTATGATTATCCGTCCACAGCAAAAACGTCAAAAGGAACGAGAATTACTTTTAGGACAAGTTAAAAAAGGTGATAAAATTATCACTTCTGGAGGTATTCATGCTAAAGTGATTGCTGTTGAAGAAAAAATATTGCTCATTGAAATTGCAGATAATGTGAAAGTAAAGATCGAAAAAAACTCTATCTCTGTTGTCAATAAACAAGGCGAAGTAGAAGGTGTAACACAATAATGTCATTCGTGTTGAATACAATTGATGAAGCAATTGAAGACCTCCGTTCTGGGAAGATAGTCATCGTAGTAGATGATGAAGATAGAGAGAACGAAGGTGACTTCGTTGTTGCTGCCGAATTTATTACACAGGATATCGTTAATTTCTTTATTACGCGTGGAAGAGGAATTTTATGTGTAGCAATAACCTCAAAACGTGCAGAAGATCTTCATCTAGAACCGATGGTGGAAAATAATACTTCGCTTCACGAAACACCATTTACCGTTCCAATTGATTTCCTTCATGGGACAACTACTGGAGTTTCTTCAATTGATCGTTCAACAACAATAAAAGCTTTGACAATCTCAACGACGAAAGCAAGTGATTTTGGCCGACCTGGTCACATATTCCCATTACGAGCCGTTGTAGGGGGTGTTCTTCGCCGTGCAGGTCACACAGAAGCAGTTGTTGATTTATGTTCCTTGGCAGGTTTGTATCCAGCAGGTGCATTAGTTGAAATAATGAATGCTGATGGAACGATGTCAAGACTTTTAGATCTCATTGAAATAGCAAAAGAATTTCAACTTAAAATTGTATCAATAAAAGATATTGTTGAGTTTAGACGTCATCGTGAAAAACTGATCGAGAAAATTGTAACTACCACTCTTCCTACACAGAATGGTAAATTTGATGTAACGATGTACAAGTCTTCTGTTGATGGCAAGGAACATCTTGCGCTTGTCAGAGGAGTCATTGATCTTTCAAAAGCAATTCTCGTTCGTGTTCACTCAGAATGTTTGACGGGTGATGTATTTGGATCACAACGGTGTGATTGCAATGAACAACTTCACACATCAATGTCAATCATTGAACAAGAAGGGAACGGAATTGTACTGTATATGCGTCAAGAGGGACGGGGGATCGGGTTGATGAATAAATTACGCGCATACAAACTTCAAGATGAAGGAAAAGATACTGTTGAAGCAAATGAAGCACTTGGTTTTCATGCCGATGTGCGAGATTACAGTCTTGCAGCGCAAATGCTTCTTGATCTCGGTGTAAAAAAAGTTCGTTTGTTGACCAACAATCCAAAAAAGATCGTAGGTCTAAAGGGATTTGGTATAGAAGTTACAGAAAGAATTCCTATTGAAGTAAAAGCGAATCGCAGTAATGAACGCTATCTGAAAACGAAACGCGATAAATTAGGACACTTAATTCTTTCAGAAGTGAAATAAAAAATCTTGCTTCTGCATGTAAATTAGTATAAATTCATATTAATAAAATCAGCCATTGTCCAATCGGACGATGGCTTTTGTTTTTCATAACCACAAACATTGTTTTTAATTTTTTATGAGCGATATTGTCTATTTAACAAAAGAAAAATTTATAGCGCTGGAAGCTGACCTTCGAGCAATGAAGATTGATGGAAGAAAACAAGTGGCAGCAAAGATTGCCGAAGCACGTGGACATGGCGACTTAAGTGAAAATGCAGAATATGATGCTGCCCGCGAAGAGCAGAGACATCTTGAATATCGCATTGCCAAACTGGAAGAAACCCTCTCCAAAACAAGAATCATAGACAGTAAAGATATCGATACAGATAAAGTTTATATCCTCTCAAAGGTCACCGTTAAAGACCAAAAATCAGGAAAAAAAATTCAGTATCAAATGGTCTCCTCAGAAGAGGCAGATTTCGATCTCAATAAAATTTCCACTACTTCGCCTATCGGAAAAGGTTTAATGGGTAAAGTAGTAGGCGAAATAGCGGAAATAAAAGTTCCGGCTGGTATTCTTAAATATGAAATACTTGAAATCTCTCGGTAACAGTATTGTTATTCTTGACTTACGATTGTTCGTTGATTATATTTGTATAAGATTTTTGCGGGAGTAGCTCAGTTGGTAGAGCGCAACCTTGCCAAGGTTGATGTCGCGGGTTCGAGTCCCGTTTCCCGCTCTTACGAGCCCGTCCCGAAGTATGGTGACGGGATTTTAGTTTGGCGCCGTACCCAAGTGGTAAGGGAGAGGTCTGCAAAACCTTTATGCATCAGTTCGAATCTGATCGGCGCCTCTACCCAATATTTGCCGGGGTGGCGGAATTGGTAGACGCACAGGACTTAAAATCCTGAGTCTCGCAAGGGACGTGCCGGTTCAAGTCCGGCCCTCGGTACAAAAAATAAGTATTTGCTTTCAGTTGTGAATTAAGTACATTGCGGAAGTGGTGAAATTGGCAGACACACCATCTTGAGGGGGTGGCGCCGAAAGGTGTGCGGGTTCAAGTCCCGCCTTCCGCACAAAATTTAAGAATGAATATGAAAAAAATCTTATCACTGCTTTTTCTGATAGTTTTGTTCTTGGTATCAGGTGTTTTTAAGTCTGGTTCTGTTTCTTCTCAGGCTGATGGTGATAATATTATTATTTCGTGGGAAACAGATGATGAAAGCAATGTTAAACAATTCATCATCGAGCGATCTTCAGATGAGTTTGGGAATTTCTCGGAAATAGTTAGAATCAATGCAAACGGAAGTAAAAAATATAGTTATATTGATCGGTCAGTATTTAAAACGACAGTTTCTACTTTTGTTTATAAATTAACTCCTGTTAGCAGTACGGGTGTTGCTGTTGAACAATCAGTTGTCACTAAAAAAGTCTATCTGAAGGTCTCTAGTGTAAAAAGAACCTGGGGAAGTTTGAAAGCGATGTTTCGATAAAAAAAAATCAATTTTCAAAAAGGGCGATTCAGGTGAATCGCCTTTTTTATGTACACCATATGATTCAGTCAACAATTCCGATAATCCTTGCATCTCAATCACCGCGACGATCTCAATTGCTCAAACAGATTGGTATTATTTTTTCTGTACAGCCTAGCGGGATTCATGAAGAAATTGATGATGCAACATCGTTTGCTGAGAACGTACAGCGCCTCTCACTTCATAAAGCAGAAGATATTGCAAATAAAAATGACAAAGGTATAATTGTCGGTTCGGATACAATTGTTGTTATTGATCAAACTATTTTAGGAAAGCCAAACTCTCGTGAAGATGCGATTGAGATGTTAAAAATATTAAGCGGAAAAACACATACTGTTTATACCGGATTTGCATTGGTTGATGCGCAAACGAAAAAAACATATATTGACCATAATGAAACTGAAGTTACATTTCGAGATTTAGATGAAGATGAGATAGTTTCGTATGTCGCGACAGGTTCCCCCTTGGATAAAGCAGGTGCATATGGAATCCAGGATGATTTTGGCGCAGTGTTTGTCAAAAAGATCAATGGAGATTATTACACCGTTGTTGGACTTCCACTTTCCAAATTTTATATTGCTCTAAAGAATTTTGTTCAAGTGTTAGGTTATTCGAAAGGGAATATATGAATCAGAAAATCCGTGTATTGATTGCTAAAGCTGGTTTGGATGGTCATGATCGCGGCGCGAAAGTAATTGCTGCTGCATTACGTGATGCCGGAATGGAAGTGATCTATACAGGACTTCGGAAAACTCCCGAATCAATCGTTGAAGCTGCATTGCAGGAAGATGTGCATGCAATTGGAATTAGTTCATTAAGTGGTGCGCATATGACAATTTTTCCCAAGGTCAAAAAATTGATGTCTGAAAAAGGAATGGACGACGTATTATTGTTTGGCGGTGGAATTGTTCCGCAGGAAGATATTGTTCGGTTGAAAGGATTAGGTGTCGGTGAAATTTTTACACCAGGAGCATCAATGTTTTCAATTGTAGACTATATCAATAGCGTGTTTCAATCTAAAACAGTATAACTATTTTTGTTCGTCTCCTATCCCGTCATCAAATTCGATAGAATATATATCTTCTCGTTCTTCATCGAGATCAACTGTTTTTTCTTTTCTGTTAATAACCACAATTGCCTTCGGATTGAATCCGAAAAGATCTTCCGTAGAGAAAATAGTTTTAAAATCCCGTTCATCAAAAAATACCTCAAATTTGTTTGAGAACTCATCCAATCGTTTTAAATAATACGCAGTATTCTCATCAGGGAAATTTACGTCCCACTGATATGCTTCTTTTGCATTTTCAAATCCTTTAACATTTGCTTCGCTCCCGGTGATGTAATACTGTATTCTGCTTCCCTGCTTATGGGTACGAACTGAATTGATCGCTAATTCGTATGCTGCTGTTCTATTACGTTTTTCATCAGCAATATCTCGTTTATACTCGGCTAATGAATCTTTTAATGTTTCAGTCTTAGCAAAATCAGCAATATCTAATCCATGTTCTCGAATTGTTTTTTCAAGTTCAATATAGAGGTTGTGAAGATCTTGAATTCGATCATTCAACAGACAATCAATGCATTGTTGAACATAACTTCGTCCAAATTTTTCCATGGCACGAGAGATAAGTGATGATCCTTTGATAGTGATTTTATCGCGATAATCCAGCAGTGCATAATTTTTTTTCTTGTAACTTAGCATCCGTTTGAATTTTCCGTTGAAGCCAAGATTGATTCCATCAGGCAGCGTTTCGGAAAGATGTTCAATAAATTTCCTTTCTGATTCCTCTCCACCAACATTGTCCGGTGGAATAAAGTAGATACCATCAGTATCAACCTCGATTACAGTTCCATTGTGTGCTCCAATTTCTCGGATCAATTTCTTCAGTAGATCTTGACCGGTAGTTGTTACAATATCCGCTTGGGTATAATCATTAAATAGTCCTTTGCCGTAACCTAAATATCCATAAAAAGAATTGATCAATATTTTAAAAGAAGATTGCATCGCATCGAGTGTTGAATATTCTTGCTCATTGGTGGTTTGTTTTAACGAGCGTTTTGCATCTAGCCGCATCGTTGTAAGGAATTCCAACGCCGATTGAAACACATCCAAGTCATCCGTGATCGGCCGTAATTTTTTAGCAAGCATAATCGAAGGATACAATGATTCGACATCGGCATGAACAATTGGACCGAATACTCCGGTATAAAAAATATCAGTGTAACCGCCGGAAGTTTGTGTTCCTTTTTGTGGTTTGGGTATCGATTGTTTTTGCCGAATATATTCCCGAAGGAAGATAGACTCGATTTTTGCTGCGGCACCTAATTTAGCAATCGTCCCAAAGTTAAAAGGCAGCATTTGCGTTAAATAGAATGTACTTCCGGAAAGTTTTTCGCTTAAGCCGCGTGTTTCGATAACATCATCCAATGCATATTTTTTTAATGTTTCAGGATCGTTGTCCCAATACCATGAAATTTTTTCTCCGGGAATATACGTTCTATCAGGAGCAGCTAACCCAAAATATTTCGCGGCATATTTTAAACCATGGCTTTCCATATTCCGCTTTGTTATATCAAATGATTGGACAAGAAGCCATGTATCGATGATATGTCTTCCGGCAACTTCGTAACTCGTATATTCAACAGAATTTTCAGCAAACGAAGTTCTCGATTTAAATCCGCTTGGAGCAGAACCATCTCGTCCAATAGAGAACTCCATTCCTTGTATTTCGCATCGACGAAGAATGTATGGAAGATCGAAATTGAAGATATTATGCCCTTCAAGTATATCGGGGTTTTTTTCTGTAATGATGCGTATGCATTGCTGAAGTAATTTCTTTTCAGAAATATTTTTCCCGCCGAGAACGGTTTCGAATCCTTTATTATCGGATAATGAAATCAAAATAATGCGGTCATCTTTTTTATCAGCTCGGCTAAAGCGATATTCTTTTGAATACGTTTCAATATCAAGCTGCATTCGGTGCAGATCTGTGAACTTCATTTCCTTGAACAATGTTTTTCCGCTTTGCATTAGATATTGAGTATTCATATCTGGTCGAAGGAAAATATGTTCGGTTTCCTGGTGGGAATTATAATTTGTTTTGAATTCTTTGGTCAATTTTCGCAGAGCATAATTGACCGCATCCCAAAGTATGGGAACAGAAGGAAACGCACAGAGGTATTGATAAAAATTATTCCCGCTAAGTTTTTTGATCCAAAATTTATCAGGGAAGTTTTCGATGAATCGTTTATCGGAAAGATGGAAAAAAGGGAAGAATTCTTCGTCACGGTATTCAACAAGATCGCCGGCACGTTTGTAAATGCGCACAAGCGAATTACTGTGCGCATGAACAGCTACAATGTTTGTCTCGTCATCGGCGCCGAAGAGGATTGGGTTCATAATTCAATATAATCTCTTGCTTTAAAAGAAGAAAGGTCGATCAAATCGACCTTTCTTCTTTTTGAAATTTAATAATGATTACTGTTTTAGATAAATGGTAAATCCCCCTTTTGCTTTGGTTTGTGAGCCAAAAACCCCAATTCCACCATTTAAATTGTAACGAGTTTCCTTCAATTCGCCTCCTTGTGTCACAATTTGATTGAGGAAATCACTGTAGTTAAAATCGACGGCATATACATCAAAGCGAGTGTTTCCAAAATAATTCAAAAATATCCAAGGTAGTTCCGTATTCTGCTGTTCCTTTGGAAGTCCGACTCGATATCCGACTTTATCCGGCCGGCGAAAATCTTTGTTTAAGGTGTCTCGAATAAAGAATTTTGGAATCATTGCAGCGTTCACATCCAAGCTTGATATTGTTGGAAGATACGTTGCATGGTTGTTACTACTTGTCCATGTAAAATTATTAGGTGGAGCAAGAGGATTGTATTGTACGGTATCTCCAGGAGTTATTGTTGAGGATGCTATACTAAAAGTATCTGGAACAGTTGTTGTTCCTGTAACTATTCGAACATCCGGTGCCAAAGTCTTAATATACAATTCATAGGTTTGTCGAGCTTTAATTTTTTTGTTCGGATCATTTGAGTAATACCGTCCCGGATTGGCCAGATCATATACAAGTGTGTCAATAAAACTCCCATCCCTGGTTTTTACAATAACTATTGCTCCAACAACTGCCTGATTTGCAACAATATATTCTTTATCAACTTCACCGGTCCATTGCACTTTTATCGTATCAATAGAACGACCCTCTTCGAGATTTCCATTCACAACAATTTCCTTTTGATAATCCGCAGTCAATGTAGTTTCTTCGCAAGCAGACAGGAACAAAGCTGCAGTTACAATACTTAGGACATATAATTTCATAAAATATTCTCTCATCAATTAAAATTCGAAATCAAAACCGAACGTCGGAATAATCGGTAATAATTTAACATCAGTGATTTCTGTCGGATTTTTTGAAGTATCAAATTGTTTGAACCAAACATTTCTACGATTGTAAATATTAAATATCTGGAAATACCAGCTTCCGTGTAATCCCAAAAATGTTGTGTGTTTTGTGACGCTTACATCTAATCGATGATAGGGAGATAGGCGTCGATTGTAGAGTTTTCCCGGAAGAGTTATGTCAAATGGATTTCCAAGAAGATTTACTTGGTATCGTCCAACTCCGTACGTATATGCTTGACCTGTTGCATATGTGAATACAGCACTGAATTTCCAGTTTTCATCCAACTGATAATTTCCTGCAAGCGTGATATCATTTCGCCGATCATATTTTGGCTGATATTCTTCACCTTTATTTAAATCAGAAAAAATACGATGTGTCCACGCTAACGTATAACCGATTGATCCGGTTATTTGTCCGATTCGTTTTTGAAGAAATACCTCCAGTCCATACGAACGTCCATCTCCAACGTGAAATAAATCTTCGGTATTAGTTGATTGTACAATCTCATTTTTAAATTGAAGTATATCAAAATATTTTTTGTAATATGTCTCGATTGAAAGATTATACTCTTCAAAATATTTTGTCTCA
>JAUXTU010000116.1 GCA_030679145.1 Bacteroidota bacterium | reverse complement strand
CAAACTAAACCGCAATGAACAATTGACAATGGGTGATATTATTGCCACAGATTTCACAGATAATATGTATAAAGGTTCCTAAAAAAAATCAGTGTAATCTGTGGCATTGTTGCTCTAAACCATTGTGAAATGATTATACATTAATTATCCATTGTCAATTATCAATTCGCATGAACGATATCATTCTCCGCACTGCAAATCTCGGAAAGCTTTACAAGAAACGATGGGCTGCTCAAGATATTAATCTTGAAGTTCACCGCGGTGATGTGTTCGGATTTCTTGGACCGAATGGCGCCGGAAAAAGTACGTCCATCCGCATGATCCTTTCCCTCATCAAACCGACAACCGGAACGGTTGAATTGTTTGGGTATGATCTTTTTAAACAGCGCGAGCTCGCGTTACAAAATGTTGCGGGCATTGTTGAAAAACCTGATTTTTATCTTTATCTCACCGCATACCGCAACATGCAAATTGTCGGCTCGCTAACACTCGGCAAATCCCCTGCTGACAAGAAAATCATGGAGACTCTTGACATTGTCGGTCTGTCGGAACGTGCATTGGATAAAGTAAAAACATTTTCCCACGGAATGAAGCAGCGTCTCGGCATTGCGCAGGCGTTATTGTGCGATCCGCAGTTGATCATGCTGGATGAGCCGACCAATGGACTCGATCCGCAGGGAATGAAAGAAGTCCGGGAATTGATCGTTCGATTGACAACAGAACGCGGCATTACAGTTTTTCTTTCTTCACATCTTTTAAACGAAGTTGAACAGGTTGCCACACGAATGGCAATTATCAACAAAGGGAAGATGATCGTGCAAGGAAGTGTTGAAGAGCTTTTGAAAGTAAACGCAAATAAATTTCTTTTCCACGTTGAGCCGATCAAAAAAACGCTCGGATTACTTGCGAAAATTAAAACCGTTTCCGGAATAGCTCAAACTGAAGAAGGAATCATTGCAAAGGTAAATCCAAAGAATATTCCTTCCGTCATCAATGAATTGGTAAAAGCAAAATGCAAAGTATTTTCCGTTCAACCCAAACATAGCCTTGAAGAATATTTTTTGGAAATTACAGGTGAAACATAAAATTTGTCTAAGCATACCGATCGTTTAAAACGAACGGTATGCTTTGTCTAACGAAATATTTTAACTTAAAATTTTTACCTTATTTTCATGTTAAATCTAATCTACTGGGAACTGTTCAAAACCTACTCCAAATGGAGAACGTATATCGGCTTTATTGCCGTCGGCGTTCTTATTCCAATCATAATGTGGATAATGTGGATTGAGGGAGGGAAATTCATTCAATATCAACTCCGAACAATGCAATCCGAATTCCTGATCACGGGAAACTTATTTAACGGCTGGGCAATTGCACAAATTATCATGAACGGATTGTGGGTGCATGTTCCCGCGCTCATCGCACTCGTTGCAGGCGATCAGCTTTCTGGCGAAGCAACTGCGGGTACATTTCGGTTGACGCTTATTCGTCCGGTTTCTCGGACAAAGATATTGAATGCAAAATATATTGCTACACTTATGTATACTGCTTCGCTTGTCATCGGTATTGCATTGTTATCTATCGGTCTCGGAATTTGGATATTTGGAACAGGTGATCTGATCGCACTCGATAAAGAAGGGATTGTCATTCTTCCCGAATCAAATTTGATCTATCATTTTCTTTTTGCGTATGTGCTTGCTATTTGGTCGATGTTTGTCGTTGCGTCTCTTGCATTTTTTATTTCATCGTTTGTGGAAAATGCAATCGGTCCAATCATCATTACAATGACGATCATTGCAATTTTTTATATCATCACGTTCCTTCCGGTTGAATCAGTTGAGAATATTAAACCATGGCTGTTTACAACACATATGAATGTCTGGCAGCAGGCTCTCCGCGATCCTTTTGATTGGGATATTATCAGAGATTCTGTTCTTATCTTAGGAGCTTACAATGGTGCGTTTTGGGGAGCCACATTGCTGATCTTTAAACGCAAAGATATTTTATCATAAATAATTTTTCTCTGTGCCCTCTTGCCGAAGGCATCCCTTCGGGAGTGGCAAAAAAGGACAACATGAATATTTCTAAAACAATTTCCGAAATAAAAACCGGATTCCTTCCAACTTTTTGGATTGCCAATACGTTGGAATTATTCGAACGATTCGCATTCTATGGATCAAAAGCAGTATTAACGGTCTATCTTGCGAACAGAGTCGGACTCGGAGTTCAAGCTGCCGGAACGCTTGCCGGATTATTTTCCGGACTGCTCTATTCTTTGCCGATCATTGCAGGTGTTTTTGTCGATCGCTATGGATTCAAACGAACACTCAGTGCATGTTTTGCATTTTTCACCATTGGATATTTTCTTATCGGTCTTGCGGGTTTGGAATTCGGACAGGTGATCGTCGAATCAATCGGAAAAACAACATATGTTGTTACGGTATTGATCTTAACCGCGATCGGAGGTTCACTCATCAAACCGTGTATCGTCGGAACGGTGGCAAAAACATCCAATCCTAATGTTCAATCACTTGGCTATTCGATCTATTATACGCTCGTGAATATAGGCGGCGCAGTCGGACCAATCCTAGCATTACAAGTGCGTGAAGGTTTGGGAATTGAATATGTGTTAATCATGTCATCGCTAACATCATTTCTTCTTTTGCTTGGTACACTGTTCTTTTACAAAGAACCTCCGAAACCTGCTGATGCAAAACCACAGGCATCACTTGCAAAAGTATTTGGAGATATGCTCACTGTTTTCAAGAACATCAAATTCATTTCATTCTTGGTGATCTTTTCAGGTTTCTGGATCATGTTCTGGCAAATATTTTACTCTTTCCCATTTTACATCACTGAAGTATTAAAATTTGCGCAGTTTGAAATTCTGGAAACAGTTGATGCTTGGACGATCATACTTGTCAGTGTGCCAATTACGGCACTCGTAAAAAAATGGAGCGCAATTACAGCAATGTCACTCGGCTTCGCTATCGCGAGTTGCTCTTGGATCTTAATGGCATTTTCACCGACAATTACTGCAGCAGTGGTCGCAATGGTTCTTTTTGCAATCGGTGAAGCGACACAAGCTCCGCGATTTTACGAATATGTCGCTTCTCTTGCTCCGAAAGAACAAGTTGGTACGTATATGGGATTTGCATTTCTCCCTGTTGCCATCGGTTCATTTATTGCGGGCCCGCTTTCAGGTTGGTTGGTGAAAACATATTTGCAGGATTCAATGAATCCGATGATGATGTGGGGAATTCTTGCAGCAATCGGATTCGGTTCAACGATTTTGATGATCTTTTACAATATTTTTATTGCGAAAAAATCTTAAAAAATTATGAAACGAATATTATTTCTCTTGGTTATCTTTGCTGTTGGTATTATCTCAAATACAACTGCCCAACAGCTCACTGCTGAAAAGATACTGCTGAAGGTAAAGGCAAATTTCGATGTCGTGAAGGATTACTCAGCAATGCTCACCGGAAAAGTGAATATGGAACGGTTGAAAGTTCCGCAGATGAGTGTAAAGCTCTATTTTAAACAGCCAAACAAATTCAAAACGGAATCAAAAGGAACATCCTTCATTCCAAAGAATATTTTAGATCTTAACCCCGGCGACTTACTGACAAAATTCGATCCATCGCTAATGGGAAAAGAGAACGTTGACGGAAAAACATTGTACAAGATCCGCCTTGTAACGAAACCTGAAAAGGGGAAACAGATCCGCGAAAGTTTTATTTGGGTGGATGAAAGCCGGTGGACGATAACAAAACTGGAAGCATTCCCGATGGAGGGACGAAAGATTGAAGTGCTGATCGAAAGCACCGTCATTGAAGGAAAATATGTCTTACCGTCAAAGATCTCTGCAAAATTCGATTTTGAACAGAATACCGATTCCCTTGCAGAGAAAATTTACAGCCCGAACCGCATGCCAAAAAAAGGAATGGTCGAACTTATTTATTCCGATTATCAGGTAAATAAGGGATTAAGTGATGAGATCTTTGAGAAGAAGAAAAACTAATAATTTATTTTTTTGGTGATCCGTAATTTATGGATTGTTCAGCAACATGTTGAAATTGCCTCACATGAAGTATTTCGGTGCTGCGCAACGATTCAAGATATGATTCGGGTAACGTTACGACCGCAATCGTCTCACCGGTTGCATTAAAAACTTCAATTGAATATCCCTGCTCCTGAGTTCCTGCTCCTGGATGCGCTTCAACAATAGTTACCACGTCACCTTTTTTCAATGAGTGAGTGGGAATATCATTTCTCAATACCGCTCGACTGAATAATTCAAATGTCATGTTCTCTCCTTCCTATCAGGGATCAACGTAATAAACTTCCATTTCTCTGTTGAGGTTTCGTTCATCCAGATTGTTATTACTTTCAAACTGATACCATTTATTCCTTGTAGTTCGCCTCGAATTTGGTATTTATCGCCATATTCCGTTTTATCAAATGGTTCCGCTTCAAATTTTTCTGTTTGGGAACGTAAATCTTTTTCTAATTCATCAACGGTGTCAAGTGAATATCCTGCGCTAACCAAAAATTTAGATTTGTCATCTTCTTCTCTCTGTTTAAGAAGATACTCCGTAATTTTTTCACGTGCAATATACACACTGTTCGGAATTTTCACACTAATTCTTCTGCTTTTCCATCATCTGCACAAACTTTGAGAAAAGATAATCGCTGTCGTGAGGTCCGGGTGAAGCTTCCGGGTGGTATTGCACGCAGAAGAGTGGAAATTGTTTGTGCTCAAATCCTTCCACTGTCTGGTCATTCAGATTGATATGAGTCAGTTCAATTTGAGACTGATCCATCGATTTCCAATCTACTGCAAAACCATGATTCTGCGACGTTATTTCGATCACGTTGGTGCGAAGATTCTTCACCGGATGATTCCCGCCGCGATGACCGAATTTTAATTTGTATGTTTTTCCGCCGAGCGCAAGACCCAGCAATTGATGCCCCAGACAAATTCCGAAGATCGGTTTCTTCCCGATCAATTTTTTGATATTCAATATTGCATATTTCACTGCATCCGGATCACCGGGACCATTCGAAAGAAAAATGCCATCCGGATTCATCGCCATTACCTGTTCTGCTGAATAACTGGCCGGAACGACAACAAGGTCGCAGCCGTATTGAACAAGACGACGAAGAATATTTTGTTTTACTCCATAATCAAACACCACCACTTTATATTTTGCATTGTTTGTTTCACCATTCTTTGTGGTTAATGCATATGCAGTTTTATCTATTTCGTTCCATCGATATTCTTTCTGCGTCGTTACTTTTTTTGCCAGATCGAGTCCGTTCATATCGGGAGATGATTTTGCTTTTGCGATCAAGCTCTCATCATTCAGGTCCGTTGTTGAGATAACGCCGCGCATTGCTCCTTGATTGCGCAGAATTTTCGTTAGCATCCGTGTGTCAATTCCCTGGATTGCAAGAATATTATTCTTCTTCAACCAATCACCAAGCGATGAATTTGCGCGCCAGTTGCTGTAAAAATCGAAATATTCTTTCACGATAAATCCGCTTACTTGCGGTTTTATTGATTCAAGATCATCCTCGTTAACTCCATAATTCCCAATCAACGGATAGGTCATCGTGACGATCTGTCCTGCGTAAGATGGGTCAGTGAGAATTTCCTGATATCCGGTGATACTCGTATTGAAACAGACTTCACCGTATGTTTCTCCTTCTGCACCGAAATGTTCTCCGGTAAAGACTGTTCCGTTCTCTAATGCTAGTTTTGCGACCATTGATTCCAAAAAATAAATGACGATTGATTATTGCTTGTTCTCCATAAAAATACAAAATATTTGTTGACAACTGAAATACAATTTTGTTTATTATAGTAGTCTTAGAGGAGCGGTACACACGAGTAATCACACCGAGAGCAGAACAGTTCGATGAAGTGTGATGAAAAGGTTTGCGTATAGTACCGCCGAAAGATGAAACGAGTTTCCGTTTCATGCTTGGGTTGCAAGAATACGACTTGCAGACTGTTGTTTTCGAGATATCGGAACAAAGAGCTAATGACGATCTGCAAGAATTATAATACCGTTTATATGCGGTGCATATCATTCAAACGTAGAGAGTCCTTAGCGAACCTCTACGTTTTTCGTTTTAAATCTATTGAATACTTGTTCTTTCTTTAAGAATTGACAGGTTTTTCAAAGTAAAAAGGAATGATATGAACATTGCGTTAATCGGATATGGTAAAATGGGACATGAAATAGAGACTGCTGCGATACAGCGCGGTCATTCCATTGTTTCCATTTTCTCATCATCTTCGCCTCTTCCTCCTATTGAATCAGAATTTTATCAACAAAAGCAAATTCAATGCTGCATTGATTTCTCACAAACTGCTCTTGTGCGGTCACATGCCAAGATTTGCAGCGCTATCGGAATTCCATTGGTTGAGGGAACTACCGGCTGGCAGGCACAAAAGGATGATATTCTTTCCAATGTGAAAGACCGAAAAGGAACGTTTGTGTACGGCAATAATTTTTCCATTGGCGCGCAGATGTTCTTTCGTATTGTTCGAAATGCAGCACAATTGATGAACACATTCTCTGAGTATGATGTTGCTATTCATGAGACACATCACACCAAAAAGAAAGATTCACCCAGCGGCACGGCACTTACTCTTGCAAACGAAATTCTTTCACAAGTAAAGCACAAATCAACGATCAAGCGAAATGATGATCTGTCTATCACGTCTCCCCACGAGATCAATATTTCAAGTTCGAGGATCGGAACTGTGTTTGGCAATCATTCGGTATTATTCCATTCCCCTGCCGATGAAATTGAACTGATCCATCGTGCGCACAATCGATCCGGTTTTGCTCACGGAGCAGTGCTTGCAGCAGAATTAACACAAAAGGTTTCCGGAATTTATTCATTCGAAGAACTTATCTTTGAAAAAACATTTACTCATCATTAAAAAGGATTTATTATGTCATCCTCATTCTCATTTCGCGGTGTAGCCACCGCACTTGTAACACCAATGCTGGCAAACGGAGATGTCGATACGGAATCGCTAAAACAATTGGTTGAATTTCAAATAACCAATGGTGTTCAGGGACTTGTTCCCTGCGGTACTACCGGAGAAAGTGCAACACTTTCGCACCCTGAACATCATCATGTTATGGATGTTGTTGCTGAACAGGCGAATGGGAGAGTTCCCATCATTGTCGGGGCGGGCAGCAATTCTACACGCGAAGCAATTTCATTAACGCAGCATGCACGGGCAATCGGCGCAAATGCAGCACTTTCCGTAGCACCGTATTATAACAAACCGACGCAGCAAGGGTTCTTTGAACATTACAAAGCGATCGTTGATGCCGTGGATATTCCAGTCTTTGTATACAATGTTCCGGGAAGAACAGGCAGCAACATCAATGCAGAAACAACACTGCGTCTTGCAGAGCTTCCAGGAATTGCCGGAATTAAAGAAGCATCAGGAAATATTCCGCAAGTGATGGAAATATTGCGGCATCGACCGAAGAATTTTATGGTCCTTTCCGGTGATGATGCATTGACTTTTCCATTAATGGCGCTTGGAGCTGACGGTGTTATTTCAGTGGTTGCGAATGAGGTACCATCATTGTTCTCTACAATGGTGCAGCTATGTCTTGAAAGTAATTTTGTTGCTGCTCGGGAAATCCATGAACGACTTCTCAATCTGATGAATTTGAATTTTATCGAATCGAATCCTATTCCTGCAAAGTCTGCATTGGCAATGATGGGAATGATCACCGAAGCTTTTCGTTTACCGCTAACACCAATGTCACTCGATCATAAATTCCAGCTGCGACGTGCATTGGAAGAATTATCACTTGTGGAGCATGCTGCATGACAAAAAGTGTTCTAACAATTCAACGATCCATTGAACAAGAGTTTGAGAAACAATCAAAGAATGCATTTAAGGTCTTTTCTGAATTTATCACCTTGCTAGATAATGGCACGATTCGAACTGTTGAAAAAGTTCAATCAGAGTGGATGGTAAATCATTGGGTAAAAAAAGGAATCCTTCTTGGTTTTCGGCTGGGAAAATTACGAACGATTACTTCAAAGACATTCCCTTTTTTTGATAAACATACATTTCCATTAAAAAAATTTACGACAAAAGATAATATTCGTATTGTTCCTGGCGGAACATCAATTCGCAGAGGTGCGTACATTGCATCATCCGTAATCATTATGCCTCCGGCGTATGTAAATGTTGGTGCATATGTGGAAAAGAATGTAATGATCGATTCACACGCACTTGTCGGCTCGTGCGCATATATCGGTGAAAGAGTTCATCTCAGTGCTGCATCTCAAATTGGCGGCGTACTTGAACCAATTGGCGCACTTCCGGTTATCATTGAGAATGATGTATTAATTGGAGGAAATTGCGGAATTTATGAAGGTACAATTGTTCAAAATCGGGCTGTGATCGGAACAGGGGTCATTCTCAACGCCTCAACTCCCGTTTATGATCTGGTGAATGAAACAATTATCCGAAAAAATTCCAATGGATCACTAATTATTCCTGAAAATGCAGTTGTTGTTGCGGGAAGCAGGGCGGTCAATTCTTCTTTTGCAGGTAAACACGGTTTACATCTTTATACACCACTGATCGTAAAATACCGTGATGAAAAGACGGATGCAAAGACTGCTTTGGAAGAGAGTTTGAGATAAAAGATTCTAAGCTTCTTTAAGGTTATACTGTTGGATCTTCGTGTAGAGTGTTTTAAGGGAGATACCAAGAATTTTTGCGGCTAGATTTTTGTTCCATTTTGTATTGTTCAATACAGCAGCAATGTGTTCTGTCTCCAATTCCTGAATAGAAATTGCAGAACCGATCTTTCCACTTCCGTTATTTTCCATATTTTGTGAAGCTTTTAAATGCAATGGCAATGCAAGATCTTTTGGACGGATAAATTCATCATTACACAACACAATTGCCCGTTCAAGAACATTTTCCAACTCACGAACATTTCCGGGCCATGAATATTCAACCAATGCCTGAAGTGCATCGGCGTGAAGTTGTTTCTTTTCGCGCTGCTTATTCTTTCTATCCAAAATACTTTGTGCGAGCAATGGAATATCTTCTTTACGATTTGTGAGAGACGGAATATTAAGTGTTATTACATTAAGACGATAGAGTAAATCTTCACGGAACCGACCTGCCCTCACCTCTTCAATCAAATTCTTATTTGTTGCAGAAATGATCCTTACATCGGATTTGAAATTCTTGTTCCCGCCAACACGTCGGTATTCACCGGTTTGGATAAAGCGAAGAAGTTTTGGCTGAAACACCTGACTCACTTCACCAATTTCATCAAGGAACAACGTTCCGCCATGTGCAATTTCTACTAACCCTTGCCTCATTGCCTGAGCATCAGTAAATGCACCTTTTTCATGACCGAATAATTCACTTTCGATCAACGTATCGGGAATGGATGCACAATTAAGAGCGACGAATGGTTTTTCAGCGCGGGGAGAATTTTTGTGAAGAAAATTTGCAAAGAGTTCTTTTCCTGTTCCGCTCGCACCTTCCAACAACACCGTGGAATCACTTGGTGCAACTTTGCCGGCAAGTTCTAGCACTTTCATAAATTCTTCGCTTTGTCCGATCAATTTTGAAGATTGTGCCAATCGTGAAAGTTCGGACTTCATCACTTTGTTCTCTATAACAAGTGATCGCTTTTCCAATGCATTGTTCGAAAGCGAAAGCAATTCCTCCACAGAATATGGTTTGGCAAGGTAATGGAATGCACCCAGCTTCATACAGTCCACTGCCATACGAAGGTCCACAACCGCGGTTAACATGATTATTTGGGTATCGATGAAATTCTGTCTGATGAATTTAAGCACTTCTATTCCATCAACTCTCGGCATTCGTACATCAAGCAAAACAAGATCGAACGATTTTTCTTGCAATTGATTTATTGCAGCAACACCATCTTCAGTAGTGATTACCGAATGACCTTCAGAAGTCAGTAGTGATTCAAGCGTGGTACGATAATTTACTTCATCATCTACAACAAGAATGCGTGCACTATGTTTTGTCTTTGTCATAAGAATCTGTGAAAATATAGGTGTTTATCCCCTCACCTGCAAAGTCATTCTTTCGAGATTGGTAGAAATTTCGTATTTTTGAATAAATAAACAGACTTCATCATCTTATAATTGTGATTATCGTATGCGTACTGTCGTTCTTCTTACCGCTTCAAATATTTTTATGACCTTTGCCTGGTATGGTCATTTGAAATTTAAAGATGTCGCATTGTGGAAAGTAATTTTAATTAGCTGGGGTATTGCCTTTTTTGAGTACTGCCTGATGGTCCCGGCAAATCGATATGGATACGGAGAATTAAACGCGGCTGAATTAAAAACCACACAAGAGATCATTACATTGGTTGTTTTTTCGGTATTTTCAGTTTTTTACCTTAAAGAAGAATTACGGTGGAATTATGTTGTCGGTTTTCTCTTAATTATTGCCGCTGCTTTCTTTATTTTCAAAAAATGGTAACACTATTTAGAACCTATTTTAATCAAAATTTCTTAGGGTATATTCCATTTAACCGTGAATTCACAGACTTCCTGCCTCTCTTTACCGAAAATCGTGCAACTTTTGTGTCTTTGCAAAGTAAATTTGTTCCGTAGTTCTTTGAAAAGACATTTTTCCTCCTATTTATTAAATTTCTTTCACTTTTTTGTAAGAGTAGTGAAACTTAGTTATATTGGAAACCGTAGAAACCAATCAGGTTTCCTACAATATCTTTCACATTAATACGTCAAACAATGCAGGAACGCTGCATTTTTTAATGCAACAAAAGAAACCCAAAAAACGTAACAGGTTTCCATAAAGAAATACAAAAGGAGTTATAATTGTCCGATCTAGAGTTAAAAGAGAGAATTTTTACTGCCGCGCGTGAATATTTTTTCACCAATGGCTTCAGTAAAGTAACCATGGAAGAATTTGCACAAAGTATGGGAATGAGTAAAAAGACCATCTACAAATTCTTTCCGAGCAAAGACGATATCGTCAAAGCCATCACGCGAGAACAATTGATAACCATCGATAATCAGTGTAAATCTTTCAGGAACGATTCTTCAATGGAATTTATTGATAGAATAAAATCGACGATTGGTTATTTGACCACTGAAATGCAGAAGATGAAACCGCAATTTTATATTGATATTCAGCGGACTATGCCGGATTTGTGGAAAGAAGTTGATAATTTTCGGAATGAAAAAGTAACGAACGATTTTGCACTGATGGTGCAGCAAGGGGTCGATCTTGACATATTCCGCAGTGATGTGAATGTTCAAGTATTCGTATTGATGTATTCGAGCGCAATGCGAAGCATCGTTAATCCGGAGACTCTCTCTCATCTTCCGCTCAATTTAAGTCAAGCATATCAAGCTGCCGTCACGGTATTTTTTGAAGGCATGATGACCGATGAAGGCAGATCAAAATATAGAAACAAATTAAATGAACCAATGAAAGAAGAGGTAACAGCGTAATGAGTAAAAATATAATCATCACAATGATCATGATCAGTTCAATGATGTTCGCTCAGGAAAAACTTTTATTGACAATTGATCAAGCAGTTCAAACAGGATTAGAGAACAGCAAAACTTTAAAGTCATCACAGTTCAAAGTGATTGCTGCGGAAGCAAAAACAAGTGAAGCAAATGCTTCTGGATTGCCATCCCTGAAATTGAATGCGGTCTATACCCGTTTGAGCGATCTTCCCGCTTCCACATTGACAACGCCGTTCGGTAAATTTGAGATCTCTCCATCAATTTTGGATAACTATACGATGAAGGCAACAGTGCAGCAGCCATTGTTCACTGGTGGAAAAATTTCCGGCGCCAGAGATATAGCGGAATATTCTTATGAAGCATCAAAAGAGGATTTCAAAAAAGATAAATCTGATCTCATCTACAATATCAAAAGTGCGTATTGGAATTTATTCCGTGCCAACGAATTCAAAAAAATGGTTGATGAAAATGTCGGACAGATCAAGGCGCATGCAACGGATGCTGAGAATATGATGAAGCAAGGATTGTTGACGAACAACGATCTGTTGAAAGTTCAAGTGCAACTTTCGGATGCACTTGTCCGTCAGATCGACGCAAAGAATAATGTTACGTTAACAATGATTGCATTGAACAACACTCTTGGACTTCCATTGACAACCGAGATTGAGATTCTTTCACAATTACAAACCGGTAATTCTAATTCTAACGACATTAATACACTTGTAAAGAAAGCCGTTGAAAATCGTCCGGAAATTTTAGGAATGAATGCCCGCTTAAAAATGAGCGAATCGAACCTTTCAATCGCTCGCTCAGGATGGTATCCGCAGATTTTTTTGGTCGGCAACTACAATTATTTGAACCCCAATCAACGCATATTTCCTTCAAAAAATGAGTTCAAAGGAACATGGGATGTGAGTGTGTCACTTTCATACGATCTATGGAACTGGAATACTTCCGGAAGTCAGTCAACGCAAGCAGAAGCACAACTGTCACAAACAGAACAAGCGTTGTCACAGATGAAAGATGGAATTTTACTCGAAGTGACTCAAAGTTATTTAACACTCAATCAAACCAATGAGCGAGCCGCTGTTGCACGCAAAGGAGTTGAACAAGCAGAAGAGAACTATCGCGTGACCAACGAACGTTATAAAAAAGGATTGAATGTCAATTCAGATTTGCTAGATGCTGAAGTTGCTTTGCTGCAGGCCAAATTAAATTACACACAATCATTGATCGATTTTGAATTATCCAATGCGCGTCTTGCACGCTCAATTGGTGAATAAATTTTTTTGAACAATAAAAAAACAATAAGGACAAAATAAAAATGAATAAATACAGATTAATTTCCATCAGTGTAGTATTGCTCGGTGTTTCTCTTGGTTTCATGATGAACAGTCAGGGAAAAAGTGAATCTCAAACACCGACCAGCACAGGAATAACAACCGCATATTCGGTTTCCGTAGTTACCGCTGCTAAACAGAGTGTTTCCGATAATTTTTCTTTAATGGGAACGATCGCTGCAAACAACGATATCGTTGTAATGTCTGAAACGCAGGGACGTGTTGTAAAAGTGAATGCTCAAGTCGGTGATTATAAGACAGCCGGCTCTGTGCTTGTTGAAGTGGATGATGAATTGAAGGAAGCTAATTATAAAGCAGCAAAATTAAGTTACGAGAAAGCGAAAAATGATCTTGAACGTTTCGAATCTCTTTTTAAAGACAAATCTGTTTCGGAATCTCAAATAGAACAGGCACGCTGGAGTTTTCAAAGTGCGGAATCACAATACATCGTTGCTCGACGTCAATACAGGGATACAAAGATCACTACCCCGATTTCCGGGATCGTCACTGCGCGACCTGTTGATATTGGCTCAATGCTTCAAGGGTCGCCGCAGCCAAGCGTTGTCGCAAATATTGTTGATATTTCGAAACTGAAAGTAAAGATTAATGTTGCGGAAAAAGATGTGTTCAAACTGAAGATTGGAGACAATGCAGAAGTAGCAACCGATGTTTACCCTGATGCAACATTCTCCGGTAAAGTAATTACGATCTCAGCAAAAGGAGATGAATCACATACGTACCCTGTTGAGATTCGCATTGAAAACAGCAAAATATTTCCTTTAAAAGCAGGGATGTTCGGACGGGTGAATTTTTCGCTGAACAACAAGGCAGATTATGTTGTCGTTCCACGGGAAGCAATCGTTGGTAGTTTAAAGAATGCAAAAGTTTATGTTGTTAAAGATAATGTCGCTAAACTTCGCTCAATTGTAGTTCGAAAAGAAACTGGAACAAACATTGAAATATTGAATGGTTTAAATGAAGGTGATGTGGTTGTTATCAACGGACAAAGCAATTTAAAAGATAATGCAACGGTTGTTATACGAAAATAAATAACTACTCAATGTTTTTCTGAGCATACCGTTCGTTTCAAACAGTACGCTTTACATCAAACAAGGAATTTACAATGACAATTACAGAATTATCAATCAAACGTCCAACGCTGGTAGTAGTGGTCTTCACTGTTATCGGTGTCCTTGGATTGTTCAGTTATTATCAGCTGAATTACGAATTACTACCAAAAATGTCCATCCCCGTTATTACAATTAGCACGATCTATCCGGGAGCATCTCCGTATGAAGTAGAAAATAATATCACTAAAAATATTGAAGATGCAGTATCGGGCATTGATAAAATCGACAATGTTCGAGCAACATCGTTCGAAGGAATGTCTCTCGTTATCATCGAATTCAAACAAGATGCAAATATTGATAACGTTGTTCAGGATGCTTCGCGAAAAGTAAACGCCATTGCTTCAAAGCTTCCGACAACGGCAAAACCACCGACTGTTTCTAAGATTGCATTCGATGAAATTCCTGTGCTGCGAATGGGTGTTACAAGCCAAATGAACTCACGGGAATTTTATCAATTTCTCAAGGATAGAATTCAACCCCGTATATCTAAAATCGGTGGTGTGGCACAAGTTGCGCTTTCCGGTGGAGATCAACGTGAAATAAAAGTAAATCTTGATGCCAACAAAGTGCGTGCATATGGCCTTTCTATTTTGCAGATAATGCAGGCAGTACGCAACGCAAATATGGATTTTCCAACGGGAAAAGTGAAAGATACTGATGCTCAATTTGTCGTCCGTGTCGCCGGAAAATTCAATTCGATTGAAGATATGCGTAACCTTGTTGTCGCCCGTTCACGTCAGGGAGGCGATATTCGTTTGGGAGATGTAGCGGAAGTTCAGGACGGTATTAAAGACTATTCACAAATAAATCGAATTAATGGTATAACATCAGTCGGTATCACAGTTGTAAAACAATCTGATGCTAATGCTGTTAATGTTAGCAAATTAGTTCGCTCAGAACTTATTAAAATACAAGATGAGTATAAAGGACAAGGGATATTATTCGACATCGCACAGGATGGGTCAACATTCACGTTAGATGCAGCAAATGCTGTAAAACAAGATCTTGCTCTTGCTGTGTTAATGGTTGCAATCGTGATGCTGTTATTTTTACACAGCATTCGTAACTCGCTTATCGTTCTTGTTGCAATTCCATCGTCATTAATCGCCACATTTGGTTTTATGTATGCGATGGGATTTTCATTGAATCTCATGTCGCTTCTTGCTTTGTCTTTGGTCATTGGTATCCTTGTCGACGATTCGATCGTGGTGTTGGAGAATATTTACCATCACATTGAAAAAGGCATAGAACCGCGTGCTGCATCACTGATCGGTCGAAATGAGATCGGATTTGCAGCTCTTTCAATTACTATGGTTGATGTTGTTGTGTTTCTTCCGTTATCACTCGTCGGCGGTCTTGTTGGAAACATTTTGCGGCAATACGCCTTGGTCATCGTTGGTGCAACACTCACTTCATTGTTTGTTTCATTTACCGTAACACCCATGCTTGCATCGCGTTTTGCAAAACATGAACGATTAACAGACAGAACGTTGTTGGGAAAATTTGCTCTCGCATTCGAACGATATTATCACAAATTCTCAGAAACGTATCAAAAAATATTAAAGTGGTCATTAGTGAACAAAGGAAATGTTGCGATTATTACAAGCATATTATTTTTTATGTCGTTAACACTGCCTGCGCTCGGACTTATTGGAAATGAATTCATGCCACAATCCGACCGCGGTGAATTCAGCGTTTCGCTTGAGTTAGCACCTGGTTCTTCAATTGAACAAACCAATCAGACAACGTTAGAGGTTGAAAGGATGTTATCAGAAATGCCGGAGATCAAAAAAGTATTTACCGGAGTTGGAGCACAAGAAAGCGGTTCTCTATCAGTTTCCAGTAATAATCTAACTCAGATGAATGTTGCACTTGTTCCGAAAAACAAAAGGAAGAAATCAACGGCTCAAGTTGGCGAAGAGATCAAGGCAAAAGTGAGCGAGATTCCCGGTGTTAAAGTGTTTGTTAATCCAATCGGTATTTTCGGTTCTGCAAACGAAGCATCGCTCCAAATTGCAGCGTATGGAACTGATAATAAAGATTTGATCCAAGCAGCAGGACAAATTGCCGATGTGTTACGAACAATTTCCGGAACTACAGATATTCGTCTTTCTTCCGAAGCCAGCAAACCGGAAATGAATATTGAAATTGATCGGGCTAAAATGGCACAATTCGGACTTTCGGTTGCTGATGTCGGCTCTACATTACGCATTGCACTTACCGGTGATGATGAATCAAAATTCCGTGATGGAAACAATGAATTTGATATTCGAATTCAATTTGATGAATCAGATCGTTCACGGACATCAGAAATTGGAAACATTGCTTTCGTAAACAACCGCGGTCAACAAATTGAGCTGAAACAATTTGCCACCATCAATCAATCATCCGGTCCAACACGATTGGAACGGCGAGATCGTATTGGAGTTTTATATATAAAAGGTGAAACTCTTGGTCGTCCGGTAGGAACAATTATGGAAGACTTTAAGAAGGCAATTGCTAATACACAATTACCGGTAGGTGTATCAATTTCATATCTTGGAATGGAAAAACAACGCGCTGAAGGATTTAACAGTTTATTTATTGCAATGGGTATCGGTATTTTATTTATCTATCTCATTATGGTTGCATTGTATGATTCGTATGTCTATCCGATCGTAGTTTTGTTCTCTCTTCCTTTAGCAATGATTGGCGCAATGGTTGCTCTTGCCGTTTCAGGAAGTGCGCTGAGTATCTTTAGTATGCTTGGTATCATCATGTTGATGGGACTTGTTGCTAAGAATGCAATTCTTCTTGTTGACAGAACGAATCAAACTCGCCTTGAGCGTGGTTTAACTGTCTATGAAGCGTTGCTTGAAGCAGCACAGTCTAGATTACGCCCTATTGTAATGACAACTGCTACAATGATCTTCGGTATGATGCCAATTGCACTTTCAACCGCATCGGGTTCCGAATGGAAATCCGGTTTAGCATGGGCGCTTATCGGTGGTCTCACAAGTTCTATGTTTTTGACCTTGCTTGTGATTCCTGTTGTCTATATGAAAATCGATGAATGGAAGACTAGAATTCCGGCATTCTTCAGACGTCCTTCAGGAATGTTTGCGCGATTTAGAAAAATTGGTGTAAATGAAAACGGTATTGGTGTAAATACCGATGGAAGATTAGAAACTGTAACAACAAAACATTAAAATATCTTGAGACAAAGATGTCAGATACCTCAGAGGTGTCTGACATCTTAAACACTATGGAGGAACAATGTTACTCACCACTACCAATACTATCGAAGGAAAAAAAATAACGAATTACTACGGTATCGTAAGCGGCGAAGCGATCCTCGGTGCAAATATCTTCAAAGATCTTTTTGCGGGCATCCGCGATATTATCGGGGGGCGTTCTGCCGCATATGAACAGGAACTTCGCAAAGCAAAAGATATCGCTCTGGAAGAGATGCAAATGCAGGCTCGTTCTTTCGGAGCAAATGCAATTATCGGCGTAGATCTGGATTATGAAACGGTTGGCAGCGGAACGATGCTGATGGTCAGTGCGTGCGGTACTGCCGTAACGTTGGAATAATTTAATAGATTTAATAAACTTGGCAAATCTCAAAGATTTGCCAAGTCTTAGATGGTCGATAAAAACTGAACCGCTTTTTCCAATGCGTGCGCACGATGACTGAGTTGATTTTTCTCAGTCATCGTCATCTCAGCGTACGTTTTTGAATATCCATTGGGAACAAATAATGGATCATAACCGAATCCTAGATCTCCACGCGGCTCTTCAATAATTATCCCTTCAACAATTCCTTCAACGGTCTGTTCAATTCCTTGTCCAACAATTGCAACCACCGTACGAAATTGCGCCTTCCGTCTCCATAGTGGAACGCCGGTCATTGCACGGCGAAGTTTTTTGCAATTATCGTGATATGTTGCATTCTCCCCGGCATATCGTGCAGAATACACCCCCGGCTGCAGAGCAAGGTAAAAAACCTCTAATCCTGTGTCGTCGGCAAGCGTAAGAATTCCCGTCGCCCGAAATGTTTCCCGAGCTTTTTTCAATGCATTCCTTTGCAGTGTTGGTTGATTTTCTTCAGTCTTCGGTATTATTGTATCACGCGCGCTATGAATTTCAAAACCAAGCGGTGAAAGGAATGATTGGATCTCTTCGATCTTATGAAGATTATTTGTTGCCAGAATGATTTTTTTCAAAATTCTTTTCTTAAAAACTACCCGTCTTAGTATTGTATTTTATCTTGCTTTTGTTCCCACTCACGGAATGCAGCTAGCGCTTCTTCACGCATCAATTGTGTTGTGGGAATTTTCCGCTTGGAAAGTTTTGTAGATAATTCTTCATACAGAAATTCATCATCAAAGCCGATCTTCGCAGCGTCATTTCTTCCGTTGGCAAAATATATTTTATCAGGACGCGCCCAATAGATTGCACCAAGACACATTGGGCAAGGTTCACATGATGTGTAAATTTCGCAGCCGGAAAGCTGGAATGTTTTTAATTCTTTGCAGGCATTCCGAATTGCAACAACTTCCGCATGCGCTGTCGGATCGTTGGTTGATGTCACCTGGTTCGTCCCGCGTGCAATGATCTTTCCATTTTTTACAATAACACAGGCAAACGGTCCACCTTTACCATCCCGAATATTTTGAATAGATAATCGAATGGCTTCCCACATAAATTCTGCATTCATGTTCCCACCAAATGTTTGATCGCTTCTTGAATTGTTTCAACACCTATGATTGTGATATCTTTTGTTGATTTCATCTTTTTTGCATTGGTACTTGGGATAATAATATTCTTAAAACCTAATTTTGCTGATTCCTGTACTCGTTTGTCGCAATGGGCAATTGTTCGAATTTCTCCACCCAAACCAATCTCGCCGATTGCGACCGTTTGAGAATCGACAGGAATATCACGTAATGATGACACAATCGATGCGGCAATTCCAAGGTCTGCGGCAGGTTCGTCAATTCGAATTCCTCCCGCAACATTCACAAAGACATCATGTGCACCGGTATTGATGCCCACCCGTTTATCAAGAACGGCCAACAGCATTTGTAATCTTCTCAGATCGAATCCTGTTGATGTCCGCTGCGGCATACCATAATTGCTGGTGGAAACAAGTGCCTGCACTTCTATCAATAGCGGTCTCGTTCCTTCCAGTGTCGCAACGATTGTAGCACCGCTTGCTCCATACGTTCGTTCACTTAAAAATATTTCCGATGGATTCAATACTTCACGCAATCCGGTATCATGCATTTCGAAAATACCAATCTCGTTGGTAGAACCGAAACGATTCTTTATCCCGCGCAATATTCTATACGCGTAATGTTTCTCCCCTTCAAATTGCAATACTGCGTCGACCATGTGTTCAATCACGCGTGGTCCTGCTATTGCTCCTTCTTTCGTAACATGTCCGATAAGAATAATAGGGATATTTTTTTTCTTTGCAATTCTGGTCAACATTCCGGTTGACTCTCGAACTTGACCAACACTGCCTGGCGCACTTTCAAGATTTGGATTGTATAATGTCTGGATCGAATCAACAATGACAAAATCGGGCATAGCCTGTTCAATCACATCGGTGATCAATTCAAGATTTGTTTCAGGGAGGAGTTGAATATTGCTCGTTGCTTTTCCTAATCGTTCTACACGGAGTTTGACTTGCTTCGGTGATTCCTCTCCGGTTATATACAATGTAACTTTATCTTTTAAATGAAGAGCTACCTGCATCATTAAAGTGGATTTTCCGATTCCCGGATCACCGCCGAGAAGAATTACGCTTCCGGTTACAATTCCGCCACCAAGAACACGATCAAATTCAGCCATTCCGGTTACAAAACGTACATCGGCAATACTGTCTACATCCGTAAGTGAGATTGCATTTAACTTCGAAGCAATTCCGCCGCTCTTTCGTACCACTTTCAATGGAGTGACCGCTTCTTCCACAAATGAATTCCATTCATTGCAGTTCGGACATTTTCCTGTCCACCGTGCGGACACATAACCACAAGATTGACAGACATATTTTGAAGTTTGCTTAGACATCTTTATTTTTTAGAATATACCGTTGAAAACCACGTCTTAAAAAGCGGATCAAGAAAATCAATTTTGTGTTCGGTAATATCAATAATTTCTTTGTTCACTAACGATTCTTTGATACGATTGACATTTCCCGATGATCCCATATCATACTGACGTAAATTTTTTATCGAACTAAATTGTTCTACTCCGCTGCACAACGCTTTTAAAAAATTGATCTGCGAATTAGTCAAATTATCCACTTCGCGCTGAAATAAAATTGCGTGCTGTATCAACAGCGTATCCAAAGATTCTTGCAATTCTTTTTGTGTACATATTTTTGTTGTTTGTGTCCATGCCGTATGCGCCAACTGCTGCACAAAGTACGGATGATTCTCCATTTGCTGCGCAATACGCCGCGCAATCTTTTCTGAAATTGACTTCCTTGTTTTTCGAAATTGTTTTACAATAAATGTAACCCAATATTCTTCCGATATTTTGTCTAAAAACACCACGTCTCCAAATTTGTAAAATGGCATTGATTTGTTTTCAAACAATTCTGTCATTAAATGACGCTTACTTCCATACAAGCAATATGTGGATAGCTTATGATGCTGCCATTGTGCTCGAAGTTTTTTCTGGAACGCTACTGGATTTTCGAAAAAACTGATGTTTTGAAATTCGTCTATACAAACAACAATTTGAATTTTTTTTTGCCTGCCGATCATTTCTGGCAAATTAAGAATTTCTTCCGGTTTCCGTTTTACTTCTTCCCAATCGAAACTAACGGAAAAATCTTGCTGGGGGTCAACTCCAAAACTAAATTTTGGAGCTATTCGTTTCAATAATCGTTTCGCAGACTCCAATTGTTCTTCCCAGTGAGATGAAGAAGTTCGTAGGATTTGTTGCACAAAATAGTCGTAAAATTCTTGCTCGGAACGTACGTTGAATAAATCGAGATAACAAAAACGAATATTCTTTCTTTTCCGTTCAAGATGAAATCCAGTTTTTGCTACTAACGATGATTTTCCCCAGCGACGCGGCGAAATTAGGACTGTATTCAAACGAGACGTGAAATTGTGTGAAAGACGGCGTTGTTCAGTTTCGCGATCCGTAAAGGTTTCACCGGATGCAATTTTACCATACATAAAAGGGCTTTTCATATCATCCTCGTTTTTCTTACATCAATGTAACTTACAAAGTTGTAAGTTGCAAGTATGTAAGTTTGAGTAACAAACATGTTACACGTAATATATTACGGAACAACCAGCCACAAACTCAGTTCGGGCACATACGTAATTAAGATCAACGCGACGAAGAGAACAAAAATGAACGGTAAGGTTGCAATTGCAACTTCACCGATCGATTTTTTGAAGCGGAAACTTGCCATAAAAAGATTCAATCCAACAGGAGGAAGTAAATATGCAATTTCAAGATTAGCTAGGAATATAATTCCAAGATGAATCGGATCGATACCATATTGTTTTGCCACCGGCACGATGAGTGGAACAACTACGATCGCGGAAAATATCTCCATCATCATTCCAATGATCAGCAGAAATATATTAAGAATGACGAGAAAGAATATTTTGCTTGAAACAACCTGGCTGATATATTCAAATAATTTCTGCGGTACCTGCTGATCGATCAAATAATTTGTCAATCCCATCGCACAGCCAAGAATCATGAGAATTGCGCCGACAAGCACCATGCTCTCTTTCATCACACGCGGAACATCGGTAAAGAATTTCAGATCCTTATAAATGAATACTTCAACAACAAACACATAAAATGCGGTCACTGCTGCTGCTTCGGTTGCGGTAAAATATCCCCCGTAAATTCCAAAGATGATAAAGAAGGGAAGCGGTATTTCCCATACAATTGCTTTGGTGGCCATCCATGCTTTTTTCATGTCAAACGGATGGCGTGGAACATGCGCTTTACTTCCCTGTTGAATACTATACAATGCTACCACCAGCATCAAAACAATTCCGGGAACAATTCCCGCTTTGAACAATGCATCAACGGAAACTTCTGCAAATGTCCCATACAAAATAATAGGGAGCGATGGCGGAAATAGTAGACCTAAACTTCCTGACGTTGTTACAAGACCAAGCGAAAATTTTTCCGAGTATTTTTCCGATATAAGGATCGGGAAAACGAGTCCTCCAAGCGCAACGATAGTAACCCCAGAACCTCCTGTGAATGCGGTAAAGATGGCGCAGCTGATGAGCACAACAATTGCTAATCCGCCGGGCATCCAGCCGATCAACGCTTGAGCTAATGCGACGATCCTTTTCGGTGCATTACTTTCAGCAAGAAAATACCCTGCTACAGTGAACAATGGAATTGCGAGGAGTACTGGCTGACTTGCAAGACGATACAACTCAATCGTTACAGCGGCGGCATCAATTCCTTCTTGGGAGAATCCATACAAAGAAATTGCACCGATGATCGTAAATAACGGTGTTCCAATGAGAATAAGAACAGCGAATGCAAGGATAATGAGAATGATCGGCATTAGTGAGTTGCCTCCGATGTTTCCCAATTACCTTGAAAGATTTCCACAAGCCAGTTCAACGCACGCACAATAAAACGGAACGTGAGCATTGCATAGCCGATGGGAATGATAATGATGAAATACCAGGATTGCAGATCAAGAATGAGAGTGGTTTCGGATTCCATTTCTAATTGTACAAATGATATTGCTGCCTGCATTAAAAAATAACAGATGATGCCGGCAAAGATGCTTGTAATAATGAAGAAAATTTTCCTGGTCTTTTGTGGAACTAATTTACTCACGAATTCAATGCGAAGATGACGACCTTCACCTGTTGCAATCACTGCACCAAAATAACCAACCCATAACACAAGGTGACGAAGGAAAATATCGCCCCATTCAATACTCGAATCAAAAAAATTGCGGAGAATAACTTGGCTGAACGCCATGACGATCATAATCCCAAGCAGTGACACTAATATCCATCCCGAGATTTTTTCAAGCCACTTATCGACAAGCATTATTGGTTTCATACAATCCGCTATTTATTTTTTGCTCTAAAATCAGACAACGCTTTTTCAACGCGGTTCAATAAATCTTCAGAATACAATTTTCCAATCAATGCCCGACGTGCTTTCTTTCCAATCTCTTCATACGATTTTACTTCGCTTACATCCGGTTTATTGAAAGTCATTTTATTTTTTTTCATCACTTCGAGTGATTTGATATTGTCTTTACGACTCAGTTCGGTCAGTTTTCTCATGAATACTTTACCATGTTTCAAAAGAATCTGCTGTAGATCAGAAGGAATCTTGTCAAAATCTCTTTTTGAAATAACAACCGCACCTGAAGCATTGGTCAACGGATAATCCATTAAATGACTTGTTGCAGTATTCCATTGAAGCGAAACGATCGCAAGCGGAGATGCGTACGCGCCCGTGATCAATCCTGTTTGCAGTGATGTAACAACATCGGTGATTGAAAGTTGAATAGGATTGATACCAATTGCTTTGAATGTTGCATCTGCAACCGGGTCCCCTTCCCATTCCCACATTTTAATGGAATGTAGATCACTGATCTTCGATACCGGTGCTTTTGAAATGATATACACTGATCCAACCTCTGCCCATCCAAGAAGTACAAATCCGCCGTTCACAAACTCATTTGTAAATTCACCGTCAAATTGTGTTAAAATGTGATCGACTTCCGCAGAATTTTTAAATAAAAACGGAGTGTCTAATACTCTTACTGTTTTTGTGATCTCTCCAATGCCTGTCCCCGTAATACCTGCACTATTAAATTGACCTAGTCGGATCTTTCGCATCACATCTTTTTCATCACCTGCAACACCGCCGGCATATATCCGGAAACCGAGTTTACCGCCGCTTTCTTTGCGCACTGCCGCATCATATTCTTTCATGATGTTGATCCACGTACTTCCCTCAGGCGCAAGCGTTGCAAATTTGATCACATACTCTTGTGAGAACAATAACGATGATACAAGCAGGAATTGCATCAATAAAATTACTTTTTTCATGGATTTTTTGGCTAAAGGAAGTTTAAAAAAACAGTTCATCGATTTTTTCCAATAATTTTTTGGCTTTTCGTTTTGCGATTGCATTTACCAAACGTTGTTCCGGAAGCGAATCGAGGGACGCTTCTTCAACGGTCGTTAATAGTTTTTGGAACAATTCTTTATCCTGCATCTGAACGCAATAACTCTTTGCCATATATACATGCGGCAGGACAAAAAGGTTTTTTCCGATCTCAAAACATTTTTCGAAATGGTAGCGCGCGCTATCCGGTTTCCCGCCGAGATTCTTTGGCGTTGTAGCAAGGATCGCGGCAAAATATAAATGTGCGCTTCCATAAAAATATGTTTCGTTATTCTTCAGCACAAATTCCATCATTGCGTTCACTTTGGGAAGATCACCAAGCACTGCAGGATCGGAAATGCTGACATTGATCAGATTGCCCCATGCATTTGCCGTCCAGAAGATCATTGGAACATCATCTTTGCCAAACTGTTCAAGACTTTTTCTGAACGCAGCCTGATCCTGATCAAGCGCAGCTGCAAACTGTTTGTTCTTCTTCAACGATTTCAAACCATAATCACGAGCGCGTGCGTATAATATTTTTGCACGGTCGGCATCAACATCTTCAACAAATCCGAGGGTGTAACCGGTATATCCTTCCACCAAAAGAAATGCTAAATGGTCGTCATCTTTGTCTTTTGCGCGGTAAAGAGCTTCTAATAATGTGAGATTTCCGGGAATAGCTTTTTCTGCAAAATCGAGGTCGGATTCTTCAAAAATCGCACCCAGTCCGTAATCAATTATGTTTGTTGTTGCGTTAACAGCAACGGTGTTTATCACACTGCACGACAAACTGAGAAAAGAAAAAACAAATAGGGAGAGAGAGAGTAATTGTTTCATACATATAGAAAATATAAAAACGTTGTTGAATATCCAACATTGATTATTCGTTCAAAAATGAATAATTCTTAAGAAAAGCCAAATGTTTACAAGAAGAACACTTGCTTCCTTGTTTGTAATCGGGTACTTTTATTCAATACTGTTATGGATACCAATGATCTTAAAAATAATGACTGACCAATGAAAGAACAAAAAGCAAAGATACTCATCATTGAAGATGAAAAAAAAATCTCAGCTCTGATCCACAAAGGATTGGAAGAAGAAAAATATTTTGTGGATGATGCTTTCGACGGCGAAAAGGGGGAACAATTGGCTCTTAATCAGCAGTACGACCTTATCATTCTTGACATTATGCTTCCTAAAAAGGATGGTATTCAGGTATTGAGCACTCTTCGAGCATCAAGCATCGAAACTCCCGTATTAATGCTGACAGCCAAAGGAACCGTTGAAGACCGTGTAAAAGGACTCGACACGGGAGCTGATGATTATCTTGTAAAACCTTTTGCGATTACTGAACTTCTGGCACGCGTCCGTTCACTTCTTCGGAGGAAAAAAGGAGCGGAAAAATCCGCGACCACATTGGCAATTGCAGATCTTACAGTCGATCTTGTGTCGCGCAAAGTCATTCGCGATGGAAAGCCGATCGATCTGACAACGAAAGAATTTTCTTTGCTTGAATTTTTTATTCGCAATAAAAATAAAACCCTTAATCGCAGTACCATTACCGAACATATTTGGAACTATAATTTCGACACCGGCACAAATATTATTGATGTCTATATCAATCATTTACGGGCAAAGATCGACGGAGATTTTGAGAAGAAATTACTTCATACCATTCGCGGCGTCGGTTATGTAATGAAAGATAAATAGAAGAATACAATTTGAATGAAAAATCTTCAACGCTCAATTCGTTTCAGACTTACACTCTACTATTCGCTTATTGTCGGTGGAACACTTCTTGGCTTCGCTGTTGTATCCTATTTTTATACAGAGCAGAATCTCCTCTCCAGCCTTGACCGCTCATTATATCAAGAAGTAGTAACAATAAAAAATTATATAGAACCGCAGGCAAAAAGGGTCCGGTTAAAAAAACAACGCACCAAACCGAAATTGCAATCGGCAATTGATAAAAAATCCACTGCTCAAGCGGTGCGACGCTCCGACGAAGTTGAAATGAAGAATGTCGATTCAATTGATGTGGAGTTTGATGAATTATGGAATAAGATCTACGAACATTCACTTCAAGTTTCTAAAAAACAGATCGTTCAAATTCGCGACCGCAATGGCGATATTCTTTATAAATCCGGTCTGGGTAAAGAAGAAAATATCACCTTTGATGATGTGCCGCAAGATATTACAAAGCTTGTCACTATTTGGAATGCACAAGGACAGCCGCTTCGACTTGCCGTAAGTCAGGATAGAACGATGAAAGTGTATATCGCCTATCCTATTTCCGAGATCAACGAAGTCCTTGGAAATTTATTTTCAATCTTTTTGCTGTTGATCCCGGTAGCTGTCGTCATCTCTATCGGGGGAGGATGGTTTCTTGCTGCACGGTCATTCAAACCGGTGGATGATATCGTACGAACGGCGCGAGCGATCACTGCGCACAATCTCGATCAACGGATAAAATCTTCCGAAGTTGATGATGAGCTCGGACGATTGGTTGCAACATTCAATGAAATGATCAGCCGCCTGCAATTATCCTTTTCACAAATCCAGCAGTTTTCCAGCGATGCATCACACGAACTTCGCACTCCGTTAACGATCATGCGCGGAGAACTGGAACTTGCAATTCGAAGTAAAAAGTATTCTTCGGAAGAATATCGAACTGTGCTTTCCAGTGCGCTGGAAGAAACACTCCGAATGTCTTCTATCATCGAAAATCTTCTTTCCCTTGCAAAGGCAGATGTTGCCCGCCCGACCTCAAATTTCAGCGATGTTTGGCTTCGTCCCATCATTCAGGAGTTATATGAAGATTCTACCATGCTTGCGGAGAATAAACATATCACCGTTACGCTCGGCACGTTGGATGATGCGCTTATTCTTGGAGACGCCGTCCGACTTCGTCAATTATTCCTGAACCTGATCGATAATGCAATAAAATATACCTCGGAAAACGGAATGGTGGAAATTTCTCTTTTTCGTGAAGGAGGCAATGTGAAAGTGCGGGTAAAAGATACGGGAATGGGAATTCCGGCAAATGATCTTTCAAAAATATTCGATCGGTTTTATCGTGTTGACAAAGCGCGTTCTCGTGAGCTCGGCGGCAGCGGACTCGGACTTTCAATTTCAAAATGGATCGTCGATATTCATGGCGGCACAATTTCTGTTGAAAGTGAGATCAATGTTGGCACTATTTTTACCGTTACATTTCCGCTCAAAACACCTTCCCCGCAATTGGAAATCTTCAAATAACTTTAGCTTTGCATTGCATCTTGTAATGTGAATGACTATTTTTTTTGAAGTGTTAGAATAATCTATTACAACCATCAACAACGGAGATTTGAATGTCATCTGACCAGCATGGAACCACCCTTGCCCGCCGATTAACGCTCACCAATGCAATAATGGTTGTCATCGGATCTGTTATCGGATCCGGAATATTTCTTACACCGCAAAATGTCGCCGCTAATGTTGATGTTCCCGGATTGATGATCGGCGTTTGGATCTTGACCGGATTACTGACGCTTGCAGGAGCGTTGACCAATGCGGAAGTCGCAAGTTTAATTCCAGAAGCCGGCGGACAATATGTTTTTTTTCGCGTTACATTCGGTCAACTGACTGCATTTTTATATGGATGGACAACATTCATTGTTTATCAAACAGGTTCTATTGCAGCGATCGCTGTTGCCTTCGCAAAGTATCTCGGATATTTCGTCGATCTTCCGCATCTTGGACCGGAACTTGAAGCATGGCAGCTTCCACTCCTCGGAAATATTTTTCCGTTAAAGAATATTGGTGTTACAATGATTGCCATTCTCGCTATCATAACTGTAACTACGATCAATTATTTTGGAGTTCAATTCGGCGGAATGATCCAGAATGTGTTCACTATTTTGAAAGTTGCAGCAATTGGAGCAATCATTGTTTTAGCATTCTCATCGGGAAAAGGAAGTGTCGATCATTTTTTTCCGCTGTGGGGAATGCCCTCTTCAGGTTCTTTGCTTGCCGCTGTCGGCGTTGCGATGATCGCAACGTTATGGTCATACGACGGTTGGAATTCGTTGACGTATCTTGCGGGAGAGGTGATTGAGCCTCAAAAGAATATTCCACGAGCACTCATTATTGGAACACTCGCTGTTATTGTTATCTATGTTACGACAAATCTTGCTTATCTCTATATTCTTCCCATCGGTCAGATTGCTCAATCAAAATTAGTAGCCGCAGATGTGATGAATGTTGTTTTTTACGGCTGGGGTGGCGCAATTATTTCTGCAATGGTGATGATCTCTACGTTTGGAACAGTCAATGCAACATCAATGACCACTGCACGTGTGTTCTATGCAATGGCGAAGGATAAAATGTTTTTCAAAAAAATGGGCGAAGTTCATCCCAAATTCAGGACACCGGCAAAATCTTTGGTCATACAAGGAACATGGGCTTCCATTTTATGCTTAACAGGAACATACGATCAGATATTCACTTATGTGATATTTGCAGGATGGATATTCTATGCGCTTGGAGCCGTTGCAGTATTTATTCTTCGCGCTAAACAACCACATGCTGAACGTTCATACAAAGTTCCGTTGTATCCGATTATTCCAATCTTATTCATTATCGTCGCAACATGGTTTGTTTATAATACGATCGTTGAACAAACTGCAGATTCTATGGTGGGATTATTCCTGCTTGTTGCTGGTATTCCATTCTATCTTTACTGGAAAAAGCAGATGACGAAAGCATAATGCAATCGTATTGCGTTTTTGGTTTATGCAATGGCAGATTTTGAAAATGTATCTGTCCACCGTGACCAAATATCTGAACGAAGATAAAATTTTTAAATTTACGCTTCACCCCGTAATCGCATGAACCTACTATTGCGTATAGTCTTATTACTGCTTCATAACTGATTCTAACTTCTCAATACATGTTTTGATATATTTTATCACGACAGGATCGGTTTGTTTTATATAGTTTAGAATTCTTTCATTTGGAGGACTACCCTGTTTGACCATAAGTCCGGGAAAATGAATTGACTCAAAATACTTGTCCTCAAGGTATTTGATTATTCTGATGTAGTAATAAGCTTTCGAAATTAGATCTAGTAGTTCTGGGTCATTGATATACCGAAGTTCTCCACCGTCCGATAAAGAGTTCCATAATTCGTCTTTTAAAGTCTCCGTGGTTACTATTCTTTCCGCGTTTTGTTCGTTTGGCTGTCGTTCGACTAATCGGTCATTGTTGAACAATAATTCGTTTTGAATTATTTTAATGATTCGTCTTTTACGTTCTATATCTTCATTTTCCTTTTTTGTCAGATCATTCTTTTCTTGAATATGGTTAAGCCTAAGCGCAATCGGAATTCCTATCACAAGTCCAACCAAAGTTGACAACAAACCGGCCATGAGATTTTGTCGGAACTGAATGTCGTTAAAGTAACAAATGGAAAAAACAATTGGTGGAATTGTCAGCAAAACCAAAATTACCATTATCCAATTACTGAGATACTTATTCATACAAAGTTACACGCACCTATTGTTTAAACATTATAAATCTTTGTTACTGTCTAATTTTTTTAGAAATCTCCGCCTAGCGAGAAATAATATTTCGGAATTGAGAATCCGTCTCCGGTATATGACCACGCGACATCAATCTTCAATGGAAGTCCGAGCAAGAACATGCGAATTCCCATTCCCGTACCAATCAACAGATCTTGAGTGACTGTTTTTCCTGTTGCATCTTTTCCAAAACCGCGGAACATATTTTCTTTTGTCCATGACGATCCAACATCCACAAACGTTGCACCGGTGATATTTCCAAGTGCAATCGGTACTCCACCGGTGACAAGATATTGAATGAATGGATACCGCAATTCATAATTCATTAGCGCGTACTTTGTTCCATTCTTTACATTATAATTATATCCACGCAGCGGCAATGCTGGTGTCAGGAATGCAAAATCTTCAATATTCCTGATCGGAATTCCGCCGTTCTCAAACTCGCGGTTAATCCATCCATCTGTACCGCCAATAAAGAACTGCTGCGCATTTTTACCCACGCTGATACCGCCGGAATAACGCATCACAAATGAATATGTCTTCCAAAATTTGAAATATCTTCGATAATCTGCGGTATATGTTTGAAAGTCAAGGGAGTTATTGCCCAATGATGGACTGAACATTGCATTGATATTATACCGCGATCCATTGTTCGGAGAAGTATATCCCCACAACGTATTATCATGAACATAACTCAGTGTCGGAATGATCATTGTTCTTTTTTGACGAAGAGAATCGAGACCAAAGTCCATATTTTCTTTTGAAAGATTCAT
Organism: Bacteroidota bacterium; assembly: GCA_030679145.1. GTDB lineage: Bacteria > Bacteroidota > Ignavibacteria > UBA10030 > UBA8401 > UBA8401. The sequence goes on along the minus strand of JAUXTU010000116.1, from coordinate 121,294 downwards.
CCATGAAATTCCAAATTCAAGACGATTGAAACGATCCAATGGAAGCGATGCTGTACCTGAAATTCCCCATGTTCTAAAACGATAGAGCGAAACATCGTTGGGAGAATTTTCAAGGTATAAGAACCGCGCACTATGATATCCTTGGAAACCATAGTCGATGAATGCCGGCAGGTAGTAATACGCCAGAACGTAATCGCTGTTCTTCAGATCGAGCAAAAGATTGGTAAGAAAGAATATTTGATGATCACCAAGCATATCGCTGAACGACATCATCGTTGTTCCCTGAACACCATAGAACGTGCTGAACGCTGCATTGCCGTACACAATATCCGGCGAGAAATTCAATTTATATTTATTGACAACAAAATTACTATCATCATCTACATTTCCGGCTATAGAAATTGACTTTACATTTGTTACAGGCAGATCATCACTTTCTGCCCCCTTCGCTGCATCATCCGTGAAGACATAATTATTAAAATCAATCCGGACATTATCGCCATACACACTCGCAGTATCTTTCTTTGTCTCTGCTAATATGACAGTTGCAGACGTATCAGCATTCTTTTTAGCTGTCGGATTCTTTCGTTTGATATATTCCGTCGGTTCAAGTTGTGCAGTGTCCAATTTTTTTTCAAATGGAGTTTTCAATAAGAAAAGATCGAAGCCGGCTTTATTCAGTGCAGAATAGGCAAGCTTGTTTCCATCGGCTGATAACGAAAGTTGATACACACCCGTAATGGAATTTGTGATCGGTCTGTCTTCATTGGTAAGAAGATTCCGTTCATAAACATTTCCTGTTCCGTTTCTGTCGGAGACATACAACATTTTTTTACCATCCGGCGAAATAACGGGGGAGGTTTCATCGCTATTTTCATCGTTCGAAATCCGCACTATCTCGCCCAATGTAAAATCGTACGAATAAATATCCAACTGCTTATAGTCGAACCGAACAATTCTAAAGTTTGCCGGAAGATTGTTAGCAGACGTGTGCTCTTTTCGATCGGAAACAAAATAGATCTTTTTACCGTCGGGTGACCACGATGGATCCGAATCGGAAAAAATATCATTCGTCAAATTTGAGAGTTGTTTCGTCTTGATATCATACGTGTAAATGTCGGATTGATACGATGTGTTGCCAACAAAAACAATTTTATCTCCTTGGTGAGACCAGTCAACAGTAAATATCCCTTCAAGGTCCAATGCAATTTTTTCCTCATCGCCTTCGTTCACATCAATCAGGTAAATAGCATCACGTTCACCGCTTTTCACCGCGATCGCTATCTTTTTTCCGTCCGGTGACCAGCTCATCCCGGGTGTGAGAAGGTGCAACTCTTCAAAATTATTTGTCCGCTGACCGTCCAGTATTTTTGTGACCGTGTTATCGATCGTAGACATAACATACACATCAAAATAATCATCCCGGTCCGAAATGAACGCGACCTTATCCCCTTGTGGAGAGATTGCCGGGCTGGTGTTGTAGAAATTATTCTCCTTAATGTGGTTGGTCAGCCTAGTTGAAAAATCTTCCGGCTCTTCTCGTTTTGCAATATCGGGCCAGTACATTTTCTTTTGTTCTTTCTGCCACCGCTCGGATAATTCTTCTACGGTCAAACCGATGGAGCTTTTGAATCCTGCATCGACATTGCGCAAACTTTTGATCTTATGTAATATCTCACCGATCTTTTGGTCGCCATATTTATTCGCGATATAATAAAAAACGGATTGACCGCCCCGGTAAGCAAAATAGCCTCCCAAAAATTCTATCGGCGGTAGGTATGTATTAAGCGTTGCATCGCGAATGAACATGTCGGAATTGATATCCCAGCGTAATGCTTCGTATTCGGCAAAGCCTTCGCTGATCCACATCGGTAATTGGATTCGTATATTGTTCGAGATAATGGATTGAATAGAGCCGCCATAGAACATATCGTTCATCACCGCGTGTACCAATTCATGATGGATTACATGGCGGAATTGTTTATAATTTCCTTCAAACGGAAGAACGACGCGGTTCTTAAACAGTTCCGTCACTCCGCCAATTCCTTCTTCAAGATATTCACCAATAACATTTGTCTGTTGAAAATCATTGTGTGAATTATATATCATGACCGCTATGCGATTGTTCAGTTTATAGCGCATTGTCTTGCTGATGGATGCATACGCAGATTCTGCGGCAACTGCTGCAAAATTTGCAATTGGCGCTCCATCCTGATAGAAATAGATATCAAAATGATCGGTTTGAATAAATGACCAATTAAAGCGTTTATATTGGACTTTATTCTTTCCAAAATTTCCGTCTTGTGCAATCAGCATCATTGAAAATAGTACCGTCAAAAATAATATTTTTTTCATATCAGCCTCATTGTTCTTCTGCTAAACAACACCATCGTCGCTTTCTTAGTTCTTTCCGTGTTTTTTCTTTTTTCTTTTTTTCTCTTCTTTAATATCCGTTTCTGCCAAGACAAAATCAATCTGTCGACGTTCCGGTGTGACCTTTGCAACCTTTACAATTATCGAATCGCCAAGCCGCAGTTGTTTTCCATGACGCTCACCAATCAGCGCATATTGTTTTTCATCGAAAACATAGTAATCATCATTCAGATCACGCACATGCAGCATTCCTTCAACAAGCATATCATTGATCTCAACAAATATTCCATATTGAATGACTCCTGAAATGATCCCCTGGAACTCTTCTCCCAAATGCTGACGCATATATTCCACCTGCATAACTTTTATTGAGTCACGTTCTGCTTCAGCGGCAACTTTTTCACGTTCTGAACAATGCTTGCACATCCCCGGCAGTTCTTTGTTATGCTGCTGCTTCCGTTTTTCATTCATCCCGCCCGTATATTCCCACAAAAGCCGATGCACTAATAGATCGGGATAACGGCGAATAGGGGAAGTAAAATGAGAATAATGGTCAAATGCTAAACCAAAGTGTCCGATATTGTCAGCAGAATAAACGGCTTTTGCCATGCTTCGGAGTGCAACTTCGTTAATGAGATTTTCTTCTTTTGTTCCGTGAACCTGTAACAATAACTGCTGTAATTCCTTTGACGAAGCCAATTGCGATATGTTTAATTTATATCCGAACTTTCTTACAAAATCTTCCAATGTGCGGAGTTTCTCTTTGTCGGGTAGATCGTGAACACGGTACACGAACGGAAACTGCTCTCCATCTTTTTCCAATGTAGAAATATGCGCGGCAACCGTTTGATTGGCAAGCAACATACATTCTTCTACCAGTTGGTTGCTCTTCAAACGTTTCTTGATAAAAATCTCAACCGGTTTTCCTTTTTCATCATACTTGAATTTCGCCTCAGGAGAATCGAAATCAATACTTCCATTTTTCATCCTTTTCGCGCGCAGAATCTTTGCAACTGCCCAGAGCTTCGTCAACTCTTCGGAATATTCCCCTTTTTTATTATCAAGGATTGTTTCTACTTCTTCGTAAGTAAATCGTCGTTTGGAATTAATGACCGTACGTGCAAATTCATATTTTCGCACTCTTCCTTTATCAGTTACATTCATAAAAACTGAGTACGTAAGTCGATCTTGATTCGGTACTAAGCTGCAAATATCATTTGATAATTTTTCCGGAAGCATTGGAATTACTTGATTTGCAAGATAGACGCTTGTTGCACGCGCAAATGCCTCTTTATCGATAATACTTCCTTCAGTAACATATGCACTGACATCCGCAATATGTACACCGATGCGGTATGAACCTCCGTCGAGCAGTTCAATGGAAAGCGCATCATCAAAATCTTTTGCATCGTGCGGATCGATCGTAAGAATGATCTCTGAACGAAGATCCAATCGCTTCTTTAATTCTTCATTTGAAATTTGTTTTGAAATATCTGCTGCCGCCTGCTCTACTTCTTTAGGAAATGATGTTGGTAAACGATATGACTGAATAACAGAACGTAATTCAACGAATGGATCTCCCGCAGCGCCAAGTGTTTTTATAATTCGTCCTTCAGGATTTTTATACGGATCTTCCCATTCCAATAGTTCAACAAGAACTTTATCGCCCGACGTTGCGCCATTAAGATCTTCAGGTGCGATGTAAAAATCTCGGTGCATTCGTGGATCATCGGGAAGCACAAAATAAAAATTCTTGCTGCGCTGCAAGGTACCGCCAAATTCCGTATGAGCACGGGAAATAACTTTTAACACTTCCCCTTCGTTAACGGGAGTATTGTCTTTTCTTGCCTTTCGTGAGCCGAATACAGCAACTTCGACAGTATCACCATTGATTGCTGTACCCATGGATTGTTTATCGATATAAACTTCACCACGACTCGTTGTCACTGAGCCATTTCCCCGCTTATCGATCATAATGGTGCCGTTGATCTTGTTCGATGATTCCGCAAGATGGTACCCTTGTGCTTTTGTCCACCGCAGTTCGGCATTATCCACCATTGTGTGAAGCACTTCACGAAGCAGTTGAAAATCCTTCTCGCTGATCACACGCAGTTGCCGACGTAACTGGCGCGATTTGTATCCTTCTTTGGAATGTTTCGCAAAATGCGAAAGCACTTGTTCACGCAGTTGCTCAATTTTCATTGTTTTGGTTAAAAAGTAAAGCGGTAAAAAAGACGCGCGGTATTGGTGGTTCGCGCTTGGACAACATCTAAACTTTCAGTTTTTCGTTCTAGTTCAAACATAAAATTACGGTTCTGTCTGCCTAAAATAGGCCACTGCACACTGACATTGGTATTGTTCAGATCGGTAAACACATTTCCCCCGACATTAAAAACAGCATTTAAAAACTCTCCGCTGAAATTTAGATTCGGATCTGCACGTTCGGCATTCCTTACTTCTACTCGCTTTATATACGGGATATCGTTCTGTTTTATAAAATCGTCAACCATATTGGACAACATATCGTTGATGAAGGTTCCCGTCAGCGTTGACGTAAGTTTCTCTCCTAATTTGTTGCGATCGAAGGCTGAAAGATCTTCTCTAAATTGTCCCGGAGTATTTGGAGAAGAGGTCAATAAGAATGCAATGGCATCGTTCTCAACATCTCCTTGACGTGGGATTTCTCTATTGTTTTGATCAAGCGTTGCTAAACCAATCTTCACTTTTGGATTCAATCGGTTGCCTGTTATTTCCAATGAAACGACAACACGCTCTAGATCATCACAGTCCCCCGTGGCAACATTTGTATTCTTACAATGAGTTCCTTCATATTTTGCAACAATATTTAATTGTGGATTTTGTGGATCACCGATAAATGTCATCGAGCCGGATGCTTTGAACTCTTTATAGAATTGATAGTTCGATTCACCGCTAATGTTAATTGTTCCGGTCAACTGCTGCCCGAATTCATCTTTTTTAAGCACCATCTTCCCATTCAATACGGCAGCCAATGCTTCATACGCTCCGAAATTTGGATTAAAGACCATGCTCACTGCAACATTACCTTGGGTTTGAATTGTTAACTCATATCCAAAGCCATCCAAAAATGTCCGCTCAACTTTCTTTTGTGTTTCATTCTGCGAAAATGTTCTGATAAAAGTATTTACCACAGTTGTATCAATAAACACTTTTGAAGTGTCGTCATAGAAGATAACATCATCGTATCTAGTATTGGTGAAGGAACTGGCCTGTTGTGTTGGCGGGAAGATCAATGAAGCATCGCTTACCAATACTTCTCCAATGATCCGTGAACGTTCAAATGTTCCTTCAAAACGAAGCCCGTTTGAACCCGTTCGTGTAATAAGTGTTCCAAAAAATGATTGATTGGCAGCTCTCGAAGTATTTGAAAGGACAAGAAGTTCACCATTTGCCGTAAGATGATATTCCGCAGGAGCAAAACCTTTCATCTGAATGAAACCACCGACATTCACCAATCCTGTAGAATAATCACGATCGGTATTTCTTATAATAAATTCCGGGAACATGATTTTTTGACTATCGAGAACAATTCTTCCGCCAACCGTATATTGTATGCCGGTCATTTCAAATCTGAATGATCCGTCGCCAAGTTTCATATTTCCATGAAGCAGCGGTTCATTCAATGAACCGGTCATCGTTATTGTCCCTGTAACCAATCCGGATATTTGGTCAATCTCCGGAATAAATACGTCGAATATCTCTGCAGGCAGGTTTTCAGTTGTAACGGTAATATTCATTCCTTCTAGGTTCATCCTGTTATCAACCGATGTGAAACTAAGGTCGATTGGAACATTTCCTTCAAGATCGAATGACCGGGTAATTGTTGAATCGGGTGTTTGACTAAGTTCTACTTTTAATCCGACATTTTTTTTTGCATATCGAAATGCGACATCCAAATTTCCGAAATTACTGTTGCGGTATGCAATATTCGACCCTTCCAATTGAGCGGTGATCACAGGATCTTTGACTGTACCTGAAATATGTGCCGTTGCATCCACTGTTCCTCCGAGAGCATATGCCTGTTCACGAAATTCCGATGATGTGTTGACAAAGAAAATATCGGATAATGCAAAATTTTTGATAACCGCATTGGCATTCACTGAACCGTAATAATTATATGTCCCTTTTACAATAATCTCCTCGTTTCCACGAACAAAAATAGATGTGTCGATCTGAATTCCGCGTGGAGTTGCGGTTGCGACGAACGGCGTTGCATTTCGGATATCCAGCCCCTGATATTTGACATAAAGATCATTGATCGTGAATTGATTATGATAGTCGGAAACTTCCACTAATCCTTGAGCGGAAATGCTGATTGTTGTGTCAATATCGGTAGTGACATCATATGTCCCTTTTTGCCGTTCAAAATCGAATTTGAGCTTTGCCAGCCGTAACTTGGTATTATCAATTCCAATTTCATCACTTGCTAATTGGATATGTAACTCAAGCGGGTCGCCCGATTTTGTGGTCTTGGCAGGAGAAATATTATTAACAGTATAATCAAGTTTCGCTCCAAACAGGCGAATGAATGCAGAAGTATCGGCATACATTCCGTTGGAAACAGAGATTGTTCCCGATGATGATGCTGAAATTGAGTCGCTTCTCAGTGTCCCCGATGCAGTTCCTATAATTTCCAACTCCGGAAAATTAAAGAGAATTGACAGCGGTTTAAGATTCTTCATTTTCAAATGATAGGAAAGTGAAGATGGATTATTCTTAACATTCATACGTTCGCTTGCAGAGTCGTCCACCACCGCAAATGAAGAATCAATGATTCCCCGTTGATAGCGATAGATCTTTTCGAATCCTTTAAGATGAGTTTGAACTGAATTAACGATATCATCAAATTTGAATTTCCCTTCTATTTCTCCATCAACAACCGGTGAAGCAATGATTAGTTTATCATGATTTGTAGAATCTTTTAGCCATGTAAGCAATACTTGCGCGCTGTCAAACGACATTCCATTGAAATTTGAATTGTAAAAATCAATTTTTGTATCCGACGGTGTATCAAACAGCGCAAGTCCTTTGCCGGATCGAGTTATATCGAATGACAATTTTGAAGAATACTGTTCATTGTTAACAATTGGAGCAAGATTAAGTCCACGTACTTCCGCTCTGCCATTATACGACGGCATTGTTTCGTTGGAAAAATCAAATATTGCCTGTGCAGAAATATTTCCGCTTGGTGATTGGACTACAATATCAGCATCAATTATTTTATCGCGTGCTTTTAGTTCAATTTTTGAGTGATTGAGTGAAATATTTCGAAACGACGATGAATCAACTTCAATAGTACCTTCCGTATTCAACGTTGCAAGTGATGTTCCTTCTCCTTCAATAAAAATACGCGTGTTCAACCGTGATAAAAATTCATTTGAAGCAAGTACCTTCTCTAAATTGACATCACTTCCCGTAAGGATTCCTTTATAATGAATATTGTCTTCAGTAATCACCATTTGTCCGTCAACAGTTACCGTTCCTGCAGCAGATTTGATCTTCGAAATGGCTAAGAAATCCAACGGCTTGCCGACAAATTGAAAATCAACCGTAATGAGCCCAAGATTCTTATATTCCGGTATACCAAAATATGGCATTAATGCATGAACATCGGGTGGATTAATGATGCTTCCGTTAGAAACAATATTCAACCGCAGATCGTTTGGTTTATAAATATTGGAGACTGATCCGGAAAGAGAAATCGATGTCTTTCCAAATTCTGTGTGAAGTTTTTTCACGGAAAGATTTTCAAAATTTCCGTCAAACTCTCCGTCAAACAGAATGTTCCCTTTCATAAAATCCAATGAAGGCAGAAAGATCTGAATATCATTTGACAGAATATTGGAAGGCAAAACTTGCAACACAACATTTGCATATCGTAAATCAATAACATCGGTGATAGTAAACGCATCAATATTGTTTAAAACAATTGACGCTTCTACGTGTGAGGCGGATGTTATTACGGAAAGCTTTTTGATCGAACTCTGCTCTTTGGTTCGGAGGATGTCTGCCGAGAGCTTTTTCAACGTAAACTGTTCACGGGGAGAATTGAATGATACATTCTTTACGGAAACATCCAGTTTACTGGCAGAATACATTCCACTTAACTCTATATTGACATTATCAATATCAATATTGCTGTAATTGATAACCGGACGACCGTTACGATCCGTAAAATTTCTATTATAGGCTCCGGTGGAATCAATCAGATGGAAGCTGGCGTTAGTTATCTGAAGTTTTCTTGCAACAATAATAAGTGATGATTCACTGCTATCGTTTGGCGTTGTTGATTTCGAAAGGTGGTCTATATTCCATTCACCATTTTTCCACCGTGTGAGATGGACGATCGGGTTTTCCAGTTTTAGTGAATCAACATTGATTTTATTTTTCAGCAAACTAATAAGTCGATAGTGCACCGAAAGTTTTCCTGTTTCAATAAACGGCGCCCCATCAACATACATCATTACTGTATCAACAGAAAAACCTGTGAAGAGATCTCCGTTGATCTCACCAATATAGATATTAGCGTTAAGCTCGCCTTCAAGGAATGTATAGAGCGTGGAACGCAGGGTGCTGCGAAACATCGATGTTTGTGTAAAGATCGCCATCCCTCCGATCAACAGAACGAGGGTTAGTATTGAGTAGAGAAATATTTTTGAAACTTTTCTTGTCATTATTTACTATTTGAAAATCGACTGATGATTGTTTCAACAATATTTGATGTAGAGCGGTCCGTAACGAAATCTATTGTTTGTACTGTTCCGCCTGCGCGTTCGACAACATCTTTTCCAACAATAGTTTCAATTGTATAATCGGCACCTTTTACCAGAACATCGGGGATAAGCGCGGTGATAAGATCCAACGGTGTATCTTCATCAAACAGACAGACAGCATCAACACACACAAGCTGGGAAAGAATAAACGCACGATCTTCCTCACGAACAATTGGACGAAGTTCCCCTTTGATTCGTTTCACCGATGCATCCGTATTCATTCCAACAATAAGAATATCTCCCAGCGATTTTGCTTTCGAAAGATATTCAACATGACCTCGATGAAGAATATCAAATACACCGTTTGTGAAAACAGTTTTCTTTTGTTGTTGTTTCCAAATTACCCGTTGTTCAGCCAATGATTGGTGTGTATAAACTTTTCCCATTATCTTCCTTGTACAATTATTGTTCGAAGATTGTAGAGCGAAGAATTGCAGGATCGATCGTAATAATGCCGACTTCACCGCAAACAATACCACCGGCAAAATTTGCAAGTAGTGCGGCTTCACCAACCGTAGCACCAGCCGTAAGCATCGTTGTTAATGTTGCAATTACTGTATCCCCCGCACCGGAAACATCCGCAACGTTGCGGGCATTTGTAGGAATGTGTGTAACTGAGCCATTCTTTTCGAACAAGCTCATTCCTTTTTCACCGCGGGTTAACAGAACATTTTCAGCATTAAGTTTTTCCATAAGAGTTCTGCCAGCAACAAGAATATCAGCCTCATTTTGTAGTTTCTTTCCTAATGCTTCTTCAGTCTCTTTTTTGTTCGGTTTGAAAACTGTGACATTTGTATATTCAAAAAAATTATTGAATTTAGGATCGATGGTAATGATCTTGTTCTTTCGATTTGCAAGTTCAATAATAGCGTGGATCAATTCTCTCACGACAACGCCTTTATTGTAATCTTCAATGATGATCCCGTCGATCGAATCGATAATCTTTTCAAGAACAGAGAATATCTTTTGTTGAATATCAGTTCCAATATCTTTTTTTTCTTCACTGTCGATACGAACTACATGCTGGTGATGGGCAATCACACGGGTCTTTACAGTCGTCGGACGCGACCGATCTGTGATAATTCCCTCTGATGAAGCATTCTGCGATTCAAGAATCGAACGGAATTCTTTACCGGAGAAATCTTCTCCAACAATCCCGATCAGTTGCGCACTTGCACCAAGTGCTACAATATTATTAGCTACGTTAGCCGCTCCGCCAAGGCGTGAAGATTCACTTTCCACTTCCACGACCGGCACAGGTGCTTCCGGAGATATTCTATTGACATTTCCCCATATATAGCGGTCAATCATCACGTCGCCAATGACAGCGATACGTTTGTTCTTAATATTTTGAAGCAGCTCGTTTACGCGGGGTTGGGTAATTGATACCATCACATTCTCATAGTTTTTGCATTTATAATAAGAATATACCCAAATTAGGGGCGACTATCAATTTTGACCACTGTTTAAAAACACAAAATCCCGCATAATTAGCGGGATTTTGTGGAAAATAAAGAACGCTGATATTATTTAATAAGTAACATCTTTTTGGTTTGTGAGAAACCATTTGATGTTTTGAGCGTGTAGAAGTATATACCGGCGGATAGATTGCTTGCATCGAAATTGACGTTATACACGCCTGCTTCAAATGTGCCGTTTGCCACCTGAGCAACCTCTTTGCCAAGTACATCAAATACTTTCAACGAAAGATCGCTTCGGGATTGGACCGAGAAATTGATCTGTGTTGAAGGATTGAATGGATTTGGATAGTTCTGTGACAGTTCAAACTTTGATGCAACCATTCCATCAACTTGTTTTACTGAAGTGACTGCTTTACCGATAAATCGTTGAAAACCTTCAACGCCGCTTGCGTTAAATTGTGCAACATATACCGTATCACCGGTTGGGCTGAATGCAAGACCGCGCGGACGGGGGTCTACTTTAAATAAAGAATCTGGAGATAATGTTGAACTCCATTGGAAACTATCAACTGGTGTGGACATTTTGGTAATCGGAGGCTTGAAACCGTAGAACATAAAATTACCCCATTTTTTCTTTGTATAGAGTGAATCGTATGCTGACGGTGCAAAACCGTTACCAGTACTTACCCAGAGATATTTAGTCACTGGGTGCCATGTAATTGATTCTACGGTCATTCCGAACATTATTGTGTCCAAAACGTTGTACGGTCCGAGAGAACCATTATCGCTGTGGTATCTAATTACACCGGGCTGCGTGTATGATGTCCAATAGACGTCATTGCCGTCGGCAGAAACACCGATTGTACGTGAAAAACCGCGGGATGTATCGATCACATTTCCGAGGAAGCTGAAATTTTCATCGAAAATACGAATAGGACCGGCTGAATTCACAACATTGGCAGTGAACATTTCATTTAAATCGTCAAATGCAGGCATCACCGGTGAGGTTGCCTGTGGGATTACTCTATTCATTCCTACCCCGGTTTTATAGTTCACGCGATAATGTGCACCTGTGGCTCTCGTTAATACGATATTTCCTTTTTTGTCTTTTGCTATTCCGCGATTACTTCCTGTCAGGAAAGTATCTGTTACTGCTCCAACTGTGACCATTTTTATCGGTGAAAATGCGGCGGCTGTTCCATTGGGATTAAATACATAAACACCATGTACTACTTTATTTATTCCTCCACCAACAGCAATGCTGTCTTTTGTCGTACTGGTAAATAGCGTAAGCCAGACTTTTCCTTCTGGATCGACTGCAACACCATGCGCTCCGCTCGGTCCTTTAAAACCAGTATCCGGAAATGCCCCTTTGAACTGGTAATTGTATTTTGTCGTCTGCGCAAATGCGCATACCGCAAACGATAATACAAACACCAAAAATTGTATATACCTTGACTTCATGAAACCTCCGTAAATTAATGAAAGAAGCAGTGAGTTATGAGTTTACCTGTATAGGTAATTTGTTGAGAATTATATGTCGCCGCGTCCATAATATGGCGCACTTTGTTTCTGAGTGTTAATTTTTATCAATATCTGGGATATTGTTATTATTGCGTTATTTCTTCGAGTCACATACAAGGTTGTTCCGCTGCCCCATGCAAATGAATAATTCTCAGCGTTTGCAACAAATAGTCCTGAATAAAATGGTTCCGCAGTCGTTGGCGAAGATGAATGGACTAGTAAAATACCATCTTTGCCGTTCGTTCCAATATATAAATCACCGTCGGAATTGAATGTAATTGCGGTTACATTTGCGCCGTTATATGAATAACCGGGTTGTGCGGAAAGATCAAAATATTTTTGAAATGTGCCTAATGACCCTGATCCATCTATTGGCGCTCTCCATACACCCTCAATAGAATCAACTTTCCCACCTACATAAAGAAAGTCCTTATAAATCCGAACAGATCGTACGTTTGCATTACTTGCAAAGAAAAATCCTTTGTGTGATTTATCTGGTTGTATTTTATATATTGAGTCAAAAGCACCACCAGACCAAATATTTAAATTCTTGTCAAAATCAAGATCGTATAATTTTGATCCTGGAATGGACTTGAATATTATTGATTTCGCTCCAGCAGCGATAGAAAAAATTGCAAATTGATTACGACAAGCGTATAGTGTACCATCAGATCCCACTTTTATAGCCGTCCAGTTAGTTTCAGAACCCTTTGGTGCAAACGTACTTGTATCTCCAGAGGGAGTGAATTTTCTGATGCCGTTTCCAATACTGTTTAAGACCAGCGAAGCATAAAGATTGCCAATTTTGTCACATGCTATAGCATATGCATCTTCAAAAGATGATAGTGCACCAAATTCACTGACCGCTCCGATCAATTTATAAGTTTTTATTTCGCTGAATTTATCCGCTCCAACAACGGATACTTTTACCGCCACTGTGTCTTTTACTAATAAAGGAACTTTAACGGTAAGTTGTGTTGCAGTGGCTGTTTGAATTGTTCCTTTTTGAATATCAAAATAAATAGTGTTTTCCGTTTTTACGGTCGAGAAGTTTTTTCCGTGCACAGTGATAACATCAATACCTGCAAGTGCACCACCCGATGGTGAAAGTGAATCGACAATCGGTTGAATACGCGTAATATAGTTTGGATCATAAAGACTTGTTGGTTCATCTTCTTTGCATCCGCTGAAACCCGTCAACAACATCATTGCAATAACAATGATGAAAATAAAAAAATCTTTGGGAAAATAACTAATGTTCTTTTTCATGTGCATACCATTTTAAAAATGAACGTTAAAAATTAAATTGAACCGAAAAACGATTAACTGTACCAAGCTTATCGTATGGCGTATAAGAATAATCCACACCAAAATCTACTCCTTCAATCGAATGATGAACTCCGGCACCTGCAGTAAAATTATAGAGATCATTATTAAACATATAACCGGCTCGCAATGCAAAAATTTTTATAAATGTATATTCACCGCCTATATTAACCTGTTCTGAAAAATCACGCGGGTGGGTAGCATCAATCGAAATAAGAAATGCATCAGCATCTTTATCCTCGGTGATAAGATCCATCGCATTAAATGCTACACCAACACGAAAGATCAACGGAAGTTGGAATCCTTCCCGCTCATATTTAACCTCTTGTGAAAAATTTCGAACGCTGACTGCAAAGTTCAAACTCTTTAATCCTGTTTTATAATACATGCCAAAATCAAAAGCAACAACATCGGTAGAATTTTTTGAAGCAAGAGGATTATCCTGAGCGTTTAATCCATTGACACCGTTACCAAGATCCTGCAGCGTATATTTAACATTGCCGCCGACTGCAAATCTATCACTTAACGCTCGAGCATAACTAAGTCCTGCTTGTAAAGCTATCGGGTGAAATGTTCCAAGATCTAAATACCCCTCTCCCAAATCTGTTCGAATCGTTCTGGTAATTTCACCGTAATCTGCATACTGCATACTGAATCCAACGACACCAAAATCACCATTGGAAGGTGCAAATGCAATTGCTCCATATTGATAGTTAATATCCGCAAACCATTGTACTTGCCCAACCTGACCATCTACCATTGTTTTCATCCAGGCCATACTCGCAGGATTAAAAAACATGGATGATGAACTTCCTTCAATCGCTGTTCCCGCTTCACCCATTGCAACCATACGCGGGTCAGTAGCGACATTCAAAAATTTAAATCCTGTTTGACCGCGCTTTTGTTGGTCAGCAGCAACACTGATTGCTGAGACCAATATGATTAGAATCAATACAAATTTTATTTTCATACTATACCTGAAATGTTGGTCATGAGTAAATTCTGAAAATCAACAATCTTATGGTTTATCCAGAACGTCAATATCAAATGTTGTAATTTTCAAATTTGATACAACCACCGTTACTGTTTTTGATTTTGGCATCGGATTCGGTTTCAACGGTACGGCACCTAAATACTGCATCCAATTCAATGTTGTTCGGATACGAATCTGCTTACTACACTTATCCGGATTTGTTGAAAATGTAAAATTTTTATTCTCGGGTTTACTTGAAAGAATATTCTGTGCTGCGATGGTATATGGTTTAGAATCACGATCATTATTGGCACCAATAGAAACTATTGATCCTCCGGATGAGACATACGCAAATGGGACTTTTGAACTGTCACTCATCAGCAGAGTATCGACCGCCCCTTTAATGGCAATATCGAACGCCATTTCCATCCGGTTGGCGGTAGTAATATTGCTTACGATATACATCCTCGGCGTAAAGGCAGTATCTCGACCAACACTGTCAACGGTGACAGTATATTCAAAACCGGAAGATGTTACTTTAAATCCGCCAACACTGCTGCTTGTGGCCAATGTATCATTAAGAACAACATACCATGTATTGGTTGCCAACGGCTGCCAAACATAATTATATTTATTGTTTGCGGATGGATCGCTGCATCCCACAACAATCATACTTATAATAAAAATATTTATTGAAAAAATCATTTTATTCATAACCATCAAATCCTTTCGAATAGATCATATTAGCGAATGACCACAAATTTTAATATTGCCCTGCTCCCTGCCGGTGTTTCGATCACAGCAATATATATTCCGCTGACAATAATTTGTTTTGATGATGTGGTCATATCATAATCTTGCGTTCCAGTCCCGTCTATATGTTCCAGAGTATTAATGAGTTCTCCTAATTCCGAATAGATTCGGATCGTGCAAATTGCAGGAACATTCTTAAAGGCGATCTTATCCTGTTCGCCGGGATACAATAATTTCGCGGCACTGATATTATAGGGATTGGGAACGATACGGATATTTGATTTTATCAACTCCGCAGAAGCGGCTACTTTTTTGTAAGCCGGATCGTACGTTTGAGCGTAATATGGATTACTTGTTAAACCATTTGTTCCAACGACAACAAAATTATAATAATGTGCCACATCAACAACTGCTGTTGTATCTTGATACGCACGAGCACTTGCCGGAAGATCGGCAATTTTTGTATAGAAACTATCAGAACGACTGATTGCCCGCCATACTTGAAATCCCTGAATTCCCGTGCTGCTATATAATTCCCATGCAAATCGGATACCGCCTGCTCCGGAATTTACATTAAAAAATTTCGGAGGAAGTGGTGCTAACGAACCAGTAGCATACCCTGATTGATAATTATTGATTGCATTACGAAACGTTTTAAACAAAGAATCTCTGCTGGTATATACCCAATCATTTTTTGTTTTACTGACACCTTTATAATTCAATAGAGCAGTTTCACGTGTCGCCGAAGGAGCATTTTTATATAATCTGCCAATATCAGTATTTGCTTCACGAGACAACCCGCCGGCTGCTTCTGCCATTACAATTTTAATTCTTTCATTCGGTGCCAATGTGTACGGTCCATATCCAATTGCCGCTGAATAACCTGCTGCACCAGCAGAGCCAGTTGCAGGATCACCTCCTGGACCAGTTTTATCTGCGTGTCTAGGTATGACATGCCCTTTGGTCATCCAGCTATATTCTGATGACATTTTTACCGGATTGTATTGATCATTATTAGAATTATTTGGTTCGTCAGATCCTTCGTAAGAGGTTGTTGCAGGTTGTTTTAGATCATCCGATGTATCAGACGGTGATTTTTGTGCATACAATGTTACCAAGCCAACAAATTGAGAAGCACCAAGACGACCGATGGTATCTCCTGATTGATATCCATATCCGGCTGCAGTGGAAGGAGACCAAATTGGTCCGCCGACATTATCATAAACGCCAGTAAAGAAAATTGATTTACCGTGCCATGCATATGTTGCCCGTAAATCGTTTGTAGAATTAAATGGGGATGCTGCGAATGGAAATGTATGAGGAACAGTTGTATCACCAACAACATCGTTTAGTGTGTTTGTCCCCCAACCCGTTGAGTTTGCAATCACATATCTGGTATCAGCACAAACTGCATATCGATTCTGCCAATAGAAATAGACACCTGTGAGAGTTTTCGAAGGACGTGTCGTCCCTATATCATCGACGATGCCTGTGTTTGTAAAAGTATATTCATAGATAAGATAGTTGTCATGACCTTGTTGACTGAAACCGATAATTTTTCTATGAACCTCAATACCGATGGATGTATTAATAATATTATCAATCACTCTGTCAGCTTTTAAATTAGTATCAACACTATCGTTGTCTACCGATTGACCTTGTGAAACATTTCCATCAACAAAAACGGCTGGCGGATCGAACTTACTGATCATTTTAAAACGTGTGGAGAAAAACTCTGTTGTACCGCGCACTCGAGGACCCACATGAACAACTTTTTGTTGATATGTTGTGCCGTTTTTATCTAAATAATTCGTTGTACCGATCCAAAATCCTTTAGCAGCAATCATATCTTGTTTTTGAAAAATAGCGGGCCAACGAACGCCATCTTGCTGCACCTGCACTCGCCCTTCTTCAATCTCACATCCGGAACTGGAATACCAACTTTGCAATGCACCAACAGTCATCCATTTTGATTGTTGTGCTTCAAGTTGAACCGAGCTTATAATCAGACCAACAAACAAACTTATTCCGACAACGTGTTGTGCAAATAATTTTTGCTTCATAGCTTCCTCGTAAATAGTTCAATACCGCGTTGATCGATTATCTTTAAACACAACGGTTCTTATACTAAAAATCAATCGTCAATTTCATTCCAAAATACATATCGCGTGGATTTAAGAATAAGAATTGAGGCATGCTTGGCATTCGGATATATGCTTTATCATCAAGTGCTTTACTCAAACGTCCTTGGTCAACCTGTACCCATGCATTGTCTTTATATTCAAGATATTGCTGCGAACTTGCATCGTAGTAAATAGCAGTTGTAAAAGGAGTTGTGACACCCGCCGTACTGCCAACTGCAACGATCGGAACATAATCAACACCATCTTTACGAACATCACCCGGTTGATCATCCCCAGTAATATTGACGTAGCCAAATCGAGAATCATATTTGTCCGAAGGCATGTGTAACGATTTCATATACTCATCAAAGTTGGTTCCAATAAATCCATATCCTGAAAAATTCTGGATGTTTGGTAAATTGAAAATATCCATAAAGAGCAACAATTCAGCACCCAAAATCTTAAATGATTTACTGACACGCATATCAAGGAAATAATTGTCTTTATACTGCATATTGTTGCGGATACCCGGAATACTTGCTCCGCCGCCGCCTGCCCATGTAAAATAATTACCGTTTTGCCAGCTTCCGGTAAAATTCAATCTCCAATCATAAAATAAAAATCCATTCGAACCCATCGGATCATAATCAATCGGCGTAAACAAATCAAGACTGAAACGAGCGTAAGGAGAAGGAACAGGCTTTGATTGATATAGATCTGTTTCACGATTATCGCGTTCGTATGTTCGTTGGTCTGCAGCATTTTCATACACAAAACCAAATCCATATCGTCCGCTTGATGATGCCATGTATGTATAATTCAAAAATCCTGTGATCCACTCACCTCTATTTTTTTGCAGCGTAATTTCAAAGCCGCGAATATCGGCATAGGAATTTGGTGTAGAGACTGAATAGTTTACTTTTGTATCACGACTGACGAATGTAATAAGTGCTGGTTGGTCGGTGATATCTTTATAATAGCCTGCAATGCGAACAAGATATTGTTCAAACAAACTGTGTTCGTACCCTAATTCGTATGAAACAGTTTTGGGAAGAGGGTTGTTTGGATTCGCAAGTCGCGTTACCGACTGATCGAATGTCGAACGACGGATCAAATATAAATTTTCCGGTGTAGGCATCTGTCGAAAATGTCCGTAATTAAAAAATAGTTTGGAATATTCAGTAACAGGAAACGCAATTCCAATGCGGGGACTGAATGTTATGCTCTTTTCGATTTCAACACGAGCAAGGATAGTATCTAAACCGGCAGCAAATTCCGCAGAAAGAGCTTTATCGTATGGTGAATATTCAAACCATGTACCGCGAGGATCAGAATAATCCATGCGAATGCCGATATTAGCGATCATTCCTTCATACTCAATTTTATCTTGCAGATACAATGCACCACGAATTGGTGTTGTTGACCATTTAGACCAAACTCCACTTCGCGGCAAATAAGGATCGATCGAAGCATAGTTTACATCATTTTTGGTATAGGTAAATTCCACCCCTGCTTTAATTTGATCATATTTATCCATTTGACTATTGAAATCAAAACGTACTGTTGATGCAGCCACCTTACTGCTGTCGCGTGAATTACTAAAACCAATGCTCATTCGCAGACCATTAACACCAGTAGTTGGATTAAAAGTATAACCGAATGGTCCTTCGTCTGTTTTGTATCCATTGCCAAAATAATATATGCTATCTGTATTTCGGTTGCGACCAGGATTGGTTTGATATTGAGAAACGACTCTGTTAATGCTGATTTCATACGATGTTACTGATGAAAGAATATGAGTAAACTTCGTACCATAACTGTTTGTGTTCACTTTGCTTGGCGACCAGTATGCATCGGAATACATTCTTGAATCTGCAAAACTGCCGCCGCCGGTAATTTCACTTGCAATAGATCCGGGCGAAGTAAAGAATCCGGGAAGACCTGTTCTACTATTTGTTGTGCCGTATTGTTGTCCCTGCAAACCTTGAAACATTATTTTCATTCCGCCGGTTATATCGGCGGTTACTTTTAGTTGACCGGTATAGTCGCGATAGTCATTTGTTGCCAACGGAATCATATACATTGTTCGCGCACTTCGGTATGACGCAAAAAATCGGAGATTGCCAAATTGATCACCAATCATTGGAATAACCGGTCCGCCAATACCCATGTCAACATCATAATCCGGTTGAATGATGTCTGCTGATTTGCGATGTTGAAAGAGGAAGAGTTGTTGCGCTGCCAGAGGGGTTAAATGTTTCGCTGGATTTGGATCTTTCATCGTTTTTTCTGAGATGGAATTCCAACCTTCAAACGCTTGATACTGTTGCTGGGTAAAATAATCCCACGATCCATTTGTCGTACCCACAAACGCTACTGCCGGATCAAGATATGGACGGATCCAATATGAATTTTTGTCAAAGATATTCCCGCCAAAATTTTTTGCTGTCGGCGGACTGTATCGTCCCGTGATGCTGACAGTATATTGGTTTGGACTTCCTTCTTTGGTAATCACATTCACAATACCTGATCGAATATTACCGTACTCTGCATTAAATCCGCCTGTTTGAACCTGGATATCTTGGACAGCACTCAGACTAATACCGGTGATTGGAGTATTATTTCGTTCATCCCGCAATGTTAATCCATCCAACATAAAAGCCGTTTGATCCGATGCTCCGCCACGAATTGTTGTTCCACCTTGTATGCCTGCCTGCAAACCAATAACCGCTGTCACCGAAGTAACCGGTAATTTTTGTATCTCAGATTCACTGATATTTGCCTGACTGGACGCGACATCTTTTTGCACAACCGGTCGTTGAGCAACAATGATAACCTCTTCCCCTTTTACCACTTCTTCCGACAGCTTAAAATCCGCTTCAGTTGTTTGATCGATGAGAACACGAACTTTTGTTTGCAATACAGACGCATGACCCAAAGCGGATGCTCTTACAGTATATTCTCCAGGAGGAATATTGATAATCACAAATCCACCATCGATATCAGTTGAAGCACCAAGTGTGGTTCCAACAATTACCACATTCACACCAACAAGTGCGTCACCTGTTTGTGCATCATTCACTTTACCGGAAATTTTTCCTGACGTTCCTGAGTGTAAAAATGATGTGGTTAGTAGAATTAAGCAGAGAGTAGCTAAAGATTTCACTGATTCATCTCCTAATTGAGAAAAGAATGTTGTAAAACGAATCTAAATTTATTTGGGTGAAGAACATACAGTATAAGGCATATTTTCCAGCAGCACGGTATCGATAACGATGGGGTAACTTTCTGGTGGAATGTTAACGATTTTTCAACAACTAATGCAACAAAAAAAAGCATTTATGCATTCGTTGAATAATTATGCATTATAAATATTGCTTCATTTTGAATGATTTTTAGTAAACAACTGTAAACTACATTAGGCAGGGTGATTTTTTAATAAAAATATTCTCGTCTCAACTTACTTTTGCAAGACCATTTTTTTTGTATGAGCAAAGTTTCCTGAAACAATCCGATAAATATAAACTCCGCTGGCGAGGTTCACACCGGAAAATTGATACGAGTGTATTCCTGAGTTAAGTTTACCTTCTACCGCTGTTGCAACTTCTCTTCCTAACACGTCATATATTTTTAATGATGTGTGATTAGAATATTGCAGGACAAATTTGATAGTCGTTACCGGATTAAATGGATTGGGGTAATTTTGATCCAACAGTGGAGAGTTTGGTTCCAGTGATGACGCAATAGTAGTGGTGGTCAATATTCTTTGCTTCAATCGTTGAATTCGACCATATGCAGAGTCGATCATTGCTAACGGAATTTTCCCTGTTTGAACTTTACTCGTAATAACATCAACAACATATGCGGTCAATGATTGATTGTTATAGACGGATTTACTAAAGAGCAAAATATCTGTTCCTGATTTTACACATAATTCCAATGCGTCATCAAACAGAAAGTTCGCAGCGATTGCCTTCATAAATAATTCATCACTGATAACAACACCATCAAAATGAAGTGAGTCACGCAATAGTTCGGTGATGGTCTTATAAGAAAGTGAGGCGGGATATTGTGAATCAATCTTAGCATTAAAGAGATGCCCAGCCATGATGACATCAGTACTTCCACTCTTGATTGTTGTTCGAAAAGGTTCAAGTTCTTTTGCCGTCCAAGTGTTCGTTACATCGGTAAATCCTAAATGCGAATCAGCTGTAGCGCTGCCATGCCCGGGAAAATGTTTTAACGTGGTGATGATTTTTTTCTTATGGAACTCATCGATGAACCATGATATATGTTGGGAGACCGTATCCGGGTTCGCTGAGTAGCTTCGTTCGGACTTCCCAATTGCCGGACTGAGTGGATTTACATTCACATCGGCTACTGGCGCAAAGTTTATATTGAATCCTGCCTGGTTCAGCCACCCTGCCATCAGCGCAGCTGATACGCGGGTTGAGTCTTCACGATTCAAATGGCTTCCTAAGTGAAATGCGGTTGGAGTAGAACTATACCCATTCGCTGCACCTAAACGAGCAACTTTACCACCCTCCTGATCCACAGCTAACAACAATTTTGAAGAACTTAAAACAGATAATTGAGATGCCAACTCACGAATCTGATTTGGTTCAGCAATATTATTCGCAAAAAGAATTATGCCGCCGAGACTTCGCTGCTGGATATCTACTTTAATGGAGTCAGGAATTGCTGTTCCGGTGAAACCGACCATCACCATCTGAGCAATTTTTTGTTGTAAGGTTGGCTGTGAAGAAAGTAATAATGGAAGGCTAAGAAGAAAAAGCAATATTCGCATCACGTCAGGATCAGATTTACGATGGGATAAACCATAAAATTATCTTATTTAAGAAGCATCAATTTTTTTGTTTCGTTAAATATTTTTTCACCGTTGGACATCACTGTTATCTTATAGAAATAAACTCCGGATGAAACATGGGTTCCGGTTTTATCCTTCCCGTCCCACTCAAGCTCATACGTTCCGATCGGTTGAATTTTATTTATCAACGAACGCACATGTTGTCCTAATACATTGTAGACATCAAGTGAAACGTGCCCGCTATGACCAAGTGCGTATCGAATTTGTGTTGAAGGATTGAACGGATTCGGATAATTTTGCATCAGTGAATAATCAACAGCAATAAGCGGAATTCCTTGTGTATTTTTTTCAACATAATCCTTTTTGCCTGTAATCAACCGGAATTTTCGGCGTGATTCATTCTTTACCATCGAAAATTCATATTGATATGTCTGATCGATCTGCGCTATGCGTTCGGTTGTTTTATCGATCACAAATATTTCAAAATCGTTTGGAAGATTTCCAAATTTCGTCAGGTTCAATGTTACACGCGATTGAGATGCTGCAGTGGTAACATCAAAGTCCCAGAAGAGCCCTTCATTGCTGATCGAACGAATATCCATTGCATACGAACCGCTCTGTTCTTTCCATGAATTATTTTGGAAACGAACGACCACATAATCAGTCGGAGACGATGGCGGTTCAGCAACATCGAATGAATCAAATTCATCCTTTGCTCCCTTTGCAACGCCCGCATAATTTTCTTCGTCAGAAGATTTTCCAGAACCAGCACTGATACCAATTCTCCATTCTCCTTCATTAACCACAGCGGCAGAATATCCGGATTTTCCTAAACCGGTAATATCTTCAGGATTGATATAAATAATAACACTATCCTTCGACATATTTTTCACAAAGTACCCTATAAACGGATCGAGCGCAAGGGATTCTGCTTTGAATGTTGCACCGTCAAATTTCCAAATAAGATTTTGTGTTGAATCGTGAGTTGAATTTTTCCAACTCACTTTGTACGGAAATGGATTTCCCACCATCGAATATCCGGGGCCAATCTTAATAGGATAGTATGATTGTACCGGAACGATCGTTGAATTGCCAAGACTCAACCCGAATTCTCCGCGCGTGATCAGCCAATACGCTTCTCCTCGTTTGAATGATTTGAATTTCTCAGTCGGAAACTCAACGTATTTTCCGGTGGACGGATCATAATGTCCGAATAATCTCCATGACAACGGGCCCTGTTCACCTAAACCTTTAAGAACGGATGCAACATCGGCATTATCAAGATCGAACGGGATGCTGACCAACTGATATCTTTCATTCAATGTTTTGTTTGGAAGTTTCACTTCGTAATCTTCGGTAACACTGAACACATTAATTGCGAATGCAAGATTATCTTTGATCGAAATATTCGGTTGTTTTTGCTGATTGGCAGATTCCACCTTCCACATATCGGCATCGCCCAGCAATAGAATTTTTCCTTTGCCAATCTTGCTGAGACCAGCAACTGCGGGCTGCACACTACTTGTCCCGCCGATCGTTTTTCCTTTTAGTGATGTTGTTATTAACGGGATTGCTGTTCCGGAAACCGTTACGCTTGCACTTCCAAAGAACACCAGTGTATCAACATTGGCAAAGTACGGATGTTTAACATCGGCAAATGTGGTTAACAATGGATCAAAATTATTAGACTGAAAATTTGATGAATCATCGACCACAGTATTTGAATTAAATGCAAGATTGGTTGTCCATGTAGAATCTTGCAACAATGAATTTAATGCAGCGGCATTATTTCCTTCAAGCGCTGAATTGCCGAGAGCAACCAACAATCCTCCGTTGATAACAAATGTTTTCACGGAATCAATTTCTTGAGGTGTAAATTTCTTTTGCGGGGCGATCAGCAAGAGAATATCATTTCCTGATGGACGAAGGTCAAAACCGGTCAACGATATTTGAATTCCACTTTGTTCAAAAAATTTAAATAACTGGTTAACACCGCTCGTAGAATCCTTAAATGAGACGGATGAATTATGCAATGTATCAACTAATAGTTTTTTGGTTACTGCAAGTTTAGCAATAGCAGAACCGTTTGCAGTCAACACAATCGATGGATTTTTGGGATCATTCGTGCTGAATACGTATGCTGTAAAATGCCCGCCAACAGATTTGGGATGATATGTGATAGTAATGGTCTTTTGTGCACCTGGGGCAATTGACGAAACACCTGTCGTATCAAGGATAAAATTTGGGTCTGGTTTTAGATTGAATTCAGGCAAACCAAGAATAACCAGTGGCGTAACACCATTGTTTGTTATCGAAGCGGACAATGTTTTTGATCCGCCAAAACTTATGGAACCAAAATCAAAATTGTTCTGGGATAACTTCGCTGTCGGGAAGCCGATCACGGTAACAATCGCTGTGTCTCGAACAATAAAACTTCCATCGCTTACGGAAATAATGATCGTATCTTTACCTATTTGTGAAACAGATGGCTTCCATGAAAATAGTCCATCGTTCTGAATTGTAGCACCTGAAAGAGATTTCACAATCGAAAATACAAGATTATCATTATCGGGATCAACGGCGGCATACTTAAAATTCAAAACAGAATCGACCGGAAAAATAATATCCGGAAGCACTGATATAAATTGCGGTGAGCGATTTATTTTTTGCACTGTAACAATTGCACTGTCCCGAACGGTGAAACTACCATCACTTACTGCAATGATAATAGTGTCGCTTCCAATTTGTGTAACAGATGGTTTCCAAGAGAATGTTCCATCAGGCTGAATTGTCGCACCCGCAGGAGATTTCATCATTGAAAATGTAAGATTATCATTATCAGGATCAACAGCGGTATACTTAAAATTCAAAATAGAATCGACAACAACAGAAATATCAGGAAGTGTTGCAACAAATTGCGGCGGTCGATTTATTTTTTGAACTGTAACAATTGCACTGTCCCGAGCGATGAAACTACCATCGCTCACGGCAACAATGATCGTATCATTTCCAATGTGTGTAACAGATGGTTTCCAAGAAAATATTCCATCGCTCTGAATTGTTGCACCCACAGGGGATTTTATAATCGAAAATGTAAGATTATCATTGTCAGGATCAACAGCGGAATACGTAAAATTCAAAACAGAATCGACAACAATAATAGTATCAGGAAGTGTTTGTGTGAAAACCGGAATACGGTTGACATTTATGTTTGTTTGTTTCGAGACACTGCCTCCTTTTCCATCGGTTACCAAAAGAGTAAAAGTGTGCAATCCGAATTGTGTAAAACTTGGTCTCCAATTAAACAGACCCGTCATCGAATCAATTGACATCCCCGGTGACGGATTCTGTAAACTAAATTTCAATGTATCGTTGTTAAGATCAAATGCGTCGTAGTCAAACGTCAATTGCTGATCTTCGTTGATGGTTGTATCACCCATTGCTTTTGTTAAGATAGGATTGGTGTTCAGTGGAGAAAAAATTGTGATTTTTCCATTTTTCAAAGTTACTGTCGGACCATTTTCATTATTCAGATATTCAAGAAATGTCAAGGGTGTAAATTGCCCCGGACCGGAAGGTGCTTTGTGATGGAACCGTAATTTTGCAAACACCCCGTTTCCGGCAAGAGGGAATGAACCGGAAAACGCCATGTGAATGACCGAACCAGAATCATTAACAGCAGTTTGCATTGCACTGCTCATTACACCAGATGTAATCAATTGTGAAAAACGAACTTTGGTTGTATCGTATCCAATCTTTATCTGTGTTGATAATATTCCGAGACCGGTTACATCGCTGACATAGATTGGCACATCAACTGAATCTCCGATTGCAACGGTTGTATCCGGCAATGTAGCAAGAAAATCATTGATAGAAATAATGGCCGTTCCATCGAAACCTTGAACATCAAATGCCCTCAAGGTATCAATTCCGCGTGATTTCGCTTTTACTTTTCCTGTGAGAGAATCAACAGATGCTATTGCCACGTTCGATGAGAACCATTTATACGGTGGTGTTCCACCGGTTGCGAAATATGTCAGGGTATCACCACGTGTAAGCACTTGCACGTTTGGATTGATCGTGATTGTCGGTCCGAGAATTGGTGTGAACACACCATTTTGGATCGCAGCATTGATGTTTTCATTGAACATTACATTTTGTAAAGTGAGATTTGAAGATTGCGTAGCAAATCGTTTCACTTGAAAACGAACGTATGCAAAAATTCCTTGACTGGTAAGAGTATCTGACCCTGCCATTGCAACGTCGATTGTTCCAGTTCCAAAATTTACCGTTGGTGTTCCCCAAGATTGTGCCAATGCACCAACAGTTATCACTGCTTTCGGTACAAGGGTGTTTGCATTAAAGTTCAGCTTCCATTGTGTAGAAATAATTCCCAGAGAAGTAACATCAGAAATTCGTATCGGAAGATCGAATGTAAGATTCTGCACAAATGAAGTATCACGAATGGTCATTGTAAGACTATTCAATGCAGGCGAATTTATTGGAATCAAATTTGATGAGTCTGACAATCCAATAAAGTCAACAACTTTAGCATAGGTTTGTCCAATTTTTTTTCCGATCAATCGACCAGTTGAATCAATCAAAGCAATCGAAGTATCTGCAACGCTCCAGAATAATGGAAGTGTTTTGTCTCCCGTTACAGAGAACAATATTGTATCGCCCACAACTTTATTTTGCGGTGGATTTTTAGGGTTGATAAAAATATCCATCGGACGGAATGAGCCGGGATCCACCTCAACAACTGGATTTCCTTCGTTCAACATTGCTCCTGTAAGATTCAATGGCGTAGTACCCGAAGCGTTTGTTTTGACTTGAACAGTAAGATAAATGAGAGTTCCGGTTCCCGATATCGGTTTCGAATTTATAAAAGCTAATTTTTTGGTTGCAGAATAATAAATAACGTTTTGAACTCCACTAAGCATTGTACCGACCGTATCGAACCCGATAATATCCATCACGGCGCCATTATGACTTACAGTGAACTCGCCGGATATCACAGAATCTGCAACAGTAAGCGAATCATTGCAATAGATAGGAAAGCCATAGAAATTCCCCCGTTTCCCGAACCCGTCTTGCAAAAAGAGATGTACGGTATCTATCTGTGCTTGTGCAATACCAGCACACAATACAGTCAACACGGCTATGATGAAATATAAAAATGATTTTTTCATTGAAACTTCTTCTTGTCTTTTTTACTTGACCAAAATCATTTTTTTCACTTGGGTAAATTTTTCTTTTCCCTCTGCACGAGCATCAATTTTGTAGATATATACACCGCTCGAAACTGAACGGTTAGTATTATCCGTCCCATTCCATCGAATCGTATAAAATCCGGCAGATTGTTGTTCGTTGACCAATGTTTTTATTTCTTGACCAAGCAGATTATAAATTGACATTCTCACATTGCCGGAAATTGGAATCTGATATTTAATTGATGTTATTGGATTAAACGGATTCGGATAATTCTGCGATAATGCAAATGTTGTAGGAACTTCGGTAATATCATCCACATTCAATATGATAGAACCCACATCACTCGTTACATCCATTTCATTCAATACAAATTTCTTTACTGCAAACAACACTTGCTGTTGCGCTTTTGCAGGATCGAGAAGTGTGAATGTAAATCGTGCAACATTGCCTGTTGCATTTAATGGTTTTATTCCTGCCATGGCAAGATTAGCATAACCGCTCGGGAAATTATGGAACATCATCATGCTGTCAGATTCCATCGTCTTTTTCATTCCAATCGGTTTTACCAATGTCGTATCAAAAGAGAGTTTAAAGTTTAGACCAAATACATTCGTCGGTTTATTAAGATGGATAACAAGATCAAACTCGTTCGGATTATGTCCCTTTTCAATATTGAATGCAAATGCCGATGCAATATCGGATTCGATCGACAGTTTACCTAATCCCGGAAATCCTGAGATCAATCCGACAACATATCGTAAAATATATGAAGCGTCAAATGCACTCACTGTCGTATCACCGCTGACATTTGCCGCCAGACGTTGAACCGGTGTCAGACTGATTTGACTGACAATATATTGCAATATCATCGAGCCGTCGAATGCTGAAATCTGTCCGTTACCACTCACATCACCCGGTAAAATTCCAGATCGGGTTGTGAGATACGGCTGATAATCGACTTCACCCGTACCGGAAAGAAATATCTTGTTTCCAAGACCGGTAAGGTTTTGATTAATTCCCTGATTTTTTAATGGACCAGTAACATGCCCCCAATAGTTATTCTTCGCGTTGGTTGTTGCACCGGTACTGCTTGAATAGAAACCATAGGTTGTGTTTAGATAAATGTTGTTGTTATTCACAATTGGAAGTGGTGTGCCGCTGACATAAATTCCTGATCCGTTGTGATGAATTTCAGTACCGATCACTTGAGAGGAGGAACTATTAAGCTGCATCCCCCAGCTTTTAGCATACGAAACAAAACACGATTCGATCATGGCTGACGTTTGGTTAAAATAAAGCGAGCCGGTATTGGATCCATCTCCATATCTGATAATTGTATTTAAAAAGTGCGATGCGTTTGTTGTTGCACCTGACAGTTGAATCCGATTCCAGTCGCCGGGAATGGGAATGGCAGAAGATGTATCAAGATTGGTATCGCCCCCATACGTGTCATCCTTCCAAGAAGTGAAAACGATCTTATCGGTAGTTGTTCCTTCCGAAAGCAATGTTCCATTCACTAAGATATATCCACTTCCGTATTCTTTTGGAAATTTAATAATACTCCCTGGCGCAATCCGAAGTGTTGTTCCCGATGCAACATTAAGGTCTCCACGTACAGCAATAACTTTTGAATAGTTTGGCGGCAACACGGCGCCTAATTCGCCAAAAATGTCCTCTTGTGTCAACAAAACATCGTTGTATTTATTTCCTGCTATGACATTGTTCTCATAGAAGTTGCCCAACGAAGTACCGGTGCCGGCAAGTGAAAGTTGTCCGATGACACCGATCGCATACCGATTACCGGAAATGGAATCATCAATAATGTATGCCCTCGATGAAAAAATACCTGTCAGTCCGTTGTTCAGAACTTTATTTCCGGCTATCATTAACAATGTATCAATCGCATCGTTTCGCGCAAGTAAATACATTCCGTGATCACCGTTATTATTTATTGTATTCCCTATAACTGAAAGTGATATGGTGTTATTTTCTATATAGAATCCCGTTTTTGTATTATTTGAAATATAACAATTTGAAAGGACTGAGAGGTTTGCCGGATTCTGTACCCACACTCCGTAAACACCATTTTTAAAAATTTTTGAATTCCGAATCGATACAATGTTTGCGGCGCTTGCGCCGACTTGAATACCAGTTTCTGCACAACTATCAACCACAGTACTATCAATTATAATTGGTGTATTGTACACATAAATTCCTGCCGACATTGATCGTCTCACCACATTGTTTGAAAAAGTCAAACCACCAATATTGGTTTCAAAATAGACTGTTTTTTGTCCATCTCTTCCGCCATATTTAAATTGACAGTTCCGAACAACCGATGCGCCGCTGCCGTTGCGAAATGCAATATAATACCAATCACCAGGAGCTGGTGGTGCATAATCAGTCAGTGATGTGGTCTTTCCACCGACAGTACTATCTCTCCACGAAGTGAAAATAATTGGATTTGCTTGAGTTCCATTTGCCATCAACGTACCGTAGACATCAAACCGGTGCCAGTTATTTGCCGGAATCTGTTGGAATTTAACTATGACACCCGGTTCGATCACGAGTGTTGTACCAGTAGCTACTTGAAAATCATAGAGGGCAACATATGTTTTTGAATTGATATCCTTTGGAAACGTTGCTTTTAAAGTGTCGGAAATCTCTGCATCCCAAATTGCGATTGCATTATAAGTATTATTCGAAATAACATTTCCATCCGCACCGCTGTTATCGGTATAAATATTTCCGGTCCGTCTCCATACTGCAAGCGGAAAACGATTTCGCTGTATGATGTTATCAATAAATGTTGCACGGCTGCTGAGAATACCTTCCGTACCATTATCAGTAACTGTATTGCCGACAAAAAGAATCTCCGCAGGAAGGATTGGAGGGCTGTTTGTATATATCCCACCTGCAGCATTATTAGTAACCGTATTTCCAAAATAGTATTGAGCCAACGTACCATTGGAGGTACCGATCCCCCATCCATTATTTCTACGAATGAAACAATTCGAAACTTCACGAAATGCAGAATTATTAACTGCCTGCATCCCAGCACCATTATTATCCTGTATAAAACTATTTCTTACAGTCACATCCGAAGGTCTGTTTCCTAAAACGTATAATCCATAAGCTGCATTGCTATCAAGTGTAACATTATCAAAAGTAACCTTACAATCGCTAAGATAAATTCCATTTGAACTTGATTTCCGGCTGATGATATTCGTAATAGGGTTAGGATTTGTAAACACAATATCATTGCTCAAGAATAAATTACCATAACCGTTCAATCCACCATATTTGAAAACGCAATTGTTAAAAACAGTTCCACTTGTGGTATTAGTATAGAGACGAACATACTGCCAGTCACCGGGAGCTGGAGCGGTGTTATCGGTTAGAAGATTTGTTTTACCGCCGTACGAAGCATCACGATACGAAGTAAAAACGATTGGATCTGATGGTGTTCCATTGGCAATCAATGTTCCATCAACTCGAAAATACAAACCGGCAGCAATTTTTATGATCACTCCCGGTTGGATAACCAATGTTGTTCCACTAGCCACAACAACTGAAGAAGCATCGTCAATAAAAAAATACGTCTTTGAAGTAATTCCTGCAGGGAAGACTGTACTTAATGTATCCCGTAATCCTTCCTCACCCCGGTTTGCTCTAAGACCTAATGCATAGTTGTACTTATTTCCAACGATCGTATTCCCACTGTACGTACTATTCACCCGTCCTATTAATGTGATCGGTAAACTGTTTCCCTGAATGAGATTATTTGTAATAGAAGCTCTTGAAGTGACAATGCCTTCCCCGCCATGATTAATGATTATATTACTATCGATTGTTACAAGGGCATTTACATTAAAACACCATAGTCCATATCCTGCGCCGTTTCCCTCAATACGATTGTACGCAAAGGTCTGTGGACCGGTACCATACCATAAATAGAGTCCGGCAATAGTGTTAAACGAAACTATTGAGCTGTCCAATGAGATTAGTGTTGCGCTAGCTGTTCCTCCATCTGCAATAATGCCGTAGGTGTTGCCGGTTAGTTTTGATTTGCGGATGGTAAAGCGGGAATTACCGTTCGCATAAATACCGTAGCGTCCGTTGTTAGCTGTTGTTGATTTATAAATGCTGGGATTAGATGACTGGATCAGAAGACCATCTAAACTATTGGAGCCGAATGTTGAATTTGAAACTGTAACATTTGCACCATTAATAAGATACAAGCCATAGTTTGAACTTTGTGTGCTATAGATGTTGTCAATGGTTGGCGATGCGCCATCAACTCGAACATTTCCGTTGCCAGTTGACCCGCCCCATTTGAAAATACAGTTATTCAAAATACTTGTGCTGTTTTGATTAATATAGAGCCAAACCATATCCCAATCTCCTCGTGCTGGTATTGATGGAGCAGTAGTAGTATCATTATGACCGCCATATGAATCATCTTTAATCGATGTAAATACAATTAAACTGTCCGCAGTTCCACTTGCATTGATTGACCCGTTCACTGTTAATCGTACACCAATTGCCAATTTTACAATCACTCCCGGTTTAATGGTAAGTTTAAAACCGGTGTTCACTGCAATATCATTCTTAATCCAAAACACTCCACTTGACCACGTTGAATCTTTAGCGATATTTCCTGTCACAGAAATATAAGGCGATGTCGGAGCAAGAATTGTCCAAGGTTGAAAATCAACAAAGTTGCTTACCTTATCTCCTAAACCTGTGGGGTTACTGCTGGGATTAAAAGGTCCTGCATCATTCCCCCAATAATTTCGTCTCGCCAATACTGTTGTTGATGTACTTGTATTAAGAAATCCCCATGTAATATTATTGACAATCGTATCCTGTGTGATCGTTGGTTGTGTAACGCCACCTGTATATTGAATACCGATATTATTGCGCCGGAGATAATTTTTTTTGATTGTTGGTGCTGCGTTACTGCTGATAAAAATTCCCGTTCCATTTGAATCGACTGCAGAGTTTAAAATTGATGCTGTGGAGTTTACACCAACAAGAATACCGCCAATCGTGTTGTTGGAAATTGTACTCGAATCAACAATAAAGCTCGATGATAGATCTGCAAAAACAGCATACCCTGCGTTTTGTCTAAGAACGGTATTAGCAATACGGGATTGTGAAGCGCGGAGATTGATACCGTGCGAAGAACTATATTGGATCACAGAATTGGTAATACTGATTGCAGGAGCACCTGTTTTATAAAAAATATTTCCCGTATTAGATCCACCCCCACCATATTCGACAACGCAAAAATTGATGACCGATGTAACAAGTGCAGTTGCTTGCAGTTCTATTCCATTCCAATCTCCGGGCGCAGGAATTACTGAATTGGAAGTAAAAAAGATCAAACTGTCCGATTTTCCGTCAGCAATGATCTTTCCCGCCACAACAAGCATTTTACCCGTATTAAACTTTACTGTTGTGCCCGGTTGAATGGTGAGGGTTATACCTACAGGGATAAACACAGAATCTGCAGTTATATTTCCGGACCAAGTTGTATTAGAAGTAATAGCGCCGGAAATAATTTGCGCGGAAGAATTATTCGAGACAAGAAAAAATAAAATTGATAACCATTGTATCAAACGATTCATGTCTATCGTCCTTTCATGCAGCTTCCAACGTGAAGAAGTTTATGATATTTTTTACCGCCAAAAAAGTAATAGAATGTAGATTGAGATACTGTTAGTGCTATCACATCGTGTGAAGTATTTCACATTTTCTCCGCTATCGTAATAGAGAATTCAAGGAAGGCGTTGTGTAAAACTGGCGATTTTACGGCAATAATGCAATTAAGAAATAATAAAATCTTTTTCGATCGCAGAAAACAGCGGTGCCGCAAGGTCTTTTCCGGAAACAATCGGGTTTTTCACCAGCCATTCTATATTGAGGGAAGGATCATTAAATCGAATTGCGCGTTCGTGTGCTTTTGAATAGTAATTGGTGCATTTATAGTGGAACACTGCCTTCTCTGATAGAACAGAAAAACCGTGTGCAAATCCTGGTGGAATCCATAATTGCGCACTGTTCTCATCGGAAAGTTCTACTGCAAAATATTTTCCAAACGTTGGTGAACCAAAGCGAATATCAACCGCAACATCGATCACTTTTCCCGAAAGGACTTTGCATAGTTTCCCCTGTGCAAATTCGCCAACCTGATAATGCAGACCCCGTATCGTATACTGCATTGACTCGGAAACATTGTCCTGAACGAAATCAACATCACCGCAGATATCGCTGTATCGTTTTTTGCTGAATGCCTCAAAAAAATAACCGCGGTCATCCCGAAGCACGTCTGGGTAAATAACGACAACACCTTGCAATGGACTGTTCTGAAATTTCATGTTCACTCTTCGTGTAAGATTCTTTCCAGGTACGTTCGATACGCCGAACGGGGAATTCCATCGATCACTCGTTCGTATTGAGTTCTATCAATAAATTTCATTGTGTACGCAATCTCTTCAATGCACGCAACTTTCAATCCTTGACGATCTTCGATAACACCAAAAAAATTCGATGCTTGTAACAATGCTTCAGGAGTTCCTGTGTCGAGCCACGCAACGCCGCGCCCGATCTTCTCTACATTCAGATTCCCTTCGTTCAGATAGAAATTATTCACATCGGTGATCTCTAACTCGCCTCGCGGCGACGGTTTCATATTCTTGGAAATATCAACAACTCGATTATCATACACATACAGACCGGGAACGGCATAATTCGATTTTGGTTGTTTTGGTTTTTCTTCAATGGAAAGTGCTTTGCCGTTTTTGTCAAAATCAACAACTCCGTACCGTTCTGGATCGTTCACCCGATATCCAAAGATGGTTGCACCATTTTTTCGTCTTAAAGCATTGTAAAAGAAATCCAATTGACCGTAAAAAATATTGTCACCCAAAACCAATGTAACATTATCGTTGCCGATGAACTGCTCACCAAGAATAAATGATTCCGCAATTCCGTTCGGTGCCGGCTGTAATACATAACTAATGGAAAGACCGAGATGAGATCCATCTCCGAATAATAGTTGATACATCGGGATGGTCTCTTTATTTGAAACAATCAAAATATCTTTGATACCGCCAAGCATTAAAATAGAGAGCGGATAATAGATCAACGGCTTATCATAGATAATAGTAAGCTGCTTACTATACACTTTGGTGATTGGATATAACCGAGTGCCTGAACCTCCGGCAAGTACAATACCTTTCATTCAATATTCCTTTTTGTATTTTTTTTGAGATTGATAAATATACACATCTTTTGTAGATAAGGAAAAAAATGTTGCTATACCGAATACGTGTTAAAAATATATTGCTTTACATTCTCAAATTCTTCCTTGAGAGGTTTCAATAACAATTGAGCATTTTTTAAATCATTAGCGCGCGCAAATTCTTCAATGGAAGCGCAGAGTTCCCGAAGTTTTTTTATACCGAGATTTGCGGAACTCCCTTTCAATTTATGAGAACTTTCTCGCAATATTCCAGCATCATTTGTCTTTAGACCGGTTTCAATATCATCCATTGCAACTTTCCCATCAGCAACATAGATCGTTAACAACTCCTTCAATAATGACTCATCACCGAGTTCAATGATTTCCGCAATCCTCACAGGATCGATTACTGATAGCGATTTTGTTGACTCATTCTGGTTAACTGCATTCTTGTTCTCAATTTTCGATGCTGTCCATTTTTCGATCATCAATTTCAAATCAGTTTGCTTGATAGGTTTGGAAAGATAATCATCCATCCCCGCTTGTAAACATCGTTCTCGGTCACCTTGCAGTGCATTCGCAGTCATTGCAATAATTGTTGTATGCAAAGGAGGTGATTCTATTTCACGGATCTTTTTTGTTGCTTCCAGTCCGTCAAGTTCGGGCATTTGAACATCCATAAATACAAGATCATATCGTTTACTCTTCACAGCTTTCACCGCTTCGGCACCATTAACTGCGATATCTGCAATAACGTTCATCTTTTCTAGCATCTTCAGAGCCACTTTTTGATTGACTGCATTATCTTCTGCAACCAATATGTTCAAGATGTTCATAACAGTTGTTTGTTCCTGAACTATTGCTGTGGATGTATGTTCGGGCATTCGATGTTCAGTATTCAACAAAGCTGCCAGGTGAGAATACAGATCATGTTTTCTGATTGGTTTTAAAAGGAATGAATCTATACCCGCTGCTTGCCATTCATCCGATGATACTTTCATGGATGAGATCATAACAATTCTGTGCATTTGTCCATATGTGCGGCGTATCTGTTGTGCGAACTGTAAGCCATTCATCTCCGGCATTTGCATATCAACAATGATCATTTGGTACGGAACATTCGTTTTCACCGATTGTTCGATCTTTTGAATGGCAGACGTTCCACCCACCGATTCATCCACATTCATACCCCATGCCGTCAGATGTTGATTAAGCGTGATACGATTCGTTTCGTTATCATCAACGATAAGAATTTTCAACGATGGAAGCGTCTCTTTGGTCGACGGCGGAATATTCTCTTGTAATTCAAATGGAATGGTGAACCAGAATGAACTTCCTTTTCCCTGCTCACTTTCCAAACCAATCGTTCCACCCATCATTTCTACCAATTGTTTTGAGATCGTAAGACCAAGTCCCGTCCCTCCATATTTTCGCGTGGTAGATCCATCAGCTTGGGTGAACGGCTGGAACAATTTTCGTTGAGCGTCGATCGGTATCCCTATTCCCGTATCGCTGATACTGAATTTCAATTCAACTGTGCGGTTATATTCTTTCACGCGCATAACACGGATGATCACTTCACCATGTTCGGTGAATTTGATGGCGTTCCCAACAAGATTTGTGATAATTTGGCGGATACGCATTCCATCACCCTGTAGCAATACCGGAACCGCATGGGATATGTGCGAGATCAATTCAACATTCTTCTCATTTGCTTTGTACGCAAGAAGTGATGCAGTTTCTTCAACAACATTTTCCAAATTAAAATCTGTTACTTCAATAGAAAGTTTTCCCGCCTCGATCTTTGAAAAATCGAGAATGTCATTGATGATCTTCAATAATGATTCGCCCGAATGTATGATGATCTCAGTAAACTCGCGCTGCTCTGGAGTGAGTTTCGTTTCCATCAAAAGTTCCGCAATGCTCAGCACGCCATTCATCGGCGTCCGAATTTCATGGCTCATGTTCGCAACAAATTCGGATTTAAGTTTTGACGCCTGTATCGCTGTTTCGCGCGCTTCGATCAGTTCGGTTGATTGCTGAATGAGGATGCGTGCCTGTTCTTCGGCTTGCTGTTTTGCAATATTCATGTCTTCGGCATACTTTGTCAGTTCTTCCTGCGCTGCACGAATTACTGTAACAT
The DNA here is from genome assembly GCA_030679145.1 of Bacteroidota bacterium. Lineage (GTDB taxonomy): Bacteria > Bacteroidota > Ignavibacteria > UBA10030 > UBA8401 > UBA8401. The sequence goes on along the minus strand of JAUXTU010000116.1, from coordinate 84,555 downwards.
CATGAAATTGCCATAAATGCCCTTTGTATTCACCTTCAACAAAAATGGGGATATAATCACGCTCAAGAATTCTGCCGTCAGGAAATCTCATCTCTTCACCCACAATGACTTGTTTTTTTGTGAGTATTTCTTGTACGCGTGTTTCAAATTGTTCCGCTTGTGGCAATGATGATAGCACTTTGTGCCGAAGCGAATCCGAATCTGAAAACAGCAGTTCGGGTATACTCTGTGCTACTCCAAAGATAGACCTGAATCGTTCATTCACAAGCACGATCTTCCCTTCCTCATTCACAACAAAAATCCCGGATTGTAAATTTTGAATGAGTGTTGAAAGGCGTGAACTTGTTTCGTGCAATTTATTTTCTGCTTTTACACGCTCGCTGACGTTGCGCAGAGATCCTTCGACACCAATCGGTCTTTTATTTTTATCATACAATAAATGTGCGTTAATGGATGTTGGAATACTCGTATTATCCTTTGCCCTCAATGGAATCTGTACATCAATGACTTCACCTTTTTCAAGCAACGTTTTCATCAACTTTTTTCTGTCAGCCAGATTGAAATAGACGCTTTCAACCTGCTTACCAATCAATTCTTCCCGTGAATATTGAGAATAGCGGTGAATAGAAGGACTGATATCGGTAATCCTTCCCGAAAGATCCGTCTGATAAAAAACATCCTGCACGTTCTCAAAGATCGTTCTGTATTTTTCTTCACTTACAGTAAGTTCTTCACGAACAATCGCCATGCTCGTCACTTCACGATTGATCCCCACTAAACCAACGACATTTCCGTGCCCATCTTTCAACAGCGTTTTACTAATCAAAATAGAACGCAGGATCTTTCCTGTTGCCTCATCTCGTAGAGTATGTTCTTTATCAATAATCGCTGTACCTATATTCATCATTTTTTGTTCTTCATCGTATTCCTTTCGCGCAATGTCGGAAGAGAGCAGATCAAGATCTGTTTTTCCAACAAGTTCTTCCGGTGCGTTGATGCCGACATTTTTCAAAGCGCGTGCACATGCAGAATTTGCAAGGAGGAATCTCCCTTTCCTGTCTTTCACATATATTTCATCAGGAATGGATTCAAGGATCGTTCGAAGTAAATTTCGTTCACGATACAAATTCGCTTCAATAATCCGCCGTTCAGTAATATCTTGAGATACCCCCATGAATCCGACGGGCTTCCCGTTATCGTCGTTAATAATTGCAGTGTTCAATGATATCGGAAATTCTGTACCGTCCTTCTTACAATTAAGAATTTCTCCTTTCCATCCTCCGGCCATTGTTGCGGGGAATATTTCACTGACTAATGCAGACGGATTATTTGAAGATCGAATTATTTCTATCGATTTACCGATTAATTCATCCTTCGAAGTATAGCCATATGTTTTTATGAACGCATCGTTGACAAACAAAATGGTATTATTCAGATCGGTGATGTTGATACAGTCACGCGTACTTTTTAATGCCAATGCTAATCGCGAAAGTTCTTCGTCTTTATTCTTTCGTTCAATGGCAAAAGCAATATGTTCCGCAATAATTTCTAACGTTGGAATATCACTTTCAACATAGAGATCAGGATTCGAATAGCTTTGTAGCACAATAAGACCAACGATGGAACCTTGCAGTTTCAATGGAACTCCAAGCCACACCGCCGGTTTTGTACCGATCTTTTTTGCACCGTGCTTTTTTTCTTCTTCAGCAAATTGTGTTTCTTTTACCAGCCACGGTTTGCCATCGAATAATACATGTTCTGTTAATGAATGTGAGCCTTTAACTTTGAGTGACGAGTAGGTATCACGTTCATCCACAACATATGGCAATGAGAGCGTATCCGTTTTGGCATCATATAATCCAATAATAAAATTGGATGTATCGATTATTTTTCCTAACGCTGTGTGGATCGTTCGGAATAACGTTTGGAGATCACTGGTTGTTAACGTAGCGCGGGAAATAACATTCAATGTCTGACTGATCAGAAGTGCCTTTCCTCGATCTGGTGAGGTTTGATCGTCAGAAGAAACTTTGTTGTTTTTAGATATTTTTTTGGCCATTGAGTATTGGTCGTCTAATAATTTAGTTGCTCTTACTGATCACTTCATAATATTTTCGAATCAGATCCATATAGTCTTTGCTGTATCCTGCTTCTTGAGCACGCTGTATATCTTTTTGTAACTGCGATTCATTGGTCTGCGCTGAAAGTTCAACGGGATTGTTTCGCTGCAAAGTGATACCAGTGGTTGCTTTCCGTTTCTGTTCAAAATCACGTTCACGCATTGAACGTTGTGCTTGAAGCAGCCGCGATAGGATCCGTTCCTGCTGTTGTGTTGTATTTGGATTGATTTCATTCTGTCGCAATTGTTCCACCACTTCTTTCATCTCGTCCGCTATTTTATCCAGATCGCCCATTACTTTATTTTTCTCAGGCGAACCTTGCGATTCGCGCTGCAATTGTTCCAATGATTTTCTCACAGCATCCTGCTGCCGCGCGAGTCTTCCCATTTCCTGCATTTGTTGTTGCGACATTCCTTCTTGTTGACCCATTTGCTGTGTCTGCGCGTTGATCTGCTGCTGCTGCATTGCCATGTTTCGTAGCTGCTGCATCAATGATCCGCCCCCTTGACCGCCTTGCTGCTGCATCTGTTTCATTGCACCCTGCATTTGTGTTGCAGCCTTGTTCAACGATGCCATCGCTTCATTCTGCGACGCACTTGCACTTTGTCCGTTCCGTTGTTCTATTCCGCTCATTGCTTGCTGCATTTGCGCCATTGCTTTGCCAATTTGCTTTCCCATTTCGGGCGTGACAACAAATGACTGCTGAGAAAGTTCAGTTATGGCATTCGCAATATTATTCAGATCGCCCTGAAGATTCTGCTGCTGTTGTGCAATCTCTTTGAACTGCTGTGAATTCGGATCCAATGAACGTGATTGATTTTTGAGCGCTTCTTGTTTCTGTGAAAGTTGAAGCATGTCCTGCATCGATTTTCTCAAAGCATTCATCGTTTGCTGCATTTGGTTGTTCAACATTTGTTCCTGTAGTTCGGAAAGCTCCTGCTGCATTTTGCTGATACCACTGTTTGCCTGCTGCTGCGCCGACATCGCTTGTTCCATTTGTTGCGAACGAAGCTGTTGCGAACTTTGTTTCATGGCATTCTGCATATCTTTATCATTTGCAGCATCCTGTGCTGAATTCAATTTATCCGTCGGCATTTCTTTGGGGAATTCTTCCATCTTCTTCTCAAGATCATTCAACTCTTTTTGAACATCGCTCAACTGTTTATTGATCTCGTCTTGTTTCTGAGCAAGCTCTGCAGCTTTTTGTGGATTGTTCTGTTTTAACTGTTGGGTTTCTTTATTCACATTTTCCTGCGCTTGTTTCATCTCTTCCACACGCTTCAATAGCTCGTCAACTTTTTGTTCGATCTGGATGCGTTTCAACAGATTCATTGTTCGTTCAATACTCTGACGAAATTGTTCTTCATTGAATTGCGCTTGCTGCATCGCTTCCTGAAGCTGATCGGGCGAAACATTTTGCATCGCTTCCTGCATGCGTTTCATTGCTTTCTGAAATTCAGGGGAATTCAGTTCACTCAGCGTCTTTTGTAATTCCATATATTTCTCCAACGTCTCTTTGGAGAGTGTATTGTTTTGCTGAAGATTTTGCGCCATCTCATCAACTGACTGACTTACATTATCAACCTTCTTTTGGATTTCTTCATATTTCTTCAAAGCTTCTTCGGCTTTTTTCTGCTTTTGCCAATCCATCTGCTGATTGCGTTTCATATCCTTGGAAAGTTCCTCAAGATCTTTTTTCAATTCTTGAGCATCTTTCAATGATTCTTCTAACGTTGTTAATGCATCTTCATGGGCATTATCCGCATCAGCAAAAACTTCTTCCAATGATGGAAGGCGGATCAAATATGTTTGACTTTTTGTAGTTTTCGGACCATTCACACCATCGTTATCTTGAACTTCAGCGTAATACTCAATAACATCTTCCGGAACCAATCCAAGCGATGACAGATCCCAAAGATAATTGACGATCTCATTCTTTGTGTTGATCGTATCAAAAGGAATGCTTATAGCGAATGTTTTTTCTGATTTTTCAAATTTCGATTCCGCCAAGCGGTATGACAATTGAAGCTTGTTTATTCCAAAATCATCGTCAATCTTTAATTCCAACGGCAATTGCATTGCATCGGTAACATCAATATTCTTTCCGGGCGAAACAACAACAATCGATGGAAATTCATCTGTCAACAGATCGATCTTATATTCGATGATATTCTGATTCGTATTTCCACCTGCATCTTCCAATTCAATGTAATATGAAGTTGGATTGAGTGCGGAAAATTCTCCGCTATAGTTACCTTCATTCTTTTCCAATGGAATATTTGTTCCATCCTTAAACACAATTGTTGCAGCTGAAATCTCTTTGCTTGGCACAATGTTCCAGATGATTGTCGTTCCCGGCAGTACGAGCACATCTCCAATATTTTCTTCGAGCACTTCTTTCTTGAGCTTTGTATAAATGGGCGGAACAATCGTTAGGCCGAGTGAACGAATAAATGGACGCTCCCCAACAGTAATAGAAAATTTATCGCTCGTAATTCCATCCTCAATGGATAGTTGATATTCCATTGATTCTTTTATCAACGGAAAGATGTGCCTGAACTGACCTGAAGAATCTGGTCGGAGTGTAATATGTTCTTTAACATCAACTTTATTTTCGGAATAGAGAAGAGTGATTGTCTTGGGAATGGATTGTTCATTAATTTCTGAAATAATTGTCGCTTGAATTGTTACCGACTCACCTTTCACAATATCAATATTTCCCGGCGTGACAGAAAATGAAAATTGCTGCTTCGGTATAAATTCTAAATCGTAATTCATTACTCGATTAAACGCATCATGAAATGGTGTTCCTGGAATTACGGCAAGGATTATAATGGTTGTACCAACAATGGAAACTGTTCTTGCCAGACTTTGGAGTTGAGTGAAGGAAACAACATTCGAAAAATTAATTCCCGTTGTTGACTTATCAAAATGTTCCAGTGCAACTTCGATCAACTCCGGCGAACTGCTAGTATCATCATTCTTCAACATGTCGGAAAGATCAAGCGCATTTTCCAAACGGTCTGCGATCTTTTCAAATTTTACACCGATCATTCGTGCAACTTCTCTATCCGAATGAGGTTTAATCATTCCCAAAAATCGAAGGATTGGTTTTCGCATCAACCAAATTCCTATTGCTGTAGAAAAAATCAGGCTTAAGTAGAAAAGAATCGTTCGTGTGTGGGAATTAAATTCAGCGAGTGATTCGATGAAGACAACCAATGTTCCTATCAGACCAATAACAGAAAATGTTTTCAATACCGCGGTGAACAATTCCTGCCGATACAATGCACGGCGAGTGGTGTTGATCCGTTCTTTGATCTGATTGACGATATGTTGTGTCGGTTGTGTCACGAATTATTGTGTTAAACTCCAAACAATGATATTTGTTCCGAACTTCAATGCTTCTTCACGTTTGTCTTGGGGATCGTTATGCACTTCAGGATCAGCCCAACCATCGCTTGGATTTGATTCATAGGTGTAATAGACGACTAATCGACCTTTATGAAAAATTCCTAATCCTTGCGGAGATTTATTATCATGTTCGTGTGTCTTCGGCACTCCGTAGGGAAATTGAAACAGACAAGAGTACAAACCATAACTATATGGAATTTCTACAAAATCAAATTCCGGAAAAACTTTTTTCATTTCGCGTCGTATCGCTTTGTCCATTCCATAATCATCGTCAATAAAAAGAAAACCGCCGCTTTCAAGATATATTCGCAATCGTTTTACCTCATACTCGGAAAATGTCGCGTTTCCATGCCCTGTCATAAAGATAAAAGGATATGAGAAAAAATTGTCGTTGGAGATCTCTACAAATTCATATTTAGGATCTGCATCAATTCCTGCGTTCTGTTGAGCATACTTCAACAAATTTATTTCAGAAGAGGGGTCGTTATACCAATCACCGCCGCCGGAATATTTAAGGCGTGCAATGCGAAATTGAGATTCGATTCTTTTGGTTTGAGCGTTGATTTCACCGATTCCGCAGATTGTAATAATAAAACTTATGATACTTACCGTAAAAATTGATCGCATAATAGAATAAAGATAGAAAAATACGTTAGGAAAGACAATCCAATCTTACAGTATGTAATTCTTTCAGAATTCTAACACTATCGCTTGATTACCGATAGAATATTTTTATATTTAATAGAGATGAAATTAACATATACATATAGCTCAACTGTTCATTTGCGCTTTGTTTTGCGACAATCGGATCGACCCGTCCGTGCTATCAATATCGCAGAATTGCCCATTACCATCGCCCTTTCCCCGCGCCCGTAGCGGACAATAATATACATTCACTCGCCTGTTGGAACGACAGTCAAAAACGTTCTATTCAAACTAGCATAATATTTTAAAATCAAATGTCATCCCACTGATTTTTATCCGGAATCTAAAGAACAGATTCTTGATAAAAGCATTTTTCAAAAAAAATAAAATTTGGGAAATGCGGTTGACAATATTTATTTGACTCGGAGAGTTTTATGAACACTCAAGATTATATTTCATTAGAAGAACAATTTGGCGCACATAATTACCATCCTTTGGATGTCGTTATCAATAAAGCTGAGGGCGTATGGGTTACAGATGTTGAAGGAAGAAAATATTTAGACTGCCTTGCAGCATATTCGGCTGTCAATCAAGGGCATTGCCATCCAAAGATCTATGCTGCATTCATAGAACAAGCAAAAAATGTTACGCTTACCAGCAGAGCATTCCGCAATGATAAACTTTCCCTTTTATACAAAAAACTTCACGATGTCACCGGATATGATATTTCATTGCCGATGAATTCCGGTGCGGAAGCTGTGGAAACCGCGATAAAAGCCGCGCGAAAATGGGGATACTTAAAGAAAGGTATCCCTGATGGTCAGGCAGAAATAATCTGCGCGGCAAATAATTTCCACGGACGAACGACAACGATTGTTTCATTTTCAACGGAAGATGCTTACAGAAATAATTTTGGTCCCTTCACTCCCGGATTTCGGATCGTTGAGTTCGGAAATATTGCTGCATTAAAAGATGCAATCACAAAGAATACTGCCGCATTCCTTGTTGAACCGATCCAGGGTGAAGCGGGAATCATTATTCCACCCGTTGGATATTTGCGCGAAGCTGCGCGTTTATGCAAAGAGAATAATGTTCTGCTCATTCTTGATGAAATCCAATCAGGACTTGGGCGCAGCGGAAAATTATTCGCATATGAATACGAAGGAATTCGTCCTGACGCAGTCATTATCGGAAAGGCATTGAGCGGAGGATTCTATCCCGTCTCTGCAGTTCTTTCCACGAAAGAAGTGTTAGGTGTTTTTCAACCCGGGGAACATGGTTCAACATTCGGCGGAAACCCACTCGCCGCGGCTGTTGCAATCGCTGCTCTTGATGTGCTGTTTGATGAAAAGTTGATTGAGCGTTCATTTGAGTTAGGAAACTATTTTCTTGAAAGACTTCGCTCAATAAAAAGTTCTCACATTGTTGATATACGTGGTCGCGGATTATGGATCGGTCTTGAACTTAATGTGAGCGCTCGCCCATATTGCGAATCATTGATGACTGAAGGAATCCTTTGTAAAGAAACTCACGACACTGTTATTCGTTTTGCACCCCCTCTTGTTATCACTAAAGAAGAAATTAATTGGGCCCTGAAAAGAATAGAAAAAGTTTTACAGAGCTAATTATATAAAAAGCCCAAGCAGCGTTTGCTTGGGCTTTAATATTAGATTTATAATCTATCAACTTACTATTTTAAGAACAACATCTTCTTCACCTGCACAAACCGGTTGTTGGGATTATTGACATCCACGGCTTCGATCCGATAAAAATACATTCCGGATGATACTGAAGCATTCCAGGTCACATCGTGCCAACCGGCTGTTTGTTCACCGGAAACTAATTCGGCAACAACTTGACCAAGTACATTAAAGACCTGAAGTTTTACGCGGCTGTTCCCCGGCAGTCCATAACGGAGTGTTGTCGACGGATTGAACGGATTCGGAAAATTTTGCGCAATAACAAAATCCGTTGGAACGTTGGCTAAATTATTGTCTATTGCCGAAAGTGTAACGGGTGTAAGACCATAATGAAAAACTCTGGCTTGATAATTCGTCAAGGAAAGTGAATATGCCTTTCTTTCTGATGGTTGTATAGTATAGACAGTACCGGTGAACAGATCGGTCAAATAATATACACTGCTTCCGTCATATGGCATTGATGACAGATCAAGCGTGATGGTTGGTGAAGTATTCTTAAAGTTCGCAACTGTCAGCAGCATTTTATTTCCACTGGTGGAAGAATACGAATACACTGCAGCGGTATCCGAATTTAAAACTCGGTTGATGACCGGATTAAGGATATAATCCTTTCTGATCTTTACAAGCCGCATGAAATACGGCTGCATGTTATTTGGATCGGTCCAATTGATCATATTTCGTTGAGTTGATTCACCAACTTCCCCACCTGAATAGATGAGCGGAATTCCGTTGAGTGTAAACACAATCGTGTGCATCAATAACGAGCGTTTACTATCGAACATCGATATTGCTCTTGTTTCATCATGATTTTCAACAAATCGAAATGGTCTCGCATATTTTGAATACGAGCGCATAACTTGTTTATGCACATTGCCAAGTGTGTTCGAACCGTTTAACACGCTTATCAATAATGAGCGAAGATCCCAATCGTACGCTGAATCAAATTTTTTCTGGTATAATGCCGTATCCGATGACGATGCTTCGGCTAACAAGTACACATCGGGATTGATACTTTTTACCCCTTTTCTCCATTCATTCCAGAAAACATCGTTTCGTTGTTCCACGCCCCAGGCAACATCGCACCGATATCCGTCAATTCCATAATTTTGAACCCAGTATTTTGAGACATCAATAAAATATTTCCTGACATCCGGATTATCGTGATTCAAATTTGGCAGGGATGACCAATCAAAGAAATATTGATAACTTGAAACACCCGGTTCACCGGACCAGAGATAGAAATCTGCCCATGGTGAATATTGTTTGTATTTGAATACGTTTTGCATGAATGGATGAGTTACGCCGGTATGATTGACAACAAGATCCAAAATAATTCTGATTCCATTTTGTTTCAATGCGGAGATCATATTCACAAAATCTGTATTGGTTCCGTAGTCATTTTCAAGAGCATAATAATTGCTTGTTTCATAACCATGAACTGTCGGACCATCAAAAACCGGCATGAACCAAACCGTATTGGCACCAAGCATTTTTATTTTTTCAACGCTCTCGGTAATTCCCTGAAAGCCCCCTTGATCTGAAAAGGAACGGGGAAAAATTTCATAGATAATAGCTGAATCAACCCAAGAGGCATGGTAGTTATCATCCGACAATGCAATGTAAATGGAATCTCCAACTGCCTTTACAGCAATTTTTGCAAAAGCAGAATTACTTTTAGCATCGTTCACCTTCACTGCAAAAATATATTCTCCGTCAATTTGAGGTAGTGTAATATCTGCACTGTTCGTCGTTGAAGGAATCGTTAGTGGTGCTGGATTTTTATCTTCACCTGTCCATGCATAGCTGAGTGCTTCACCGATTGGCGACGTAGCATTTGCGGTAAGTGATACTTTTCTTCCGGTCACTGTTCCTGTTAATTGAACAACCGGTTTTTTATCCGGAGTGTATGTCAGCACGAGTTCTTTGGATGTTGTGGCAACATTGTTTGTATCTGTAATCTTAACAAAAATACTATTGCTCCCTTCTATTAATATTACAGGAATATCAAACTTACCTTTGGATAAACTGTAATCCTTAGCCAAACCATTAAAGATCAAGGAAATAGTTTTGAGCGAAGTATCGGTTACAGCGCCATGTATTGTTACATTGGAATACCAGTAATTTGCTCCCGGTGTAAAGAATGAAACGTACGTCTCTTTGCTTGCAAGGCTATCCGAGATCTGTGCTGCGGTTAATGAAAGCAATCCTCTTCCGATTCCATCAAGAGTAACTAAACGTGAACTGGATGGAAGATAATTTTTAAGAATTCTATTTTGCCAAAAATTACTCCGGATAAATGCAGCATCATAAATATCAGGATCTTCGCTGGCACTGTTTGCTCCTTCAACTGTTCCCACTTCATAACTATTTCCGCTCTTATCGGCGGCAGCGAGATATGAAAACACATTGAACTGTCGTTCCAGTGTCCATCCGCCCAAATACCGACCAAGGAATGCAAGACTTACCGTAAATTCAAATCTCTTTTTACTAACAGCATCATTATTCACAATAATTGAATTTGTATCATACGCAGTGGGACTATTTGCTGTCATGAATCTATTTTCAACTGCTGTGTTTTGATACGTGTTTCCCGGAACACCAATTGAAGCAAACACACCTTGCCCATTCCAATCTGGAAGTTTGATATCGAGTTGTCTCGGATCGTTTACAAAACCAACCACAGGATTATTAATGAGAAGTCCGATTCTTGTCCGTTCATCGATATTTTTCAATACGACGATAAATTTTAGTGAGTCGTGTGTAACTGTTTCCTGAATTGCCACAGAAAGTATGTCTGCAGATCCGGCTGCAATGCCTGCAGGATACGTATATGGTTCATCTTCTATACCGTCAACTGCATATACTCCTTTTGAAGCGGAAGATATTCCATACGAAAAAATCTGATGTGCCAACACACCCTCTTTATTCTTAAATGAAAATTCAACGGTGTGCCGTCCCTCGCCGGAAAATGTTATTCCGGCTGTTACTGTAGAATCAGCATTATATTTTCGGGTAACTGGATTGCCGTCATAAAGCAATGCAATACTTCCGGTATCAATTCCTTTTGATTTGGCACCAGCTCGGAGAAGGATTTTAAAATTGATCGTTGTATCATTTCGGAATGTTAGATTCTCCAGCGGACTAAGAAGTTTTATTGATGAAATTGTATCAGCAACAATAACCAGACGATTATTCCCGCTTGTTGAATTTATGGTTGGCAGATCCGGATCATTTTCCCAAGAAATTTTATTCAATTTAATTTTGTATTCAATCGAGTCCGGTATCATCGAAATTGTCGTTTCCCACACGCCGTTTCCGGAAACATTCTTCATTGGATTGAAAGAGTCGTTCCAATTGTTAAAACTTCCGACGGCTGATACATCGGTTAATGTTTGAGCGAACACAACAGATTTATTATTCTGATCATAATAAAAATCTACAGGAACTTTGTACACAATCTGACCAGGGTCCCGCATAAATGTTGAAGTGTCCATATCAGTACCTGCAGAAGAAGTAATCAAAACAGTAACGGTATGACTGCCAACAGATAATGTTGGGTCCGGTTGGTAAACAAATTCTTTTTTTAAAGTATTGTAATATTGCGATGGGTTATTTAAGGCAATACTATCAATTTTAACACTGAGTGTCGAAGGATCAATTGGTTTTCCGTCAGAGTAAACGAAAATAATTCTAACTGGAGTTCCATTTGCTAACGTATCAATAAAAAATTTATTCTTCGAATCTTTGTCTCTGGGAAGCAAATAACTAATCATTGGATCTTTAACCAGAATCATTGAATTATCATTATCCGCTGTATTGATTCTTGGATTATCGGGATCTCCATACGCAAGTCCCCAATCACCATTCATACAATATTTATATGCATAGTCTGTTCCGGCTGCTAATTCAATTGTAATGGAATATTCACCATCACCATCCGTATCGGTCATAGTGAGTGCATTGTCGGCGTTATTCCAACCATTCATTGTGCCTACCAACCGAAGAACTGCAAAATTTTTATGTGGTGGTCGAAAATGGAATGTGACAGGTATTGTTTGCGAGAAAAGGAAAGAACTGGTAAAGAGGAAAAGAAAAAGAAATATTTTTTTCATAGTGCACCTAAAAGTTTATCAATATAAATGAGGGGTTGTATTTTCAAAATACCATCTGGTTTCATCCCATATCTCTATATATTACGTGCAATTTATGTGGAAGGGCTTCCAGATGTTAGCCCATAAATACTCAAAAATCAAGATAAATTTCTACGGGGGATTATAGAAAGACTAAATGTTGATCATGATTTTTAAATCATTATAAATGATTGGAATGTAACAGGTAATGATCGGCTACTCTTTAACTAAAGAAAAGTTTTCTACACCTGTTAAAATGAATCGAGGTTGAAAAGATGGTACGTTCTACATTTCGATCATCTATTAAACTCTGTTTTTTTCATTTTTTACTTTAATCAACTCCGCGGCAATACTTACTGCAATTTCTTCTGCCGTTGCGCTCCCTATTTCCATTCCGATCGGAGCAAATATTTTTTGCCCATTAAGTAGTTCCCGTTCGAAGTCATTCAGCGAATTCTTTATTCGCGCGATCTTCGCTTCAACACCCATAATTCCGACATAAAAGAGATGAAGCGGAAGCAACTGCTGCAATGCAATCGAATCCGATACGAAGTTTGATGTAACAATTGAGGCAAATGTTTTTTCAGGGGAGATAATATATGAACCAAGCTCTGAATACGGGGCAATTATTTTTTTATTGGCAAAAGAATTCTCTTGTAACATCGGCAGATCGTTTCGCTCGTCATAGATGATAACGTAAAAATCCAGAGTTGCCATAATACGCGACAACGCATTGCCAACATGTCCGCCGCCGATAATGAATAACGTAAACTCGGGTCCTATATTCTCTTCGTATACCCATTCAGCTGCTGAGCTGCTTTGGAACTTTTTTTGTTGAGAATTTTTTCCTTCAGAATATGCAATACCCTTTTCTGTTATGACAAGCTTTGATGTTGTATTATTCACTACGGCATTATAAATTGCTGTGATAATTGGAAGGTCTTTACTGTTTAATGACAGAGCGCAATTGGTCTGCGAACCGGCGCATGAAAGTCCGGATGGTTCTCCATGCGTTGCGTTCGGTGCATGCACCAAATACCGTAGCTCACAAATATTCTCTTTTGTTTTCAATCGCTCGGAATACTGTTCGATCATTCCGTATTCCATAATCCCGCCGCCAATTGTTCCATTGGTTTGTTTATCGGAAGTGAATGCAAGTTTAAATCCGCTTTTACCGGGAGAACCCTTTACATGATCAACAACGGTCAGCAGCAGCATCTGTTTGCCGACGGTTAATTGATCAAGAATAAATTTCCAGAATGCTTTATTTTTCATAGGGTATTATTTAAACCACACTTGACTCATGGCATAATATATTGCCATAACGCCGGAAAAAATTGAGCTGGCGAGAAACCGACGATGAAGTGAAACTTTATTTTGTATAAGATAATTGATCGTCACCGTAAATGGAATGTTCATTGTAAAAGAATTGTAACTGATCCACAAAAGACCCCACGAAAGTTGGAACGTTTGACCCGAGAATATTTGAACAAATGCCAAATGTCTCGCAATCCAAATCGGATTGAAATACAACAGCGCAAGAATCGTTCGGCGCACACTCGCTTTCATTCCTTCCATCAAATGTGTGTGGGTATTGATCCAATGGAAATAATTTGGAATTTCCAATGAATAGAGAGTGCCTCCAATGATCGCCATTCCGATCATACGTGGGAATGAAAACGAATGAAGCAGCAAGGCTGCAATTGCATCTCCGGCCGCATAGATCAGTGCACTCTGCAGCGCATTGCGTTTACTAAAGTGCAGGAGCAAGTGTTCCGACCTCCTTATACAATAACGACAATGCCCGTTCCGGTGTCATTGGAGCAATTGCGGAATAGGTTGTATTGGGACGGAATGCTTTAATTGCATTCAGCAGTGCGAAATATGCACCAATGCCGTACATGAAAGGAGGTTCTCCGATCGCTTTCGAATTGAATGGAGCAAAGGGATTTTCAGAGTTTTCGAGAAAGCTGATATTCATTTCCTTCGGAGCAAAATGAACATCAGGAACTTTGTATGTTGAAAGAGCATCAGTGATCAATCTTCCTTCATTATTATAAATGATCTCCTCCACTGTCATCCAGCCAATTCCTTGCATTATTGCCCCTTCCGCTTGGCTGAGATCGATAGCTGGCTGTAAACTTTTGCCAACATCATGAACAATATTCACTGCATCGATCTCGTATGTTCCACGCAAACAATCAAGTGTTACTTCGATGAGAGCAGTTCCAAAAACATGATATGCAAATGGATGTCCTTTTGACGATTCACGATTAAAATATATTTTGGGTGTTGAGTAAAAATGATGCGATGTTAAACTAATGCGGGCGGCATTTGCTGCGGAAATTAATTTCGTCCAGGTCCACTCTGTTTCTTTTCCATCATTGAATATTTTTTCATCGCTAATTGAGATCTTAGTCGGATCATACTGGTGTAATTGTTCTGCTGCAAATTTTATCAATCGTTCAAGAAGAACATTACATGCTAATTGCGTTGCCATTCCATTCAAATCCGCACCGGAACTTGCTGCTGTTGGCGATGTATTTGCGACGCGGGTTGTATTTGTCGATTCAAGTTTGATACGTTCAGTATTGATGGAAAATATTTTCTGAGCGATGGCGTGAATTTTCATATTCACTCCTTGTCCCATTTCGATTGCAGCGGTACTGATACCGACACTGCCATCCGTATAAATATGAACAAGTGCGCTCGCCTGATTCATCATGGTATTCGTAAATGAGATACCAAAACAGATCGGCATGAGAGCGAATCCTTTTTTCTTCCATTCATTTGCACTATTAAAATCATCCACTTTCTTTTTTACATTGCCAATTGATATTTTTTGCTCAAGTGAATTCCAGCATGGAATAGCTTGACATCGTTCCGCTATTTGCCCGTATGGAAATTCATCGCCGTTCTTCAAAAGGTTTTTCTTTTGAATGAATGACGGTTCTACATTCATTGCTTCTGCTGCTTTGAAAATTGCTGCTTCAATCACAAATTTTCCCTGTGGTCCGCCAAATCCGCGGAAGGCAGTGTTCGGAGGAAGATTGGTTCGGCAGCTGTACCCGATTGCCTTAACATTCGGTATAAAATAACTGTTGGTGCAATGAAACATCGTTCGCTGCAACACTGCGGGAGAGAGATCGGCAGCTGCGCCGCCGTTTTGATAGAATGTTACTTCATAGGCAAGAATCGTTCCATCGCTTTTCAATCCAATTTTGAAATCTGATGAATATGGATGACGCTTTCCGGTCATTCTCATATCATCCTGACGATGCAGAATCATCTTCACCGGACGACGGAGTTTTGTTGCGGCAAGCGCGCACATAACTGCCCAGGGAGTAGCTTGATCTTCTTTTCCGCCAAAACCGCCGCCGAGACGCAGAACATCAACCTCAATTTTATTCATCGGAATGTTAAGCACCTTCGAAATTGTGCGTTGAACGGCGGTGGGACCTTGCGTTGATGAAACAACTTTCACAGCACCGCCTTCAACGGGAACCGCAAAAGCTCCTTGCGTTTCCAGATACAAATGTTCCTGCCCGCCGGTTTCTGCAATTCCTTCAACAACAATATCACATTTCGACCACGTCGCATTGATATCACCAAGTTCAATCGTCATCGGCGGAACAAGCAATTCATTTTTTGAAAATGCTTCTCTTGGATCAGTAATAACCGGAAGTTTCTCGATCTCGACAACAATTTTTTCAGTGGCGGAACGTGCGTGAAAAGCAGAATCTGCAACAACAACAGCGATTGGTTGACCGTTAAAATGAACATACTGCTCGGCAAGAAGCGGTTCATCGGGAACAATTCCGCCAATCTGATTTGCTCCGGGAATATCTTTTGAAGTAAATATTGCCGTAACACCAGTCATTGTTTCTGCGGCAGAAAGATTGATTGATAGAATTTTCCCATGGGCAACGCGCGAATAGTAGACATGGGCATACAGCGTCCCTTCCGGAACTAAAAGATCATCCACAAATTGCGATTCTCCGCGGACATGTTTTTCGGAATCAAAATTTTTCATACAAGTGATTCCTTCCTCACTATACCGGGGAAATATTTCATGCAGTGTGTAACCATAAGTTGACGAAGAAGCAATCGTTTATATTCTGCACTACCGCGCGCATCGCTGATTGGACTAATCTCTGTTTGCGCGATCTCAAGTGCATCTTCAAAATATTTTCCGTTCAGAATTTTACCATTCAGATATTCTGACGTCTTTGCAAGAAATAATGGTGTTGGTCCGACTCCTCCCGCAGATATCCCGCAATTCACAATGCGGTCGTTATTCAGTTCAAATGCCATAGTTGTATTTACACTTGCAATGTCAAGATATTTACGGCGGGATACTTTTTCATAGCTCAATCGCGAATTGGGCTTTGGCAGCGGGAATGAAATTGATTCAATAAGCTCTGACTTCTTCTTATCGATTTGTTTGTAGCCTTTGTAGAATTGTCGAAGAGGAATTGTCCGCTGTGAACCGCCGTCTCGAAGTCTAAGAGAAGCGTTCAATGCAATTAACAAACATGTCATATCACCGATTGGCGAAGCGTTGACAATATTTCCTGCAACGGTTGCACGATTTCGAATTGGTGTCGAACCAAACAGTTCAAACTGTGTTTTCAATTCCGGAAAATATTTTGCAATAACAGGTGAAAGCCGAAATTCTTCAACTGTTGTCGTGCCTGGAAGATGAATCAATGTTTCATCTTCTGTAATGGGAACATGTTTCTGCCATGATGAAATGCGTTTCGTTCTTTCTGCATGCATCGAAAATGCTTTTTGCACATAAAGATCTGTTCCGCCGGAAACAACAGTCATATGTTCTTCTTCAATATGAACATCTACCAACGGTGCAATATTTATCGCTTCAAGTCGTTTCGGAATTGAGAGAAAATATTCAGGAAGAATGTTTTGTTCAATGAGATGAGTCAGTGGTGTTCCATTCGTCTTCGGAAATTTTTTCAATCCATCAACAATATGATGAATAGCTTTTTTGATCGGTGGATGTCCGGTGCATCGGCAAATATTTCCATCAACAGAATGAATTGCTTCCGAGCTCTTCAATTGCTTGTTGTTAAGACAATATCCCGTTAGCGACATGATGAAACCAGGAGTGCAGAAACCACATTGTGTTCCCCCGTCTTCAACAAATGCATGCTGAATCGGATTAAGTTCTTTTGGCTGATTGATACCTTCTATTGTAACAATGTGTTTTCCATGAGCATCACCCAGCGGCATCAAACATGAGTTGACTGATTTGTAAATAACTTCATTTCCATGCAACTCGCCTACCAAAATTGTACAGGCACCGCAATCACCTTCACGGCATCCTTCTTTTGTTCCCATGAGATGTTCGTGTTGTCGTAGAAAATCAAGCACAACAATACCGGGATTGGCAAGAACTTCAATCGCTTTATTGTTGATGATACATTCCAGGATATTCATAGAACAAAGATACTCTTTCAAAATTGCATTTACAAAAATCTAAATATTCAAATATAGTTATGACCACTATTCAAGCTGCAAATTACCAACATATTTTCGATAATCTTCCGGTGTATCAATATTAATAAGAATTCCTTCTTCGTCAGTCGAAACCAACTCAATATCATTTTCATGAGCATGGACAACTTCGCGCAATCCAACAGTAAAAGAAGCATTTTTAATTTCTACAAACAATTCAGAAGAAATTATGATCGGATGCCCTCGCCTGCCATGATATGTTGGAATGATAATTTTTTTCCGAGAATGTTGAAACGATTCAACTAATTTTTTTATCAATGCTGTCGTTATCATTGGATGATCAACGGGACAGATCAAAATTCCTTCGCAGTCAATCGTATTCAATGCATTTATGCAGGCAATAATGGAAGAAAGCTGTCCTTCTTCCCATGCTTCATTGACAATTATTGTTCCGCTAAATGAAGAAAGTATTTCTCGAATTGTTTGCGACTCAAAGCCAAGCACAACAACATTGTTTGTTAGACCAACAGATTCAACAGTATCAATGATATGGTGAAGAAATATTTTCTTTCCAATTTTGAGCAATGCTTTCGGTGTTCCCATTCTCCGGGAAGAACCTGCAGAAAGTATAATGGCGGAAATTGTTGAATGCATAACGAAATATTATTCCATTACCCACGCAAGCAGCGCCATACGAATGATAACGCCATTTTGCGTCTGGTGAAAATATGCCGCGCGTGGATCGCTGTCAACTTCGTGGGCAATTTCTCCATCACGCGAAAGAGGATTCATAACAATTGCCTTGTTGTGGAGCAGTTTCAATGAATTGCCATCGATGTAATATTCTTTTTTAAATTTTGAATATTCATCATCACTTCCGCTAAATCGGTCGCGATCGATACTTGTGGTATATACAACGTCAACTTCTGGAAGCACTGAATGAAGGTTTTCTTCCAGTGTAAACCAAACATTGTTCTCTTCAAAATGCGAAAGCATATCGGCTTTCATCTGCAGCGATTTTGGAGCAACAAAATATATTTTTACTCTTTCGTATTTTCCGAGAAGATAGGAAAGAGATCGGACTGTGCGTCCCTCCGCAAGATCCCCAACCATTGCAACTCGCAAACCATCAAGCTTATTTGTTTCTTTATGGATCGTATAGAGATCGAGCAATGCCTGCGTTGGATGCTGCCCTCCTTTTCCATCACCGGCATTGATGATGGGACATTTTGAAACTGCCGCAGCACGTTTTACTCCGCCGATGTGATTATGACGCAGCACAATAACATCACAAAAATCATCAACAACGCGTATCGTATCTTCAAGTTCATCTCCCGGTGTTGAAGAGAAAAATTTCGATGCATGTTCTGTTGAAATTACTTTCCCGCCAAGGCGCGCCATTGCAGATTCAAAAGAGAAACGAGTCAACAACCCTGATTCGTAAAAAAGAGAAGCCATTACTTTCTTATCGTAATCTCGCGTACCGCCTCGCTTTAATACAATTTCCATTTCGCGAGCACGTTCAAATAACTCCGTTAACATCGGAAGTGTGAATTGCTGCGATTCTAAAACATGTTTGATTTTCATAGGTCACCTATTATCCATTCATATAAAGATGCGTTCCTGCTGTTCCGTTTATCGCTTCAACAAGAAGTTCCGGTCGTGTAATAATTGCTTCTTCACCGCCGTGGGAAACAAAATCAATTGCTGCTTCCACTTTCGGTCCCATACTTCCTGCAAGAAAATGTTTTTCACTTTGATACTGTAACGCCTGTGCTAATGAAAGTCTATCCAATGCAACTTGATTCGACTGCTTGAAGTTTAAATATACTCGATCAGTGTCGGTTGAAATGATAAATTTTTTGAGATGAAGTTTCTTTGCAAGCAGCGCAGATGCCCGGTCTTTATCAATGACCGCTTCCACACCGCGATAGATTCCATGTTCTTCAATAACCGGGATTCCACCGCCGCCTGCTGCGATGACGATCATTCCATCGTTCACACAATGCTCGATCACATCTAATTCAACAATTTCAATCGGCTGCGGAGACGGAACAACGCGGCGATAACCGCGCGCAGCATCTTCAATAATCTGCCAGCCAAGATCTCGTTTTCGTTCTTCTGCAATTTTTTGGGAATAGAATGGACCAATCGGTTTCGACGGATTCGTAAACGCAGGATCATCTTTTCCCACAACAACTTGAGTAAGAATTGTAACGATTGGTTTTGAGATTCCACGAGCATGCAGCGCGGAACGGAGAGCATTTTGCAGAATATAACCCATTTCTCCCTGCGTTGATGCATCGCAGCTATCCAACGGCAGCGGATACACTTGAGACGACGCGAGCTCAGAACGAATAAGCTGCGCGCCAACTTGCGGTCCGTTTCCGTGGGTGATGATCAATGTGTGACCTTGTTCAATGAGTGCCGCAAGATGATGACACGTTGTTGCTGCGTTTTCAATTTGCTCATTGATCGATCCACGCTGACCATGACGGATCAACGAATTACCGCCGATAGCAATTAAAATTGGTTTGTCCATTGGTTACAGTAATTTATTTCAATTCTGTTAAATACGTTTTCGGAAATGCCGCATACCACGCCGCAGCTTTCACTAATTGTTCAACAAGAATATGTTCCGTTGCCATGTGCGCATAAATTTCATTTCCCGGACCAAAGCCGATACATTTAATTCCATGCATTCCCATCACTGCAACACCGTTTGTACTGAACACCCAGCGGCTGACAACCGGTTTTTCTCCGAACAATCCTTCAAATGCTTTTACACCTGTTTTCAGAACAGGATCGTTTTCAGGAAGAAGCCATGTCGGAAAATATTTTTGGGTCGGATACGTAAGACCTTTCCAACTCGGCACAGCATAATCTAACACAACAACTTCTGCACCAGCAGCTTTTACACTCGGCAGATCTTGAATTTCTTTTACTGCAGATTCAAGTGTATCGATCGCAGCAAGACGACGATCCAAATGAATTGTTGCAGAATCGGCAACCGCACAAAGCGAAGGAGATGTTGAACGGAATTCTGCAATCGTTACCGTTCCTTTTCCGAGGAATGGTTCACCGCCAAGGCGTTCATTTAATTTCTCAATATCTTGAACGATTGGAGCCATTTTATACACTGCATTCACGCCCCGCTCCGGTGCAGAACCGTGACACGAAATTCCTTTGGTGCGAACTTCAATTTCCATCCGTCCGCGGTGGCCGCGATACACTGCAAGATTTGTCGGTTCGGTGATCACAACAACTTCAGGGCGAATTTTATCTTCTTTGATAATATATTGCCAGCACAAACCATCGCAATCTTCTTCCTGAACACTTCCGACAACATACAATGTATAATCACCTTCAAGGCCGAGGTCTTTGATAATTTTTCCGCCATAAATGATCGATGCAAGTGCCCCTTTCATATCGCATGCGCCTCGTCCATAAATGATACCACCTTTTTCATCGCCTTTGAACGGATCAACTTTCCAATTTTCAGGATTGCCGACATCAACTGTATCAACATGAGCATCGAATGCAATTACATGCTTTCCGTGACCGATACGACCAATAATGTTTCCCATCGGGTCAATCGTAATTTCATCGAATTTGCATTTTTCCATTTCCTGCTTTACACGCGCAATAACATTTCCTTCTTGTGAACTGAGCGACTTAATTGCGATCAGTTCACGAAGAAATTCCGCAACAGCACGTTCATTTTTTTTTGCTTCTGCATAGATTTTTTGTAACATGATTTTATCCTTTTTTATTTTTTACAAGAAGCCATCTCAAAAATACCGAATCATTGTCATTTCGATCCGCCGAAGGCGGGGAGAAATCTCGGTTTTGACTTCAATTATTAAAACGAGATTCCTCACTTCGTTCGGAATGACAATAAAATTCATTTTTAAGATGGTTTCTAGGAATTTGTGATTAACATTTTATCTACATCATTGCATTAAACTCTGTAATCAATTTATCAAACTGTGCAACTTCATCTTCAAACAGTGAACGCCAGTATTCCGGATTCCATTGTTCGCGCAATTCATCGGATGATTTTCCTTGCTGTTCAACCCACGTAAAATATTTCAGATTGTGAATTGCTTTTTTATCGTAGTATGAAAGTTCCCTATAGTAATCGATACTTTGATGCATCAACGGAGCGGCATGATCTTTTGCAGCTTCGATTGTTGTATAAGCACCTCGTTCATCTCGCAATTCTTCAACACGAGAGTGATACATATCAGCGCCGTCCGTAAAAATTGTCAGCACAACATCATTCGCACCATATTCAAAATATTTCGCCGTTTTAATTGATGAAAGCATATTCGAAATACTGGAAATTCCCATCAACTTCAAATTTTCCAATTCAACGTCGGTCACCCCCTGCGATTTCAAATATTTTTGTCCTTCAACTTCATTGAACAAGCGAAGCACGCGCATACAATCCTCATCATCAATTGCGGAAACTGTGTCAGTATTCCGCACATTATGAACCCACGGAATATGCTTATCGCCAATACCTTCAATGCGATGTTCGCCAAATCCGTTCATCAACAATGTCGGGCATTGCAGCGCCTCGCTTGCAACGATCTTGAGATTCGGATGAAGTTTTTTTAGGAAATCTCCCGCACCAATTGTTCCCGCAGAACCGGTAGCAGAAATATATGCGGCTGCATTTCCATTTTTTACTCCAAGTGCTTGAAATGCTTCTTCCAGCGCCGGACCGGTGACATTGTAATGCCAGATTGGATTGCCAAATTCTTCAAACTGATTGAAGATGATATTGAGCGGATCTTTTTTCAGTTCCCAGCATTTGTCGTAAATTTCTTTCACGTTCGATTCTGTTCCTGGTGTTGCAATTACTTCTGCACCAATTCCCTTCAGCCAAACAAAACGTTCCTTCGACATTCCTTCGGGAAGAATTGCTATTGGCGTGCAATCCAATAAACGGCAATCGAACGCTCCACCGCGGCAATAATTACCGGTTGAAGGCCAAATCGCTTTATGTTTTTCGGGATCAAATTCTCCGCTCACCAAACGCGGAACCAAACATCCGAACGCAGCACCAACTTTGTGCGCGCCGGTTGGAAAATATTTTCCGACAATGCCGATGATTCGGGCATTAACGCCAGTGATTGCTTTAGGGATTTCGAAATAATTCACTCCGCCAAATCCGCCGGTTTTGACATCATTTTTCCAAGTGATCCGATATAAATTCAGCGGATTTACATCCCATAATCCAATTGAAGGAAGTTTTTGTTTTACTGAATCCGGAATCAAATTCGGATTGCGCATTTGGGCGAATGTTGGAATAGTAATACCCTGCGCTTTGCATCGCGCCGCTGTCTTTTTTACTACTTCACGATTTATTTTTTTAATTATTTTTGACATCAATACTCCATTTTTAATTAACCGCAAAGACACAAAGAATAAAATTTAACATCTCTGCGTCTTTGTAGTAATATTTTTATCTTCTGCTTGTATTCTGTTCCAACATCTGTTTCATTTTTTCAGTTGGATTTTCCATTCGTGTTAAGAACATCAACGCAGCGATCACAAACGGTTTGTAACCCGCTTCCGCATATGTTGCAAGACGGTATTTATCAAAAACATCTTTTGATACTTCACCTTCAGCGCAGCTTACTCCGGAAATATCCGCGGGCAGGCAATGCATATACAACGCTTCGCCTTTCTTCGTCAATTTCATTTTCTTCTCATCACATTCCCAATTTTTAAACTTCGCATTATTTGCAAGACATTCTTTTTCAAGTTCTTTCAATCCCGGTTTGTCATTGCTGTTCAATAGAACAGTCCTGCGCTGCATAACGTTGAACGGCGCCCACGATTTTGGATAAACAATGTCTGCATTTTTAAATGCATCTTCCATATTATTGACGACCTCAAATTTTCCGCCGGTTTGTGCAGATTGTTTCTTTGCTTGCTCAATCACTTCAGGAATCAATCCATATCCTTCCGGATACGCAAGGGAAACATCCATTCCATAACGCGACATCAATCCGATAACTCCTTGTGGAACAGAAAGCGGCTTACCGTAACTTGGTGAATATGCCCATGTCATCGCAATTTTTTTACCACGGAGATTTTCAACCGAACCGAATGTGTTTTTCAATTGCATAAGATCAGCAAGAGCCTGCGTCGGATGATCGATATCGCATTGCAAGTTCACAACGGTTGGTCGTTGATGAAGGATTCCGTTATCATATCCTTCTTGAATGGATGCGCCAAATTCACGCATATATGTATGACCTTCACCAAGAAACATATCGTCACGAATTCCGATTACTTCTGCAAGAAACGAGATCATATTTGCTGTTTCACGAACAGTTTCACCATGGGCTATCTGTGATTTTTCTTCATCAAGTTCGGAAAGACCAAGACCGAGCGCGTTCGCTGCCGATGCATAACTGAAACGTGTACGCGTAGAATTGTCGCGAAAAATTGAAATTGCAAGCCCAGTATCAAATGTACGAATCGACTTCCCCGCTTTGTGCATATCTTTCAATAATTGTGCTACGGTAAGAACTGCTTTCAATTCATCATCTGATCGATCCCATGTCAGAAGAAAATCTTTGTTAAACATATTTGTTTTTAAACTGCTCAGTGTGTTGAACTGTGGTTGAAATACTTGTTGCATTGTAATCCTTTCGTTTTTAATAATTCATTTTTACTTATAAAATCTGTTTTGCTGCGGGCGAATCTTTCATCGGCAGTTTGAAACGGCGAATACCGTCATATTTATATAATGCACCTGCTACTGCTCCGGCTGTCGGCACAAGTCCTATTTCGCCAACACCTTTTGCGCCAAACGGTCCTTCGGATTCATGTTCTTCAATAAAAATAACTTCCGTTTCGGGCATATCCTTCGCCCGTAATATTCCAAGTGAACGGAATTTAAATGATTCAGGAACGCCTTCTTTCAATTTCAATTCTTCTGTCAACGCATATCCAAGACCCATGTGAATAGAACCTTCCATTTGACCTTCAAGAAGTTTTCTATTAATGATCCTTCCTACATCGTGAGCAGCAACGATTTTTTTCACTTTCCCTGTCTCATCAAGAATACATACTTGCGTTGCAAAACCAAACGTCATATGCGTGATCGGTTTATTTGTCTTTGCTTCAAGAGCCGTTGTGTAATCAATAACAACTTCGCCAAAATATTTTTTGCCGGCCAAATCAGATATTTTCTTCCCTGCATCAAGATCTTTTTTCATTTCCTGTGCTGCTTTGATCACGGCGCGGCCCCCAAGCACTGTTGCTCTTGATGCTGTTGTCATTCCGCAAGGTGTTGGCTGTGTCGTATCAATATCTACACGAATTGTTCTCGGATCTATTCCCGTAACATCGCTGAAGAATTGGATCATCACCGTACAAAACCCTTGTCCCATATCTGTAAAGCCGGTGTTGATCGTGATTGTTTCGTCCGGATGAATTGATACGATCGCTTGTCCGTATTCCGGCATACCGTTTCCAATACCGACATTTTTTATTCCACACCCAATGCCGACATATTTCGATGAATAATAAATATCTTTTACTGCCAGCAATGTTTTTTTGATTCCGACCGCTCGTTCAAAAACTTGTCCGGTACAAAATGTATCACCGACATCCACAACATTTCTCCATCGAATTTCCCATCCGTCGATTCCAACTTTTTCCGCAAGAATGTCCATCATTCCTTCTATTGCAAACGACGCTTGGTTTGCACCGAAACCGCGCATCGCTCCACAGGGAAGATTGTTTGTATACACAGCTTTTGCTTCAACATCTGAATTTAAAATATTGTAGGGACCACACGCATGTCCCGCGGCTCGTTCCAATACTTTTGTGCCAACAGAAGCGTATGCCCCTTTATCTCCGATCATTCGCGCACGAACCCCCGTCAGTTTTCCATTCGCATCACATCCAACAGTGTATGTCATTTTTATCGGATGACGTTTCGGATGAAGGCGAATACTTTCTTCACGCGTTAATGTTGCTTTCACGGGTTTGCCTATCAGCATTGATGCAAGTGCAACGTGTGCTTGGATACTGAGATCTTCTTTTCCGCCAAAAGCTCCACCATTGGTAATAAGAGTTACTTTCACTTTTTCTTCCGGCAAATTCAGAAATGATGCAATCTGTTTTCGATCATCAAACACACCTTGACCCTGACTCAGCACTTCAATAACTCCATCCTTCGGGAATGCTATTGCACTTTCTGGTTCAAGAAACGCATGCTCAATCATCTGTGTTTCAAAAGTTCGTGTTTCAACAAATGCAGATTCTGCCAATGCCGTATCAACATCACCGCGTTTAATGATTGAATTAGACAAGAGATTTACGTGATCTGCATGCACCTGCGGCGAATTTGGTTTCAATGCTTCTTCTGGATCAAATACACCAGAAAGGATATCATATTCCAATTTAATTTTCTCTACGGCTTTGCGAGCCGTACGATTATCTTTTGCAACGACCATTGCAAGAATATCTCCGATGCAATGAGTTATCTCTCCTTCTGCATGTAGCAGCGGCCAATCTTTATAGATAAGACCCTGCTTTCGTGCACCCGGAACATCGCCTGCCTTTACAACACGTGCGACACCAGGAATTTTTTCTGCTTCTGTAGTATCGATCTTTTTAATTTTAATTCTTGGATGTGGGGAAAAAAGAAATGCTGAATACAACATCTCAGGCATTGTAATATCATCAATATACGGACGTTCACCCATCGCAAATTTTTCGCCATCCATTTTTGGAAGACTCGAACCGATTTTTCCTGAATAGTCCGGTTTCGGAAGCGGCACGCCATTAAATGCTTTTGCCGCAAGATCGATCGCATCAACAATCTTTACGTAACCGGTACAGCGGCAAATGTGATTGTTCAATGAAAGAGCTATTTCTTCTCTGCTTGGATTCGGATTCTTTTGAATAAGACTTTTTGCACGCATTACAATTCCCGGAGTGCAAAATCCGCATTGTGTGCCGGCAGCAAGTACAAATGCTTTTGCAAAAATATTGCGTTCGTTTTCATCTAATCCTTCAAGAGTAATAACATTCTTCCCCTGAACATTCTTTGCCGGAACTGCGCACGATGAAACTGCTTTGCCATCTACAATAACGACGCAGCAACCGCACGAACCCTGAGGTGCGCATCCATTCTTTGGCGAGATCAACCCAGCTTGTTCGCGCAGAACATCCATCAATGAGATATTCTCATCGATTGCTGCTTCGAATTCCTTTCCATTCAATGTAAATTGGATAGTATTCATACTCTTCTAAGAATACCGTTCGTTTAACGAGCGTTATTTTTTATTAATTCTGTATTTACAAAATGGACTTTTTGTGTATTCATGATTCCGTTCAACAATGTGGACATCACGAAATAATATCGCATATCTATAACCGAAGAAACTGCTCCTGTTGCATCAATTATGTCGTTGGTTTCTGAATGTATTATCACCTGCGCCGAATTGCTTTTGAAAACTGTCATATTGCTTTGTTGATCACGATGTAATTCATATTCTTGATCTTTAAATCGTCCGAAGAGAATAACGTTGTTTTTATCGGATTGCAAAACAAATCCGCTTAAAGTACTCCATTTTTTGTAAGATTCTATCGAACCAAAAAACCTCGGCTTTTCAATATATGGTCCGCCATCTTCAGGACAGAAGATGTCGCAATTGCCACAATCATTGCACGCATCGGCGTAATTACCGATCTGATGTTTTTCTTTAATTAATAAATGTCCGCCAACGATTTTCTTCCATCCTTGCGCTGATAGTTCAACATTTTCATAATCAATTTCCATCGGCTCAATTTCAAAATAGAAATTTGCATCGTTCGGGCAGACTGGAATACATTTATCACAGTTGATGCAGTCGAATAATTGCAAATGGCTGCCGATTTTTCTTAGAGGCTTTGCATTATTTGCTGCATGATAGCGCGGATTTGAAATAGATTTATCAAATAGCAATTGAGTGTTTTTCAAAATAGCAGTTTCACGGTTCATGGTTATTGGTTCATTTGAATCCTGAACCATGAACCCTGAACCCGTTTTAACAATAAACTCATTAATCGTCGTTGCGCCAACATCTTTCATCCGTCTTTCTAAATTCAAAAGATACTGCGGCAATCTTCCATAGCCGCCAGGACGAAGAAGATCGGTGCATGTTGTAACGGGTACAAGTCCGATGGAAACACAATCAGCAAAATTATTTGCATCAACGCCGGCGGAAAAAGAGACCGGGAAATCTCCGCCGAAAACTTTACGCCAATCATCAACAAGTGAGAGATGAAGAATGTGAAGCGGCTGACCGGAAAGATATTGAACCTTGTCTTTCAGAAATTTTCCACTGTTTACCACTTCAAGCGTGTTGCCAAATTTCACACCGATCATTTTTTTATTTTTCAAAGCGATATTTTGCAGCCGTTTCACCATGGCAACGGCATCATCAAACAGAATATTGACTTCGTACGCTTTCGGATTCACAACAATATTCGTGTAGCCAAGTTTTTCATACAGCAAATGATCAAGACGCGATTTGCCGAGC
The DNA here is from genome assembly GCA_030679145.1 of Bacteroidota bacterium. Taxonomy (GTDB): domain Bacteria; phylum Bacteroidota; class Ignavibacteria; order UBA10030; family UBA8401; genus UBA8401. Next base: position 56,512 of record JAUXTU010000116.1, on the reverse strand, counting down.
ATCGGCGGATTCATTTTCACAACAACATGAAATCCCATTTCACTCAACAGGAATTCACTGATCCGTTCAATTTCATCTGCAGGAGTTCCGTGAAATGTTGAAAGCGTAATGCTGTCCGATATTTTTGTATTAAATGGAAAAGTGCGGAACTGTTTGAACTCTTCCGGAATTTCTTTTCGCAATTCTTCAATAAGAACAGATGCATCCTTCATCGTTTTCAACCACGACCTGATTTGCGATGATTGAATTCCGGCAAGATCGTATCCAACACTTACATCAAAGATTGTATTGAATTGTGATGATTTGAATTTTGAATTTGGAACATCAAGAAATAGCCAATGTTTCAAAATTTCTACGATCATACTTGCTTTTACGTATTCTTTAGCAGATTCTTCAAGACGCAGTTCCTGTGACCATTCCGTGTTATAACCGATCGTCGCCATGTCAATGCATGGACGTGAAAGTTCAAGCTGGTCTTTGATCTGAACGGTTTTTAATTCGATAATTCGTGAACCGGCAAGCCACGAGAGTGCGATATTTTGTGCGAGTTGTGTGTGAGGTCCGGCAGCTGGACCGACGGGATTTGCGGCTGGATTTCCGCAGGAAGTAACAGCAAGATTTTCTTCAGCAGATGGAGAGTAGAATTTCCGCGACGGCAGATCGAAGATCGCATGTGTCTTCGAGTATTCGTAATACATTCTTCGTAAAAGAGTGTTGAATGATATTGGTACGAGTTCTGCCATTTTTTTTAAGTTTAGAAGCGAACCTATCACTTAAAGCGATGGGTTCGCTATGCTGAAATAATTGTTCATGGGACCGTCTCCATCATTTTGATCCACATTTTTTTCGATTTCTTATCTGCTTCGGAATAGATTCGCTCAACATCAATTCCCAACACTTTGCGATCTTTCATTACCCATTTCCCGCCTACTATTACAGATTCAATATTTGCCGAACGCATTCCATATAAATAATGTCCGAGGATATTTTCTTTCGTCATTGGAGTTGGGGCGACATAATCCGATACAACTAGATCGGCAACAGAATTTTTTGCCAGAGTTCCAAACTGCGAACCGAACATATCTGAAACGTATTGCTGTCCACCGGAAATGATACGGGAAAAATCAATTTTTTGTTTTTGTTGAGAATCTTGGCGTTTGAAAAATGCGATCTTTGCTTCTTCGATCATGTCCGAAGGAAAACCATCCGTCCCGATCATTCCCCGATTTTTGAATTGATGGATTGGGGAATACCCAACCTTATTATTCATATTCGAACGCGGATTGTGCGCAAACCACGTTTGAGTTTTATTGAGTCGAGAATAATCTTTTTGTGAAAGATGGATACAGTGTCCAAGAATTGATTTGTTTGTAAGAATATTATTGCGAGAAAGACGATCAACAATGCCGCAGTGATATTTTCTTTCAGCATCAACAACATCGCACAAATCTTCCGCAACATGAATATGAACGCCGGTATTATATGCGGAAGCTAATTCACCGCACAGTGAAAGCGATTCTTCACTTAATGTGAAAGATGCATGCGCGCCAACAAGCCCGCGAAAAAATGAATTATTATAGTTTTTGAGGATAAAATTTTCGTTCTCAGCAATTCCCTCGTCACGTTGTTTCTTTCCACCGCGATCTGTCACTTCATAGCATAATACGCCGCGAAGTCCAATCTTTGCCATTGCTTCTTTAATAATTTCAAGCGAACCGTTGATTGCATTCGGCGATGCATGATGATCGATGATTGTTGTTGTGCCATTTTGAACAGCTTCAATTGCTCCGACCAGTGCACTATAATAGATCGTTTCTTCATCAAGCGCACGATCCAATTTCCACCAGATCTTTTTCAATATCTCAATAAAATTTCTCGGTGGTGTTTTCGGCATTGGCATTCCGCGGGAAAGAGTAGAATACAAATGCGTATGAGCATTCACCATTCCGGGTAAAACAATTTTTCCCTTGAGATCAAAAATTTTTTCTCCCGCTTGTGGCAAAAGATTTTTTCCCCGCTCGACAATAAGACTATTACTGATTCGCAAGTCAACAGTTTCTATCGAACTTGGAAAGAGAGTAATAGCAACGCTATTTTTTAGGAGTGTTTTCAAAAAATTATTTAATATTCTGGAATGAAAGAGCCGCTGTTAATGCTTCAAGTGTAGGTGGTAAACTGATCGGATCTCCAACAGCTTGTTTTGCAGATTGAATATCTTTTAATCCGTTCCCTGTAACAATAACAAGTGCTGATTCGTTTGGTTTAATAATTTGTTTTTCTAACGCACTTTTTAATCCAGCAGAAGCAGTAACACCGGCGGGTTCGCCAAAAACACCGCTAAGACGCGCCGTGGTTTTCATTGCTTCAAGAATTTCTTCATCGGAAACAGTGATCATTTCACCGTGTGATTGTTTGATCTGCTGAATTGCCCTGCGCCAATTGCGCGGAGTGCCGACAGCAATACTGTCTGCAATTGTGTTTGTATCCGTAGGAACAAGATCCTTCCCGGAAATAAATGCATTAACCATTGCCCTTGCACCTTCTGCTTGCACTCCTAATAATCGTGGAACGCGGTCAATGAATCCAAGACGTTTCATCTCCTGTAACCCTTTTCCAATTCCACCGATCGTGCATCCGTCACCGACAGAAACAACTACCCAATCCGGAAGATCATGTGCACATTGTTCAGCAATTTCTAACCCTGCAGTTTTCTTCCCTTCAACTAAAAATGGATTTGTTCCGCTGTTTCGATTGTACCAGCCAAACTTTACACACGCTTCGCGGCAAAGATCAAAAGCATTTTCATATGTCCCCTGCACTTTTAAAACTGTTGCGCCAAACACAAGAAGCTGCGTTACTTTCGGTTCGGGCGCACGCTGCGGAACGAAAATATAACTTTTCAACCCAACAGCGGCAGAAAGTCCGGCGAGTGATGAAGCGGCGTTTCCTGTTGAAGCACATGCAATGGTGTCAAAACCAAATTCTATGGCTTTCAAAACTCCAACGGAACTCGCGCGATCTTTAAATGAACTAGTCGGGTTTCGACCGTCATCTTTTATAAATACTTTCTTTATTCCAAAATGCGATGCAAAGCGCGGAACATCATACACCGGAGACCAGCCGATGTGTAAATGCGGAAGTTGAATGTCATCCGATATAGGAAGCAATTCTTTGTAGCGCCAGTGATCAAAAGAGCGATTTGAGATTTGAGATTTGAGATTTGGTCTTATCTCATCGTAATCGTATAGAACATCAAGGATTCCTTCAATGCCGCATTTCGGACAGGTCTGAACATTGTCATAGTCGTACTTCGATCCGCAGATGAAGCATTGTAGTCCCGTAACAAAACGAGGCGGTGTGAATTTATTATCTTCGTTTTCCAGCGACACTTTTTTCATTAAATAATGTAAGCATATTCACCCTATGGTTCAACGCGATAAATTTCTACGAGATGCATTAGGAATTTATATCTTTGTAAGATATTTTATATTGATACCTAAATGTAATAATAACATAATTATAAATACCTTTGAACAAAAGACCAATGATAAATCAACGCTGGCAGAAAGCTGCACTACTCGGAAGCGTGTGGGCTTCGCTCGAGATCGTAGTTGGTAGTTTTCTGCATAATCTAAAATTTCCATTAACAGGCACCATCCTCTCAGCAGTAGGGATCTCTTTACTGATTGCAGGACATTCTTTATGGAAAGAGAAAGGTATTGTATGGAGAGCCGGTCTCATCTGCGCGGTGATGAAATCAGTTTCACCGAGTTCTGTCATACTTGGTCCTATGATCGGAATAGCAGCTGAAGCATTCATTGTTGAGACAGCGATCAGATTGCTAGGCGGTAACGCTTTTGGTTACATCGTTGGAGGTGCTGTTGCCTGCACAACACCGCTCATTCAGAAAACGATATCGTATCTTTTTACTTACGGTATGAACATCGCTGTGCTATTTGAAAAATTAGTAGAGTTTGCATCGAAAAGTTTACAGATCTCGACTTTGAGCTCGGTCGATGTCATTGTTGGTATCATTGTGATAAATCTTTTTGGAGGAAGTATTGCCGCAATTACCGGCATGAGGGTTGGCATAAGGGCTGCGATATACGCAGAAACGAGACCAAACAACATCTCGAAACTCTCCCACCAATTTAACAAACGTGAAGTTGCCGGATTTCATTTTTCTGCACTATTGTTAGCCACGCATTTTTTCGTTCTCGTAGGCGGACTTATTGTTCAATCATTCTATCTTTTACTCTATATCCCTTTTTGTTTTTATCGATATCAAAAGGTACGACAAAAATTCCAACGATGGATGTTTTGGGGTGAGATAGGAATCGTATCAATTTTTGCCGGATTCGTTCTTGGAGAATTAACACTCGTCGATCGAACATCAGGTATTATCATTGGACTGCAGATGTTCTTTCGTGCAATCTTTGTCATTTCTATATTTACTGCTGTTAGCGTTGAGCTGCGAAATCCGGTGGTCGTAAATTTTTTGTTCAAACAACGGATGAAGAACTTTTCACTGGCATTAGACCTTGCGTTCGGCGCTTTACCATCCATTATTGACTCCTTACAACAAGAAAAAACTTTTTTTAGACATCCGGTAGATTCGTTGTCAAGAATCCTCGCTCGCACAAATGAGATTCAAATACCAACATCAAAAGTTTTTGTTTTGAGTGGAGAAAAAGGAAGCGGGAAAACAACGATTCTTCAAGATCTTCTTCCTGAGTTAAAGATGAAAAAGATCGCGACCTGCGGTATTTTACAGATAGGGTTGTGGAAGAATAATGTGCGATATGGATATGATCTACTCAGTATCGAATCCGGATCCATCATTCCACTTTGCCGCATTGATGCTCCTGATACGGGAATTTCTACTGGACCATTTAAGTTTTTTCCTGAAGCGATCCAATTTGGCAGAAATGCTTTGTCGATTTCAACAATCGGTAAATGTGATGTAGCAATCATGGATGAAATCGGTCCGCTCGAACTTAGCGGAAGCGGCTGGGCTGATCCTTTGGACGATATCCTTCAAAACTATTCAGGCACAATCATTATCGTTATCCGCAATTCTCACATTAATGAGATTATCAAGAAATTTGCCTTGACACCGATTGCAATTTGGAATTCCCAAGACATTACAACCCACAATATTGTGGATCAAATTTCCGCGATACAAACAAAATAACAACGTTCGTTAGGACCCTGGATTTGTAGATAATTATTGATTTCAGATTAACCTGTTCTTTCATCTTTACCTAACAGCCAAACAACCATTTCTTCTTTGTTGTAAGTATGGAATAATCGGACATTCATTCCACGTATATGAGCAAGATTTTCGCCAAATTTTAGTCCTTGTGTATCACGTTCCGAGTTCAAACTTATAAACGCAATACGGAGTCCGATAGTTTTAGCGCGTGCATAATTCTTTGTAATAACAACAAAGATGTCAAATGTATCAATGCTCTTACCGTTCAAATGATGCTCAATCAATACATTAAAACAGTGGTTTAGAATACAAGCTTCATACACCTCCTCAAAATAAGAAAGGATATTTGCCAGCGTATTCTCTCCACGTGCAATAACATGTAAGTATTCTCCTTTGTTATCAATATTCAACGAATAGTTCATACGATGCATTTCCCGGATTATCTTTTTTATAATATGTTGTTACGTTTATTGACCAATACATTATAATCCTTGCATTTAGTGAGTCTTGCTGAATTTTTTATTCGCATTAAAAAATATTCTAACGATGTAGCTACTCTCGTACAACTCTTAATAAAGAAGCCCAAGCAATGTTTGCGTGGGCTTTTGTCTTACACCTAGTAATCTAATATCTATAAATCTATTCTCCGCTACTTTAAGAGCAGCATCTTTTTTGTTTGTAAATACTCACCTGCTTTCATTTGGTAAAAATAATTCCCCGTGGAAACTATTTCCCCCTTTTCATCTTTTCCATCCCACATTATCGAATGTCTTCCGGATTCTTGTTGTTCGGATTGTAACTTACGAACTATTTGACCTACTGAATTATAAATTAAAATTTCTACAGCAGAGCGAGTTGGAATTTCATATTCAATTGTAGTGCTGGGATTAAAAGGATTAGGATAATTTTGGTCTAAATTTAATTCTAAAGGAATCACATTTCTACCAGTTACTCGTGTATTTATTACACTATTTTGTTGTTTTAGTATGGTTGCTACCAAAGCTCCGCCATTGTCCGCAAAATTTACGATATCGTTCACACCAAGATTTAATTCTCCAGCTACAGTAACTGGAATTATCCGTCCTGACCCAATTGGAAATCCAGTTCCGCTTGAACCAATTTTTCCAATTACAGACATTGATGATGCAGTAGGAACTGGGAATTGATTATCACCTGACCAACCATTTCCATCAGGTCCAACCCATGCACCAGGATCATTTGTTGTGCTTGAAAAAACACCACGAACCCACACATAAACTGTATCTCCAACTTTACAGTTTACCCCAGTTGCAGTCCATGGTTGAGTTAGATTAATATTTACTATTTTTTCATAAAAATAGTTTTTTGATTGGCCTGGTGTCTGACCAAACACAGTTCCTTGAACTAAAAGCGTAACAAAAACAAAAAAGTTTAACTGTTTCATAACAACTCCTCTATGTTATTTGAAAGTATGAAATTGATTTTGAGTTTCGCAACTCAACCATAGTACCCTTGCGTTCAGCGCTTCCTGCAGAAAACTATTTAAAAATAAAAAATCCGCCATTGGCGGATTTTTTAAGCAATTGTAAAAACAGAACTAATTATTGATGGTTTTTGGCTTAGTTCGCCACTCGTTCACATCCCAATACTCAACCTTTGTTGCCAAATCCCTCAAATATTGCTCATTAAAGATGCTGGTAATCTTTCTCTCGTCTTTAAGCCTTTTATGCAAACTCTCATATCCGGTGTTCCATTTTACATCGGTGATGCGACGTTCAATTTTGGAAAAATAATATTCCAAATAAATCTCACTCCCAGATACAATGCTGCACACAGAAATGCTAAAACCCTGTGGAGTCTCATTAACTATTTGCTGCACAAACGAATTCGCTCCGGTTGCTTTGTTCACATCTGTTGAAGGGAATTTTATACTCAACAGTTCTGCATTAGATGGAGCAAGACCAAATCCGCGAGTTGTTGTTGCCTCTGTTTCTCCGGTAATTTTTGCAGGATCAAGGAATGTTAAAAAGGCAAAATCTTTTGCCATAATATCATCAACATCGTTCTTTCCATAGGTCGCAATTTCTTTTTTACCATCATTGTCCACATCGACCGATACAAATTGTATTCCGCCGTAGTGCCAATATTTTCCAACTATGATAATATCCCTGTCATAACGAATAAGAAGCCACGGCGAACGATTATTTGTAGCGGCAACGAATAACGATTGTGATAATGAATCAAAATACAAGAACGTCGGTTCAAATTGTTTGTTATATTTCAGCGAGCGAAATTGGATCTCTTTGTCAGATAGTTCAATATCTCTTTTCAATGTACCATCACTATTGATAATGTGTAATATCCGTACGCCGTTCACAGACTGAGTAAGTAAAAAGCGAGTTGTCAACAATTCATTCTTACCATCGTCGTCAATATCTAAGAGCATTTCTTTCTTTGCTCGTTGCAATAATATATCCCTTTCGTCTCCTTTTCCAATATCTTTCAACGGAAGAGTCCACAACAATTGCTGCTGACTGTTGAACACCGCTATTTGTTTCTTCTCTATGTAATAATCAAAGTATTGCGGATTTGTATCGGATTTTGTGTTGAATTGCTTGATACTGAAGATCATCAATGCCGCAAGACCAAATAACGAAATGGCGCTGGCAAATGGTCGTCGTTTTGCAAAATGCCATACCCTTGCAGGAAGCGAATTAGGGATCTGTACTTTTGCCAACGGCCACGAACGGATATATCCCGGTTGAACAATCAATGCTTCATCGTGTTCATCGTGTGCGGTGAGCAATTTTTTATTCTCTTCTTCCAGTAAATAAAATTCACGGAGATCGCCGGCAATAGTTCGGCATCCGGAACACTGCAACAAATGTTGTTCTATAGCTATACGCTTGTCTGCAATCTGATTGCTATTGCGAACGTAAAGATCTAAAATATGTTCGGAGTAATGTTTCATCTAATAGTTATATTGTTAATCCTTCCAGTCAAATTTCATTGCAGAAACTATCGTTACAGTAATTCTTTCAACCGTTCACGGACTGCTTTTTTGGACAGTTTTGCCATATATTCAAATTGTTTTCTGTGATGTTCCCGATATTCATCATACGATATATCCGGCAAATACTGCTGTAAATACTCACCATATTTTTTTTCGCTTCCGTCACTTTGTAAGAACGTATCACGCACCATGTGGCTGATAGCGTTCATATATGCTGCAAAATGTTTTTCTTCAATTCTGTGCCTGCAAACGTAACGATTGTAAAGATTTTTCCTGATTTCTTGGAGCGTACTGTCAATAAGTGAGTTTGCATCATTATTGAATAGAAGGTTATCCGATGAAAGAACAATATTCAGCGGCACTTGATGACGCATGAAATGCCGTTTGATGCATACACAAAAATCAATCAGCGAAAATGTATCTCCTGCATCGGGAGATTTTGACAATAATTGCTCGAATGATGCAATAAACTCTCTGATATGATTGCCATTGTGGATATTTTCCGCAAACTGAACCTCAACTGCTTCCACAGACAATTCCGGAAAATTTGTTCGATCATCATTAGAATTGTATTTCAAGACTGAGATTCCCAAAATGTGCTGGATTGTGAACATCGGATGCAGTTCTATGCCACTTTTCACGTTACGAATAATTTTACTCAGTACCGGATCGTTTTCCCGGTACAATCGAAAGATTCCGTCATGAAGTTTTGTAAAAACAAGTGATCGAAAATGTGCAATGATGTCATCATCGGTCAATACGCTCAAATCATGTTCAACAGAAAAAAAATGTTCCAATTCAATAAACACTCCGTCACTATCTCGTTCAAACAATTCAGCAATGCAGTCAATCGCAGTGGATTCAAACGTAATGGGAAACGATTGCAGATGTAATTTTCCGGACGCAAGCAATTGTTTTAATCGAATAAGAGCGAAATGGTGTGCATGACGAACGAGTAGATTTGTTTCTGAAAGAGATGCATTCTCTAAAAGAATTTTTCGAAGTAACGGCGGAATATGTGAGGAGTGAAATTCCATAAATTTCCCGAAGGCACGTTGAAGATAGAGAGTGATTGTTCGAGAAGCAATATGGAAGACAAACAAAAAACCCGCGCTCATCACGCGGGTTTTTCACCTGACATCAGTAATCTATTATCCGATATCTGATTCTTAATCCATGATGCGACGTAAGAACGCCGGCTTATCCAGATCTTGTTGTGTTGATTCGATCGGATGAACTTTTGTGTCGTCCTGTGCAAGCAACGGATTGATCGCTACACCACGGCGCATGTATGTCGGTGTATCGAATTTTTGCAGATCACGAACTCCGGTCGGAATATGATCCACTTGAATTCCGCGCGGTCGTGCTGCTGCAAACCGATCTTGCTGCTGTTGCGGCTTTAACGTACTCTTATTAAACCCTGTTGCAATAACCGTGACCATAATTTCTTCAGTAAGATTATTGTCAATAACAACTCCTGCAAGAACTTCAGCATCGTTGCCTGCAGCTTCAGAGATGATTGCGATCGCTTCGTCATATTCCTGAATGGAAAGATTCTGACCGCCGGTGATATTGACGAGCAATTTCTGTGCACCTTTGATATCAACACCTTCAAGCAGCGGACTTGAGATCGCGATATTCGCAGCTTCGGTTGCGCGATTTTCGCCTGTCGCAATTCCAGTCCCCATCAATGCATCACCCATATCCCGCATCACTCGTCTTACATCAGCAAAATCGCGATTGACAAGTCCCGGAACAGTAATAATATCCGAGATTCCGCGTGTTGCATTATAGAGAACGCTGTTGGCAACTTCGAAAGCCTGCGTGATTGGTGTTGCTTTGTCAACAAGCGTCAATAATCGTTGATTTGGAATAACGATCAATGTGTCAACATGTTTACGCAATTCTTCAATTCCGTATTCTGCCTGCGCCATCCTTTTTTTGCCTTCGTGTGTGAATGGTTTCGTAACAATACCAACAACCAACGCACCCAGGCTTTTTGCTACATTAGCAATCACGGGAGCCGCGCCTGTTCCTGTTCCTCCCCCCATGCCTGCTGTTACAAAAACCATATCGCTGTTGGCAAGTGCACGTGCAATCTCTTCTTTATCTTCTTCCGCAGCCCGTTGACCAACAGTCGGATCTGCACCTGCGCCAAGACCGCGTGTAAGATTTTTTCCGATTCGAATTTTTTGCGTTGATGAATTTCGTTCTAATGCCTGCACATCGGTATTGATCGCAACAAAATCAACGCCGCTTAATCCCCGCGTGATCATACTGTGAACTGCATTGGTTCCGCCACCTCCGACTCCGACGATACGGATCTTTGCACCATTTTCTGCTGGGCTGTCGAATTCAATTGGCATAATGACTCCTTTTTGGGTTAGTGAATGTTAGTGTATGATTATTTATAAAATTTCTATTTTTTAAAATATGAAAATCGCAACGGCATCTGAACTCACAGTTCATCAAACCAACCTTTCATTCTATCAAGAATATTTCGTTTGTCGCCGCGAACTTTTGGTTGTGCAACATTGGAGGCAATACCGCGTGCACGATTTTTAATTGCATGAAGTACAAGTCCAACACCGGTTGCATACATCGGATTTTCAATTTCACGAACAAAGCCGCCGCGGAATCCGCGCGGGATTCCTAATTTTACCGGCATTCCAAGTATTTCGCGCGCGAGGTCGGTTGTTCCTTGTACTAACGCTCCGCCTCCAGTTAGCACAACACCGGCGGACAAATGTCTTTGATATCCTGACCGTTTTATTTCAAGCGCAGCGATCTCAAGAATCTCTTCCATGCGCGGCTGAACGATCTGACACAACATCTGTGTATCGACGGTCATCGGGTCACGTCCGCCGATCCCCGGAATCGTGAACGAATGATTCTCTGCAATCGATGAAATATGCGTGTGGCCGTATTTCAATTTTATTTCTTCTGCCTGCGTTGTTAAAATTCCGAGGCCGCGGCGGATATCATTCGTTACATTGCTTCCTGCAATTCCGATCACTGCCGTGTAACGAATGGTTCTGTCCGCAAAGACTGCCATATCGGTCGTTCCACCGCCAATATCGATCAACACCACACCAACTTCTTTTTCTTCGCCGTCGAGAACAGCATCACTCGATGCAAACGGTTCAAGCACAATATCGCTCACACTCACGCCGGCACGTTGAACGCATCGAATAATATTTTGTGTTGCCGTTACCAATCCGGTAATGATATGGACTGATGCTTCCATTCTCACTCCCGCCATTCCCACCGGTTCATAAACACCGTCTTGACCGTCAACAATAAATTCTTGCGGAACGACATGCAGGATTTTTCTGTCGGAAGGAAGCGAGATCTTTTTTGTATCCTCGATCAACCGATTCACATCAGCCTGTGTGATCTCTTGATCCACTCCGCTGATTGCAACAACACCGCGGCTTTGTAAGCTTTGGATATGATCACCGGCAATTCCGGCAACAACGGATTGTATTTTCACACCGGATTGTGCTTCCGCTTCGTGAATGGCAGCTTTGATCGATTCGACCGTGCGTTCAATATGTGTGATCACTCCGCGCGTCAAACCTTCCGATTTACTTCTTCCGATGCCAAGAATGTTGATCTCATTATTTGGACTGACAGAAGCTACGATCGCACAGATCTTTGTCGTTCCAATATCTAATCCTACATAAATATTTTCGTTCATTGTTTTCCTTTTCGAGAGTTCTTGTATCAGACACATCATGGAGTGTCCGGTACAATGTTATTTACGACTTTCTTGAAACGACAACTTGGTCGTCGAATCGAATGTCGATGTATTGAATATCTTTTGTATCATTGTTCTGCAAAAACTTCTGCCAAAACGCTTCCAGTTTCACCATCTTTTTAACCGCATCACCTTTTCCAAAAATAATCGGTGCTCCGGTTTCAAATGAATAGAGAATCAAATCGTGTCCTTTACGCAGTCGAATCTCCGAAATTGCGTGAAATAAATTTTCACTCGTCATCCTTGATGCTGTAATAATCTCTAACGCTTCCTGAACATCCGCATTGATCAATTTTTGTCCTGTTTTTATTTTATTCAACGAATCAACTCCGCTAATCACCGGAATATCGTATGTTTCGGACGAAGCGATATACGGAAGCACTGTCCCGTCACCCGCGATATAATAGAGTTCATTCGCTACCAAGATCGCCGATGGTTTCCGTTCTTGAATAATAATCCGTAATGTTGAAGGAGCATCACGCTGCACGATCACATTTTCAATAAAACTATTGGCCAAAAGATTTTTTTGAATCGTCGTCAGGTCAAGCTGGTACATCGGAACGTTTGGCGGAAGATTTATCAATCGCACCACTTCTTCTTTTGACACAACGCTGACACCTTCAACCGATATTTGTCTCACGGAAACATGTTTTTGCCATTTTGCTTTTACACCAAATACAGCAATAATAAGAACTGATAACAATATGAAATAAACGTACACACGCCTTCCATGGGTCGGCTGCTGTTCGTCTTTTTCACCAATAAGTTGATTGTTGTCCATTATTCAGTTATAAATTATTTCAACTCTTTTAGGAACTGTTCTCCGAATTTCCAGATATCACCGGCACCCATCGTAATAACGATATCACCGCTTTTAGTGATTTGTTTCAAATATGCGGGAACATTTTTTTTGTCCTGAATATAATGTGCTTCTTTATGTCCGTATTGTTTTGCTGCATTCACGATCAACTCGCCGGTAATTCCTTGTATCGGTTCTTCGCGCGCAGGATATACATCTGTTACCACTAAGACATCAGCGAACAAGAATGCTTTGCCGAAATCTTCATAAAAATCGCGTGTGCGTGAAAATAAATGCGGCTGGAATACACAAACCACTCTATTTCTCCACCCGGACTTTACTCCGCTTAATGTTACTTTACACTCTGTCGGGTGATGAGCATAATCATCATACACAACAATCCCTTTCGCTTCGCCTTTCTTTTCCCAACGGCGATATACTCCGGTAAACTTTTCAATTCCTGCTTTTACATGCTCAAATGAAACACCAAGATGCAAACCGACGGTAATAGCAGCCAAAGCATTTTGCACATTATGCTTTCCGGGAATCTGCAATGTTACTTGTCCTAATTCGGTATGTCCTTGAAGCACGGTAAAGACGGTTTTATTTTCTTTGTGGTGAATATCAACCGCTTGCACATCGGCCTGCGGCGATTGTAATCCGTACGTGATAATTTTTTTCTTGCTTAACTGCGGCAGAATATCTTGGAGTGCAGGTTCGTCAAGATTCAATACAATAAATCCATAGAAAGGAACTTTGTTTGCAAATTGAATGAATGCTCCTTTGATATCTTCCAGATCGCGATAACAATCAAGATGATCGGTTTCAAGTGTTGTCATGACAGCGATAGCTGGCGTCAACGATAAAAATGAACGGTCAAACTCATCAGCTTCAACAACAATAAATTCTCCTTTTCCAAGACGGGCATTGGTGCCGCCAAGTCCGCTCAGTTTTCCACCCACAATCACGGTCGGATCTAGTCCGCCTTCCATCAATACCAAACTTGTCATTGATGTTGTGGTTGTTTTTCCATGTGTTCCCGCAATCCCCACTCCGTATTTCAATCGCATCACTTCTGCAAGCATTTCAGCGCGGCGAACGATAGGGATTTTTCTCCGGATCGCTTCTTGAACTTCGGGATTATCGTTAATAACAGCTGAAGAGTACACAAGCGTATCAACATCCGAAGCTAAATTTTCCGCCTTGTGTCCTTCGAAGATCGTTGCGCCGAGAGATTGTAATCGTTCTGTTACATCGCTCATTGCGCGGTCAGAACCGCTGACTTTAAATCCTTGATCGAGAAGAATCTCTGCGATCCCGCTCATTCCAATTCCACCGATGCCAACGAAGTGTAATTTTTTAATTGATGAAAACATTTGCTCTCTTCATATAATTTGTGACAGATTATTTTTTCCTGAATTGAAACCGCTTACTTCTTTTTGGAACTTGCTCACCAATCTGTTCGATCAATTGCAACAATTCCTTTTCCCGTTCATATCGTCCCAAACGAATGCGATAAACTCTAAGACGGTGTTTTGTTTTGATGTTTATGATCTGGAATCGCCCTGCTGTTTGTACGGAACGCTCTTTTCCAATATGGATCCATTCAATATCGCTGATAGAAATAGCACGTTTGTTGAATCGGTGTTGAAATACAATCTCCTTTTCGGTCACGATCAATTTTTTATCACGGATCCTGTTTAAGAATAGTGTGATGAATGCGATACCAACAAAAAATACAATCACATATAAAATTGGGTCACTGAAAACCAGAGTGAAGTTATTCGCAAAAAATGTTCCTCTAACCCCCGCATAAATGATCAATGTCAGCAGATAGATCAATGCCTGCTGATAGTAAAAATCTAATTTGTATTTGAATTCGTTCTGCATTACCTAATTATTATATTTTTTATACTAATCTGTGCTACTGCTTTAAGAGTGAAATTATTCTTTGAGCGATCTCTTTTCCTGCATTTGGTTTCCCAAGTTTCAAACTTCTTTCCTGCATAACCTTCTGTTTTACATCATCAAACAACAATTCACGAATTGATGGAAGAAGTTTTTGCTGTAATTCAGAATCCTTGATCATTACCGCTGCACCCGCATCCACCAATGTTTCGGCATTCATTACCTGATGATTCGCTGCTGCAAACGGATACGGAACAAGAATTGCCGGTTTGCCAATGCGCGTTAATTCAGCAAGCGTTGTTGCTCCCGAACGACTCACCACGATATCTGATGCTGCGTATCCGCAATCCATTCTATCAACATACTTCATCACTTTAATATTTTTATGCTGTTGAATTTTTTCCGCCGACTGCCAATCCGTTTCACCTGTCTGCCAAATAATTTGATAATCATGTGCAATTGCATCGTTCACAATTTCCGGCATTACTTTGTTGATCGATGACGCTCCGAGGCTTCCCCCAAACACAAATATTGTTTTTTTGTTCGAATCGAGTTTGAAGAATTCACATCCTTCTCTTCGGGTAATCAACGATAATTCTTCACGAGTCGGATTTCCAAGAACCTCAACCGACGCTTTAGTTGAAAGCCATCGTTTCGTCACATCGAATTGGACAATTACTTTTGAAACTCGTTTTGCCAGCATTCTTGTGGTTGCACCCGGGTAACTGTTGCTTTCATGAACAACTGTCGGGATGCCAAGTAACGATGCAACAAACAATATCGGCCCGCATACATATCCGCCGGTTCCTACAACAACATTTGGTTTTATTTTTTTTATGACAAGGAACGATTGAATCAAAGAAATAAAAACTTTTAAAGGAAAAATAATATTGTCAATCTTCAATCTTCTGCTAAACCCGCTGATCCATATTGTATGGAACTCAAATCCTTTTTGCGGAACAACGCGCGCTTCAATTTTACTTTTTGTTCCAACAAAAACGATCTTTGCGTTTGAATCTTGCTTTAATATCTCTTCTGCAATTGCAATTGCAGGATACAAATGTCCACCAGTTCCGCCGCCAGCAAAAAGGACTGTCATAATCTTAATAAATTTTTCCAACCGCCGGTTCAATATTTACGCTCGATTGTTCAACAAATACCCGTTCACGCGGGTGAAGATCGGTCTGCGACGAAATATTCAATAGCACTCCGACTGCAAATGAAGAAAATATAATTGCTGTTCCTCCGTAACTGACGAACGGCATTGGAACACCTGTTGTCGGCGCAAGACCGAGCGTCACTAATGCGTTTGCAATTGCATACAAGACAACTGTTGACGTAATTCCGATTGCGAGATATTTCCCAAAATCATCCGGAGCATACTTGGCAATTTTCAATCCGCGCAAAAGGATCATCAAGAATAAACCCATAAAAATTATTGTTCCGATCAATCCGTATTCTTCACCAACGATAGAGAAAATAAAATCACCGTACGATTCAGGAAGGAACAAATCACGCTGTTTACTTTGTCCCATTCCGACACCAAAAATCCCTCCGTTGCCAAAACCGATGATTCCTTGAAGCAATTGATAGTTTGCGGTCGATGTCACCGTTTCATCATTTCCAAATCCAACATACGATAGGATTCGTTTCATTCTGTACGGAGCACTCACCATATAAACAAGCAGCGCCGGTATCAATGCGCATAACGAAAGAAATACATGTTTTATTCTCGCTCCGCCGACAAACACTAAGATCATTCCTAAAACAAAGATGATCGAACCAGTGCTAAAATTCGGCTGAACCATCACTAACACAACAACTAAACCGATCCAGACCATTAACGGCATGAATCCGGTCTTGAAGTCTGCAAGTTTCTCACGTTTGTTTGAAAGTAAATATGCCAGATGAAACAGCAGAGCAAATTTTGCTATCTCGGACGGCTGCAGACTGAACCCGCCGATCGATAACCAGCGCGCTGCTCCTTTTACTTCACCACCCAACACTCGTGTTGCCACCAATAAAAGAATTGATCCGATCAGCACCCATTTTGTCAACGGTTTATATTTTTTGTAATCCATATTGATTGCGAAAAACATCACAACTAATCCGATAAGGATTTTTGCAATGTGTTTGTTCACTAAGCCGCTGGCGGACTGCATTTTCTGCATTGCCCACGTTGATGATGCACTATAAACAACCACTGTACTCGCTACCATCAAAACGAGGACAACGAACAAAGTGATTCGGTCAATATGATTTCTATCTGATGCCATTTATAAACGATTTACCAATTGTTTAAAAATTATTCCGCGCTCTTCATAATCTTTGAACCAATCAAACGATGTGCATGCCGGAGATAAAAGAACAACATCTCCTTTTGCAGCTAATGATGTCGCCATATCAATTGTTTTTTGCATTGATTCTACATTTGGTTTCATTTCACCGATTGTTTCTACTTTTCTCACGGCAACCTTATTTTCAAAATTTTTAACAATGATGTCTGCCGAATCCCCTGTCGCAACAATTGCTTTCACTTTTTGTTTTACCAGATCATAGATCGTTGAGTAATCATTCCCTTTATCTTTTCCACCCATAACCAGCACGATCGGTTCATCGTAGCTTTTTAATGACATTTCAACTGCCTCAACGGTCGTCGCTTTGGAATTGTTGACATATTTTATTCCATTCACTTCTCGCACAAATTCCTGGCGATGCTCAACTCCTTTGAAATTTCTTAGCGTTGATTTGATGTATGCCGGTTTTACTCCCACCAATTGAGCCGCAAGCGTTGCCGCCATTGCATTTTGAAGATTATGTTCCCCTTTAATGGAAATATCATCAATAGCGATTATTGGTTGAACATCGTTTGCAATTTTTGTCTTTAGGATACCATCTTCCGCAAAAGCACTATTTTCAATGTTTCGCGTGATATTAAACTGATAAACTTTTGACTTTGCATTTTGAACTTTTCTTTTTGTCCACTCATCAGTCGCATTGCAAATTAAAATATCATCTGCTGTTTGATTCATCACAATCCGCATCTTGGACTCAGCATATTTTTCCATCGAATTGTCATATCGATCAAGATGATTCTGCGTGATGTTCAAAATAACTGCAATGTTCGGACGAAACGTATCAATAAAATCCAATTGAAAACTGCTCACTTCCAGAACGACAACAGTTTCTTGATCAACGTCCAGAACGAGTGATGAGAATGCCGTTCCAATGTTACCCGCAACAACGTGTTTTTTCTTTGCATCGCTAAAAATCCTCCCGAGTAATGTGGTGGTGGTTGTTTTTCCGTTACTGCCTGTTATCGCAATAATTGAACCTTTACAAAACCAACTTGCAACCTCTATCTCTGCAACGACTTTTATTCCACGCTTTTGTGCTTCTACTACCACCGGCGCGTTCATCGGAACACCCGGACTGATCACCATCAACGAACAATTATATACACGTTCACTATGTCCGCCGAATTCGCATTCGATATTCGATCTGCGAAGTTCAGTGATATGCTGCTGCGTACTTTCACTCTTACCAAAATCACTGACGAACACATTTGCATTTTTTGAATGTAACAACAATGCAACTGCAACCCCGCTTCGCTCTGCACCAATTACACTTATTTTTTTATTCCGTAGCTCTTCAATGTTCACGTTTCTTTTTACCGCACTTTGAATGTTGTTAAACTTAAGATCATTAAAAGAATTGCAATGATATAGAACCGTGTAACAATCTTTGGTTCCTGCCATCCAAGTAATTCAAAATGGTGATGGATCGGTGCCATTTTAAAGATCCGCCGCCCTTCACCATATTTTTTCTTTGTGTATTTGAAATACAAACGCTGTGAGATTACCGAAACAGTTTCAAGAAAAAATACTCCGCCAAGGATTGGCAGAATCAATTCTTTCTTTGCCATCACTGTTAATGCTCCAATCGCACCGCCGAGTGCCAGCGAACCGGTATCGCCCATAAATATTTGTGCCGGATATGAGTTATACCACAAAAACCCAAGCGATGCACCAACGAGAGCAATACAAAAAACAATCAGCTCTCCATTCCCGCGTAGATAAATAATGTTGAGATAATTACTGAATTCTATATTGCCGGAAATGTATACGATAATACCAAGTGTGAACGCAACAATACCGGAAGTTCCAATGGCAAGACCATCCAGTCCATCAGTAAGATTCACCGCATTGGATGTTGCCGTGATGATAAAAATGACGAGCGGGATATAAAATATTCCGAAATTAAATTCATAATTTTTTAAGAACGGAACCGTTGTTACAGTATTTGCGTTGATCGCTTTTAATTCCGGCATCGAATACAGTACGTACCCCAGCACCAATCCAATAGTAACCTGTCCGACAATTTTGTACCAACCAATAAGCCCTTCTTTTTTCTTCTTTACGATCTTAAGGTAATCATCCATAAACCCAACAACTCCAAGACCCGTTGTAACAAAAAGAATTAACTGTACATACGTGTTCGTCAAATCTCCCCACAACAAAACAGGGATCAGAACAGAGGCAATAACAATAATTCCTCCCATCATCGGTGTTCCCGCTTTTAACTTATGTTTTTCCGGAGAACCTTCGCGATATGTTGTAACAATTCCTTTTTCCTTTAACAATTTTATCACTTTGCCACCGATGATAAAACTGATGAAGAGCGCAGTTATTGCTGCCATTGCCGCACGAAATGTTAGATACTTCACAACGCCAAATCCCGGCGGATGATACATTTGTTCGACCCAATACAACAGATGATAAAGCATTAATGCGCATCCTTTACGTTCAATTGTCCGTTACTTTGAGTCAATTGATAAACAATATCTTCCATCTTCATTCCGCGTGAGCCTTTTACCAACACAACATCACCCGGTTTCAATATTTTTCTCAATTCATTTGAAAGTTCGTCTTTTGATTCAAAATGTTTTGCAGTCGAACCAAAAGCTTCGCTGGTATATTTCGAAAATGGTCCGACAGTAAACAAATGATTGAATTTCATTTCTGCCACAATAACCCCGATATTCGTATGCTCTCGTTTCGATGCTTCGCCAAGTTCCCGCATATCGCCAAGGACAACGATCTTTTTTGCATTTGTGTTGAACAATGTCAACGTCTTTAACGCAACAATCACGGAATCGGGATTCGAATTGTACGTATCATTCAGAATAGTGATTCCGTTTTTCGGCAGCACTTCCATTCGTTTCGACGTTGAAGAAAAATGCTCCAAAGCTTCGGTGATTTTTTTTGCCTTCACTCGCAATGTTAATCCTACAGCGCTTGCTGCAAGCGCATTCATTACATTATGCAATCCAGGAACCTCAAGAGAGACACTGTACAAAATATTTTTTTTCTGCCACACGATCTCGAATTTGGATTGACCGAGTTCATTTGTATGAATTTTCTTTGCACGAATGTCTGCTTTTGACATCATTCCATAGCTGACTTGCTTCTTCAATTTCTTTGAACCGGTTTCAACATACCGATCGTCGCAGTTGACAAATGCAATCCCGTGATGACTGTTCAAATAATTGAACAATTCCAATTCTTCTTTGGCAACACCATCTTCATCGCCAAAAAATTCCAAATGCTCTTTACCGATGTTAGTAATTAAACCGTGTGTCGGTTCGGCGATTTCACATAAATATTTCACTTCACCGAAATGATTCGTTCCTATTTCAACAACGGCAACATCATGCTTTGATGTCAAACGAAACAATGTCTGCGGGACACCAATGTGATTGTTCAGATTTCCTTCCGTGCTCAACACATTATATGTTGTCCGCAGAACTGCGTTAACCATTTCTTTCGTTGTCGTTTTTCCATTGCTTCCGCCAATTGCTATAACGGGAATATCAAATTTCCGGCGATAGATTCGGGCAAGTTCACCAAATGCAACGGTTGTGTCATTCACAATAGCAAATACGCATGGGAATGTTCGAAAATACTTATCGTTTTTCCGTGCCCACTCGCGATGAACAACAATCGCGACGGCTTCTGCTTTTACAACCGAATCGATAAACTCATGCGCGTCGAATTTCTCCCCTTTCAATGCAAAAAAGAGATCATTCTTTTTCACTGCGCGGGAATCGGTTGAAACGCCGGAGATCACTCTTCGCTTCAATAGTTCTTGATTGACAAGCTCAACGCCGGTCATTTTTTTTAGATCCGATGCGGTGATTTTTTTCATTAGTTGATAAATTTCAAAATTTCTTCTTTGTCGTTGAAATGAATTTTTTCTTTTCCTAATACTTGATAATCTTCATGCCCTTTTCCGGCGATCAAAATAATGTCACCCGATTGTGCAATGGAAATCCCTTTTGCGATCGCTTTTCTTCTATCCGCTTCGACCATCGCTTTTTTCTTATTCGAAATTCCTTCAAGAACATCATTAATAATTTTCATTGGATCTTCCGTACGCGGATTATCGGATGTAACGATGATTGCATCACTTAATCGTTCAGCAATTGCACCCATCTTTGGACGTTTTGTCGTGTCGCGATCTCCGCCGGCACCAAAGATTGTAATAATTGTATTCGTCCGATTTTGCGGGAGCACATCGTGAATTGTTTGAAGACAATTTTCGAGCGCATCTGGAGTATGCGCATAATCAACAATTGCCGTCCATCCTTTTGATGATTGAATCTGCTCAAATCTTCCCGGAGCTGGAATCAAATTTGAATACACGGACGCTGATATGTGTAATCCTAAACCTTTCACAATACTGTACGCGGCAAGAAAATTATACACATTGAATCTTCCGACCAATATAGTTGTCACTGTCTCATTATTGATCATTGCAGAAAATCCGTTCACACTCACTGTCACATTTTCTGCTTTTATCATGGAAGAATTGTTGACACTATATGAAATCACTTTCGCTTTACATCCTTCAACAATTTTTTCACCGTATGCTGAATCAAAATTTGTGACTGCTATTGCATCGTTGCTCAATCCATCAAACAGAATTTTCTTAGCATTGAAATATTCCTTCATCGTTCCATGATAATCCAGGTGGTCTTGTGTCAGATTTGAAAAGACTGCCGCTTTAAACGGAACCCCAAATACACGAAATTGATGAAGAGCGTGCGATGAAACTTCCATGACACAATGCGTACAACCGTTCTTCACCATTTGATGGAATAACTGTTGCATTTCCAGTGACTCAGGTGTTGTGTGCGTCGCAGGGAATTTTTCATTCCCGATAGCATATTCCACTGTGCCGATCAATCCTACTTTTGTATTCGCCGTCGATTCAATCATCTGTTTGATCAAGAATGTTGTTGTCGTTTTCCCATTGGTTCCTGTTACACCAATCATCGTCATTTTTGCTGACGGGTGTTCATAATAATTCGCAGAGATCTGTGCTAACACTTTTCGAGTGTTACTAACAACAACTTTCACGGTACTTGTATGCATACACATTGAATCGGGAATTGCATTATCATCTTCAATGACAATTACTTTTGCGCCGTTTGCAATCGCTGACGAAAGAAATTTATGTCCGTCAACACCAACACCTTTTAAAGCTACAAACAGATTTTCCCGTTGAACTTTTCGTGAATCATATTGTACACCACTGATTTCGACATCATGGGTCGTCACCATTTTCCCATACATCGTCTGGAACATTTTGGAAACCGTAACGCCGTTTAATAATTGAGATAACGTCATGATGCTTTCTAGTAGAGCTGTGCGGTCGAAATTGCTCTCGGTTCGCACATGATTGTAACTTTCACTCCTTGTTTCAACGGCGTTCCAGGAGTCGGAAATTGGTTGACTACGATACCCGAACCGACAATTGAAACACCAAATTGTTCAGCTGCTAATTTATTCACTGCCCGACGAACACTCATTCCTCGAACTTCCGGAACTTTTGCCGCCCCGGAAACTGCTGCTTGTTCGGTTTCATTCATCATCAATTGAACGATCGAACCGCGCTCAACCTTCTTTCCTGCCGGCGGATATTGGCGCACAACTTCTTCTCCTGTCCCGATAACTTTTGCCGCAAGATTAAATTGTCTCAATGATGCGGTAGCATCGTCCATGTCTTTGTTTATTACATCTGGAACAATGACCGTTGATTCACCGCTTTGCAAAACCTGTGTCGGTGGATTCTGTTCAGCGATCATTGTTTTTGCAATCAATCCGTTGTTATTAATGATTCGTTCCGCTATTGCTTTAAAGATCGGTGCGCTTGCAGTTGCTCCGTAATATCCTCCGGCTTTCGGTTTTTCGATCATCACCAAGCAAACGACCTCCGGTTTTTCAACCGGGAAAAATCCGATGAACGAAGCGTTGTAACTTCCTTCTTCATACTTTCCATCCACATGTTTTCGTGATGTTCCGGTTTTTCCTGCTATGCGAATTCCCGGAATTTTTACAACCATCCCGGTGCCATATTCCACAACGGCTTCAAGCATTTGTTTCACCTGTTCATTCACATTCTTTGAAATAACCCGTCGGATCATTTGCGGTTGTCCTGCATAAACTTCCTGTCCTAGTTCATCTTTTTCACGTTGAACGATATATGGTTTCATCAACATTCCATCATTCGCTATCGCTGAATATGCAGAAACCATTTGCAACGGAGTAACGCCAACTTCATATCCGTACGCGATCGAATTAAGAGATGCCATTGACCATTCTGAAGTTTTTTTCAACTGCCCGTTGCTTTCTGAAGGGAGTTCTATTCCCGTCATCATTCCAAAACCAAAATCGCGGGACTGCTTATATAATTTCTCTTGCCCGATCAAATCGCTCACTTTTGCCATAACAATATTGGATGATTGCGCCATCGCATCAATGAAGGTAACATTTTTCAAAGGGTGAGAATCATTGATCAAGCGGAACTTCTTTCCGGGATATTCAATTGTATATTTTCCGTTCTCTCCGTAAAAAACTTTATCCAGTGCCACAAGTTCATTTTGTAATGCCGCTGATGCTGTAACGATCTTGAACACAGAACCCGGTTCATACATATCGGAAATGATCCGGTTCTTCAGTGCATCTGCATCCTGCACTTTGTTCAAATTCACCTGTGGAAAATTTGCCATCGCAAGGATTTCTCCCGTTTGCGGGCGAATCATTACAACAAGTCCGGCTTCGGCTTGTGTGCGTGCAATTCCTTTTTTTAATTCTTCATCCGCGATAGATTGATATTGAAGATCGATCGTCAACTCAATCGAATGCCCATTCACTGCTTCTTCGCGTGGATAATCAACTGAAGGACGTTTTCTTCCTAGTCCATCCTTTTGCATGATCACATAACCATCTCGTCCGCGAAGTATTCCATTGAATTGCTGTTCAATCCCGCTCACACCAACATTGTCAATGTTCGTTGCACCAAGTACTTGGCCTGCAAGTTCATCATAATGATAGAGACGCATCGCCTCATTCATCTTCACGATTCCGCCCATTTTTTTCAATGGGATCAGATCGGCAACATCGGGACGAAGATGTCGCTCAATCCACACAAATCGTCTATCACTTTGAAGTTTCGCAATATATTCTCGTTCAGATTTTCCGGTAACCTTTGAAAATTCTTTTGCGATGAATTTTGCATCTTCACCAGCTATTTTTGGATCTGCAGCAAACGAAACAAATTGCGAATTAGCGGCAAGCACATTCCCGTTTCGGTCAAAGATATTTCCGCGTTCTGCAACTAGTGGAACTCTTGCTTCATACTGCCGTTTCGCGATATCCTGATATTTTCCTGATTCGATCAATTGAATCTGAACCAATCGCTCGCCGGCTGCTACAAATGCAAGAAGAAAAACGATCTTCACCATCAGCAAACGATGTTTATAATCCCTTTGCTGGGGAGTCTCCTGTAGCGCTTCTTTTTTCTTCTTGAATGGATTCCACATAATGATTGTTTCAGCAATACTTACTATTTCAGTTTTTCTTGTAATTCAATTTCTTTTTCAGGATCAACCTCAAACCATACCGGTGCTTCTTTGGGATTTGTCATTCCAAGTTTTTCCTGCGCCATTAAACTGATGCGCTCCAAACTGGCCTTGCGATTGATCTCCGCTTTGATCACTTCGTTGGTACTGATGATCTGATTGTGTTTAGCATTCAAATCGTTCACTTCTTTTGCAAGATTGTTCACCGCAATAACATTTCCCACGTATAATAGAGCTACCGTTGCAATAATGAATAGAATGCCGACTATATTTGAAGTTTTTGTCCGTTTCTTGGTGTTGACACGGCGGACATTTTGCCTCGGAACAGCATAACCAGAAACATTCGGCTGCGTTTCAAGCGGAATCGAAATTGCATTATTATAGATTTGCCTGTCGTTGAACTTCGGCATATCGACAACATCTAAAGGGTTATTTTGAAAATTTTTTGCCATAGATTACGTTCGTTCTGCAACTCTCATCTTCGCACTTCGTGACCGGGGATTATTATGTTGCTCTACTTCGGTCGCTTCCAATGGTTTTTTTGTAATTACCATTAATTCCGGAATACGTGGTGTATCTGGTTGAAATTTATTTCCCGAAGGAATGAATTTCGCCGCGCACTCATTAAAAAATATCTTTACAATTCTATCTTCCAATGAATGATACGAGATCACAACAATTCTTCCACCACTTGCAATAAATTGCAGTGAATCATTCAATATTGTACGTAATCGATGCAATTCATCGTTTACTTCTATTCGTATTGCCTGAAAAACTCTTGCAAGCGATTTCATTTTAAACTTTCCGCCGACAACACTTTCAACAATTGAAGCGAGCTCTCCCGTTGTTTGAATCACAGCCACAGCTCGCTGATTGACAATCCTTCGCGCAATTCTACGCGACAACCGTTCTTCACCATAGTGGAAGATAACATCTGCAAGTTCTTCTTCGCTGTATGAGTTCACAACTATGTGAGCATCAAGCGATTGTCTCCGATCCATCCGCATATCTAATCGTTCATTTCCGCGAAATGAAAATCCCTTGCTCGCTTCATCCAGTTGAAATGAAGAGACACCAAGGTCAAGCAACAATCCGTTAATTGTTGAAATGTTTCGCGAGCGAAGTATGTTTGCGATGTGTGCGGTATTTTCGTTCACCAGTTCAATCTTTGATTGAAATCGTTGCAGACGTTTCCTCGCTTCTTGAATTGCGTCTGTATCAGCATCAATGCCGATGAGTTTTCCGTCTGTGTGCAGTCGTTCACAAATTTTCTCTGCGTGTCCTCCGCCCCCCAGCGTGCCGTCAACATATATTCCATTCGTTGTTGTAACGAGATGTTCCAGTGTTTCATTGAGCATCACCGGAATATGATATGATGAATCAGACATTCTTAGGTACCACCACAGATGCAGAGAGCTACTGAATAAATTTTGTTTTCACGTCCTCCGCGATCCCTGCTCGCTCTGCGGTGAACCATTAATCTTTCTTTTCAAATATTTTTGATGCAACAGTCAAATAATCTTCCTGTTGACTATCGAGATATTTTTTGTACTCATTTGGATTCCATACTTCGATGCGGTCAAATGCACCAAGAATGAAAACTTCATTTTCAATGTTTGCGTACTGTATCAATTCTTTCGGAAGAACAATTCGATACTGTCCGTCCAATTCAACATCGGTTGCATATTGGAGCAGCAGTCGTGTAAACAATCGGTCATCTTTATTTGTTTGCTGCAATTTTCCAAGTTCAGCTTCGCGTTTTGCCCACTCATCATTCGGGTACACAAAAATACAGTTCTCGAATCCTCGTGTAACGACAAACGAGTTGTTCGCTTCGGGTGCAAGATTCTTCCGCATCTTTGCCGGAATATTAATGCGCCCCTTATTATCAACCGTATAATTGAATGAACCTTTAAATGATGACACTGTACTTAATTGCCTTATTTTGTTGAATATTTTTTACCCACTTTAACCCACAACTGGACACAAAGTTACGGAATTTCAATCGAAAGTCAAGTAATTTTCAATAAAATCATTGATTTTATTGAAGATTTTTGATTTTTTGCAAAAATTGGATTTTTGGTATTTGAGGACAAACTATTACGAGAGGGACTTAAATAGTTACTTTAAGTGTTTTTTGCTTGATTTTACTTTTTCATCAAATATTTTACGGAATCAATGTTCTGAAATACAATTCCACTCATCCCGGCAGTGATTGCACCGTCAATGTTTTCTTTTAAATCATCAATGAATAAAACTTCATACGGTTCAACATTCATCATTTCGCAAACTTTTTTATAGACGATTGAAGATGGTTTCATTGCTCCAAGTTGAAATGATGTAAACACATCAGGAAATAATTTTATCAGTGACGAAATACGCAGAACTTTTTCCCAATGACTTGCGCAGGTATTGCTGAGCACTGCAATGCGGTAATGACGACGAACGTTTTCAACAACCGGAATAATTTCCTGGTTGTCTTTGACGATAATACCGTTGAATGCACTCAATATTTTTTCTTTGGAAAAATTTTGATGGAATATTTCATAGAGGGAATCAATAAATTCATTTGTTGACATCTCTCCCGTTTCATAACCCCTCACAGATTGTTGAATCTTCGCTTGATTGTATTGAGATCGGTGCTCTTTCGTTATCAATCCAAGTCCATTAGGAAATGCGTCGAAGTCAATATGCATCAACACGCGGCCGAGATCAAAAAGAATTATTTTAATGTCATTATTCATAATTTATTTTTTCAAGAATCGTTATTGCTTCAGTCACGCGTTCAACACCTTCGGATTGTTTTAAGAATGTTTGAAAAAATAAATTTTTTCCTTCTTGTTTCAATTGTATTGCAGGCTCTTTGATTGTCGAAACTGAAGCCATGAGTTGCTGGAACAATCCGCTTTCATAGAATTGTTTATCATCTTCCAGTGGTAAAAATAATCTGAGCGTCCGTTTGTTCAGCTCTGCTTTACGAATATTGGAATGCGAACCAAATACACGCAACGATGCCAAAGCAAAAAGATTATCAACTTCTTCCATAGCAGTACCGAAACGATCGTTCAGTTCTGCTTTTAATTCATCAACCTCTTTTTGTGTAGATGTTTTATACAAGCGCCGATAAATATCAAGACGTTCAGTATCACTTTCAATATAGAATTCAGGAATATATGCTTCGATATCAGCATCAACCTGTGTTTCAATAGCGCGCAGTTTTGCTTCTCGTGTGTCGGAAGCAAATACTTCTGCAAATTCCTGCTCTTTCAATTCAGTAACTGCATCCTCAAGAATTTTTGTATACATCTCAAAACCCATTTCCATGATAAACCCGCTCTGTTCCCCTCCCAGCATATTTCCCGCACCGCGGATTTCAAGATCGCGCATTGCGAGATTAAAACCGGAACCAAGCTCAGTAAACTCTTCGATCGCCTGAAGACGGCGAAGTGTTTGCTTCGGAAGAAGATTGATCGGTGGAACAAGGAGATATGCGTAGGCCTGAAGATTTGCGCGACCTACACGTCCTCGCAATTGATACAATTCCGCAAGGCCGAATTTATCTGCGCGATTGATGATAATCGTATTGACACTTGGAATATCAACACCTGATTCAACTATCTTAGTGGTAACAAGAACATCAAATTTTCGTTCAAGAAAATCGATCATTACTTGCTCTAATTCATGTCCTTCCATCTGTCCGTGTGCAATACGGAATCGCGCTTCAGGAATATGTTCCTGAAGTGTCGCAGTTATTGTTTCAATATTGTTCACACGGTCATTCACAATAAATACCTGACCGCCGCGATGAATCTCATGAATCACTGCTTCACGAATGAGCTTTTTATCATAACTCACAATTTCCGTGTGGACGGGAAGACGGTTGCGTGGCGGGGTATTAATCACAGAAAGATCGCGTGCTCCCATCAATGAAAAATGCAATGTTCTCGGGATTGGTGTTGCAGTTAATGTCAGGGTATCAACGGAGACTTTCATCGCGCGGAGTTTTTCTTTTGCTGCTACACCGAATCGCTGTTCTTCATCTATAACAAGCAATCCGAGATCTTTGAATTGCACATCTTTTGATAGCAACCGATGTGTTCCAATAACAATATCGACGTTTCCATCAGCAAGTTTTTTCAATGATTCCTTGATCTCTTTTGATGATTTGAATCGGGATAGTAATGCAATGCGAATCGGGTAACGATTAAGACGATCTGAAAATGTATTAAAATGCTGTTGTGCAAGAATAGTTGTGGGAACAAGAACGCCGACCTGTTTTCCATTCATCACTGATTTGAATGCTGCACGAATTGCAATTTCCGTTTTTCCAAATCCAACATCGCCGCAAACCAGCCGATCCATTGGATGCGGGGATTCCATATCGGCTTTCACTTCAATTGTTGTCCGTGCCTGGTCCGGAGTATCATCATACATGAATGACGCTTCCATCTCCTTTTGCCAATGTGCATCCGGTTGAAACGCAAAGCCCGATTCCATTTTTCGTTTGGCATAGAGTTTTATCAGATCACGAGCAATATCTTTAATCTTTTTCTTTGTTCGTGCTTTTAATCTTTCCCAGTCAGGAGTTCCTAGTTTATTGAGTTTTGGTTCATGTCCTTCGGCGGAAGAATATTTTTGTATCCGCGTGATATAATTGAGATTGACAAAGAGCATTCCTTTTTCCGCATACTCCAGCTTTGCAACTTCTTGCTCAGTACCACCGACACTAATTTTTTCGAGACCGAGAAATTTTCCGATGCCGTGATCAACGTGCGTAACATAATCACCTCGACGCAACGCATGAAGTTCTTTTGCAGAAATTCCTTTAAATCGTTTTTGCTTTCTCTGCGCGCGCGCTTTAATACGGTTGAATATCTCATGCTCTGTAAAGATGACAATTTTTGCAGATTCGAATACGAAACCAGAGTGGAAAGCCTCTGAAGAATAGTGAATTAGAGGTTCACGTTCTGCGTTTTGTGTTTCGAGATTTATTTCTTCTTCAAAATCTTCATCTCGAATCTCAAAACTTGAAATAGACTCGTTATTGTCAAAACTCTCGATCAAATCTTGTATTCTTTCCAGCTCTTCTTTTCTATCAGATGTGATAACTACATCAAATCCTTTTTCAGAAAATTCTACAATCTTTTCTTTTAATATCTTAATGCTTCCGTTAACACTTGGTTGAGCCGTGGATTGAAAATCGATATCTGCCTTTGATGATTGGAAAGAGGAATGAATAATACGTGAAAAGTTTTCGATTCTTTTTTCAACATCATCAAATGAAAAATCTGTTACAACTCCTTCAGATTCAAGCTCATCAAATTCTTTTTTACGAAGAGATTCATCTTCCAAGAGAATCATCGTTTCATTTGAAAAATATGACAACAGATGCTCTTTATTGGTCTGCATCTCTGACGCTTCTCCGTCAACAGATTCCCGTTTCAGAACATCCGGAACGATACTCACTTTTTGTAACTCACGAATTGAACGCTGCGATAGTACTTCAAACTCACGGATTGATTCAATCGTATCCCCCCAGAATTCAATCCGAACAGGATGTTCACCAATAAACGGAAAAATATCAAGAATGCCGCCGCGCACAGCAATGTCACCGTACGACTCGACAAATTGTTTTCGTTCAAATCCATTTTCAGAGAGTTTAACGAGCAATTGTTCAAAATTATGTTCGCTGTTAGTTGAAAGTTCAATAATGGATTTCAAGAACTTCTTCTGTTCGGGAACGGAATACCCCAGCGCGGTTGAATGCGTGATGTAAATTGCCGGAGTGTTTGCCTGCAAAGCTTTTAATGTCTCAATCTGAGAAAGTGGTGCAGACATATCAATCACTTGGGATGCATGCTGCGGTTCACTGATGAATAGTTTTACATTCGCTTCACCAATAATAACAGTACAATCATCACGAAGTTTTTCCGCACGTTCAGCTTCATCAACAACAACCAATACCTGTCCGTTTGCCTGACGAAAGAGAGCAACGGCGACAAATGCCCAAAGCGAACCGGAAATTCCATGGATGATTTTCGGATGTTCCGCGGAAACATTAAGAGCATCGAGTTTCTGGAAATGGACAGAATCGAATATTTTTGAAGTGTTGTCAGACATTGTTTTTACGTATAGGTCAATTTAAAACGTACTTACCCCTGCCGACGACGGATGATACGGTCGTTAGCACGGGGTAGAAGAAATGTAGGTATTAATCTTTGAAAGAAAAAGGGACTGTTGAATGGAATATATTTCTTCAAGTAATTATTCTTGTTTTCAATCTATTATATCATGAAATTCACCTACAATTCTATTGCATTATGAAATACGATATAACACTTCTCACTGCTTCAGAATATCTTAATCCAAAAAATCCGGATTGGTACGTTCAACAAATACTTACAGAAGATGAACTGTTCCGTTCTGCCTTAGAAAAAAAAGGGTTGCGAGTACATAGAATCGATTGGACGAATAAAGAATTCGATTGGTCAACAACCAAATCTATTCTATTTCGTGCTGTCTGGGATTATACTCAACGATTTGAAGGTTTTTTGAAATTTCTGGATTTCGTTTCAACAAAAACATTATTGATTAATTCCTTAGAAACAATTCTGTGGAATCTTGATAAACATTATCTACGCGATCTGCAAAATCGTGGAATCAATATTCCACAGACGAACTATATTGAAAAAGGAGATGCGACAACACTCCTCAACCTTCATAAAGATCAGAATTTAACCGAAACGATCTTAAAACCTGTAATATCTGCTGGCGCGCGACATACATATCGATTAAACAGTGATAATTTAGCAGAACACGAACCTATTTTTCAAGAATTGATTGCGAATGAAGCAATGATGCTTCAGCCTTTTCTTCATTCTATAATAGTTCGCGGAGAAATCACTCTTATTGTCATCGGTGGAAAATATACGCACGCTATCTTGAAAAAAGCAAAAGCGGGAGATTTCCGCGTGCAAGATGACTTTGGCGGTACGGTTGTTTCATATGATCCTTCACAAGAGGAAATTTCTTTTGCTGAGCATGTCGTTTCGGTATGTTCTCCAATCCCTTCTTATGCTCGCGTTGATATGATCGCTGATAATGATGGAAATCTTGCAGTTTCAGAATTAGAATTAATCGAGCCGGAACTTTGGTTTCGGTTTGAACCAACTGCCGCGAATTCGTTGGCAGAAAACGTACATCAATTACTGAAGTATCACTTATAAAGAATGGCTTATATTATGAGTTCATTTCAAAATAAAATAGTTTTAATTACAGGCGGCGCTTCCGGAATTGGAAAATTGATGGGGAAAGCAGCAATCAAAAAAGGAATCAAGCATCTCATCATTTGGGACATCAACAAAAAAATGCTTGATGAAACAGTTCAAGAATTTTCTTTACACTTTCCAAATGTTCAGGGATATGTTATTGATGTCTCCGACAAAGAACATATCTTAACTACTGCTCAGAAAAGTAAAACCGATGTCGGCGCGATTGACATTTTAATCAATAATGCCGGCATTGTCATCGGAAAATATTTTCACGAGCATACTCATGCAGATATCGACAGAACGATGTCAATCAATACCGATGCGCTGATGCATATTACCCTCGAATTTCTACCTGATATGATTCAACGCAACAGCGGACACATCGTGAATATCGCATCAGCGGCAGGATTGGTTGGCAATCCCAAGATGTCTGTTTACGCCGCAAGCAAATGGGCGGTGATCGGGTGGTCTGATTCCATAAGACTTGAGATGGAAAAGCTTGGAAAAAATGTCAAAGTTACATGCGCTACACCGTATTTCATCAGCACGGGAATGTTCGATGGCGTAAAGTCCTCCATATTTGTTCCGATCAATAAGCCTGAGCCGACGGTTCGAAAGATCATTCGTGGGATTGAAAAGAACAAACTCCATGTACGGATGCCATTGATCGTCTATACATTACAATTCTTCAAAGGTATTTTGCCCACTCGAGTGTTTGATTTGATTGTTGGAGATTATCTAAAGGTGTATAAAACAATGGATGAATTCACCGGACGAAAATAATATTTTCTTGAAAGATTTCTATGAACACAGCCGAATTAATCTCTGCACAAAGAATATTCTTTGAATCAGGTACGACACGCAACATCGGTTTCAGAATTGCTCAGTTAAAAAAGCTTGACCAAGTATTGCGGGCGAATGAACAACTGATGCTTGATGCAATCTACGTCGATCTAAAAAAATCGCGCTTCGATACGTTCACTTCAGAACTTTCATTGGTGTATCGAGAAATATCATATTGCTTAAAAAATATTCGTTCCTGGAGCAAAAAACAACGAGTAAAAACAAATCTTGTTAATTTTCCTTCCCGAAGTTACAAATTGGCGGAGCCGTTTGGTGTTACGTATATCGCCGGAGCCTGGAATTATCCGTATCAACTTACCCTTATACCGCTTATTGATGCGTTAGCAGCGGGAAACACTGCTATTGTAAAACCAAGTGAGGTTGCACCAAATACTTCGGCTGCAATGGCATTCATTATTAATACAGCATTTCCTGCAGAATATTGTCGCGTAGTTGAAGGCGGTGCTGAAACAGCAAAGGAGCTTTTGGAGCATCGGTTTGATTACATTTTTTTTACCGGCGGAACTTCGATCGGGAAAAAAGTTTATGAAGCTGCCGCAAAACATCTTACGCCGGTTACTCTTGAGCTCGGCGGGAAAAATCCGGCCATTGTTCTGCCTGATTGCGACATTGAAACCAGCGCAAAGCGCCTTGTTTGGGGAAAGTTCTTGAATGCAGGACAAACCTGCGTAGCGCCGGATTATATCTTGGTTCATGCCTCCATTGAACACCAGCTTCTTGATGCGATGAAAAAAATACTCGACCAACATTTTCCAAAGAATGGCTTTGGCGAGAATTACATGGCCATTGTAAATGAAAAGCATTTTGACAGGATCATTTCTCTTGTTGATAAGAAAAAAATATTTTATGGCGGCGTGTTTGATAAACAACGATTATTCATCAGTCCTACTATCATTCATCATTCAACGTTTGATGATGCGATAATGAAAGAAGAAATTTTCGGACCCCTTCTTCCTGTTATACAATATGAAAATTTGGATGAAGCAATTTCAAAAATAAAACAATTCCCAAAACCATTATCACTGTATCTTTTTGGCTCTTCTGATGACATTAAAGAAAAAATATTCCATGAATTATCATTTGGCGGCGGCTCATATAATGATACGGTCATGTATTTTGCCAACGATCATCTCCCTCTTGGCGGTGTTGGTTCGAGCGGAATGGGATCATATCATGGCGCGGAAGGATTCAAAACGTTCTCTCATTATAAATCAATAATGGAGAAAGCAACGTGGTTGGAATTTTGGTTCTTAAAAACCCCTCCTTATAAAGAATGGAAATTAAAGATTCTTCGGTTATTACTTGAGAAATGGTAGTTTACATTTTTTTATTGTTAAACCATTTTTGTAATCAAAATCAGAGCAAATCATCTTGTTGTAAAAAATCTTCCGTTGCTATCCACGCTTTGAGTTCGTAATTTTGTTATACTTTTCCCTTCAGGAACTCAACATAAAGGAATCATTATGAAACATTATCTTCATTCATTGATAAAGATTTTTATTTTTTCATTTCTTGCGATCATTGTTTTTTTTTCAGGTTGTAAGGAGAATGTTGAGCAAACGAACGGTTCCATTATTTCCACCCGTGATGAATTAACTGATCCGAATGTAACACCCGAAGTGATATGGACATTCCCATCCAATAACAGCACCGGACCATTTTCTACATTCAACACAAATTCTTATCATTTTATAGTGCAATTCAACAAGTTGATGAACCTTAATACGTTCAACACTAGCACAATAAAGATAACGGGTTTCAATACTAAAATTAATTTTTCAATTTATGATGGGGGCTATTCGACACAACAATTTCAGAATGTGATAAAATTCTATATCCGTGACGCAACGAACGGAAACTATATAAATTTTGAGATTGGAAAAACTTACACTGTTGAGATTGATTCTACGGTTGAAGATATTCACGGAAAACGACTGTTGAGAAAACATACTTTTACATTTACACCCGAACCTTCTTTGCGAGTACGATACGTAAACCCGGCGAATGGAGACAGTGTAACATTCAGCGATTATTATTATTCGACCAATGTTTATCTTTCATTCAATAGTGCATTAACATTCGCTAGTCTTTCATCATTGCATATCAGTCCAACGGTGAGCGGAAAATGGACTATCGATCAATACAATCCCTCAACGACATATTTTATACCGACAATTGGTTTCAATTTTTCAACACAATATCAAATTTCCGCTGACCAGAATTTGACCGACAAATATGGGAATAAGTTATCACAGCCATTCATATCAACTTTTACGACCGGTAAATTTAAGGTGGTTACAACTTCACCAAGTGATGGAGCAGAGAATGTTTATATATCCTCCGGAAATTCAATTTATATCACGTTCAGTGGGTCTGTTGATCCTACGTCCGTTGCTTCAGCTTTTACAATAACGCCATCTATTCAAGGAAATGTTTATGCAAGCGGAAGCCAATTGTACTTTAACACCACGGAACAATTAACGCCTGGTACAAAATACACCGTTATCCTTGGGACCACTCTCAAATCAAAAAATGGGACTCCATTATCTGAACCTTATATGTTCTCGTTTACAACGGAAGAATTTCGGGTAAACAACACTGAACCATATCAAGGGTATTCCGGTGTATCTCCTTATTCTCAGATTAGATTCTCTTTCAATGCACCGATCAATCAGGCAAGTGCGGTCTCTGCATTTTCCATTGAACCAGCTGTGACTGGTAACTTTTCATTCGTAAATTATGATAACCGAACTTTTACATATACTCCTACGCAGCCATTTAAATATGGGACCCGTTACACGGTTACTCTTTCTACTTCAATGAAATCTACCGGAGGTTCAGCATTAAAAGAACCATACGAACTGCAATTCACCACAACACCATTTCAGGTAACAAGTACGACCCCTTCAAACAACGATAATTATTCAACTGCAAACTATATTTCGGTTTGGTTTACCGGCGATTTGGATACGGGAACAGTGCGAAATTCATTCAGTATCACTCCGGCAACTGCGGGAAGTTTTTCTTTTTACTCAAATCAATTCTCTTTTGTACCGTCAAAACCATTCTTAGCGGGGCAAAATTATTCCGTTACGCTATCAACAGGAATAAAGGGAAAAGATGGCTCATCGCTGCAGTCACCGTATTCGTTTTCGTTTACAACACAGGCATTTCAAATAACCAACATCTCGCCTTACAATGGAAGCACAGACGTTTCACGATATTCCAGCATTTATGTAAATACCAACTATACTGTCGATCAAACTTCTATATCGGCAGCTTTTTCCATTTCACCCGCCGCTGTCGGAAATTTATATACAAGCGGTAATGGTTTTTATTTCACTCCGCAGAATCAGCTATCTGCAAATACGTCATATTCGTTTACCGTATCAACAAAATTAAAATCAACCAACGGCGACACGTTGCTGGTTGGACAAACTTCCACTTTCAAAACAGGATCATAGGGTTATTTTTGTACATTGATTGAAAAATAAAAACGCTATTCTAAAATGAATAGCGTTTTTGTTATAACGTTGGTACGGTTTTATTTTACCGCTTTATCATTTTCAAAACTAATTGTTCAATCACACTTTCCTGCCGCTTGCCGATCTTTAATATTGGAACATTAAATGTTCCGTTGGAAATGGCAATTGTTTGCGACTGCACATAGTTTCCATTATCAGCATAATATCCGTTTCCGCTGAACACCCCCTTGATTACTGTTGACGAAAGTGTTTCAATATTTGCATTTGCTGATGCTGCAAGAATATATCCGCGATCTAATGTCAATGTATCCGCAGGATTTACATTCGGTGAATATGTAATTTCAACCGATTTATCCGACGACGGATATTCATACGTTCCTGTGGCAAGATTGGTTTTACTTTGAAAGAACATTGTAACAATATCAATACTTGTGACAGAATTTACTTTGTATGCATAAATCAACGTGCCATCAAATTCACTGAGAGCAATCACTCCGGCTCCAGATATTGGTAATGTATTTGTCTGCATTCCAATACCGTTGGAAGAGAAATTTCCTCTGTCAGAATTGAACGACAGTGAACCAGATGTGGATGTTGTGTATGCAGCAACGACGTTGATGGTTATTGTAATTGTTTTAGCAGGTATTGACGAATCTTTTATTTTTACAGCTGTTGTCCCAATTGTGTTACTGTTTATCGCAAGCACCCGACCGCTTAGTGTTACTGCAACAATTGCTCCATCTGCTTGTTCGGTGATTGTATAGGGTTCGATTCCACTGCTGACGACAATTTCCGTGCTGTCGTTAGTTAAAAGAATCACTGTAGTTGCAGATGCTGAAAGCCCTAAAACGGTGGGAGTAACAAGAGAATTTTTACTGTTATCACAGCCAACAGTTAATACGGATATGCTTATAACGAACAATACATGAACGAGTTTTTTCATTAGTGCCTTGAACTATTTACAGTAAGAAATTTGTTCTATTCCTTTACGAATGTAGAGAAAACACAAACTTCAGTCAATACAGAAAAGTTTTCTTTATTTGGATACTTTTTTTTCATATTTTAATCAACCCCACTTACCCTTTTTATGATAGAAAGGTGAAGAGGGGTTTTTTCTTCATTAATGTTCAACTCGGAGTATCAAATGCTTATGACTCTTGTTCTTGGAACACTGCTTATCGCGTCACCCGATGAAAGACCTTTCCTCACAGGAATTTCTTCATCGGAAGATTTTTCAAAAAAACTTGATGAACACCTTGCCAATGCAAAAAAAGCAATGGAACGAATGTTGTCTGCCAAAGGCAAGCGAACGACTGATAATACATTGAAACCGTACGATGAAATTCTTGTTGAGCTTGATGCTGCCGGTGCTCAGGCGAGTTTAATGGAAAATG
Organism: Bacteroidota bacterium; assembly: GCA_030679145.1. Lineage (GTDB taxonomy): Bacteria > Bacteroidota > Ignavibacteria > UBA10030 > UBA8401 > UBA8401. The sequence continues at coordinate 18,899 of JAUXTU010000116.1, read as the reverse complement.
TTCACCCTGACGAAAAAATGCGGACAACATCAGAACAATTCAGCCAAAAAGTTTCTGCATTTGGAAGTGAGCTGTCGTTGAACAGAGGTGTCTATGATGCGCTGACCGCGATGGATATTTCTAAAGCAGACACAAAGACAAAATTTTATGTGGAAAAAACCCTTCGCGATTTCCGTCTTGCCGGTGTTGATAAAGATGAAGCAACCCGAAACAAGATCAAAGCATTGCGCGATGAACTGGTGTTGATCGGACAGGATTTTGCGCGGAACATTCGCGAAGATGTACGAACCGTAACAGTAAGTAATGTGAAGGAACTCGACGGACTTCCGCAGGATTATATTGACCGTCACAAACCTGATTCAAACGGAGTGATTACATTAACGATCAATTATCCGGATGCTATTCCGGTGTTTACCTATGCAAAAAGTGAAGACCTGCGCAAACGGATGTACATGGAATATAATAACCGCGCGTATCCAAAAAATATGGATGTGTTGAACAAGTTGATCGCAAAACGGAATGAACTTGCACAGCTGCTCGGTTTCCCGAATTGGGCGGCATGTGTTACTGCAGATAAGATGGTTGGCAGCGAAAAGAATGCATCCGATTTCATCGAAAAGATCGCCGCCGCATCAAATGAAAAGGCGATCCAGGATTACAAACAATTGTTGCTGAGAAAACAAAAAGATATTCCGAATGCAACAATGTTGAATTTATGGGAAACCGGATATTATTCTGAACTGCTTCGTAAAAGCGAATATGATTTTGATGCACAAAAAGTTCGTCCATATCTGCAATATGACAATGTAAAACAAGGAGTGCTTGATGTAACAAGCAAATTGTTTGGTGTTGATTTCAAACGCAACACAACTGCTCCGGTGTGGGATTCGCTCGTTGAATGTTGGGAAATGTTTGAAAAAGGAAAACTTGTCGGACGTTTCTATCTTGACATGCATCCCCGCGAAAATAAATATAATCATGCGGCACAGTTTGGTGTGCGAAATGGCGTTGCAGGAAAACAGATTCCGGAAGCTGCTCTCGTTTGTAATTTTCCTGGCGGTATTGCCGGCGATCCAGGACTGATGGAACATGGTGATGTTGAAACATTCTTCCATGAATTCGGCCATCTGCTGCACCACTTATTTGCAGGGCGTCAGCTGTGGATGGGAATAGCAGGAATTTCCACTGAATGGGACTTTGTTGAAGCACCATCGCAATTATTGGAAGAATGGGCGTGGGATGCTTCTACTCTGCAAACATTTGCGAAACATTATCAAACAGGTGAAGCAATTCCAACGGCATTAGTGCAGCAAATGCGCCGTGCAGAAGAATTCGGAAAGGGATTACAGGTTCGCACACAAATGATGTATGCAAAACTCTCTCTCTCCTGCTACGATCGTGATCCAAGTAAAGTCAACACAGATAAATTGGTAAAATCCTTACGGGAAAAATATACGCCATATACATATGTTGAAGGAACACATTTCCAAACATCATTTGGTCATCTGGATGGGTACTCTGCTATCTATTATACATATATGTGGTCGCTCGTCATTGCGAAAGATCTTTTCACAAAATTCGATCAAAAGAATATGATGAAAGCAGACATCGCCACAAAATACCGTTCAACAATTCTCGCTGCCGGCGGATCAAAACCTGCTGCAACATTAGTGAAAGAGTTTCTCGGTAGAGATTTCGAATTTGAGGGTTGGAAAAAATGGCTGGAGAACTAACTGCTATTGAATAATTGAAAATGGATAATCAAAGGCGCAGGTAACTGCGCCTTTTTTATTTCTCTTTCTCTACACTTCTCCGTATTTTGTTCTGTCCAATAATCTCATATCTAACATCTAATAATCTGAGCAATGAACGAACTCATCCTCGCAAGCATTTCCGGAATCGATAAACCCGGTCTAACCAGTAAAATCACAAATCTTTTAGCTCGATACGATATCCGCATTCTCGACATTGGACAAGCGGTGATCCATAATCAACTTTCACTTGGTTTACTGCTTGATGTGCCGTCAAAATCCGCCTCGTATGAAATGATCAAAGAAGTTTTCTTGAAAGCGCAGCATCTTGGTCTGACGATCCGCTTTACTCCGATCACCGAAGATGAATATGGTGCGTGGGTAAATGAGCAGGGAAAAACACGCTACATTGTCACACTGCTCGGGCGAACGATCACTGCAATGCACATTGCAAAAGTTTCCGGAGCGATCGAACATCATCGATTGAATATTGATGTTATCGAACGTTTGTCAGGACGGGCTTCGTTGAATCAGAAAAATGAAGACCCGCGCGCTTGTGTAGAATTTTCTGTGAGCGGCGAGTTGGAAGATTCTTTCGGACTTCGTGCAGCATTCATGAATATCACGCACGAATTTGATATTGATATAGCGTTTCAAGCAGATTCAATGTATCGACGTAATCGCCGCTTAGTCGTGTTTGATATGGATTCAACACTCATTCAGATGGAAGTAATTGACGAACTTGCGAAAGCACGAGGAGTTGGAAATGAAGTAGTGAAGATCACTGAGTCCGCTATGCATGGAGAAATAGACTTCAATCAAAGTTTCACAAAACGTTTGTCGCTGCTCGAAGGTTTGAACGAATCAAAAGTAAAAGCGATTGGCGAGACTCTCCCTTTGACCGACGGCGCAGAACGTTTAATTTCCACACTGAAAAAACTAGGATACAAAACTGCGATCGTTTCGGGCGGGTTTACATATTTTGGAAATATTCTCAAACAAAAACTCGGGATCGATTACGTGTTTGCAAATGAATTGGAAATTACAAACGGCATTGTTACCGGAAAAGTAAAAGGAAACATTGTTGACGGAAAACGTAAGGCAGAGTTATTAAAAGAGATCGCTGCAAAAGAACGGATCTCGCTTGAACAAGTGATCGCTGTCGGGGACGGCGCAAACGATCTTCCTATGTTAAATCTTGCCGGACTCGGAATTGCGTTCAACGCAAAACCAATTGTGCGACAAACTGCGAAGCAGGCAATTTCTACTCTTGGATTGGATGGTATTCTTTATCTTATCGGAGTGAGAGACAGAGAGATTTCGTGATCGACAATGGCATTCATCCCAACAACTTTACCATTGGATCAAGAATGGAAAGTATTCAAAGGGCATCATGTGTTTACCTTCCCTTCATTCAAAATATCGTCTAAGGATTGTTTGTTTTTTAGAACATCGAGAAATTGCATTTTAGTATAATATCCGTCGACATGGACCATTCCGACTACTTCCTTGATATATTCCACTGAATGACCGGAGAGAAAAAAGACAAGTGCTGTTTTGTCCATCGATTTGATGAATCGCAGTGTCACCAAACCATTCATCCCGTCCATTCCGATATCCAAAAGAACAAGATTTGGTGAAAAACTTTTCACTTTTTGTAGACATTCCTTGCCGGACCTTGCCACTTCGATCGATAAATGATTGTGTATCGACGTTAATAAAGCTGTGATCATGATTAAGAATGCTTTATCATCATCAACAATTAATATTTTATATAATTTTTGAGCCATACTGAAAATGCGTTCATCGACCTTTGCAGAAGATCATATTGAGGATCTATTGGAAATGTAATTATACTATAATAAGAAAATTTATACTCAGAGAAAATATGATATTTTTGGAACAATTATTTTTCCTCTTCATGATGCCTTGATGAACAGGGATACGTTTCGGATTCATCAACACTAATCAATAATAACGGCATAATAATAGATCGTCGGACGAAGAGCAATCTTCTAATCAATATGTTTTTTGAGTGTAACTTCAAATTTGGATTTTCACCAAGGAGTAGATATTTTGCTTCATACACTTGATAGAAGGATGTCCATGAATATCGTTGTCCTCGACGGTTATACTCTCAATCCAGGCGATTTGAATTGGGCCGAACTTCAATCGCTGGGCAGATGTACTATTCATGACCGAACTCAGAGCGATAAAATTATCGAACGGGCTCACAACGCACAAATACTTCTTACTAATAAAACTGTTCTGACAAGGGAAATTCTTGAACAACTTCCTCAATTAAAATATATTGGCGTGCTCGCAACCGGATATAATGTAGTTGATATTGTTGCAGCAAAAACATTAGGAGTCATTGTTACAAATGTTCCGACGTACAGCACAATGTCGGTCGCACAATTAGTCTTCGCATTGTTGTTTGAATTGACGCATCACGTTGGTAATCATTCCGATGAAGTAAAAAAAGGACGATGGTCATCCCATAATGATTTTTCTTTTTGGGATTTTCCATTGGTCGAACTTGCAGAAAAAAAGTTCGGTATTATTGGTTATGGAAATATCGGAAAAGCCGTTGCAGCAATTGCCGTTGCGTTGGGAATGGAAATTCTTGTTTCAACACGTACGCCAGAAAATTACAAAACATTTCAAGCCTCAAAGACTTGGCAGGTTTCTTTTGTTGACACTGATACGTTATTTAAAACAAGCGATGTTATTTCTCTTCATTACGCATTGACCGCTGAAACGAAACATCTGGTTGATGCTCGAGCTCTTGCGCTGATGAAGCCGTCAGCATTTCTTATCAACACAGCGCGAGGTCAATTAGTTGATGAACAAGCATTAGCAAATGCCCTTAACAATGGTTTGCTCGCAGGTGCTGGATTAGATGTTCTTTCTACAGAACCTCCTTCTGCTAACAATCCTTTGCTCACTGCAAACAATTGTATCATTACACCGCACATTGCGTGGGCAACCATTGCCGCGCGGCAGCGTTTAATGAACAGTGTTGTTGAGAATGTCCGTTGTTTTATCAATAATAAACCGATCAATGTCGTTTCATAAACTGGAGATGTGTATGAAAAAAATATGTCTGATGTTGCTGTTCTCTTCAATTCTTGTTGCACAAAATCCGGATGGGAAAAATATTTCCCTTCATGTAACACCGGTCTGGGAGTGGGGAAAATCTGATTTTGAACGGACAACCCGTGTTCAGTATGATGTGTATACACAGATTGATTCTTATAGTTACCATGTCACTTCGGTAAATTATGGGCTGCTTAAGTATCCGTTGGCATTTGGTATTCACACACAAATTAAAATCCCAACGACTTCATTCTTGACATTGACTTTCAATTATTCTTACAATCAACGGTTTGAAGAAGAAGATAGAAGCCATAGACAAACCAACTATTTTTCAGAATACAACTCCGTCAATGGAATGTATCAAACGGTAAGCGCAACTATCAGCGTCTACAATCTTTTCTCTCTATACTTAGGAGAGTAATCGTGGATAGAAATTTTCTCCTTGAAAAATTACATCAGCATAACGGCATTGATGTCCATGAAGCAGAAATGCGTACCCGCATCATCCGTTTTGTTGAGGAGAATTCCGATTGTTTTGAACGAACCCTGCTCATCGGACATATTACGGCATCGGCATTGATCGTCAACAAACAGAGAACTCACACATTGATGACACATCATCAAAAACTAGACAAGTGGCTACAGCTTGGCGGACATTCTGATGGAGATACGAATACGTTTAATGTTGCGTTGCGCGAAGCGTTAGAAGAATCTGGATTGAAAACTATAAAGCCAATTTCAGAAAATATTTTTGATGTTGATGTTCATGAAATTCCTGCACGGAAAAATGAACCGGCGCATTACCATTACGATATTCGCTTTTTATTCGAAGCTGACAATACTGAAGATTTAATTCTGACGAATGAATCAAACGATCTTCAATGGATTCCGCTTGAACATATGGAAGAATATACCACAGAGGAATCAGTGATGAGAATGGTGCGAAAAATATTACTTCGATGAATAATACTCGAAAAATATTTATTGCTCTTTTTCTGATTGTGGTGCTCCCTGCACTCTTCTATTCCGTGTACGAAATCTCAGCACTCAATGAATCTGAAGAGATGATCTCGCAGATCTACCAACGTCAGCTTGATGCCATCCTCTTTTCCGTTAATCAATATGTTCTGGATGTAGCTTCCGGCTGGGCGACACAGCTAGAGAATGAAACTACACACTCAAAATTTGTGCAGATCATTAAAGCAAATCCATCGATCATTTCGATCATCACCGCAGATACAACATTATCAGCTCTATCGGTTTTTCCGTCACAGCAATTTGCAAATCATAAATCAATCTCATCACAAAAAGAGATGATTGACAGACTTATTCGATATCAAGCCGCATCATATCGAAAACTTGAACCTGTGATCGAATCAGATTCAACGACAATCATTTTTTTCGTTACTTCGGCACCGGTGAAAGTCGTGGGAATTGTCATTAATAATGAGTTTTTCATCAACAGCATCATCTCCAAAAAACTTATTGATATAGCACAAAATGATTTTGTTGTTGCCGTTGACCGACAATCAAACGGATTTACACTTTTTACAACTTCGCCCGAACAGAATAAAACCTTTTCGCAACAACGGCAGTTGTGGATATTTCCCGACCATATTATCAAAATCCGTTTAAAGGGAACTACCATTCAAGATGCGGCACAAGAACGATTCAACAGAAATGTTCTTCTCATTATTGGAATGGATATTGTTCTTATTTTAGGTGCGTGGTTCGTTTTTCGAACAATCTCGCGTGAGATGGAATTGATCGCAATGAAATCGGATTTTGTGTCCAACGTATCGCACGAACTGCGAACTCCTCTCTCCCTTATTCGGATGTTCGCGGAAACATTGGAAATGGGAAGAGTAAAAACTGAAAAGAAAAAAAAGGAATACTATACTACCATTGTTCACGAAACAGACCGACTCACTCGATTGATCAACAACATTCTGAATTTTTCTCGAATGGAATCAAATACAAGGCGGTATAATTTTAGGCCTGTGCTTCTGAACAAACTCATCTCATCGGTATTAACGATCTACTCGTACCAATTGGAAAAATTATCGTTTACACTTCAAACGGAACTTTCTGACCATCTTCCTGAAATTTCGGTCGATGAGGAAGCAATTGCAGAAGCACTTCACAATCTTATCGATAACGCGATCAAATATAGCGGAGAAAATAAATATCTACGGATTGCAACTTCGGTGATTCAGAACAGTATTATCGTTGAAGTTGAGGATCATGGGATCGGTATCAGCATTGAGCATCACTCAAAGATTTTTGAAAAATTCTATCGCGTTTCTCACGGACTTGTTCATACTGCAAAAGGAAGCGGCTTAGGACTGGCGATTGTGCAACACATTGTTCATTCACACAATGGAACAATCTCTATAATCAGCGAACCTCACCACGGGAGCAAATTCATTATTACACTTCCTCTCATTCAATCGAAATAATGTTATGGCACGAATACTTGTAATAGAAGACGAACCTGAAATGCAGCGCGGATTGCGCGATAATCTGGAGTTTGAAGGATTTGAAGTTGTTGTTATCGGTGATGGGAAAAAAGGATTACAGACGATCATCGATAAAAAATTCGATCTCATACTGCTTGATGTTATGCTTCCGGGAATGTCTGGTTTTGATATTTGTAAAAAAGCCCGCGGTGAAGGAATTTCAACTCCTATCATTATGCTCACCGCGAAAGGTGAAGAGGTGGACAAAGTGCTTGGCTTAGAATTCGGAGCGGATGATTACATCACTAAACCGTTCAGTCTTCGAGAATTACTTGCTAGAGTAAAAGCTGTTTTACGGAGAGCTCCGTCGGGGGTAAAAATCACTGCAACAAAAGTTTCTCTTGGACTTCTTGAAATTGATTTTGAAAATTATACTGCAATGAAAAAGAAAAAAACCGTTTTAATGACATCAAAGGAGTTCGATATTCTCCGTTATCTATGGCAGCATCAAAAAGAGGTGATCAGTCGCGACGATCTACTTACTCATGTTTGGGGATATGATGAATCAATCAGTTCACGAACGGTGGATAATTTTATAGTAAAGCTTCGCAAACATATCGAAACAGACCCTTCCCGACCGAAACACATTCTTACTATCCACAGCGTTGGATACAAATTAATCCCATAATACCGCAATGTAAGGTCAATCTTCATCATGACAATTTTTTACAATTTCTGACCTCATTAAGACACGCTTTATTCTTTGCCGGCGTAGATTACAATAAAAAAGAGCCGGCCATGAAACACATTATAACACTTCTTCTCCTCTTCACTGCAATTATCAAATCACAATCGGTCAACACAAAACAAATTGTTGATCTTCGCGGCAATTGGAAATTCGAGATCGGCGACAATAAAAAATATTCTGACCCGAATTTCGATGACACAAAATGGGAAGAAATTTTTGTCCCCGAAGTTTGGGAAAATGAAGGATACCCCGGATACGATGGATATGCTTGGTACAGGAAAAAATTTACCATTCCTTCGTCAGCGCAAGGCAAGAGCTTGTATTTCCATGGAGGATATATAGATGATGCGTGTATTATCTATATCAATGGTCATCGAATCGGCGGAAAAGGATTTTTCCCGCCGAATTTTGAAACAGCATACGATCAAGAAGAAATATTTTTAATTCCAAATGAGTTTCTGAATTTTAATCGGGAAAACGTTTTATCAGTCAGAGTGTACGATGATTTCAGATACGGCGGAATCACACGGGGTAAAACAGGAATATTCGAACATCATGATGATGCAAAATTCATTGTTCATTTTCCCGAACTGTGGAAATTTAAAACCGGTGACAATGAACAATGGTCGGACCCGGGTTTGGACGACAGTAAGTGGCGGCAGATCATTGCTCAAACATTATGGGATTATCAGGGATTTGAGGAATATGATGGATTTGCATGGTATCGTGTTCAGTTCGACGTTCCGCAAAACGCACAGAACGAAAAACTTTTTGTCTTGCTCGGAAAAATAGATGATATCGATGAAGCATATCTTAATGGTGTGAAGATAGGAAATACCGGAACAATCGGCGGGACCAGATGGAAAGATAAAATTCAAGAGGAATATCAAGAAGTGCGAATCTATCGCATTCCAAGTTCAGTCGTTAAATTCAATCAAAAAAATGTTCTTGCTGTTCGTGTATATGACAAAATGAAATTTGGTGGTTTCAATGAAGGTCCGGTCGGAATAATATCGGAAAAAGAATATTACAAATGGTATGACTTGAAAAAACGAGATTTGGACAATGAATTTGACAATCTGTTAGAAAATATTTTCAAAAAATTAAAATAACTGTTAAGGAGAATGATATGAAAACAAGAATAGTGATTTTGTTGATCGTAACTTTTGCTTTTGCAGTATCATTGTATGCACAAGATTCTTTAAAGAAGTTTTCAACAAACGAAAGACGAATTGCCTTTGCAAAGAAAAATATTATAATGGGATTACGTTCCGGCAATACTGGTCTCATGGAAGCATCGCTGATACTGATCGCAAAAATAAAAATGAGGTTTCCTGAAATAAACATTACAGAGGTAAAAACTGTCGTTGACAGTATAGCATTTACAAACTCCTCCTATGCTCTTCAATACAAAGCATATTTAGCATCAAATATTTGTGCGTATCCGGAATGGTTTGTCATAGATAATACATTATACAATCTTGAGACGGACTGGTTCTTTGCTTCCGTAGCTCGTCGTTTACAGCAAAAAATGCTTGCAACTGAACCATCCTAAGCGCAAGTGATATGCAAATTTTAAAAACGAGAATGCGAAACATTTCAATTTTCTAAATCATTTTGACGTTCAATTCCTGTTCAACAATGAAAAATATTGATAGACCTATAATAACCAATACTAATGAAGGTCACTTCTATACAAATAGAGATGGGCTAAACCAATCACTTATTAATTGATTCTATGATCTTAAATAATGGTAAACAAACATATTTATAAAACAAGCATAAAGGTAAATTATGGAAAACTCAATGAAATTGAAAAGCATTGTATTCACAGCAATTTTTGCCTTGTCTTCCACGTTGGTATTTAGTCAAGATTTTACCCAAACAGATTCTGTTTCAGTTCAAATAGAGAGGCAAGATATACATCGGCAACACTCAATTGGGAGTTCCCTTTTCCTTCTGGGTAATTTTGCACCGGGAGATCCTGTCTATTTTTATCAATTGAACTACGGATACCAGCTCACTCCAAAAGATTTCATTTTAGTTGAAGCTATCACCTGGACGTATTATGAACCCTTAGGTACATATGGTTCTTCCGAGAAATTATATCCGGGTAAGGTTAGAGCCTACGGTGTTGGATTGGGTTATCAGCGATTTCTATGCAACAACTTTTATACGACAGTTGAAGCAACTCCTTTTCTTCAGCAATTCTATGACACCGATAATAAAAAAATCCAGAAGGGTTTTCAGTTGTATCTTCAATTTATCCTTGGCTACCGCTTTGAATTCTTTAAGGAGCGTCTGTTCATAGAACCTGCTTATGCCATAAAATATTGGCCTGTTAACACCAACTTTCCCGCATCCTTTGCGGCTATTGAAAGTGGGGCACCTAAATACATATTTGAGCCCAGTCTAAATTTTGGCTTTAGGTTCTGATTGAATTGTGTGTGAATGAGAAATATGGAAAAAAGGTTACTACATTGGCGTCATCGCAACTTGAAACAATGGAACAAGAAATTAATTTTTACAATTTAAAATAAACGGGGATGCTGAAAACCGAATAGAGTAAGCACAAACTAAATTTGAACCATTATGAACAAAAAATTTCTTATATCGGGATTAATTACAACTGTAACAAATCTTTTGTCTTTGGAGGATTTAGTCAACAAGATGAAGCCAGAGTATCTTCAATTATGGAACTTGGCACATATACAGTAGGAATATTTATCCTTATAATTTTGCTTCTCATTGTTATAAGAGCGAGTTATAAACTCAAGATAGATTTAAAACATAATGGTTATTTTTTTACAGTAAGTATTCTGAGTCAACTTTTGGTAATAGCGACTTACAAAATTACAGGTCTTTAGAAAAATCAGTATTACCAGTGCAGCAACGGCAACACTGGTAAACATATTGAAGAAACTTGTTGAGGAAATATTTATGAAAGTTTTAGTACTCGGTGCTACTGGGACAACTGGACGATTGGTTGTTCAACAACTTCTTAACAGAAATGTTGAAACAAAAATAGTTGTGCGCGATATTAATAAAGTATCACCAAATTATCTGAATAATAAGCTGCTGAAATGTGTTGTTGGAAGTGTTTACGAATTTAACCGAGGTAAATATTTGGATTTGATCAATGATTGTGATGCTGTGATTTCTTGTCTTGGACACAATATTTCATTCCGTGGAATATTTGGAAAACCTAGGATGCTTGTTACAAGCTGCATAAGAAACATTTGTGAAGCTATTGAAGCAAGTAAGGAGAACAAAGTAAAAGTAATTCTTATGAATACTACCGCAAATAGGAATAGAAAAATAAATGAGAAATATTCGTTGAAAGATAGAATAGTTCTTTCTTTTTTAAATGTTGCACTGCCTCCTCAAAAAGATAATGTAGAAGTTGCGAGGTATCTTTCAAATACTATAGGTGAAAATAATTCTAAGATAGAGTGGATAGCAGTAAGACCTGATACTTTGATAGATGATGAGAAAGAAAGTGATTATGAAATTATTGAATCACCTAAACAAAGTCCTGTGTTCGTTGCGGGAATAACAAGCAGAATAAATGTTAGTTGTTTTATGGCTGAGTTATTGTTGAATGATGAATTATGGAACAAGTGGAAATTCAAAATGCCGGTGATATATAACTATGAAAGTCGAGCTACAGACCGTTAACGTTGGATTATATTCTTCATCTATTTTATTTTTTCTCAAGCAAGTGTGTTTGCTGATTTGGCTTGTAGTGCAACATCAATGACAATATCAGCAGCAGTTGCAGCCTGCCTGTTGGGCAGAGGAAAAACAAATACTGCAAACTAAAATGAAAATTATAACAAGCATTATACTTATCAATATTATCTTTGGCAGTAGTAATTCTTTTTCTCAAGAAGATTCAACTAGGGCATCATTTGAATCTCAACATCTATTTACACTCTCTTCCGGTATCAGTTTGCACACTGTGCGTGATGAAATAATGTCACCCCTTATGTATAGAGGCACAAAGATTCCATTATCGTTCATGTATCGTTTCCGTGGTATTGAAAATCGACATACTGTCTTACTTTACTATGATAATACAGAACTGAATTCTTCAATCACTAAAACTTACAATGATGAGGCGATATCGCATTATGTCAAAAACCTTAATTTAAATTTTGAATATTCATTTGCTAAAAAAGTTACAACACTTGAGGATTTCAACACCGCCTGTTTTCTTGGTATCAGATTCTCCGGTATGCTTAACATGAGGAATTACTATTTTATTCAAGGCTTAAGTCATGAGTCTGCAGAGCAGATGACAGGGCTTGGCATTCACGTTCTGACAGAAACTACTATTCAGCAAGAATCAAACAACTTCTTACGTGTTGAGATTAATATTCCCTGTGTTTCCTATGTTCTTTTTTCTGAGCGCTACAATGCAAACGTCAGCGAAAAATTTGACGATATCGATCTTGAAAAAAATATTTTGTGGCAACTATTTAAAAATGGCGACATCGTCACCTTCAACAAACTCTTTGAAATGCAGGCAGATGTTTCCTACTCATTCTTTGTAAGTAATCATATCGGCTTTGCCCTACAATATCGTTTGCAATATTATTCATTTGCACAGTATCAGGATTTATTTCATGCGCGAGTATTGAACAATCAATTTCTTATTGGCTTAACGGTGAAACTATGAACAATATGAAACGTTCGTTCAGCATTCTCATTTCCTTTTTGTTTTTTTATGGATGTGATGAAATGATCGTTGGATCCGATCCAACAAACACGCCGGAAAGCAACTTCGAGATATTTTGGAAAGATTTTGACAGGTACTACGCACAGTTCTCTTTACGGCACATCAACTGGGATTCGGTCTATACTTTATACCGTCCGCGGATTACCCCAACGACTTCCGATGGTCAGCTCTTTAATATTTTCTCGAACATTGTTTATGGTATCAACGACATGCATGTTACTTTGTACTCCCCAATGGGCGATGTGTATTGGGAACCTTTGATTCCTGCTTCGTATCCCAGCAGAAGAATTATTAATGCCGGCAAGTATGTTCGAACCGGTGCTCCGCAAAATTCCGTACTTGAATATCGAACGTGTCAAGATCCCGCCATTGGGTATATCATCATTCGCACATTCGAGGGGCAGAGTGAAGGATTATCAATGACAGATTCGCGCTATTTAGCAATTGATGATATCCTTTCTCAATGGAAGAATATGAAAGGGATTATTATCGATGTTCGCGGGAATAGCGGCGGCAACGGCATCAATGCCGAAACAGTAGCAGACCGTTTTGCCGATCAATCGCGAGTGTATTTGTATCAGCGCCAGAAAAATGGACCCGGAAAAGATAATTTTTCCTCATGGAAAAGTATGTCCATTGAACCTAAAGGATCGTATCAATTTCTTAAACCCGTTGTTGTGCTAACGAGTCGCGCCACAATGAGTTCAGCGGAAATGTTCGTGATGGCTATGCAAAATCTTCCGCAGGTTACCATTGTTGGCGATACAACCGCCGGCGGTATCGGCAATCCTATATTCAGAGAATTACCAAACGGATGGACGTATCGGCTATCAACAGGAATAACTGCAGACGCTCAAGGTCGCATTATGGAAGGCGTCGGTGTTTTTCCAGATGTACCTGTACTAACAACATCCGCTGATTCAGCAAACGGAATTGATAGAATTTTGGAAAAAGGAATTGAAATTATTAAGAATTCAAAATAGACTTTTAGTTGATGGTAGAGACTTCTGAAAAACTCTTGAACATTGTCATTGCTCCAAAGGAGTCACTTTGTGACAAGACGTTTTTTGTTGAAGTCCCGCTGTACGGGACTCTGTAATGCGGAGCAATCTTTTTTTTGTATGTTTTTTTAGGGGATTGTCCCGCTTTTGGATTCCGCTCGGTGTGGGATTTATAAATGCGGAACTTCGTCGCTTCCGCCAAAAAGATGGTCGAAGACTCGACTCGTCGAACGGACAAGTCGCTCCTCGCAATGACTTTTTCAGATGCCTTTTGAAATAATATTTAAGACTTCTTTGTCTCTGTAACAAGACAAGAGAAATAGTCGTAGTACCGCCTGTTAGCGGGCATTGTAAGAAGACCCCATAACACCTACAAGCATTGAGCAGATATCAGAAAAATGAGAAAAATATTTAAATAAATAAAACAGGAAACAAAATGAAAGACTTAAAGGAAAAATTAGGCTTAATTAAAACTGCGTACTGGCTAGGTATCATTGCTGATGCAATATGGGCAATAGCGCTTCTTTGTCCTCGTATTTTTGGAACATTGACCGGTTCCCCTGATTTCAATCCCAATTTGCAATTCAGGTTAGTAATGAGCATTGGCGGAATTTTAATGTTAGGTTGGACTATTCTTCTTATATGGGCAGTACAAAAACCAATTGAAAGGAGATTTGTCATCCTGCTAACGGCCTTAGTTGTTGCCGGATTATTTATTGTGAGTATGATTGGATATCTGAATGGCAGTTCAGAAAATTTATGGATACTGGTTAAATGTGCGGTATTGTTTGTGTTTATGATTATGAGCTATTTGAAGGCAAATAACATTGAAAAAGCAAATTGACATGTTTACACCGCCAAGATTGGGGGATTTGTAACAAGATAAAAATAAGTCTTTCTAAGACATTAAACTCTTGGGACAATGATTATATAGGAAATCAGCTTGCTTCCGTTTACGAACCCCGTTGATAAAGCAGTAGCACAGATATACAAGGCGATAAGAAACAAAAGGAAGGTTGCTTATATTACCAAGCGAGGGGGGATTATTGCTTTAATTTTAAAGAAGATACCAAGATTTATTTATGACAAAATGTAATGAAATAACAAACAACGACCCGCTAACACGCGGTATAAAAAATTGCCGGGACAGTAGGTTATTCAAGGGTTGTAGCTCGCTTCAACTTTTGTGTAACTTGACAGGGAGTCGCCCGCAATCGGCAACTTTTCATACCGCCAAACGTTATCCGCTACTGACAAATTCAATACTTTTAATAGAGCTGATGCAAATATCTATACGTCATACAAAAAAAAAGAATAAATGAATAAAATAATAACATTTGGAGAAGAAGTTGAAGGATATAACATTCCTGTTTTAAACGAGCGGGAAATACGAGCAGCCGCAGGAATTTTATTTTTAGCTACCTTCACTTCATTAATGTTCATTCTGTTTGAAGGGAACTTTGTTCCGATAAAATATGTCATAACTTTTTTTCTTGCGGATTTTATGATACGGGTTTTTATCAATCCGAAATTTTCGCCAACGCTAATTTTTGCACGGTTAATTGTTCGGAATCAAACACCCGAATATGTTGGAGCTGCTCAAAAAAAGTTTGCATGGATCATTGGTGTAGTATTGTCAGCTACCATGTTTTACTTTTTTATTATTGTAAATGCCTATGGTCCAATGACAGGTATTACCTGTCTTATTTGCCTCATATTCCTATTCTTTGAATCAGCTTTTGGAATTTGTTTAGGATGTAAATTTTATCCCCTCTTATTTAAAGATAAAGTACAATACTGTCCGGGCGAAGTTTGCGATGTAAAACAAAAACAGGAAATTCAAAAAACATCTGTCAGTCAGGTCCTTATTTTGTTTGCCTTTGTAGCATTCATCTTTCTTACAGTTTATTTAATGAATGATAGATTTAGTGAAAAACCTTACGATATGTTCGGAATAAATAAAACAGAGCAAACTAAATAAAGTATAGAAGGAGCACAAATGAAGAAACTTTTAACATTCTAAATTACTGTGCTTTAAATTGAGGAAATAATGAATAAGAATATGCTCCTTGACACCAATTAATGTATTTATTAACTATCATCGAAAAAAATATGAAAAAGAAGAACTTAATGTTAACAGCAATTGCCCTGTTCACAACACTTGCATTTAGTCAAGACCTCGCCACAACAGCTGTGGACACTTTCGAAGACACAGTTCCTAATTACAAATTTTCAGTAAGCACTACGTGGTTGACTTTCGCCAATTTTGGTCCAGAAAAAACAAATACACACCATTACGAGTTTCATTTTGGATATAAACTTTCTCCCAAAGACAAAATTGGTATCAAAGTAGCCACATGGAAACTATTTGCACCTATGGGTATACAATTATGGGATCCACTTTTTCTAAAAGAAAGTGAATTTTTCCCAGGCAGACTCAGAGAAAGTGGCATAGGTTTTACTTATCAGCGTTTACTGTGGAAAGGATTATTCACCACTGTCGAAATATTGCCATTGATGAAGACATATTTGGACGAAAATAATAAGAAAATAGGCAGCGGTTTCAAATTATATACTACTTATCACTTTGGGTATCATATCACCGTATTTAAGGATAGAATGTTTATCGAACCACAGGTGCATTGCAATTATTGGCCAATTGATACCAATGTACCACAGAGATTTAAAGAGAAGGAAAGCAAGTGGAATAATTATTTCCTCTTTGAACCCAATTTATATATCGGAGTCAATTTATAAAATTCATTCTAATAAATGAAAAATATAATGGGTGATTAAGATTTGTTGGGAGTAACAACATCAATCAAACTAAATAACGAATAGAAGGAACAAAAATGAAAGCAGTTATTTGCACCAAATACGGACCGCCAGAAGTCCTCCAGATAAAAGAAGTTGAAAAACCTTTTCCAAAAAATAATGAAGTATTGATAAAAGTACATGCTACTACAGCACACATAGGGGATACGAAGATTCGGCGTTTAGAGCCTGGTTTAGGACCCGTCACAGATTTTTTTTTCAAGCCCTTGATGCGAATGATGCTGGGTTTCAAGGGACCAAGAAATAAAATACTTGGAATGGAACTGGCAGGAGACATTGAAGCAGTCGGCAAAGATGTTACGCTGTTTAAAATAGGCGATCCAGTATTTGCATCCACTGAATTTAGAATGGGTACCTACGCCGAGTATTGCTGTATTCCTGAAGATGGGATTCTTGCAATAAAACCGACCAATATGAGCTACGAAGAAGCCGCACCGATTTCTAATGCTGGATTAACTGCTTTAATTAGTCTTAGAAAAGCAAATATTCAAAAAGGTCATAAAGTATTAATCTATGGAGCGTCCGGTAGTGTTGGAACTTATGCAATACAAATTGCCAGGCATTTTGGGGCAGAAGTTACTGCAGTATGCAGTACTGCGAATTTGGAAATGGTAAAATCTCTGGGAGCTGATAAGCTTATCGATTACACGCAAGAAGATTTTACACAAAGCGGTGATGCTTATGACGTAATTTTTGATGCAGTAGGTAAGATTGCATCGTCAAAACGTAAAAAATCACTGACGAAGTCAGGAATCTATCTAACCGCCCTTGCTTTGTCAGGCAACATTATATTAAAGGTTGAAGATCTGATCTTTCTCAAAAAACTCTGCGAAGCAGGAAAACTACACACAGTAATAGACAAACGATACCCAATGGAACAAATAAGTGAAGCCCATCGATAGGTCGATAGTGGACATAAAAAAGGAAACGTAGTAATTACGGTAGGGCATTCAAGCAATACATAATTTGCCATTCAAGCGAATGCTGATTTTGTATATTTGCATCGGCAGAGTATAATTTCTCTTTTAGGTTGAATGTCAGTTTCAAGGTTGGGAATGAGATACATATTATCATTATTGATTCTCACATCATTTTATTCTTGCACTTCAGTGAAGAATTTTGATAAGCCAGCACTTCTTGAGAAAAGCGATGGTTACTTTTTTGAAGTTAGAGACGGCAATCAATTGTTTATATACGATTACAAACCAATAGAGAATTACAACTCCGCAATATTCATCATCTCAGGTATTACTGGAATAAATCATAATAGTGAAACGGATATAATTGAACTGTTGTCTAACAATGAAAATAGAATTGTTGTCGTACATCCTCGCGGAACAGGATATTCAGATGGTACGCGCGGTGATATTTCCAATTTCAATGATTTCATTAATGACTATTCAGAAATTATAAGAAATGATAGAGACTATGGTTCGAATCAACATAAAGTATTTCTGTTTGGTCACAGCATGTCAACCTCGGTTCTATTAGCTGCAGCAGACAGTTTGCACAATATCGCGGGAGCAATTCTTGTTAATCCACCGTACATGCGAAAAGAAGCTAAGGGTATGTCGCCAAGTTTTAGTCAATACATAGAATATGCAAGCTATTATTTGTTTGCAAATCACACACCCATTGTTAATATGGCAGGTGATCCAGCTAAGATTGAGAACGAAGAGGCTAGAAAAGAATCAGAATTAAGAATAAATGATCCACTCCTCGTAAAGTATTTCAGTATGTATATGATGTCTGAATCAAAAAAGATAATGGATTCAATGATTGATTATTCTAAAACCGCAGATTATCCACTATTGCTAATTTATGGTGAGAAAGATAATGTCGTTGATAGAACAGGATGTGATTTAATTTATGAAAATTGGAAATGTGAGAACAAAGAATATAGATTAATGAAGAACGGCACGCACGGGAAATCGACAGTTATACAAGCAAATGAAATTATAAAAAAATGGATCAACAAAAAATAATGAAAAAAATATTGACACTCGGAATAAGACAGAAAAGTTTTGGAACAGGATAGCTAACTATTATGGCAAGGAAGAAAAAAAAATGAACTGACTTACTTGAATTTTACCCTTCCGCATAACCCGAAGTCAGTATGATTCGGGCTTATTATTTTCATAACACTCGCGCTCTTCATCCCGATTATTTTTTTTGTATCTTTGCACAGTTAATTATTTTCTATTTCAAGCATTCTATGACTAAACAAAAACCTCAAAAAGCGTGGGTTGTTTCTGCGGATATGGG
>JAUXTU010000104.1 GCA_030679145.1 Bacteroidota bacterium | reverse complement strand
AAAGAGAGAAAGGATAAACAATATGGGTACTTCAAAAATAGCAATGCTTTCCGGAATTTACCTGATCTTAGGAATGTATACGGTAAGTTTTACAGCAGCAGATAGAAACAATAGTTCTATCTCAGAATCCGTAGCAAACTCGATTCAGGCAGAACAGATCGCCCGCACAGGCATTTCGTTGGCAATGACGAAAATGGGGGGAACTTACTCTTCGTCAACTCGTTCATATGGTGCTCAAAATGCAACCGTAATGAATGGTTCTGTTGTCTATTCAGCCTCACAGACAGGATTGCCGGCATCGCAATCGCAAGTAACATCAACCGGTACATTCGCCGGAAAAACGATAACGGTTAAAGCAGTATTCAGCTACGATCGCAATCGCTGGAGACTTATTAGAATGTATGTTCCACCGACAGCATAAATAGTGTTCTTTACGAATCGAATATGTAACCAATGGTAAGAATTAGGTACAACACAAACCGATCATAAAATATTTTTATGGACAATATAAATCATTATCGCAACCGGAAGATCGTCGACGAGAATTTGCAGGGCCAAAAGAGATTGCTCTCCGAGTATTTAGAGAGATTACCGGAAAAAGAATACAAGCACGCAATGTGCAGTCTGGGATTTATTATTGAGGATGACAATACCTGCAAGAATCCTGAATACATCTGGATGGAAGAGATAAACCAAATCCGCTTTCAGGAGTTAACAAATTAGAATCTATCTCATAAATGAATGTTTGTCATTGCGAGACGTTTTTTGTCGAAGCAATCTTGAATCATACTTCCATACAAAAAATCATTTCTTCACTTCATTTTCGATCTTCTTTTTTACTTCCTGAACCTGCTCATTCGTTTCTACTTTTTTCTTTACTTCTTTTGCCGTTTCCGTTCCTGTCTGTATGGTTTTATCGATTATTTGTTGCGCATCGTTGCCGGTATAATTCACATACGCCAAATACGCGATAAGCAAAATCAATATTGTAATAATCAGTTTGACTATTTTTTTGATGATAGCAAACACCAGCACGGCAAGCATAATCACCGCAATGATCGTGTACAGCGGATCAGCAAGAATTTGGTCAAGTAATTGAATCATATAAATACTCCTTCATTAAATTTATTAGAAACCATCTCAAAAATGCCTAATCAATGTCATTTCGATCCCGCTTTAGCGGGAGAGAAATCTAGTTTTTGCACCCATTAATAAGAGCGAGATTCCTCACTTCGTTCGGAATGACAATAAAATTCGTTTTTGGAGATGACTTCTAAGTAAATGAGACATCTGAACAACTTCTGAGCCATAGTATCCGCAACCTTTATGGTTGCGCAAAGCGAATAATTTTGAATTTTTATCGCACGCATAAAGCGTGTGGATACATTTTTCAGATGTCTCATCCTTTTATTTCATCAATAACAACTTCTTAGTATACGTAACGAGTTTTTGATCTCCGCTTGATGGTTGAGAGATCATCCGATAGATATAGACTCCGCTAGCAAACTTACCGGCATTAAAGGGAATCGTATAGAATCCGGGAGCATAATTTTCATTCACAAGTGTTGCAACTTCACGTCCAAGAACATCATAGACCATGATCTTTACAACCCTATTTTGCGGAACACCAAACGTAATGTTTGTTGTCGGATTGAACGGATTAGGATAGTTCTGCGACAATGAAAATTCTTTCGGCGATGATTCTTTTATAACAGAGACTGTGCCGTCGGGTAACAATGGCGCAGTTTTAATATTGGTAACCATATCTGTAATTTCAGTTTGACTTAGCGCTTTATTGAAGACGAACACATTGTCTAATTTCCCTGAAAAATACGACGTGCCGCTTTTCCCTAATGTTGCAGATTGACCAGCGTTTACTGTTCCGGTCAGTGGAAGCGTCCCTTTCAATACCCCATTCAAATAGATCATAGCGTTGGCACCATCATACACACCTACAACATTAATCCATTCTCCTGTTTTTAAATCAGCGGCAGAAATTCCCGGGCGTGCCGCGCCGCCGGATGTTGTCGCTTTAAATCGTAATTGATTATTTCCCTTGTCTTCATAGAGAACATAATTGTCAGTTTCAGAATCAAAAAGGGGACCGAATGCACCCGGAAGGTCTGCCGGTAAATAATTTAATTTCGTCCATACTGAAACCGATACTGCACTGCCGCCAATATCGAATGACGTTGAGGGGGTGAATTGGACATAATCATCAATGCCGTCAAATTGAAGCCCATTACCCAACAAACCATCGGAAAGCACCGGACCATTTTTCAAAATTCCAGTGTTAGCATTCGCGGTCGCATCAAAGATGACGGTATCGCTGCCTTGCATGGTAATATTGTCCAATGTATAATGGGAAACTACATTTGCAGTGATACTTATATGTGCAAAAATATTGTTACTGGTAACCATTACATTCGAAACAATCGCTTTATCTTTTACATTCTTTACGTTCAGAGTATAAGACAAATCATTCATTTTTGTTGTTGTGAGAATAACACTCTTCTTATCCAGTGCCAACTGTGCATTCAAAACCACAATCGAATTATTGATCGTATAATTAGTTTTTGTTGATGCCGTTGCAGAATCAATACGCTCACTGAATTCAACAACTACTGTTCCCGTGTCTCCGTGTGAAGTAACAAACAATACCGACGGTTTTATTACGTCTGCAAGAGCTGTTGCAGAAAGTTCATTACTATAATTTGCACTTAATATTTGAGCATTGCTTTTTGCTTTTACTCTATAATAATATGTAGCGTTTTCAGTAAGTGTCTGATCAATATATTGTGTCACATTTCCAACTTTTGCATAGAGTGCAGTCGGCAATGACGCTGTACCACGATAGATCTCATAACCGGCGATACCGCTTCCTGAATCTGTGGCAGCATTCCAACTTAGTGTAATTTGTGTTTCATTCACTATTGCGGAAATAAGAGTAACATCACCCGGTGCGGTGGTGTCGCTTAGAGACTTCAATGTTTTTGGATCATCGGTAGTAATTCCGTCAACTCCCAAAGCAATATACGATGTCATTTGACTTGCACCGTTGATTGTCCAGATGTTGAACAAAACTCCTTTTGAGTGAGCATAATCGATAAGCGGTTGTGTTCCTAAACTGCTGCCGATCCATTCGCCGTTTATCGCTTTCACCTGATCAATAATTGCATTAGAGGCAGTTGCAAATAGCTGTACTCTGATCGTAGGATCTAATGTTTTTGCAGAAGTGATCTGATTGATATTAAAACTTGAAAGAATAACCCTGCTTTGCATTCCGTACTTTTGGATCATCGCAACTGATTTTTGAACAGCAGTTGGGTCAGTTGATTTTACTTCTGCAACAATACCAATATTATTTGGGCTATTTTTTGCAACTTCCAAAACTTCAGAGAATGTCGGGATTTTTTCGCTGGCAAAGGAAATATTGAATTTTGAACCGGCATCGAGCACACGAAGTTGTGCATACGTCATTGAACTGACACTTCCCGTTCCATTTGTCGTTCGATCAACGGTATTATCATGCATAATCATCAATGAGTCATCGCTGGAGATGAGAATATCGAGTTCAAGATAATCTGCCTTTAATGCAACAGCGTTATTAAAAGCTGCAAGTGTATTTTCCGGTGCAAGCATTGCCCCGCCTCTATGTGCAATATTTTTTACACCGGCAAAGCTTTGGGCACATACCATTAAAATTACCATCGCTATGCTGAGTTGTATTCTTTGTTTCATGGTACCTCTTGAGTATAGTTTAATGATCGTAATTGAATTTGAAACAGGAGTTAATTTAATAGAAGTCATCTCAAAAATGCCCAATCAATGACATTTCGATCCCGCTTTAGCGGGAGAAAAATCTCGGCTTTGTCTTTAATTATTAAAACGAGATTCCTCACTCGTCCCTTTGGGACTTCGTTCGGAATGACAATAAAATTCATTTTTGAGATAGCTTCTAGTAGTTTATAATTTTTTAGTCGCTGTTGGATTTATGAAAATTTGTCTCATTTAATTCTTCCAATTATCTGTTCTAAAGGAAGATGCAGGAAGTTCATATTTATTGAACAATGTTCCTTGCACAATATTGTTCCATCCATATCGTACGGCAATTGGATGTTTCACCTCATCAGAAGATACGATCACCACATTTTTTTTAATGGTAACAGTTGCATCCTTAAAGACACTGTCTTCACCGGCAATTTGAAAATATGTTTTGCCGTTACTTGGTTTTATTTTTATGCCATCGCCATACGTAAACGAAAGGTGAATCTTATTTTCTAGAATTTTAAACGATTTATATAATGGTCCTGAATATTGTATCTTCTTCCCATAATCTTTAGCCAAAGCCCAGCGTGCAAGTCGTTCGCCGACACTTTTCTTGTCAAGCGGATGAATATCAGATGAATCGCCAATATCAAGTGTTACAGCCATTCCAGTTTTCGGAACTGAAAGGGTTTGGAACTGCGCTTCTCTCAATTTTTGTGATGGTGTTCGTTCACCATATTGGAACGGTGCGATTTGCACAAAATAGAACGACAAGTTATTTTTCCAGTCTTCTCTCCAATTTTTTATCATCAGCGTAAATAATTCTTTATATGCTTCCGGATTCCCTGTGTTTCCTTCTCCCTGATACCAAATTGCTCCTTTAAGCGTATATGGAATCAGCGGCGCAATCATTCCATTATAGAGTGCAGTCGGTACCTGTGAAGATAGTTCAATACCAGTGGTCGGACGTTTTTTAAAATCATTTGTGCCATTATCGAATGCATATAACTTGTTATCCCTAAATTCTGCAGAAATAGAATATTTCCAATCACCGGCAAGGCTAATTTTTTCCTCACTATCTTTCGGATGAATATTCATTTCATTCTGTTGACCATATATTCCTCCTCCGCCAATAACGTCAATCACTCGAACTGCGATGGAAACAATAGAATCTTTTACGATCTCCGCAGGAATTGTATAAATTCGTTTCTTGTTCCAGGCGGCTCCTGTATCAATTCCTCCAACTTTTGAATTGTTCACAAATGTGATATCGTAATCATCAATCATACTAAGTTCAATCACCAATTCTTTATTTCGCCATAACTGCGGAATTTCAATTTTCTTTCTGAACCACAACACACCGTTGTAATTCCCAATGCTGCTTTCCCATAACGAGGGAAGATTCATGACAGCCCAGCCGCTGTCATTAAGATCATTCCGGGACATCAAAGAGTCATTCAGATTCACCGATCTCCAATCTGATGTTGTTCGTTGTTCTTCAACATTAATAATATTGCGAGTTGCAAGCCACTCCATATATTTTTCATTATCTATTTTTCCCTGCGTGAATGTCTCCTTGAAGTTTTTATAATCATCATGTTGAGTTATATATTTTTCACTTGTCCAAGCTTCAACCGGTGTTCCTCCCCACGTTGATTGAATCAACCCTATCGGTATCTTCAGTTCTTGAAATAATTTTTTGCCAAAAAAATATCCCGCTGCACTGAAAGACGCTATAGTTGTGGGTGTACATTCCTGCCACGTACCGGTACAATTGGATTGCGGCTCCGTCGCAATATTCCGTTTTACATTATAAATTCTAATTTTTGGAAAGTTCGCACCCGAAAGTCCGCTCGCCGTATCAGTTGCAGGCCATCCTTCAACAGGCATCTCCATATTTGATTGACCAGAGCACAACCATACTTCACCAATCAGTACATTCCTTAGCTCCAATTTAGTTTGTCCATGGCTGATCGTAATTTTATAAGGTCCGCCAGCTTTAGGTGTAGATAGTTTAGCCATCCATGAACTATCTGCATCAACACTTGTGGAAGAACTCTTTCCCCAGGATGTACGGATCATAACGCGTGTTCCAGGCATTCCTTTTCCCCACAAAGGAACCGCACTCTTTTGTTGCAGCACCATACTATCTTGAAACAGCGGTGCCATTTCAAATATGGTCGACTGCGCGAAAAGATTTCCCGCTGAAATGAATACAATGCAACAAAATAAAATGATCTGATTTATCATTGGATAATTACTGAGATTATGTGTGTGGTTATTCATAGGTTTTTCAAAATTGAATGTAAATTATAATTAATCATAGGGTTTCAGTGGTTACCATCCACCATCAATATCGTAAATTGCCTTACCGTCTATTGTGCCAGGATAATAGAATAAAAAAAGATTTGAATGCTCCTGATTAATCACGTGGGGTCCCATTCGGATTGTATCATTTCCCGAATTATAATATTTCGTAAAAAAATCTAAACGATGATTTGCCGGCAATATATATCCATTGCCCGAAAAGATTTTAATTTTCGGTTCATCCCAGGAAATATTCCGATAAATTTCGGTATGATTATTTTCGCGATGTTCCGCCCAAAAATCTTTTCCTCTGCTGTGAAAATGTCCGGTCATTGCTAAAATATTAATAGACTTTGCCGGGATTCGATCCCATGGAATGACAACTAGCTTTTGTACACGCAACGAATCATGCGGAGGAAGGTCAATTCGATTATTACTTGAAAAGATTAGACCAGCGGTGTTCGTCACTTCAGATTTTGGTATTGTCCAAAAGTTGATCAGCACTTTTCCTCGCGCGTTTGGTGTTAGCTGCGATCCACCATTCACATAATGTGTTTGGATGGCAATCTGCTGACGTGCTTTTAATTTAATGGCAACACCGGTGGGCAACTGCCACACAAAATCAGATTGCTGCGACGCCGCAAACATATCCCATTTACTATAATCAATGGAAAGGAATGTTTCGTCAAATGTTCCTTCCTGTTTCGTCAGCGAATCAGCTTTAAACACATTGCAATGATGACTTCCCGTATTATATGCAAATTGGATTTTGCTGATATAGATATCGGAATCGCTTGGAAGTGTTAAAAAATAATTTCGTTGAACCTCTGTTCCCGGTGCAACAGTAAATGGATTAATGACAAGCTGAACACCTTTTCCTGCCGGAGGTGGGGTAAGGGTTACATCTTGCGCCGAAGGATCAGGCTCTGTAAGTTGTTTTTTGGTACACGATAAAAGAAGACAGGCAATAACAATCACAATGTAATGACTTCGCCACAAAAAATATTTTTTCATACGTATTCTCTTGTTTTAATTATTCTTTGCACCTTGTGCAATCCATAGCTTAATCACATCAATTACATTTTGCGAAAGCGGAGAGCCTGCCTGCGGCATACGATCTCCTTGTGTTACACTGTGCGGGTTAGTTATTTTAATATATAAAAAACTTGAATCGGGAGAAAAAGGTTTCACGCGAAAAAATTTGGGCGAATGCTCCCCATCGCCTATGCTTAGTTGATTAACAAGCTGTTCATACGATTTTCCATTAACTAATGTCAGACCACCTTTCCCGGTGCCGTGGCAGCTAAGCGTTGAACAATTATTAAACACAACAGATTGAATACTTTGCAATGTCGGTTCAATCACTACGGTAGGTGGTGTAACCGAACCTTCATCGTTATTACAACCGATCACTGCTAAAAATATCAATGTATAAAACCATTGCGCAGAATTGTTCATTGCAATACTATCATTTTTTTTGTTTCGAAATATTTTCCTGCCTGAAGCCGATAGAAATATACGCCGGAGGATACACCACTCCCTAATTGAAAGTCATCGCTTGACAATTGATATTGATGGATGCCTGCAGGAAAATGTGTATCCACCAATGTAGCAATTTCTCTTCCAAGCACGTCAAAAAGTTTTAGCGCAACAAAACTATCGGTTGGTAATTGGTACTGTATTGTTGTTGATGGGTTAAATGGATTTGGATAATTTTGTTCAAGTGAAAATTGTAACGGCACATCAATATTCTGTACGATCTGCACACTCGTTATCGGATTTCCACCTTCGGTGAGTGAATATGCTTTATTCACATCCAATGTTGTAAAGCGTTGAACGTAACCTTTTTTCCAAAATATTTCCATCTCATCAATTACCGTTGAAGACCCTATACCAAAATGCAGTGTCGGACTCATCTGCGAAATATATCCATTCCCCGCTGTTACACTGCGTATATATGTTTGTCCGCCGGCAACAATCCGCACTCGCACTCCAATTGCCATTGCGTTAATTGAAACACCATGTAATGTTACTTTTGCCCAATTGCCTTTGTTCACTTTGGTATTTACTAAGTATTTATTTTCCCCATTAGTTGCGGGAGCAAAAATATCTAAATAACCATCGTTATTAAAATCTGCGCACGCCACACCGTAAAAATCTATCGGAAAGTCTAAGCCATATTCTGTTGCTTTGTCACTGTACAATCCATAATTGTTCTGATAATACAAACTTTTTGTGATATCATATCCGTATGAATTCACAATAAACATATCAAGATCACCATCGTTATCAAAATCTTCCCACACAAGTCCCCACGACATACCATTTTTTTCTGCACCAGTTTCTGCAGCCATGTTTTGGTATGTTCCATCTTGTTGACGGCGATACATACCACCTTTCTTAATTCTCGTTACATACACATCTTCCCATCCGTCTCTATCAAAATCTGCCCAATACACTCCCATACTATTTCCAATTCCAACATCATTTAATCCGGTCTTTATAGACACATCGGTAAATGTTCCATTACTATCATTGTGAAACAAATTGCTATGAACCATACCATCATGTACTACATAAATATCCTGATTTCCATCGTGGTCGTAATCAATAAATGTTACTTGCATTGGTGTTATCGGATCTTCGATGTAACTTTTCTGACCGCTTTCGATAAATTGTATTGAATCGTTCGTCGAAATATTTTTATACAGCAAAAGTTTTACTTTACCTCCGGTTGCAAGCAGGAGATCAATCTTTCCATCGTTATTGTAATCTCCAAATGCAGCGGTTGTAATATATGTAACGGAATCAAAACCACTGAGAGCGATAACATCCTTAAATGTCCCGTTTTTTTTATTAATGAAAAGATGGCTGCTGCCTTGACCATCATAGTTAGCCATAAAAAGATCAGGGTACCCGTCGTTATTCACATCAGCCCAGAGCGAGGTTTGATAGCCACCGTAGAGCCACAATCCTGCCTGCTTCGTAACATTTAAAAATGTGCCGTCGCGATTATTACGGAACAGCAGTGAATATGTAGTGTCGTTTCCATTA
>JAUXTU010000095.1 GCA_030679145.1 Bacteroidota bacterium | reverse complement strand
GGAAATGAAAAAGTAATTCAGCAGTATGTGCAATCACAAGGAAAGCATTATAAACGAATCTTAACGCAGCAACTTTCCTTGTTTGAATAAACTTACATTAACAATCAGATACCTCGACGCTTGCGTCGGGGTTCTTCATTCAATAATTATACTATCAATGAGGCGGGCGAAATAAGGTTATTTGGGAGCAGAGAAATTCCAACGCTTCATTCGCCACTCTTGTTGTTCTGTTTCATTCAAAAAAGTCCAGGCAACGATCCTGCTTACCTTATTTCCTTGCGCCATTTCAAGTGTTCGTACATCGAATGCTTTTATATTTTTTAATTCTTTATAAACAGCAGGGAGATTGGAATTTTTTGAGATAAGGGTGGTGAACCATAAAACTGAATTTTTGAATTTCCCGCTTTCCTCAATCATTTTGCTCACGAATCGTTCTTCTCCACCTTTGCACCATATTTCTGTATTTTGGCCTCCAAAATTTAAGGTGGGCTTTTCTTCTTTTTCAAAGCCCAAATTTTTCCATTTTCGTTGAGTTCGGGTTTCTGCTTCTTTCAGCGACTTGTGAAAGGGTGGATTACAGATTGTAAGATCAAATAGTTCATTTTCCCGTATAATCCCGTTAAAAATATTTTCCGGAGAGGATTGTTGTCGAATCTCAATAGCAGTAGGTGAAATATTATTTTGCATTAAAATATTTTTTGCAGAAGTTATCGCAATACCATCTATATCGGAGCCAATAAACCGCCATCCAAATTCTTTGTTTCCGATAAGCGGAAAAATGCAATTTGCACCGACACCGATATCAAGAACTGAGATAGTTACACCATTTGGGATATTTCCTTCGTTTGAGGAGCCAAGTAAATCTGCTGCGTAATGAATATAGTCGGCTCTGCCCGGAATAGGAGGACAGAGATAATTCTCCGGGATATTCCAATATGAAATTCCGTAGAAGTCCTTGAGCAGTGCCTTGTTGAGTGCTATTACAGCATTTGGGTTTGCAAAATCAATTGTTTCGTGATAGTAGTCATTTGTAAAAACAAACTCACCAAGTTCCGGATGATTCTTGATAAGGTTGACGAAGTCGTAGCGGAAGCGATTTCGATTACGTGGATGCAGTGAGTTTTTTAAGGTTTCTATTTTTCTTTCTTTTTTAGCCAATGAATTGGACCTTCTTTTTTGCTTCTTCGCTCATCATTGATCGATTCCAGACTGGGTGCCAAACAATTCTAACATCAGCATCAGCTACACCCGGGAGGGAGGAAACACGTTGTCGAACACTATTGGCAATTTGATCGGAAAGTCCGCATCCTTGCGATGTGAGAGTCATTTTTACACCAACCCAGTCGTCAATGATCTTTACGTCGTAAACAAGTCCAAGATCGACTATACTTAGCGGAATTTCAGGATCGTAAACATCTTTTAATGCGGCAAGAACCTCATCTTTTGTGATCTCTTTTTTAAGTTCTTGTTGATTTTCCATAAGCAGTAATCCTTTTTGTTGTTTACAATTTACAAAATATAACACTGAGAGTGAAATAAGAGTTTAGCACCGTAGATAGAAAAGTACACTGAACAATATCCATCACTTTTCTATGAGGATTAGTAAAAAATATTTTAAATCATTATCAAACTTTCTATACCTCGAGACATCTCTGAATTTCGATAGCTCATTAATCGAAAATCAACTCATTTCATACTATTTAGTCCGATTTCTTGTTCCAGTATCATTATACGCAAGATTTATTACAATTATTTATTGCTCTTTACTAAGAGAAAGCATACATTTTTATAATTGTAAAAATTGTTCTAAAAGGATGAGTTGTGTTTTTATCTTTTACTATAGAAAATATATTTTCCCTAATCCATAATTTATTAATTAATCTGCGAGGTATGTTATGAAGAGTTTTTTTACGGTTCCAAAAACGTTGGTCTTGATGTTATTCATCGGTGCTTTCCAAATTGTTGCTGCGCAAACGATCGTATTTTCAGAAGATTTTGAATCTGGTACGGCGAATGCTCAATGGCAAACCTATTACAAGAATGAAGATGCGTTGGTTGCAAAACCAATGGCGAATGCACCTAAAGCTCTTACTGGTGGCGGAAATTTTGTTGGTTTGCTTCGGGATTCAAACGTTTCGTTTGCAGGTTCAGCGGTAGCTATAACAGGAGCTTTAAGTTCAAAAGATTATTCAATCGAAGCTGATGTGTATTGTTATGTGAATAATGCGGGTGGTTCTGCATACACTGGACTTGTTGTATATGCGGATAGCTCCAAAAAGGATTTTTATAAAATGCGCGTAGATTTTGATGCAACTGACCGCATTAATTTCTCCGGACTCAAATCTGATCCAGCGACTTTCCTTCCTTTATTTACCAAAGATTTTAAAGGTGTCGATAATAAAGTCGTAGTCGGAGTCGATACTTCAAGACTTTATCCTACCGTTGATGGATGGCATAAACTTAAAATTGAAATCCGCAACACTAGCGCTACACAAACAAGTATTTGGTGTTATTTTAATGGAACTCTTGTAAAAAATTCTCCTATTGTTGATACAACTTCTGCTCGAGTAACCTCAGGTAGTTTTGGATTATATGTATTTCAGAATAATCTTAGCCTTCCCGGTTATTATGATAACATTGTCGTTAAAACCCTTGCACCAACAAGCGTAAGCGACAATAATAATCAAATTTTTCCCGAAGGATTTGGTTTAGGACAAAATTATCCTAACCCATTCAACCCCGAAACAAGAATATCATATCAAATTGCTTCAAGTGGATTTGTTTCGTTGGCAATTTATGATCAATTAGGAAGAGAAGTAGCAACATTGGTTTCACAGTATCAAGCTGCTGGTCAGCATTTCGTTAATTGGAATGGAAAAGACGAATCGGGAAATGTAGTTCCTTCAGGAACATATTTTTATTCGCTAAAATCCGGCAGCAATTCACAAAGTAAAAAAATGATTTTGATGAAATAATAGCGCAAAAAATCCCCGATTGAAAGATCGGGGATTTTTCTAGTACTATATCTAGGAATAATATTTGAAAAATTTTATACAAAATACTGTTAGTGTATTCTTAGTACTGGTTTTGCATTTTTCTTTTTTAAGTGCCGGTACAACAGGGAAAATATCGGGCAAAGTAAAAAATAGCGCTACCGGTGAAGTGCTTCCCGGTTCGACAATCGTTATAGAAGGGACAACATTGGGTGCTGTCGGAAATGTTGACGGTCAATATTTTATCATTAATATTCGACCCGGGACATATTCAGTACGTGCAACAATGCTTGGTTATAAACCAACAAAAGTAACTTCCGTAGTTGTTTCCTCAGACATGACAACCCAGATCGATTTCTTATTGGAACCCACAACGGTTGAGTTGGAAGAGAAAGTTGTAACTGCAGAACGACCTCTATTTCAAAAAGATAACACCGCAAAATTATCAGTGATTACTGCTGATGAGTTTATTAATATGCCGGTGAATAGCATTCAAGATGTTTTAACCACTAAAGCAGGATTTACAACCGATGCTGAAGGTGAAATTCACGCACGCGGTGGACGAAGCGGCGAGATAGCATATTTGATTGATGGACAATATGTGAAAGACCCGTTGTACGGTGATTTTAATAACACGATCAACAAAGATGCGGTGCAAGAATTATCTGTTGTCAGCGGTTCGTTCAATGCTGAATACGGAGAAGCGATGTCCAGTATTGTGAATGTCGTGACGAAAGAAGGGGAAGAAACATACCACGGAAAAATGGAATATACTTCTCCTATGATCAACAAGTCACAGTATAGAAAGTCTAATCCATTCAGTAACGTGATGGATCTCTACTCATATTCGGATATTTCAATTATCGACGACATTTCGTTTGACCCATTGAAATTGGATGTTCCTATTGCCGGAATGATCAATGCCTCGCTTAATGGACCAATTCCATTTATTGAAAAGCTTTCATTCTTCATTTCTGGAAAAACAAAAAATGAGGATAGTTATCTTCCGCATGGCTACAATTTGGAGCGTGATCTGTTTTCCAAATTAACATACCGGATCAGCCCGATCTTAAAATTATCTCTGTCGGCGCAGAGTAGTAAGAACGAGTATCAAAATTATAGCCACACTTGGAAATATTTGAGCGCCAATCAAAGTCATTTTGAAAAAACAACAGATCGCTATGTAGCTACGCTGACACACACCCTTGATGCAGATTTATTTTTTACTCTCCAACTTTCTCGTTTTAATAATTCACATATAGAGCAAGTTGGTAATAAATTGCCAAGTCAATATGTGAGAGGCCAAACGGGGAACGACGTATACTTTTTGGTAAAAGGGGATGATTCTCCGTATTCCAAAAATGTTACAGCCACGAACAGCGGAAAAATAGATGTTACTTATCAATTGAATAATTTCAACCAATTTAAGTCCGGCGTTGAAATAAAAAATCATCTCATCCAAGTCTATGAGGAATCTGAACCTTGGGAAGGGGGTGCGAAATATAAAGATAAATATTCTCGCTCGCCGATAGAGGGATCAGCGTATATACAAGATAAAATTGAATATGATTATCTTATAACGAATCTTGGTTTACGATTTGATTATGTCGATCCTAATGCTACAGTATGGCCCGATATAAAACGTTTTGGCTATTATGATGCGAACAATAATTGGATTCCCGCTCCGGAACAGAAAGTATCTGCAAAAACTCAATTGAGTCCTCGTATTGGTTTGGCTCATCCAATTACTGACCTTGCCGTACTTCATTTTTCGTACGGACATTTTTTCCAAAATCCTGATTATAACTCTCTCTATTACAACCATAATAAGGATCTGTCAAATTCACTTCCGTTGCTCGGAAATCCTTCTGTGAAAGCACAGAAAACAATTGCGTATGAAACCGGTATTAAATACAAATTAAGTGATGATTTTGCTCTTGAAATTTCAGGCTGGTATAAAGATATCACGGACCTTCTTTCTACGTTACAGGTAAGTTACTTATCACAGGATTATGTTGTCTTTTATAATTCTGATTATGCAAGCGTGAAGGGAATTGACTTAACATTAAATAAACGATACACCAATTATATTTCAGGATCGATCAATTATACGTATATGGTTGCCAAAGGAAATAATTCGCAGCCTCTTGGCGGATTTGTAAGTGCTTATACAAAAGAAGAAATTCCACACCGTGAAAATTATTTAGATTTTGATCAAACACATACTTTTGTAATAAATGTGAGTGTCAGTATTCCACACGACAAAGGATTTCAACTGATGGATATGTATCCGTTGGCTGATGTTAATCTTAGTATATTGCTCCAAGCTTCCAGTGGGTTGCCGTATACGCCGTATGTAGATCCATCTGTTCGGATTGATATCAATTCTGCAAGAAAACCATGGACATCCACGGTTGATCTTCGAGCTTCAAAAAAAATATGGGACTCATTTTTATCTACAAATCTTTTTGTTGAAATTACAAATCTCTTGGATGTTGAAAATATTCGGTACGTCTATTCGCGAACAGGAAAACCATTTGATGCAGGCGATACGGGCTTTGTCGGTTCTTCTCCAGATGCAGGCCATAATCCTTCAAATCTTGGTCCGCCAAGGATAGTAAAAGCAGGAATTCAATTCAGTTGGTAACAGGAAATATAATTATGATCAGAGTTCTATTTAAAATATGAGATATCTGAAAAATTGGTTGTCCATTGTCATTCTGATACTGAGCGAAGCGAAGTGGAAGAATCTTGTTTTTATTTTTGAGTGGAAAAACAATATCCTTCGTCGCCCCGTTCCTCTGAATGACATTAATGTGAGATTTTTCAGATATTTCATTTTTTCCATTCTTGTTGTTTCAACAGTTGCTCCTTTATATATATCGGCGCAAACTAAAAATTGTTCAAATTGCCACAGCGATTCGAAGACATCGAAAATCCCCCCTCGCTTTTTGAAAACACATGCGGCATCCACCGAAAGAGGTTTAGGGGTTCAGGATAAAGGACAAGTCTCTAATTATATCGGAAATTACGGAGTACTTTCGAACTATCAGGAATATTGGAATGATGCACTTCATTGGCCGGCGAGTGCGAGTACCGAACGGCAATACTGTTTTGGATTAGGTCTTGTTGTGGCAACTAAGGGAAACGTCATTACTTCGCTACTTAAAGGTGTTGGCGATATTCCTGAGTGGTCTCCAAAAGAAGGTTCCCGCGGGAAAATATTTTCAGGTGATGTAAAAGTAACATCTTCCGATGAAACACCCTTCCTTGCAAGCAGCGATAATCCTTTGACGTGGCCGCAAGGATTTTTTGATAAGAACAAGAATTGGGTAAGCACACCAGGTGAGCGGCATTGGCCCGGACATTTTAGAATAGATATTGATACCGCCTCACCGACCCATGGGAAAGAAATTGTTGGAGAGTTTGTTTCTGATCGAGATATTTATTCTGTCTTTGATGATAAAAATAATTCAAATTCGCAAGGGGTGATCGGAATTGAAGTCGAACAAACTGCTTACAGCTACGGAAGACCGTACGCAGAAGATTTACTTTTTTGGGAGTTTACCATTCACAATAAGAGCGGTAAACAGTTAGACAGCGTGTATGTTGGATACTACACAATCATTCGTCCAGATTATGACAACAAAGATTACATCAATTTTATCAAAGTAAATCCAGCGTCTCCCAATGGTGACTTTATTTATGTGTATGATATCAATAATACGAAAGATGGTGCGTGGGCAGCTGATCCATCTCCGTTAGGAATGGTTGGGCTGCATATTTTAGAGACCCCAAAAAATTTAGGGGTGACTGATTTCCATTATTTTGCGAGAGATTATAAACCGACAGTTGACGAAGAGATTTGGCCCGTTCTCAGCAGTAATCCATTCGACCCACATCTGTCAAAACCAGATTCGCTTTTTCACGGTAGTAATCAGCGTATTGACGATGCACGCATTGATAGTGTAAAGAAATATTTTCCCATTGGCGCACCGATCAATTATTACGTCGTTACCGGTCCGTTGAGTTTGCAGCCGAATGAAACAGTGAAATCATCGTTGGCTGCTGTGATGGGAAACTCGGGCAGTGTTGCTAACAGTCCTGATACTGCTGATCTCATGAAAAATGCTCGGATTGCTCAGCAAATGTATCAACGAAAATTCCAAGGATCGGGTCCGCCAAAAACCCCGATTGTTACTGCAACTCCAGGAAATAAAAGAATTAAATTATCGTGGGATGCCGAGGCAGAAAGTTCCGTTGATGTATTGACCGGAAAAAAAGATTTCGAAGGGTATAAAATTTATCGCAGCGATGATCTGGGAAAAACCTGGGGGATACCGATCACGGATGCGACCGGCAGTGTTATCGGATTTAAACCATTAAAGATATTCGACCTTATTGATGGTATTAAAGGTCAAGATCCTGCATTCAATCAATCGCTTGGTGAAGATACAGGGTTGAAACATAGTTTCGTGGATTCCACACTGTTCAATGGAGTGGAGTATTGGTACTGTGTCACTTCATATGACAAAGGAAACCAAGTAAAGGACAGTCTTGAGCAATCGTACCAATCTTCTCTTGGCCGGTCGCTGCTGCAGCCAAATACGGTTGCAGTTGTTGCCGGAATGAAGGCGCAAAACTATAATCCGCCGGAATATAATTCTCAATCACCTACCGATGGAGCAATACCGGCGCAAGGTGGGATGTCGGATGGATTAGTGAAAATGGATATTATTCAGCCTGAAAAAATTACCGGCGATAATTATTTCATCACCTTTGTGGATTCAGCAAAACAAATTGTTGGATCTCAAATTACATATACGCTTGGATTTAATCTTTACAGGATTTCAAAAGCGACAGGTGATACGACATTATTGTTGAATCGACAAATGTTTACTGATCAAAGCGGTGACAACCTGCCGATCGTTGATGGATTTAGATTAACAGTAAAAAATTCTGCGGCCGGTGTGCGATCAATTGGCTGGACAAAAGTGAATGGTGATACTTCAACATTTGATTGGCGTACTGCACCGTTAGCACAATTTAAAAGTTTAGGGAATCAAATTGTTCAAGAAAATGTATATACCACCGATGATATTCGGATTACAATCGATACAACTGTTGGATTAACCGCGCGGTGGTACGATTTCTTCACAAATAAAACCATCGATACGCTTCAACATTTACCGCTTAAAATCGAATTAATTTCCAACTCTGCAAGTCCAATCGACATTAGTATCAATACTTGGCTATATGAATTTGCAATTATGGCTCCTTGGGATTCATACAGAAAAGATTATTATAGCCAATTGGGATGGGATCTTATTCCTGGCGGTAAAGGCTATACTCCAGGTAGCCCTGGCTTTTATGAAAAATACGTTGATGTGTTGGTATTTGAACAATTGAAAATAAACCCGGTATCACTTGATACGACATATAATGGACTGTGGCTTCAAACAAATAATTTTCCGGATACTTCTAAAAATGCAAATGGAATTACAGTTATTAAAAAAGCTGTTGTCCCTTCCCATGGTGATCAGTTTACTATAGTGACATATAAGCCGTTTAGAAAAGAAATAACATATAAATTCAACACACAAAAATCATCTGTAGCGACAAACCAAAATATTGAACTGAATAAGATTAGGGTTGTGCCTGATCCCTATGTTGTTGCAAATGCATTCGAAACAAATCAATTTGGCAAGAAATTGATGTTTACCAATCTTCCAAAGGAATGTAAAATTTCTATTTTTACTGTTGCAGGTGATCACGTTGCGGATGTCAATCATAATGATGTGAATGGTTATGAGTTTTGGGATATGAGGACATTCAACAGTCAATACATTGCCTATGGATTATATGTGTATGTCGTTTCGATACCAAATGGACAGAAAAAAGTTGGAAGGTTTTTAGTAATTAAATGATTGAGACATCTGAAAAATCTACCCTCAATGTCATTCTGAGGAGCCTGCCTGCACGAAGCCGATGCTTCGTTTCGGCAAAGGCAGGCGAAGCGACGAAGAATCTTGCTTTCTCACTCAAAATTAAAAACGAGATTCTTCACTTCGTTCAGAATGACAATAGACAACCAATTTTTCAGATGTCTCTGATAATAGAACTATGAGAGTAGTAATGAAAAAAATAATACTCACTCTAATGTTTATTCCCTTCGTGTTGTTTGGAGGGGAATTTTCGAAAGTTGGAACCGCCGCAGCACAATTCTTAAAGATTGGTGTGGGTGCTCGCAGTGCGGCAATGGGGGATGCGTATGTTGCCGTCACTAATAATGTTGATGCGTTGTATTGGAATCCAGCGGGAATAACAAAGATACATGCAATTTCATTGAATGTGAGCCATTCGCAATGGTTTGCAGATATTGCTCACAATTATATTGGGTTGGCAGTTCCTATCAGTGAAAGTGATGTCATCGGACTTAGTGCTATTGGATTAAGCGCTCCTGAACAAGAAGTTACAACAGTTGAACAACCTGAAGGTGCAGGAATTTATTATCAAGTCAGTGATCTGGCGATTGGAGTGTCTTATGCCCGAACATTGACGGATCGTTTTTCTGTAGGAGTAACGGCTAAATTTGTCCAGCAGAACGCTTATAACGTCTCTGCAAGTACCTTTGCGGTGGATTTAGGAACATCATTGCAAACCGGTTTTCACGGATTAGTGATTGCAATGTCCGTTTCAAATTTTGGTGGAAATCTTAAGTTGGAAGGGAGAGATTTGATCTCAACTTCGGATATAACTAAAAATATTTCCGGCGAATATAATCCAAGTTCAAACCTATCGACCGAACAATGGTCATTGCCATTAAATTTTAGAGTTGGAGTTGCATTGGATGTTGTAGGAAAAAATGATCCATTCTTCAACTCAGAAGAACATCGTTTTACATTAGCAATGGATGGTAATCATCCGAACGACAATGTCGAACGAGCAAATATCGGGGGAGAGTACGGCTGGAATGAGACGCTATTTTTGAGAGCCGGTTACAAAATAAATTACGATGTTGAAAAATGGACGTTCGGCGCCGGTGTAAAAATAAATATTGAGACACAGCAAATAAGTTTTGACTACGCCTTGGTCGATTATAATGATCTGGGGAAAGTATCGCGATTGTCCGTCGAATTTGGATTTTAACTTTTTTCTATTCACATCATATTTCAAAAGAGTTTCCGTAGTGCATTTCAATAAATGCAACAATCTTACCGCAGCATTATGTTTCCTCATCACAACATCATTCCTTAATTATATCATTTCTGAAAATATGGAGATACTACTATGAAAAAACTTTGCACGGCTGTTTTTCTGTTTCTTTTTCTTGTTCCTATGATATTTTTCGGTTCTATTGCATTAGCATTGGAAAAAGGAGGTGCTGTAGAGAGTGTTCAAAAAATTCAACCTCTACCTAAAGGTGTATCCCTTTATCAATTAAATAATGGAATGAGTGTTTTGTTGATTGAAAATCCTTCATTACCAATGATTGGTGTTAATGTCATTGTGAAAATAGGGTCGGCATATGAAACTTTTTCGACAAGCGGTATGAGTCATATGCTGGAGCATTTGCTCTTTAATGGAACAACATCCCGCACACAAAAACAATTATACGATGATGTGGATCGTATCGGTGGATACAACAATGCAAGTACGACGGAGTTCTATACGAATTACATGATGGTTACTCCGACGGACAACATTAAAAAGGGGATGGAGATACAAGCTGATATGCTTTTTAATTCTACCTTGCCGACGGACAAATTTGAAAAAGAAAAAGGAATTGTTCTGGAAGAAATATCGAAAAGTCTGGCTGACCCTCAAGAACAGTTTGAGAGAAATACACTATCAATTCTTTATCAAGGTCATGCTCTTTCACTGCCGACACTTGGGACGTATTCAACCATTCAATCTATGCTTCGTGATAACGTAAACTTATTTTATAAAAATAATTATGTTCCCAATAATATGATTCTCAGCGTTATTGGGAATTTTAAAACGAATACAATGTTGCCTTTGATAAAAGAAATCTATGGGAAAGCTAATCCCGGACAAGTGCACCGCGAAGATGATCCCGAATGGGCAACTGGGTTTCAAATATCAAATGCAAATGGAAAAGGTGAAACAGTATCATATCATCGCTTTTATGACGGAGAAGATAAAGCAGTGCAAATATTTTATCAATTGCCGAAGCATGTTTCATCCGAATATATTTCTTTGCTCAGTATAGTTACGGAAAAAAATAAGGATGCAATTCAAGCTGCATTGAAAACTGAATTTCCACAAGCGGTAAAATCAATAAAAATATCACCGAGAATTTCTCATCTGAGTAATTATTTGGAAGTAACTGTCACACTGGGGAAAGACGTTGATCACAACAGCCTGATCAGTTCTGTTACTAAAAAAATGACAGCAATCAAGTTCAAATTGCCAATGGAAACAGTGAAATCTGAAGTGACAAAAACCCGCACCGAATTTGCCAAAAACATTGAAAAGCCGCATATGTTCGGAATATATAATTCTAGCGCAATTGTTAAGGATGGTCTAGAAGCAGTTCTTTCATCGTACGATGGAAAGGAATATTACATCGCGGCAAAAGAATTAGAAAAACTTTCCATCACTTCTTATCCGATTGTTGTTGTTCAATCACCATCGGTAAAAAAAGAGAAAGAGAATACTGAAGCATTAACTTCAGTCAAATTATTTAGTGACGAAGCGATCGGTAAAAATATCGTTATTGTCCAAAATGATGCAAATAACCTCCTGGCGATTCACTATTTGGTAAAACACAAAGCTGTCTTTGAATTAAAATATGGTAAAGATGCATCCAAAATATTGCACGATTGTCTTGAACAGAGATTAAAATCTGATGGAAATCAAAAAATCAGCAGTCAATTTGGATTTAGCTTCACAATGAACGACAACCCATATATCCCTATGGACGATATTTATTTGCATCCGGATTTTGGATACATCAGAGTGGAAGGATTGGCCGATGATCTTTCGGGTGCAGTTAGTTACATCAACACTCAGATAAAAGATTTTGTACCAACAGAAAGTGAATTTAAGAAAGCAGTAGAGAAATTTAAAAATATTGCTGCAATGTCAATGGGGGGAAATAAAACCAAAAAAATATTTGATGAAGCATACAAAACAGTGGTGTTCGAACCGGATTCGTTTAGTCAAAATAAAATGGAACTAACGTACGGCAATTTGATTTCCTTTACGAAAGAATATTTGAAACTATCAAATATGATCATTTCAGTTGTTTCTCCAGGAAATCCTGATAGTGTTAACATGCTCTTTCAACAATTTTATAAGCCACCTGTTCAAAATGAACCATCAGTATTTACCCCCACTTTGTTGATGCAATCGAAACCCATATCAATTGATAAATCTGGTTCCGGTGGTGAGCGTTCATACATTTGCTGGGGATTTACATCAACCATTGACCCCGGTGATGCTCCGGCATTACAAGCTCTTTCATTGGTTCTTTCGAATGAAATTATTTTTGACATTCGAGAGAAACAAGGAATGGCATACAACATGAGCGCAGGAATTGAAGTGATAAAAGACAAAGCGTTTTTTTACGTGTCGCAAGGAACACGTCCTCAGAATATTGATAAGCTATCTCCCCAATATCCCGGTTTCTTTCAAATGAAAACTCTCGATTCGTTAACGCAGGATGGGCTTGATAAATCTGTCAACATGTACCTTGGAAGAATGATGTTTCGAAGGCTTTCAAGTATTAATCAAGCTTTCTATTTGGGAAGCTCTCTTTATTTTTATAATAATTATTTATTTGACAAAGAGTTTCTTGAATCGCTAAAAAATGTTAAGTTAGCTGATGTTAGAAAAGTTGCACAAAAATATCTAAATATTACGAACCCAATATCGATTATCATTCGATAATTCTTCCGGAGAAAAATAATGAAAAAGAAAATCCACAGTGCATTCCTACTCATCGTATTAGCATCGTTAATCTATGCTGACGGGAAAACGTATCACAAAATATCCGTGACGGTCAATCCTGCAAAGCATACAATTGAAGCGGTCGATCAGATCACACTGACATCTGAACAAGTAAAAAAGGAAATTACATTTTCATTGAATAATAATTTAAAAGTAACATCAGCGACTTCAGGTGTTATCATAAAATTATTAAAAAAAGATGCAAAGACAGAGGACGTTGGAATTGATCGGGAAGAATATGATTCAACCATTGGACTTAAACAGAATAAGTATGTTATAACATTCAAAAATAAAAAGAAGATCGATACGACATTTGTTTTGAAATTCAGTGGTGCAATAAATTATCCTATTGCTCAAGCCGGCGAAGAATATGCTCGGGGATTCAGCCAAACTCCCGGTGTGATCGATGAAAAAGGAGTTTACCTTGCCGGTTCGACAATGTGGCTGCCGAAATTTGATGATGAATTGATCAGCTTTGAATTGAACGTTACCGTTCCAGATCAATGGAATGTGGTAAGTCAAGGTAAACGGACATTGAACGATGTAAAAAAAGGATTTCGCACAGTCATCTGGGATTCGCCGGAACCGACGGAAGAAATATATCTTATTGCAGCAAAGTTTACTGAGTATTCACGATCTGCCGGTGCGATTAATGTCTTTGCATTCTTACGAACACCGGATGAAGGTCTTGCAAACAAATATCTTGAAGCAACCGCACAGTATTTAGAGTTGTATCGGAAATTAATTGGACCGTATCCGTATTCCAAATTTGCCTTAGTAGAAAATTTCTGGGAGACAGGATATGGGATGCCTTCGTTTACTCTTCTTGGAGAGCAGATCATTCGATTCCCGTTCATCTTACATTCATCATATCCGCATGAATTGTTGCATAACTATTGGGGAAATAGTGTTTATGTTGATTCAAAGACCGGCAATTGGTGCGAAGGATTAACAGCTTATCTTGCAGATCATATGATTGCTGAACAGCGCGGTCAAGCCGAAGATTATAGAAGAGCAACACTTCAAAAGTACACCGATTATGTCACGCCGGCGAATGATTTTCCGCTTAACAAATTTCGTTCGCGATACAGCGGACCATCCGAAGCGATCGGTTACGGTAAGACCTCATTTGTGTGGAATATGTTACGCGACGATGTCGGCGATGAGCAGTTCATCAGAGCATTTCAAAAGTTCTATCGCGAGAACAAATATAAAAGCGCATCGTTTAGTGATATCCGCTCTGCGTTCGAAACAGTCACCGGGAAAGATCTCAAATCGTTCTTTGAGCAGTGGATCAATCGTACCGGTGCACCGGAGTTAGAACTCTCAAATGTTTCGGTTAGGAAAGATTCGCTTGGATATCATCTTGTATTTTCACTTAAACAGATCCAGAAGGATGATATATTTTCGTTGACAGTTCCTGTCGCAATATCGTTTGAAAAGAAAGCAGAGATCAAGAAAGTATCGTTCAATCAACGTGAACAATCGTATGAATTTACAATTGCGGAGAATCCCGTCAAAGTGCAGGTCGATCCGCAATTCAATGTGTTCCGGGAACTGCATTTCAATGAAATTCCCCCTTCGTTGACAAAAATATTGGGTGCGCAGGAAATAATTATTTTGCTTCCTTCAAAAGCATCCAACGACCGTCTCGAATACTATAAAGATTTTGCAACTCGCTGGTCAGGTGATCCGACAAAAAAGATTTCCACAATATTTGACAGTACAATCACCGAACTTCCTTCCGATAAAAATATTTGGATCCTTGGTACGGAAAATAATTTTACTGCCGTTTTCAACAATAGTGTACAAGGATATTCTTCGTATGTCACAATGGATTCTATTCGATTGAACCAGACAGTATTCCAAAAAAACAATCATAGTTTTGTTATCACTGCGCGACATCCAAATAATCCATCTGCAGTGATCGCATTTGTATCAGCAGATAGTAAAGATGCAATTCCAGGACTAACACGAAAAGTTCCGCATTACGGAAAATATAGCTATCTCGTTTTTGAAGGTGCAGAACCTGCAAATATTGCAAAAGGAGAATGGTCATCGGTCGGTTCGCCGCTTGATGTTACGTTATCTTCTGTTACAACTTCGGCAAATTTACCGAAACGCAAAGCTCTCGCAACTCTTGATCCTGTATTTTCTCCTGAACGATTGAAGAAAACAGTCGATTATCTAGCAAGCGAAGAACTTCGTGGTCGAGCTCCGGGTTCCCCGGGAATTGCCAAAGCGGCTGATTTTATTGTCGACAATTTCAAAGCGGCAGGATTGATGCCCGGCGCAGATGATAGCACATATTTCCAAAGTTGGAATGAAGTTGTTGATTCACTCGGAAACAAATCGATCGTAAAAAATATTATTGGAATTATTCCAGGTTCAAATCCTAATCTCAAAGATGAATCAGTTGTTATCAGTGCACATTACGATCATCTCGGTTTGGGATGGCCTGGTGTGAATAAAGGAAATGAAGGAAAGATCCATTATGGCGCCGATGATAATGCAAGCGGAGTTACTGTTCTGCTGGAACTGGCACAAACGCTTGGAAAATCATTGAAACCGCAACGGACAATTATTTTTGTTGCATTTGCTTCAGAAGAAACCGGACTGCTTGGGTCAAAATATTACGTGAAAAACACAAAACGTTTTCCGGTAAAAAAGGTGATCGGTGTGTTGAACTTTGATGCTGTTGGTCGATTGGGAAACAATAAGGTCTCCATTTTGAGTGCTTCAAGCGCAAGGGAATGGAGATTTATTTTTATGGGTGCAAGCTACGTCACCGGAGTTGAATCCGATATCATCACCCAAGAGCTTGATGCAAGTGATCAACGAAGTTTCATTGAAGCGGGAGTTCCCGGAGTTCAATTCTTTTCAGGAGTGAATGGCGACTATCATCGACCGAGCGACACACCGGACAAGATCGATATTTCAGGATTAGTGAAAGTAGCCGCGCTTGGACAAGAGGCGGTTGTATATTTAGGAGACAGGATCGAACCACTTGCATTTCAAGGACAAAGTGCGGCACCATCAACAAAGCCACAAACGTCTGGTGAGAGAAAAGTTTCGACAGGAAGTATTCCTGATTTTGCATTTTCTGGTGAAGGAGTAAAGATTGCAGACATCAATCCTGATTCTCCTGCCGCAAAAGCAGGATTACAAAAGGATGATATCGTTATTAAGCTGGGTGAATCAAAAACAAGTAATCTGCGAGAATACTCCGATGCTCTAAAAAATTTCAAG
The DNA here is from genome assembly GCA_030679145.1 of Bacteroidota bacterium. Classification (GTDB taxonomy): domain Bacteria; phylum Bacteroidota; class Ignavibacteria; order UBA10030; family UBA8401; genus UBA8401. Next base: position 210 of record JAUXTU010000095.1, on the reverse strand, counting down.
CCGGGGGATATTGTAGAAGTTGTTTATCAACGAGACGGAAAAGAACATAAAACAAAAATTGAATTAATAGCAAAATAATACTAACCAATATTTATGGAGAAGACGTGAAAAGATACCATCGTATTTCCGCGTTATCTATTGTCGTTGTCATTTGCATAATTTCAATTGCACAGGCACAAAATAGTGAACCAAAAGAACTAAAATCATGGG
>JAUXTU010000008.1 GCA_030679145.1 Bacteroidota bacterium | reverse complement strand
CATTATTCGATCTTCTTCATGAATTAAAAGTGCTTCGGATTTCAATTTGTCAAAGAGCAATTTTGGATCATCGTTGGAATTTAGACGAAAAACATTTCTCATTCGTTCCAATGCTCCAAAAAGATTTTTTGCCGTTGGACGTGTTGATGAAATAAGCTTTACTGCAGACTCAAACGAGTTCAGAAATTGTTCTTTTGGTGAATGGATCTCTTTTTGAATTCCCAATAATACGCCATATCCAGAAGCAATTCCAAGCAACGGAGCCCCTCGAACTTTTAAAGTCTGAATTGCCTCTGCAAGAATAGAAATTTCTGACGTTTCGATATAGACTTCGTTAAGCGGAAGTTCGGTTTGATCTAAAAAGCGGACTGAATTGTTTATCCATTCGATTGATTTCATAAAGAATACCACAGAATCTCAAAAATTTTATGGGTAATTGAAATTCTGTAGTGATTAAATTTACTCGTCGAATTTTGAAAGTGCTTTGAATTCTCTGAATCGGTCTTGAATCTTGAGATAGGAAAGATCACGAAGTCCGTCGACAGAAACTTTTTCTACGCAAAACGATGCCATTGTGCTGCCGTAAATAACTGCACGTTTCATGTTTTCAAAGGAAAGATCATCGGTCTTTGCCAGCCATGCAGTGAATCCTGAAGCAAAGGTATCGCCTGCCCCTGTCGGGTCGAAAATATCTTCTAGTGGATACGCCGGAGCAGAAAAAATATGATCTTCATGGAACAACAATGCGCCGTGCTCCCCTTTTTTAATGATCAATGTTTTTGCTCCCATTGAACGGATTTTTTTTGCTGCACGTAAAAGATTTGGATCGTTTGCCAATAATCGAGCTTCAGAGTCATTGAGAATGAACACATCAAAATGAGGAATCGCCTTTAGCAATTCATCTTTCTTGGTATCAATCCAGAAATTCATTGTGTCGCCGACAACCAGTGTCGGTTTTTCAACCTGTTGAAGAACACGAAGCTGTAATGTTGGATCGATATTTCCTAAACAAATGTACCGTGTTTTTTTGTATCCATCAGGAATCTTTGGATCAAATTTTTCGAAGACATTAAGGTTCAGCGAAAGGGTGTCACGATTGTTCAGATCATAATGATAACGACCAGACCAGCGGAATGTTTTTGCATCCTGAATTATTTCCAAACCTGTCAGATCAACTCCGCGTTCATTTAAAAAATCAATTGCGGTTTGCGGATAATCACCGCCAACAACACCAACAAGACGAACCGGCGTTGTAAAATAACTCGCTGCAACCGCAATATATACTGCTGACCCACCGAGAACATCGTTTGCTTTCCCGAATGGTGTTTCAATATCATCTAAAGCAACTGAACCTACTACTAAAATGGACAATGCAAACTCCTTATTGATTTTTAATTTTTTCGTTTTAGCACTACTGTAATATCGGGAAAAATTTCCGTTGATAAAAGTACTTTAGATTTTCAGTAGTATCTTAATTTAGAACATTTCGTCATGCCGAACTTGTTTCGGCATCTATAAATATTATGAAAGATGCTGACATTCGTCAGCATGACGTGTTCGTTAAGTTTCAAAATAAGACACTATCAGATTATCGTCAATTTTTTTCCAAAGTAACTATAACGGGATTTCAGAAAGTTTTGCTGTTAATTTACCGCCGACAATAAATTCATGAACAATATCAAGGGCTTCTATTTGCCCTGTCCACACACACATTGATCTTGCCACATTGATAGGATACCATCCAAATTGATAATGCTCATCTGAAAGAACAGGGTTTGTTTTTGGCGGAACTTGTGCGGCAAACATAATAGTATGATTCAGCGTATCAGTTTTCACGGAATAAAACGAATTGATTTCCGGCAGTATCCAGAATTTTTGGGGAACATATCCGGTTTCTTCTTTCAATTCTCGCAAAGCTCCTTGTGTTGCGGTTTCACCCGGCTCAATTGAACCGGTAACAATTTGCCATGTATTCGGATATAAATTTTCTGTTTTTGAGCGTCTCATCATCAAATACAGCGGCTCTTTATTATCAAATGAAAAAATACAGACTTCAACAATATTGCAAATAATATTCGGCATGATATTCTTTTTAGGGATTTCTTTTCTTGAGTTCTGCAATTTCATCCATTGTCAATTTTCGAAGTTTTCCGGATTGAAGTTCTCCCAACTGTAACGAACCGATTGCAGTTCGCTGCAATTCGATCACAGGAAATCCAATCGATTCAAACATTCGTCGGATCTGTCGATTCTTTCCTTCAACAATTGAGATCTGGCATTGCGAAACAGAATTTTCCGAAAACAGTTTTGATATTTTTGCAGGTAATGTCGTATACCCTTCTTCCAATTCAATGCCTTCTGCAAGCTGACTCATATGTTCCCTTGTAAGAGTCCCTTCGCAAACAACCATATATGTTTTAGGAAATTTTGATTCCGGATTGGTCAACTTCTCTGCCAATTGAGAATCGTTCGTGATCAACAAAGCGCCTGAAGTATCTTTGTCCAATCTCCCCACCGGAAATAGATGTCCCAACCCTTCAAGCATTTTTTCGCGGCCGAGTAATTCGTAAACGGTTGCTCTTCCTTTTTCATCATTCCGCGTGGTAACGACATTGATAGGTTTGTTGAGAAGAAAATAGACAAACTTCTTCTCCTTATTGACCGCTTCTCCGTTAACAGCAACCTTATCTTTGGCAGGATCGACCCGAAATGAAAGGGATTTGACAACTCTTCCATTGACCGAAACAGCTCCGCTCAGAACTAATTTTTCCGCTTGACTGCGGGAACTGTAGCCCAGTTTTGAAATTGCACGCGGAAGACTGACAACGCGTTTTACTTGTTGGTTTTTCACAAACGAATATTGAAATTAAAAGATGAAAATACAAACGGATTATTTCAGCCGAATGTGTGAAAGAATAATTCCGCACGCCATCGCTGCGTTGAGCGATTCCGCTTTGCCAAACTGTGGAATGAGAATTCTTGAATCAGCAAATGACGAGATTTCTTTTGAGATACCGTGGGATTCATTTCCAATGATGAGTATGGATTTTTTGGAGAAAACAATTTTTCTGATATCGTTGCTGTTCGAGAGTTCTGTTGAATACACAGTGAATTTCTCTGTTTTACTTTGTTCGAGAAAACCCTTCAGATTAGATTCTTCAACAATTGGCAGATGGAACAACGAGCCCATTGTTGATCGCACAACTTTAGGATTATACAATTCAACAGAATTATTCCCCACTACTAACGCATCAACACCAAACCAATCGCATGTTCGAATGATGGTTCCCATATTTCCAGGGTCAGTGACCCCATCCAACACAACCACAAGAGCAGATGATTTCTTTGTGACTGATTGTAATTTTGAGTTCGTTGATAATTTGGGAATTACTGCTAAAATACCTTGAGATGCCACAGTATCAGAAATTGTATCGATCTCTTTTGCTTTTGCAACGAGCACTTCTTTTGCAAAACGTTTGAGTGAATTGATCACCTGGAAATTTGCAAAGCGGTGTTCATCATAGAGAATTGTTTCTATTTCTACACCGGCGTGAATTGCTTCTTCAATGGATTTCCACCCTTCGATGATAAATTTACCTTCTTCTTCACGATGTTTTTTTTGAAGGAGATTTTTGATATATGTCAATTTTGATTTTGTCAGCACTCGTTTTTGCCATTCTTTAGTAATCCAATTCTATTCATATACTCCCCACACTTCTCTCAATGCATCGGAAATTTCTCCAATAGACGCATATTTTTCCACCGAACGTAAAATGTGTGGTATAACATTTTCTTTACCGGCTGCCGCTTTTTTCAGATCAGATAATGCCTTTTGAACCTTTTCATTATTTCGAGTTGATCGTATCTTCTTTAAATGTGCAATCTGCTCATCTCGAATTGATTCATCAACTTTGAGCAACTCCGTAGTCTGTTTTTCCTCAACAACAAATTCATTCACTCCAACGATGATCTTTTCTTTTTCATCAATTGCTCGCTGGTATTTATATGCACTATCAGCTATTTCTGTTTGGAAATAATTTTGCTCTATCGCTTTCACCGATCCACCCATTGCATCGATCGCCGCCAAATATTCTTTCGCCTGCGTTTCAATTTCATTCGTCAACGATTCTACATAATAGGAGCCGGCAAGTGGATCAACTGTTTCAGTCACTCCCGATTCAAATCCAATTACTTGTTGTGTTCGTAACGCCAATCGTGCAGATTCTTCCGTTGGCAAAGCGAGAGCTTCATCTTTTGCATTGGTATGAAGAGACTGCGTTCCACCCAAAACAGCGGCGAGAGCCTGTAATGTTACTCTTGGAACATTCGTGTCAATTTGCTGCGCAGCTAATGACGATCCTGCCGTTTGCGAATGGAAGCGAAGCTTCAAAGAATCCGGATTTTGCGCTTTGAATTCTTCCTTCATTATTGTAGCCCACAATCGACGTGCAGCCCGGAATTTCGCAACTTCTTCGAAGAGATTATTATGTGCGTTAAAGAAAAACGATAATCGCGGAGCAAATGAATCAACATTCAATCCCGCATCAACGGCAGCACGAACATACTCTTTTGCATTCGCAATTGTAAATGCAAGTTCCTGAACCGCTGTCGAACCAGCTTCACGGATATGATATCCGCTGATCGAAATCGTATTCCAACTTGGAAGGTTTTCACTGCACCATGAAAAAATATCCGTTACCAAACGCATTGACTGCTGCGGCGGATAAATATGCGTTCCGCGCGCAATATATTCTTTCAAAATATCGTTTTGAATCGTTCCGGATATTTTGCTGATATCTGCATTTTGCTTTTTTGCCAAAGTAACATACATACATAACAGAATTGCAGCAGTCGCATTGATCGTCATTGACGTTGTGATTTTTTGCAGTTCAATCCCGTCAAACAATATTTCTAAATCTGCAAGGGTATCAATTGCGACACCAACTTTACCAACTTCCCCTTCACTCATCACGTGGTCAGAATCATATCCCATTTGTGTCGGAAGATCGAATGCTACGGAAAGTCCCGATGTTCCTTGCGATAACAAATATTTATATCGCTCATTCGATTGTTTCGCCGTTCCAAAACCGGCATATTGCCGCATCGTCCACAGTCGGGAGCGATACATACTTGGATGAACACCGCGAGTGAACGGAAATTTCCCTGGATCACCAATTTCTTTATTCCCCTGTATATCTGCTGGAGAATAAAATTCTTTGATGGGAATTCCAGAATCGGTTTTGAATTTTTTTGATGCCATTCTATTACGGATGGATGATCGAAACAAATTGATTGTTTGAAAATAAGAAAGATGCAGACAAGAAGAAACACGTAAGAATCAATTACGCCATTTCAGTTTGTTCACAGTTTTTCCGTCAGATTCTAGAATAATCGCTCCTTCACTATCCGTCCGAAAGACCGAAGCATCAAATAATTTGAATCGTTCAATCACCCGCTTAGAAGGATGACGGAATTTATTGAATTTCGCCACGGAAACGACAACTTTCTGAGGTTTTACAGCTGAAATAAAATATTCCGAACTGCTGGTCGATGACCCATGGTGACCAGCTTTGAGTACATCAGAATCTAAAAAATCATGATAAGAATTAACCAAATGTTCCTCCGCTTCAGTTTCTGCATCTCCGGTAAAAAGGAATGAAGTGTTGCCATATTGAAGTTTGAAGACAATTGATGATTCATTTAAATCAGAATAGCCATTGGCGGAATCAGTATCGATGAATTGTTTAGTAGGATGCAGAATATACAATCGTGCATTCCCAATCGGAATCATCATTCCTGCTCTCCCAGACAAATGAATGCCATTCTTTCGAAGAAGATCGTATTGATAGAACAAATTCGATTGCGCAGATTGATCCGGATCGATTATATGTTTAATACTAAAGTTTTTCAACAGATATGGAACACCACCCAAATGATCTGCATGAGGATGTGTTGTGATGATGGCATCAATTGTTGCAATCCCATTCCGTCGTAAAAATGGAGCCACAGTTTTCTCTCCAGCATCAAACTCATTTGTCTTTGGACCTGCATCAACAACAATCACTTCCCCTGTCGGGAATTGAATAACAGCACCATCTCCCTGTCCAACGTCCAGAAATGTAATGCGGAGATTATTTTTCGTTGGTTGAAAAAATGAATTAAACAGAATAATATTACCAATAATCAGTGATGCAAAAATAATTCTTTTTTGGAATGCCCGGTTTCCAATATTAAATAGAAAACCAATAAACGCCGAGTATAATATCGTCTCTCGTAATCCAAATGTTGCCGTATTGATTATTGCAAATGGAACTTGCTCAGCCCATCGTACAAAGTTCAACGTAAAAATCGCTAAAAGGTCATTCATTTCACTAAAACAGGATGCGATCCACAGTGACACAATTCCAAACAATGCTCCGCTAAGGCCTATCGTTACAATCAACCCAACGAGTGGAACAACAATGAGGTTTGCAAAGAGCGAAACGATGGATACTTTCCCAAAGTAAAAAGCAGTGAATGGAAGTGTCCCAATTTGCGCAGCTAATGAAACTGCAAATAATTGCCAAACCCATTTTAATATTTTGAATTCTTCAAGAGGTTCCGGAATCTTTGGGATAAGTGCATTTAATTTTGGATAGAAATACACAATGGAAAAGACGGCTGAAAATGAAAGTTGAAATCCAACATCAAATAATTGTTTTGGTTCAATCAGCAGAATAATGATTGCCGATACGCAAAGCACATTATAGACATCGGTTCGTTCTTCAAATAATTTTCCAATGTAAAAGACCATAATCATCAATGTTGCGCGAACAACCGATGGAGTTGCTCCGGTCAGGAACATATAGTAGAACAAAACTAAGATTGCGATAATGATTTTTGGCTTCTTTGAGAATCGAAGTAATCCCACAATAACAAAAATGATCTCAGCAACCAGCACAACGTGTGAACCGGATACTGCCAACACATGAATCGTTCCGGTATTCATAAATGCTGATTTGATCTCTTGAGATATATCCGTTCTATCCCCAAGCAATAATCCAATAAGAAAGTTCGCCTCATCTCCCTTCATCACAGTCCGAATTGTTTTTACAATAAAATTTTTTGAAGGGAAAATGATGCTCTCAAAAAAAAAATTGCCGTCACGATATTCGGAAACGACAATGTCGGAATATCCGTAAACGGAAGCTGTTGCGTAGATATTATTTAGCTCAAGATATTGCCGATGACTGAACTCTCCCGGATTCCGTTCATCACTCGGCGATTGAAGAATTCCTTTCAATGAAATAAAAGAGCCATACAAAATTTCTTTTGGTGTCTCCTTCTTTTTTTTATTTGCAAGGATACTGATATACGCCTTTCCCTCAACTTCAATTGAATCGAACTCATTATTCAATGAAATGAGTGAAACAAGCAGTTTCGTTTTACCCTCATCTACTCGCGGTTCATCGATCACTTTGCAATAGATCGTCAGTGAATCCGTAGAATCAAGATAATGTGTGATATGACGAGTATTGCGTAATTGATCATTTATTGAATACAATGCGGCAGAGGAAAAGAAGAGTAATGCGAGAATTGCAAAGGATCGAAAAATATCTCTTCCCTTAATTTTTCGTTTCACATAAAATTCAATTACAGAGAATACAAGAAGGAGAATGGTTAAAGCAAAAAAGATTTTCCAATCAACAATAAGAAATCGCGCAGTAAGAATGCCCGAGACTATTGCAGTTGCCCCAATAAGAGCCGGTCTGTTTTTCATGCGTTTTTAGCGTGAACTAAAATATGAAATGACAGCAGGAGTTACGTGAGTAAGATTTTTTATTCTCGAAGAAAAATAGAAGTGTTGTTTTCCTATAACGATCAATGGAACAGGGTTTTTGGTGTGTGTTTTAACAGAAAGATCTTCAATATTGCCATGGTCACTGATCATCAGAATAATATCCTTCTCATAATCAAACTCCTCCAATATTCCGGCAATAAATCCATCCATTCGTTCGAGCATTTCAACAGCCATGGACATTTCCTGAGAATGTCCGGCATGGTCGGTTACAAAATATTCAAAGAAATTCAGGTCGATATTTGCACCCAGTTGGTAGAACAATTTGCCCGCTTCAATTGGGTTTAGTGGTTCAACATCTGGATGACCAAGTTCAACCCACCGAGTTCCGGCAATATCCGCAGAAATCGCTTTTCGTTTTTTTATTTCTTCATGAGTGTTGAGAGTTTTTCCGGTTGAAATATACGACAACGCAATGGTCGGCACTCTTCCCTTTGGACCAAAAATGTAATCGAAATATCGTTTAGGATAACCGTTTGCAAAGAAAAACGTTTTATTCAATTGCTGAAGTTGTTTGAACAGGTTTTTTTCTCTGATGATCGGAATAAGTGTCGAATAAGGATAAGGCCCGAAATGTTTTCCTACAAATTTAGAAGCATTCATTCCGGTCATAATTGCTGTTTGCCCTGTTCCACTCTGAGGAAGCCCCGGAATTCGCAACGTTGTATTAACCGGAGAAAGTGAAACTACGCCTGAAGAAAATTTCTTAAAGGAAAGTGACGGAAGATTGTTGGACAAGAGACGTGAAAATGTCGGCAGTTTTGCCGTAAAGAATGGATTTTTTTTGGGATCTTTCTTCCCGTAGCCGACTCCGTCCCAGAAAATGAAATACAATGCCATAAGGGAAAATATAAAGTCAAAGTATAAAGTCAAAAACGGAATAAAAGTTCAACACTTTTAACTTTACACTTTTGATTTTGAAATTATTAATCACTTAGACTCAACAATAACAGTTACAGGTCCATCATTAACCAATGCTACATCCATCATTGCGCGAAAGACACCTGTTGAAACTTTTTCTTTGCCGAGTGAATCTTGTAAAATTGAAACGAATTTCTCATACAGTGGCTCAGCGATCTGCGGAGAAGCGGCTTCAACAAAACTTGGACGATTTCCTTTTCGCGTATCACCGTATAACGTAAATTGCGAAACAACCAGAATTGATCCGTTAACATCCTTTACCGAAAGATTCATCTTTTCTTCGTGATCTTCAAATATCCGCAACCCAATACATTTCTCCGCAAGATACTTTACTTCGGTCTCTCCATCACCGGATTTTATCCCGAGCAAAATCAATAATCCACTCCCGATAGAACTGTAAAGTTTTCTGTCGATCGTAACGCTTGCTGATGAAACACGTTGAATTACTGCTCGCATATTAATGTTCTGCTATCAC
>JAUXTU010000083.1 GCA_030679145.1 Bacteroidota bacterium | reverse complement strand
ACACAGCGAAAATTCCCACTGTAATCTTTTATTGCTCGAATATTTTTCCAACCATTCTTACTGAATATTTTTTGTACGTCGTCAGATTGATTATATGAATGTTCTACAGCCACAAAACCTTTTTCTAAAAGATTATCTTTTTCCCTGCCCGCTATCAAATGGTAGAACGTTAATCCGTCCTTATCATCCGCAAGAGCAATTTTCGGTTCGAATTCACGTACTTCTGGTTCAAGTTTTAAATATTCTTCAGTAGAAATATACGGTGGATTAGAAACAATACAATGATACTTTTGAGAGGAATCACTATTTGTCAGAAAATCTTGTTTACGAAATGTTATTCTATCATTCACACTGTTTGTTTCAGCATTTTGGGCCGCCAATTGTAATGCATCATCGCTTTTATCTATTGAGACAACCGAAACATTATAAAGCATCTTTACAAGGCTTATTGCAATACATCCGCTTCCGGTTCCGATTTCCAAAATTTGAATTGCTGAGTCCTTTTCAAAATCTGCTTTAATCTTTTTGATCACTTCTTCCACAAGAATTTCTGTATCAGAACGAGGAATGAGAACCCTTCGATCAATGGCAAACTTCAAACCCATGAACTCAGTTTCGCCAAGAATATATTGCAACGGTTCATGTGTTAACCGGCGTTTTAAAAATAGTTTAAATTGAGCAAGTTCGTCGTCGGTTAGAGGTTTGTCGAAATTCGTATAGAGCTGCATACGATTAAAGCGTAATACGTGTGCGAGCATCAATTCAATATTGAGACGGGAATCAGTAATGCTTTTTTCCGTAAGATATTCAGTTCCCCATGTAATAAGATCGAGAATTGTCCAGATTTTTCTATCGGTAGTCGGAATTCCCAAAAATTATTTCTTTCTTTTTGCCGGCTTTACGGATTTGGGTTTTGAAGGTTTTTTTTTCTTTGCCACTGCGGTTTTTTTTGCAATAACAGTTTTTGTTTTCTTAGATGTTGAAGATTTTGAAGCAACGGTAGAGACCCGGGGTGATTTCACTGAATCATCATCGTCATCATCTGACGATTTCTTCTTCTCGTATTTCTTCAACCCAACAATTTGGTCCTGATTGAAACCGAGCTTCTCCATTTTTTCAACTTCAAAAAAATCTTCTCCAACTTCATACTCGCCCTCTTCTTCACCAAGGTCAACATCTTCTATCTCTTCATCCATTTTTGGTTTGATAAAAACAAATCGTTTGTCTGCTTCCAGTAGGAACTCAAAATCACCAAGGTTTTCCGGCATGTCAAATTTAACGGTTTCGGCGCGTTCAGCCATTGCTCCCCAAACCTCAAGGATTGGAACTTCTTTCTGTTTCTGTGATTCAATAAATTTCTCTGTCTCTGATAATAATTTCTCGTACATAATTGCCTCCTAAACGAAAAATTTTCCCGATTGAATATTGTGATCAGTTTTTTTGATAGCGAATTTTACCGCCGACAACCGTCGTTTCAACTTCTGTTGTCAGTATCTCCTTCGCGTCGATAGTCATAATATCTTTTGACAATATAACAAAATCTGCAAGCTTTCCATCATCAAGACTTCCCTTCTCATTTTCCATGAACTCTGCATACGCTCCCCATTTTGTGAATGAACGCAATGCCTCTTCCCTCGTCAACCGTTGCTCAGCATACCAGCCGCCATTAAAATGTACGGAATCTTTAATTCCTTCGGCAGAAAGCTGAAACTTCGTCGTAACATCGCTTGCATTGTTCGGAATTCCATCTTTATCCTGCCGCGTAATTGCTGCGTAGAATCCAAGCAGCGGATTAGGTAGTTCAACAGGAAAATCTGAGCCAGCTGGAATAATATTACCGTCATCAATCAACGATCTCCATGCATACGCACCTAAAATTCTTTCGGGACCCAATCTTGCCTGTACCCAATACATATCGGATGTTGCGTGCGTTGGCTGCATACTTGGAATGACATTCAACTTTTTGAATCGTGGAATATCTTCGAGTGAAATCACTTGAGCATGTTCTATTCGCAATCGGGCATTGTGAGCTTGTGCAGGATATTTTTCGGAAGCTTTCTCAAATTCATCTAGTGCTATTCTATTCGCTCGATCGCCAATTGCATGCACACACACTTGAAAACCTTTTTGCAATGCTTGTTCTGTAATAATGCGGATTGAATCGGGAGAAAATGTGATCAATCCGCGGCTTTCAGGTTCATCACTGTAGGGTTCAATCATTGCCGCACCACGCGAACCAAGCGCACCGTCCAAATATAATTTAAGTGAACGTACAGAAAGAAATTTACCGATATAGTCCATATACGGTCCGGAATTTATCATCTGTTCCCACAATTTTCCATTTCCGCTGATCAGAGCATAAATCCGTAACGGTAATTCTTGTTTAGTAAGCAGTTCTCGATATATCTCATAATCTTTTTCATCAATACCCATATCATGAACACTGGTTATCCCATATTTCAAGCATTCATTGAATGCGCGATTGTACATTCCGTTCTTTTCTTCTTTGGAATATTCCGGAACAACATTTCGTATCACTGCCTCGGCATTATCTACAAATATTCCTGTCGCATCTCCTAGTCCATTTCGTAAAATTTTCCCGCCATCGATTTCAATTTTAAAATCAGTTTTGTTTTTCGCTAATTCCATTGCTTTTGAATTCACCCAAATAGCGTGACCATCAATGCGCGATAAGATCACCGGATTATTTGGAGAAACTTTATCAAGTATGGCAGCTGTCGGAAATGGTTTTCCCGAAGTAGCGCTTCCCCAATCATTCTGATCCCAGCCTCGACCTCGAATCCAGTCACCTGGTTTTACATTGCTTGCTCGTTCTGAGACTATATCAGCAATCTGCTTTGAAGAGGTTGTACCGTAAAGATTCAATTCTGTTAAACTTTGTCCTAATCCCATTACATGTGCATGCGAGTCAATTAATCCCGGAACAATTGTCTTTCCATGTGCATCAATGGTGTTTTGTGAAGTAAAATGATTTTGTATATCTTGTGTAGAGCCGATTGAAATAATTCTGCTGCCGCGAATTGCCATCGCTTCTGCTTTTGAATTATCATCATCAACAGTATAGATCAGTGCGTTGATGACAAGCAGATCGGCATGTTGTTTGCGCGAAACGACGTTCATGAACATGAAAACAAAAAATATCGAGGCAAGCAGTATAAGAAGTATTTTTTTCATTCGAGTTGTTGGCTGTTGATGGAAAATTACAAAAGGGTTTTCGGAAAAGCTAATATTTTTATCCTTCAGAATACATACATTAATGGTTTAATGTTGCATAAAATACATTCATTTGATAAAGGAAATATGCATGGTAGAATTTGACGAATTTATCGCAATCATGAAGCGCCTGCGGAAAGAATGTCCGTGGGATAAAGAACAAACTCATGAGACATTAAAAAAACACTTTGTGGAAGAAGCATACGAAGCTTTAGATGCCATTGACCGCAAGAACTTTGATGATCTTAAAGCCGAACTTGGCGATGTGGCATTGCAAGTTGTTTTCCATTCCATTATAGCAGAAGAAGAGAATAAATTCACTATCGAAGAGGTTTTTGCAGCAATCAATGAAAAACTGATCCGCCGCCACCCGCATATTTATGGAAATGCTGTTGTCAATAGCGGCTCCGAGCAGATCGCACTTTGGGATAAAATTAAAATGAGCGAGGGAAGAAATTCTGTGCTGGAGGGAATTCCGAAACATTATCCGGCTTTAATGAAGGCTGAAAAAGTTCAAAGGAAAGCAGCCAAAGTCGGATTTGAATGGAAAAAAAAGGAAGAAGTATGGAAAAAAGTAGAGGAAGAGCTTTCTGAGTTACATGCTGCGATTGCATCTGGCGATAAAGAACAAACACACGAAGAATTCGGCGATGTGTTATTCTCTCTTGTCAATTACGCACGATTTATTGATGTAGATCCCGAAGAGTCATTACATACAACGGTTCAAAAATTCAGCACACGATTCCAATACATTGAAAAAAAATTATCTGAACAAGGAAAAGACATACACCAAACAAGTTTGGAAGAGATGGATGCATTGTGGAATGGAGCGAAGGAGAAAACTTAGATTTTAAATATTTGATTTAGTATCACACTCACCAAGGAGTGACATATCGATTCAAGTGAAATCTGTTTTCTCGAAAATATTTTTTTGGGGCCGAAAACCTTACGAACGCAGAGAAGTGATATTTTTATTCCCCATATATTTCAATTTATTTGTGTGTATCAGTACTAACTGCAAACTTTTTTACGTATGCAATAACGTACAGCAGTTCGTCTTTCGTCAATCTCCCTCCCCATGATGGCATTAGTGGAGAACGATTCACACCTCTTCCGCCTTCACGAACTGTCTCTACAAGTCGGTCATCGGTAAATGACTTCATGTATTGTTCGTTCGATAAATCCCTCGGTTTCGGATCGAGGCTAAAGGCGTTGAATCCATCCCCCTTTCCTTCCATTCCATGACATACAGAACAATACTTTGTATAGATGTATTTCCCTTGCCGCTGTTCATATGTAAAGTGGATTGAAATGGTTGTTGCCAAACCAACATCCAAAGCGTCTAAGGATTTAACACTATCCGAACTGGCTGACGAAGTTTGCGATAATCCATTTTCCCGTGAACAATTAAAAAGAATCATCGAAATATAAAATACAATTAAAAGATCGCGTTTCATCTTTATTGAACGCATAATAAGTAAGCCTTTTCAGTGTAGCGTCATGAGATACGCAGTAATGGCTTCTGCTTCATGGTCAGTGAAATTGTTATTTGGTTCGATAGATTCAGGTTTGTACGCCTGGGGATTCTTCAGCCAATGAAGTATCCAGCCGGGCTGTAATCGTGAAGCGACTTTATCGAGAGTTGGTCCGACAAAGCCTCCTTTACCGTTGATTTGGTGACACGACCCGCAGCCATATTTTTCGCTGTAAAGAAGTTTCCCTTTTGCGACTGTCGCCTCATTTATCAAAATGTCATTAGTAAGACTATCCGCTATGAAAACTTTTTCCATGTAATCTACAAGCGTTTTGATTTCATCATCGGATAAAAAGAGATTCGGCATCCTCTCCGTGAGAATTGGGCGAAGAGAATACGGCACCTTGAAGTAGTGATCTATCCATTCCTGCTTTGCCATACTCGCTTCGAGAGTGAGGTCGGTTGCGACCAGTCTGCCCCGACCGAACATTGTATGACAACCGAAGCAAGCTAAGTCGTTTACCAACTTTCCAAATTTCCCTTGAGGTGTAAATGTGCTTGCCGGTTTTGGTTTAATTTTCAATTCTTCAGGAATTTGTTCGCTCGTGTTTCCGAGTAGTGCAACGGCGATTGCCTGCGCCTGCTCATCACTAAGTTCATAGTTTGGCATTTTCATTTTGGATGAAAATGTGCGCGGCGATTTTAATTTCGTAAAAATATATGATGAAAGTGACTGACTAATTCCTGATAGACCAAAATCAATTTCGTACAATTTCTTACTCCCGATGAAAGACAGATCCGGTCCCAGTTCTTCGGAGTTTTTGATATTTTCAATCTCATGACATCCACGGCAGTTATACTTTTTGACTAGGACGAGACCTTTTTCGTAGTACAGCGGATCTGGAGTATGCGATGGCGGCTCTGCCATATCGAAATCAACATACTCACTATTCATATACGCCACTACTCCGGTAAGATCATTGTTGTTGAACCGGTATCGCGGCATCTCAACATTTGGCTGGAAATGTTTCGGGTTTTTGATATAGTTGTACAGCCATCGTAAATTTACTTTGCTCGCCACTTTGCCGAGATCGGTTGCTACATATCCTCCTTTACCATTAAACGGATGACAACTTATGCATCGAGATTCTCTCAACCGTGTTGAGCCGATCTCTACAAGTGTCGCAGTCTGGCTTTCGGACGATTGTATCAAGAGAGAAGGCAACGGCTCAAGTATTGCGTTGTTCGAAAAAGATTTAAATGTCATCAAAAAATCAGCGATAGTATTTGCTTCATCATCAGATAATTGAAAGTTCGGCATTTTCGCAGTAGCGAAGTATGCTTTTGGGTTCTTTAACCAGTTGACCAACCACGAGCGGTTTACTTTCGAACCGATTCCATTCAAACTAGGTACCCACTGTCGCTGACGTCCTTCAAGTTTATGACATCCTGCACAGTTGTATTCATTGATAAGTTTGCGTCCTAACGAAAGAATCGGTGCTTGTATCACAACCTGTTCTTTGTGGCACTTCCCGCAGGAAGCTTCCATATATTCTCTCGGGAAGATTGGTTTGTCCCAATATTTAACTTTTCCCTTTGATTCTTTATATGATGTCGCAGATCCTTGTCCATTGTGACAGATTGTACAACCGAATTCTTCGAAGTCGTGGTAAATATGTGGGTGCGACCGGAACGGTTCTTTTGCGTTCACCAACGCTTTCTCTTTTAATCCGAGATGACACGTAGTGCATCTGTCAACCACGTCAAGTTTTCTTACCCACAATTGTTTGATGCCAATATCCACCGGTTGAATACGCTGAGGTAACTCTTTAATTATTTCGTTGTACGCAAGTTGATAACCCCTCCACTCACTAAAGAAATCTTTCAGTGGAGAAATTGCAAGAACGAATAAAAAGACAACGCTCGAGATGGCAAAATATATTCTCAATTTATTCATAAATTACTTTCAATAAATTCTCTGCCATGGCCAAGTCCAGCTCCATTCGGGACCACGAAACAATGTTCCGATTGTGGTCAGAACAACTGCAATAATAACGAACCACGTCATAATCCACCACGAGAGCGGGCGTGATCCAAGCCATTCTATAAATATGTTATTTCGTTTTGAGAAATACGGTATAAGCATGAACGTACTCACAATGATAGTTGGAACGAGCATTGCATATACTCGAAAAAGGAGTAGCACAAGTGAAACTGTTCCAACGAAAATCAGAAAGCCAGTCAATGTTTGCCGTGGAAGTTCCTTCCACAACCCATCTTTCTTGAGGTTGATCTTAAAGTAGGGAATAACAATAAGAGCAATAACGGCAAGCGAGGGTAAAAGAACTCCGCCAACAACTGGCGGAAAATAATGCAACAACTCTTGCAGTCCGAGAAAATACCACGGTGCCTTTGCAGGATTTGGGGTATGTTCAGGATTTGCAATCCACTCCAACGGTGCATCTACAAAAAGAGAAATGAGTACAAGAACGATGACCATAACTTGAAAGGCGATAATTTCCCTTATAACCAGATTCGGGAAAGTCATCACCATATCTTCGTCCACTTTTTTTACTCTTGCGGCATCCCGATCTTTAATGAACGCGATCCGTTTCGTTACTTTTTTTACATCAGATGTAATTTCGACCTTAAAATCTTTATCCATAAAAATATTTCCTCTTTCACTGATTCACAAAAAAACAATCTTTTAGTCTGCCAACATTTTTCCTATACAGTGTTTATACTCCACCATCTTTTCGAATCCGCCAAAAGTGAATTGCCATTAACAGAATTGCGGCAACCGGAATAATGAAACAATGAAGTACGTAAAACCGTACGAGCGCATTCTCGCCAACAATGTTGCCTCCGAGGAGAAGGAATGAAATCATCTCTCCAATTCCAAAGGGCATTGCTCGTATCATATTCGTTCCGACAGAAATTCCCCAGAAAGACAATTGATCCCACGGCAATAGATAACCCGTATAGCTGAGAAGGATTGTTGTAACAAAAAGTATAACGCCAATAACCCAGTTGAATTCCTTCGGAGGTCGGTATGAACCGGTGTAAAAGACACGGAGCATATGAAGAAACACTATGGCAACCATTGCATGTGCTGCCCAACGATGCATGTTACGTAAGAATTGCCCGGATGAAACAACAAACTGCAAATCCTTCATGTCTCCATACGCTTGCGGAACTGAAGGACGATAATAGAGCATTAGGAGAGCACCCGTTATGACGAGCACAATGAATAAACCGAATGAGATGCCGCCGAGTCCCCATGTATACGTAAACTTGATTGAACGTTTTCGAACTTTTGTTGGATGAAGATGAAAAAAAAAATTAAAAAAAATTGCTTCGGCTCGTGTTCTATTCGATTCCGGTAAACCATGGCGAAAAATGGACCGCCACACTTGCGAACGTACGAGTCGGTCAAATATTTTTTTCATCGTCAATCTCCAAACAATTCAATCATTGAATGATAATCTACTATTCAGTTGTTATTTCTTGGTTGAGAATTTCTCTACAACATTCTTTACCGGCTTAACAGTACGCAAATATGTGTAAATTGCACCCAAGTCTTCTTCGGTCATTCCCGCCATCATTGTCCAGGGCATCACAGAATTAAATGATCCTTGGTAAACAGGTCTGTTCTCGTAGGATGAATCTGCATACAGCTTGAAACGTTTGATAAAGAAATCTTTCCCCCATTTCCCAATTCCTGTTTCTATATCCGGAGTAATGTTCATTGACCTTACAATGCCTCCTGGTAAGGAAAACTCAAAACCACCGGCATATTCCAAACCGACAATCAATTCTCCTTTATCAGTTTTCTTTGTATGACAATCTATACAGTCAGCCATTGTAATAAGGTATTTTCCGTAGTTCAATACATCACTCTTGTCGGGCATTTTGTGAAAATCTGCTTTCTGAGGCATTGTATTAATGATGAAGTTCATTGGGAAATTTGAAGTTGATTCAGGCACTTTGTTCTCAATGCGCTTGAGAGTGCGCACGTATGCAATAATCGATTTGATATCTTCTTCGTCAACTTTTCCGAAGGCGTGATATGGCATTATTGGAAACAAAGCATCCCCATTCTTGCTAACTCCGGTGGTAATAGCGCGCAAAAGTTCACCGTCCGTCCAGTTTTCTACTCCTGCCGGAGTAATATTGGAGGCAAAATAGTTTCCAGGGAATCCCATCTGTTCACTGAATACGTCTCCGCCTTTGCCTTCAGTCCCCTCTACAATCGGACCGTAAAGTGTGTTCCAGTCTCTTGTAGAATGACAATCAATGCACCCTGCTACATGGTCCGAAAGGTATTTGCCTCGTTCTATCCGTTCTGGAGTCATCAAAATTTTCACGTTCTGTGCATTTCCAACATTGGGCAGCATAAGTCTTACGTACAATGCGACGCCGGCGATGAAAAGTAATAGTGATGAAAGTGTAATAACCGCAATCTTTAGAAATTTCTTTTTCATATTTCAAACTCTTAAAAAAATTAAATTATGTTTTTCTGTTTTATAAACCTTCAGTATCCATCGTCTTGATTACCGCCGGGAGCGCCTGTTGAATTTGGTGCATAAACTTTTACGAGAAAAGAATCGGCACCATCATTATGTTCAATACTGCACTACTTGCAAATACTAATAAATGTTTACAAGAATCCACTTCATCGTTACACTTTAAGGATTACCTCCTCTCCAACGATCGATCCTTTGTCTACAACCAATTGTCCATGCTCATCCATTGTCATAATAAACCTTGGCAACGAGCGCGGTGCAGGTCCATCAATGACTTTCCCTTCCTTGTTGAATTTGCTGCCATGACACGGACACGCAATAATACCCTCTTCCGATTTCCAGTTGGCGATACAACCAAGGTGTGTGCACACAGCCGAGATTGAATAAAAATATCCTTCTTTAGCACGGACAATGAAAACTTTTTGTTCTTTGTTCAGTGTAATCGAATCTGGTGGATAGTTCTCAACCAGACCAGCTTTGAACCTGAGTGATGGCTCCCGTAAAACATTTGGTGAAAGAAATTGACCAGTGAGAACCACACCTCCGGCTGTGGCAATAAAGATTGCGCCACCACTGATGGATTCTAGAAAATAGCGGCGAGTAATTAGATTATCACTCTGGTTTTCCGCGTCCAATTTTTCGTCCATTATTTAATCCTTAAAATTGATAATAATTCAAACTGGTATTGTCTCTGAAACTGTATAACTTTCCATAGTAATGCAGCCAACCGGACAGCGCATGGCACACAGCCCGCATCGGATACAGCGATTTTCATCTTTTATCATTACTGAACCGATAGCATCCCCAGTCTCACCGTGTAGCACAACATCGTACATTTTTTCTATCTCTGCTGTAAGAGTTGCGTCAGCATCAATTCGATTATGTGTCACAAGTTCAATACAATATTCCGGACAAATGTCGACACAGCCGCCGCAGAGAATGCATTCACTTCCAGTATCCTCACCCTCCTGATTGAAAATTGTATTCACCCAACAGTGAAGACAACGTGAAGCTTCACATCGAGCTTGCTCCTCAGTGTAACCGATCTCCACCTGTGAAACACCGATGCGGCGATCTATCGGCAGGGTGGGAATTGGTACACGATTTTCTTTTTCATATCCCCATTTTCTCCGGTACTGTGAACCATTGTGGACAACAATCTCAATTTCTCTATGATTAAAATTAATCTCAGGGGATTGTTCATCGTTTTGAGACAAATACCGATGAATAGATTGAGCGGCTTTCTTTCCATTAGCAACTGCATCAATGGCATTTCTCGGACCAAAACAAACATCACCTCCGGCAAAAATTCCTGAGGCAGTTGTGGCAAGTGTACTACCGTCAATCTTAATGGTGTTTCGAGGCGTGATTTCTATGCCATCCTCAGGATTGATCCACGATAAATCGGATGATTGCCCTATCGCCATGATGACAGTATCGGCTTCCATCACGGATTCTGATCCTTGTGCAAACTTCGGATTGAACCGTCCATTCTCATCAAAGACCGATACGCAATTAACGGTTTCAAAACCAACAACCTTACCTTCTTTTCCTATGATCTTGCTCGGACCCTTTCTCGTATGCATTTGTATTCGTTCTTCAAGTGCTTCCTCAATTTCAACTTTGCTTGCGGGCATTTCATGCCAATCTTCCAGACAAACCAGATGAACTTCCTTTGCGCCAAAACGAACTGCCGAACGAGCTACATCGAGAGCTTCGGCAACTTCTGTCACATGACCAACTTCAATTTTTTCCTGTCGAGCAACTGTCCGAGCAACGTCAATGGCGACATTACCTCCACCAATCACGACCACCTTGCTTCCCAGTTCAACACGGTATCCGAGGTTGACATTAAGAAGAAAATCTACTGCCCGTAATACACCGTCTAATTCAATTCCTTCAATTTGCAAGTCACGACTTTTATGTGCACCAATACCAAGAAAAAATGCTTGGAAACCCTGTTCCTTCAGATCGGTAATTGAAAAATCACGCCCGATGGCACTATTGAGTTTTAATTCTACGCCAAGGCTTAAGATGGCATTGATCTCGAGCCGAATGAGTTCACGAGGAAGACGGTATTCTGGCACACCTAATCGCAGCATTCCGCCCGCAACTGATTGTGATTCGAAGACTGTTACATCATATCCAAACAGTGCAAGATCGTGAGCACACGAGAGACCGGCAGGTCCGCCGCCAATAACTGCAACCTTAATTCCATTCTTCTTCACTGTCTTCCCGAACACTTCCTTCAACTTTTCGAGATCGACCATGCTTTCAACGCCGAAACGTTCTGCAACGAAACGCTTCAACGCTCGTATTGCAATTGGCTGGTCTAATTCTCCGCGGCGGCATCTCGCCTCACACGGCGCGGCACAAATGCGGCCGCAAATTGAAGCAAACGGATTCGGTCTTCGAGCAATATGATATGCTTCTCTGTAGCGACCTTCTTCAATCATGGCAATGTATCTTCCTGCCTCTGTGTGAACAGGACATGCTACCATACAGGGAAAGTTTGAATCGAGCCACTCGAGGTTTACAAACATTATTTGATCGGGCATTTGCTTAATGACGTTTTAAAATTCTCTTAATATCATCAAAGTGCAATGCAACAAGCGCAACCGTGGCAAGAAAGACAATAGCAGCCCCAATAAACGTGGCGACACTCGATGAAAAAACCAGTTTAAATGATTCCAAGGCTTCTCCACTTGACTTGGTTTCATTCAGCAACATAATCACCCCTACTGCAAGAGCCAAACCAGCTACTGCTTGCACAGTAGTTTTTCTCAATTCAGTTATCATAATGCTCCTTTGAATGGAAATAAGTTCCACTAACATTACTTCCTAATCTCAAAATCCGCCGTCACGTCGCCAGATTCTATAACTGTAACTTCCTGTGAACTGCCTTTGAGCTTTTCATGCCATATCTTTACTGTGTACTTTCCTGGGGGTACATTTTTAATGATATAGTTCCCACTCTTTTCACTCACCACAAAATAAGGAGTTTTTAAAACGAGAATGTATGCTTCCATTTCAGGATGAACGTTACATAACATAACCGAAATACATCCCGGATTTTCGAAGGTATAGGATCGTGATTTTCCCTTGGGCCATGTTCCGAGATTAAATTTTTCAACACATTTGTCGGGTGAAAATACATTATGAAGTACATCGTCACTGTTCATGTAATCCACCGTAGTACCGGCAAGTAGCGGAAGTATATGCGGAATGAAAGATAAATTTTTTTGGTCCATCTTAGCGTGTTCTTTTGGGGGATCAAATGTCTTTCCTTCTATCTCATCGATATAGATTACGGCGTTCCCATGATTTTTGGCACCTATTGCTTTCACTTTCCCTTTAATGCCTCCAGCAACAAGAAAGCTACTACATAAGAAAATGGAGGCATACAAAATATTGTGAAGAAAATATTTTTTCATCGAAGTGATCTCCTTTTTTTGAAAAACTTAGAATTCGTATGATAAAACAAAATAAATAATGTGTGCAGAATACCCAGGCTGTCTTGCCCCGAGGAATACAGCACCTGATGCACCTGGATCAACCGGAACCATGTACGGCTGCATGACATCCTGATTGAAATATGATTCAGTGTACCCTTCAAACCGATACTCGAGACGCGGCGTGAAATGCTCGGTGAGATGGTACCCAACCGAGGCATGCAGTTGGCGAAGTATGCTTCGCGTATCTGGATAATTCTGAGCACTAGTTACAAGAATAGGATTAACCGCACTTGTTGCAATTGTTCCCTTGGCGTCTGAGTAACTAAAGTCTATTGCAAAATCCAATACTTCTGGATCGACGGACCAAGTGAGTCCTCCCGCAAAAGATTGAACAACATCTTTTAGGTCACTGCTCCAGTCGTAACCCGAAGTATCAGCAGCAGGTGTGGATCTCTGTTTCGACTTCATAGCATAATTAAAATTTTCACCTGTGTAACTCGCGTAGATAGCAAGGTCGTAAGTTGGGTTGAATGTAACATCAATGGAGAAGTTGTTCGATTTATTCGAGAGCAACCCATATTGAGATTCCTTGAAGTCATCGTTTGTTAGTCCGAACGAACCTGAGAATGATAGAACATCGAAAGGCATAATTTGCGTCATGACATTTGCTTTGTTCCTATCCCGTGTTGCCATGTCAAATTTCCGAAGCTGCGGAAGCTGTCCTAATGTTCCAACAGGTTCTCCCTGGGGATACATCTCCTCTGCCAGTTCTTCTGCATTGTAATGAGGTGTTTTTTTTGCTCCAAGAGAATATGACGTTCTCAAAAGAAACCACGAACGAAGAGTGTAATTGAGTGAAGCTTTGTAGATATTTTCTTCTGTCTTTTCTGCATCTCGGTGTTTCCGATCCCAATCCTCCCTTTCGTATCCTACCTTTAAAGAGACATCACTTATCATACGAAGTGTTGCATCAAAAGAGGTGTTCACTTTTTTATATCCAATCACTGCGTTTCGTCGCTGAACGCGAGTGAGACTATTGTCTGCAGTTACATATGCTGGAAAGATGAGAGGCGGAGTCTCGTTGTTGTAATCAAAAAAACGATAGCGAGCAGAGAACCACAATGAAGAGAAAAAGCGATTGACAACAGTAAAGTTCATGAGCGTCGTACCTACTTTACCGTTGAGACTCGCCGCAGGGAGCACCGGAAAATTTGATACGGTATCGAACGCAGTATTGATTGTAAATGGAATAAACTTATCATTCTGCCGGCGCCAGCCATATGATGCCGTTGCCATCAATCGCGTATCGAAGGGAAGATTTCCCGCACCAGAAACATTTACGTTTTGTGCTGAATTATTTGGATAAAGATCAATTCTGCCACGCGATCCGCTGCCTACCGCATCAATCTCACGGAAAGGGTTATCCCACACAAGAACATCCACGTTGTTGTCAAAGACTGAAGCAGAATAACCAAGTTGAAGGTTCCAATCTTTTATTGCGTATTCAAGATTCGCCTTTGCCTCCTGCGTTCGGTAGTTCGTCGGCTCAATCAGTTCTATAGGATTGAATGAAAAGTTTCCGCCGAGTGGCTTGGTTCCGGACCGTCGCTCATTGGTATACTGAAGTTTTATATCGATTTCTTCAATAGGAGAATAGCTGAACATGGCTTTTCCTTTGTCTCGCCGTGATACAATATCAACACCGCGTACTGAGCCAAGCACAAGATTGGTGATTGCCAATGTATCGAACTGCACTCCGGAAACCCCGGGATTGAGGTCAGTCGTCAATAATGTCCTCAATTTATTCTGAACAAGATCGGGCATTACGAGCGCACCGGTCCCCGCACCGCCAAAAGCTGTTCTTGCAGTATTCGTGTAATTATGAGGAATTTGATCCCATTCCAACTCTAACTTGAAACTCCCGCGTTCCCCAAATTGAGCAACAAAATTCTGGTTATACTGTCCAACGTTTGAACCCCATAGCGAAAAAAACTTTGTGTTCTCTCCGTTCATAAAACCAAGCGAAAATTTGTTCGCAAACAATCCAGGAGACATGTCTCGATATTCTGTGAACTTTGAGGAACCGAGTGTGCCATTAAGCTGACGTCCACCAAATTCAACTTTTGCGTTGGTCACCTGTTGGGAGTAAAGAGGTTGTATAATTAAAAACACCGAGACTATTGTTGTGAAGTTACTGATGAATTGTTTCGTATTCATATGATGATCTCCTGATCTAAAGTTTACCGGTTGAATCAGTATTACCTATGGAACCTCACACCCGATGGACTGTTGGACCCATGGATCTGGGAGTGACAATTTTGACACGAACGGTTGAAAGCAAACCGTGCAGTAGCAAGCTGTGGTTGCGTCATGTGTCGAGATTCGATATGGCAGCGCTGACAAAGTCTCGGTCGATCAACAACCAATAGTTTTTCATGATTGGAGCCATGAGGATCGTGACAATTCAGACAGTTCTCCGCTACAGGTGGGTGTTCCCAGAGGAATGGACCGCGTTTGTCTGCATGGCACTTATAGCAGTTCTCATTAACTGTTGCTTCAGTTAAGAGTTTTTCATTTGCAGTGCCGTGCGGATTGTGACAGTCGCTGCATTTTACTTTCCCTTCACGAAACGGCATATGAGATGAGCGCTGCATCTGCGCTTTTCGTTGTTGGTGACATTGGAAACATACTTCAAGTTCTGTTCCTTTTGTGAAGAGTCGTTGTGGTGATGCTGGCTCCATGATCTTGTGACAATCCATACAGGCAAGGTCTTTAGATTCATGCGTGCTTCCCTTCCAATAGAGGCGTATACCCTTCTCATGGCATTGCAGACATGCGGCGTTTTTCTCTTGAACTGAAGCTGACGATTCTTTGGTGAATCGCAGAATTGCATCAGGGTCACCATATCTTGATGCATGGTTTTTTCCATCACCGTGGCAGGTCGCGCATACAATTTCTTCAGAATCACCGTTTTTCGTAACATGTCCGCCATAGTGTGGATTGGTTTTAAAGTTTTCCGTCACCACGCTATGGCAGATTTTACAGTTGTTGTTTGCTAACATAAATTCCGGCACTGGCGGGCGATCCTTACTCACAGGTTTTGGTTCTTCACCTTCTTCTGGTGTAAGACTTTGCAGGAACACAACAAGATCGGTCAATTCACTATCCATTATTACACCCCTCCAGTTGGGCATAGAAAGTGGTGGTGTGGGACCTTTCAGGTCTGCCTTCACTACAACCTTAGGTCCCTGGATAATTCGTTCTCTTAGAGCAGTTTCATTAAAAGCACGCGAAGTGAATGTGAGTGCTGTAACGACTCCGCCAGTAGAAGAATTCTTGTTCTTAACACCTCCAGACCCCTCATTCCCATGGCAGACGAAGCAACCATATTTATTGAAAACTAACTTGCCACGTTCTACCGCTTCTTCGCTCCCCACAAGTTTATTATTGAATGAGGGGAGAGTAAATCCAAGTAACATTCCAAATACGATCATAGCCATGGAGAATGGAATTATTTTCTTGATCAGTGAAATTACCATAGGTAAGTCTCCTAAATGAAATTTGAAAAATCTGATTCTCAATCTTATGTAATTCTTCCTCTGGGAATAACCATCTTAAAAACACTTCCTGATTGCATCGCGAAGTTTACCCAGATCAAGCGGTTTCTGAAAGAAGAAGTCTGCACCATAGTGTTTCACATCGCTTTCAGTAATGACTTCAGGATAACCGGTCATCACAATGATAGGAAGTCCTCTCCAAACTCTTTTCACTTCCAAGAGAAACGTTAGTCCCGACTGTTCTTTCAATCTAATATCGGTGATAATAAGATCGACGGAGTGTTGTCTCAACAATTCCATCGCACTCTCTGCACTTGAGGATGAGATAATGCAACATTCTTCTTTTTGAAAAAAATCTTCAAAAGCCGAAATAATGTTTGGATCATCGTCTACAACTAAAACAGTTTTTGCATACGATTTGGCTGACATTTTCCCTCATCTTATATAAACTACATAACACGCAGTATGCCAGTTTTGACACTTTTGCCATATTGAAAAATGTTCAATATTCAGGAAGTTTTTCGAAACAACTACAGAAAGTGAAAAGAAAAGTGACAACAAAAAATTGGCGCTGTGACAAGTTCAGCTTGACAGTGAAAAGGATACGCTAGATACGATGATTGCGATAGGAAGGAGTATTACTACGTTCGAAATTGTTCGGCAAAAATTTTATGTTTTTGCATAAGCCGTTGAAAATTTTGGCGGCTCATTTTCGATGAGAATGCCGCCGCCGTAACGTTTCCGCGATGCTTGGTGAGTTGGGTGATTAAAAATTGTTTCTCAAATATTTTCAATATATGTTTACGCGATTTACCAAATATTGGACTAACAATAGAAATATCCTGTGTTCCAGAAATGTTTGCAGTCAAAACATCCTTCAATGTGTGGGGTAGAATCACCTCGCCCATTGTAAGCATCACAGCTCGCTCGATAAGGTTCTCAAGTTCACGAACGTTTCCCGGGTACGAATACGTTTCGAGCAAAGCCATTGTATCATCCGAAAAACTTTTAACATTTTTTTTGAGGTGACCGTTGTACTTCGAGAGAAAGTAATTTGCCAGAAGCGGGATATCATCTTTTCGATCTCTGAGAGGCGGAAGATGAATCATAACAACGTTCAAACGATAAAAGAGGTCTTCCCTAAAAATCCCTTTCTTCACATTCTTCTCAATATCTTGATTCGTTGCGGTGATGAATCGTGCTTCTACGTGGATAGGAATGTTACCGCCCAGTCGCTCAAACTCTCGTTCCTGGAGGACGCGCAGAAGTTTCTGTTGAAGCTGCGGAGACAAGTTTCCAATCTCATCGAGGAATATTGTTCCTTTGCCTGCAACTTCAAACTTTCCGATCTTGCGTTCATTCGCTCCAGTAAAGGAGCCTTTTTCATACCCAAACAATTCTGATTCCAGCAGTGTATCAGGAAGAACTGTGCAGTTGATACCAACGAACGGTTCGCGGGCATTACTGGCATTATTATGAATAGCTCTTGCCACAAGCTCTTTGCCAGTTCCACTCTCTCCAATAATTAATACAGACGTATGCGTGGGAGTTGTTGAGATCGACCCGATCAATTTGTAGATCTCCTGTATCCGGACATTTCTACCGACAAGCTGATAGCGATCACCAATTTCAGCTTTTATCCACTGGTCATCAACTGAGGGTATACTTTGATCTACGATGCTTGCAAGGGCTTTTCGCTTTATCTCTCGAATTTTTTCTACATCTAGCGGTTTAGTAAAATATTCAAATGCGCCAAGTTTCATTGCCTTAACGGCGGTTTGCATTGTGCCGTATCCCGTAATAATTACTATCGGAATTTTTTGGTTTACTTCCCTAATCTGTTTTAGCGTCTCAAGTCCATCAAGCTTCGGCATTGTGATATCCATGAAGATGATATCCGGTTGACGGCGATGCAATTGTTCTATCGCTTCCTCTCCATTCCATGCAGCAAAATAGACGCATCCATCTTTTCTGAGAACTTCCTTAAACGCAAACTGGATATTCTCATCGTCATCAACAACCAATACTCGCGGGGCTTTCTTCAACTTACGTCTCCTGATTCACGGGTAGATAAATGTTAAAAGATGTTCCTTGATTTTTTTTACTTTTTACCGTAACAACTCCGCCGTGGGCATTGATTGTACGTTTTACCATCGGTAAACCAAGACCTGTGCCGTACGATTTCGTGGTAAAAAAAGGATCAAAGATACGAGGTAATTGTAACGAATCAATGCCGCAGCCAGTATCTGCAATTGTGATTAGGCAACATTCAGTACCCCGTTTAAGAACAACTTCATGCTCTATCGGTTTTGTACCACCTGGCATTGTCTCTTGTGAAAAAGCAAAATCTCGAAGAGTACTCTTTAGATACATCTTTTTCGTCTCAACAAATATCTCTCCGGATTTTGTACTCGGAATCCACCCTTTCGCGAAAAGACCTGTTTGATACACTTTTAAATCTGCAACGGTATCAATCGCTTGTACTGCATTCAAGATTACATTTAGTAATGCTTCTTTGAAATGAGATTCATCGAGCTT
Source organism: Bacteroidota bacterium (assembly GCA_030679145.1). GTDB lineage: Bacteria > Bacteroidota > Ignavibacteria > UBA10030 > UBA8401 > UBA8401. The sequence continues at coordinate 8,650 of JAUXTU010000083.1, read as the reverse complement.
GGTTTCAGGAATTTCTGGATCTAATGTTCTCTTTATGTTAATCGACCGTTTATCAATGTGCAATTGTGCAAGGGCAAGACTGTCATTAACGATTTTATTTAACGACACCGTTCGGAATTCCATTTGCTTCGGACGAGCAAAATCCAGCAACTCGCTCACTATCTGTTCCATATGACCGATGGAGTCGAGCGCCACGGAAAGTGATTTCTTTTCTGAACGACTGAGCCGTTCCGATTCACGCCTGAGTTGCAAAATCATTTTGATGGAAGTAAGGGCATTGCGGAATTCGTGTGCGATAATTGCAGATATTTCTCCTGCAGCGGAGAGCTTTTCCGTTCGAAGAAGATGTTGCTCGATACGTTTTTTTTCCGTTACATCATTGATAATTTCCAATATCGAAACGACATCTCCGTTTTCGTTCATAGGAATGGCAACATGTTCAATAAATCGCACTGTACCATCACGGTCAGTAATCTGTTCAATATTGCTTTCAATATTCTTCGACAACATTGCATGTCTGCATACGCATTCCCCGCAGAATCCATTCTTGTTAAAAAGTACAGAGCAGTCCTTTCCTTTTACTTCGCTTAGTTGCTGAAAGGTGATTGCAGAAAAAGCAGCGCTCGCACTCTGGATTCGAAAATTCTTATCCAGTAACACCACGGCGCTAGGAATATGATCAAGGATCGTCTGCAGCTTTGTTTTCTGTTCAGATAGTTCGTACGTCCGCAGCTTAACCATTTCTTCTAGTCTGCTCCGATGTAACTGAATTTCACGATCATGAGATTCTAACGATATCGCCATGGCATTGAATTGTTCGGCAAGATCTTCAATCTCATCATGTGTTTCAACGTGGATACGATGATTGTATGCGCCTCGCGAAATCACCTCCGCGCCGCGCCGCAACTCAGCAATTGGTTTTGTAAACTGACGAGTTGCCAGCAATCCCAGTCCGACGGCTGCCGTTAGGAATATTGCTAAGAAGCCAGCAAACATCCACGCGAATGTGCGCACAGGAGACATAATAACATTTTTGGGAACACTCTCGAGCACAAAGTAGGAAAGGACAAAATTTGTTCCAGAACCACCAGGCAAAGGTGATGATTCCGCTGAGAAGAGAGGCGCATATGATACAATGTCATCAATGCCTTCGCTTGCATACCCGTCATTGCCCGATACAAATAGTTTAACAAGCGCTGGTGGATAATCATGCTGAAGATTATCTTCTTGACGAGATGCGAGCAGTTTATTCCAATCTTTCTTCTTTTCAGAGTGATAGAGATAATACCCATCACCGCTGACAAGAGCTATCGTTCCTTGTACAGAAAGATGCCGTTGCGATTCGATGACGTGAAAGAGACTGCGTGCAAAGACGTTAGCAATAAGAATACCAACAAGCCCATGCGGACCTACAAGCGGCATTGCAAAGCTGATGATTGGAACGCGTTGATTGTTTTGATCAACAAGCTCTCCTGGGGCAAATGCAATTTGGTCATTGGAAAGATTTTCTACCAAAAGAAAATAGAAAGCTTCCTGCTTGTGCCGCAATTCTTCATCACTTAAAATTCTGTAACCAGAAGTATCATCAGCCTCAATTCGAAGAAGTTCATTTCCTTTTTTATCTACAAGCCTGACTTGATAATAGAAATCTTTGGTCTCAGCAAATGTCTGAAGTTCGACACAGAGGCGTTGAACAAGCAGTTCGTTCCGACGTTGCGGGGATTGTCCTAAATTTGTTACCAATTCTTTAATCAGTGAAGAGTGCCGGATAACGCGAAGATCGCTCTCAATGTTCCCAAGAAAGTTCGCCGTGTTCTCACGAATGGTCTGAACATCGTGCGAGAGATTTTCCAGCGCAATACTCTCCATCAGTTTCACATTTGATACTATCCCGTGCAAACCAACAAGAATCACCGGCAGCACTGATAATCCTGTAAATGCGATAATAAGTTTGCTGCGAATTGAAAGCCAGGGCAATATTTTTTTGATTATGGACATTTCAAAAAATTTAATCCATTGCTATCGTTCCCAACAAGGAAATACAATTAATGCAGAATTGCAAGAGTTGAATGGAAACAAAGTTTGGAAGAGACATTTAGGGAAAAGCGGATGCGTTGTGGAATAAGGCAAAAAAACAAAGTCTAATACTTATAATTTAAAGGGTCTTAGAGAATTATTGATTTATCTTTTTAAAAGATCTGTTAATTCATTAATTGTTAACCAAGGACGTCTACGATGTAGCATTCGATGACAGTTTGAACAGACCAAAATAACATCTTCAATTCTGGTCAAAGAATCTTCATTTAATTCTGATACTGGAATAGAATGATGAGCTTCAATATATCCATCTCCAATTTTGCCATAAGCCTTAGAAAAATCAAAACCACATACTTTACAAATTAACTTTCCATTTTTTTTATATTCTTGTGATTTGGCTTCTTTAATTAATTTTGAATTTCTTTCCCTTTTTCTATGTACTGCATAAGCAATTTTTCCCTCGGGAAATTCAATAGCATCTTCGTCTCCAGTCAATTCAAATGCACTCTCAGAGCCGAAATATAAATCGTAAATCCTTTTAGACTGATATTTGGTTAATTCAAAATTTGTTGCATTTGCAAAACTCAATATTGAAAGGTCCTTCAGTAAAGAATCGGCTTTTAGAATTTGACGAGAAACCTTTGGTGGTTCAATTTGGAATGAATCAATTGCAATTTGAATACGTAATTTAGCTTCACTACGTTTTTTTTCAAAAAAGTATCTTTGCAAGTCATCAGAAGTATAGATTTGGGGTTCACCAATAATAATACCGTGTCCAATTATACCACCATCGATGTGACTTTTACTAATTGAACGCCAAAGATATGCATCATCCCCAACTTTCATTTTTTTAATAAATTGTTTTTGATTGATTGCCCACCAAATAATTTTATTGTCATTTAGATAGTTGTCAATATCAAACAATTTGGAATTACCTTGAAAAATCCAACTTGCCAATTGTCATATCCTCTTTTGTAGTAGCACTTACAAAAATTAAACCGTTTAACTCCACTTGGTTCTCAAATTTCAGTGTAAATTTTATTTCCCCTTCCCATTTTCCTTTTCCCCAAACTTCTCATATGCATCAATAATCTCTCTTACAAGACGGTGGCGGACAACATCGCTCTTATCAAAATAGACAAAATCAATTCCTTCGATCTTCTTCAAGACTTCTTGTATCTGCACAAGTCCGGAAGTAGCGTTGGTCGGCAGATCGATCTGGGTTACATCTCCGGTGATGATTGCTTTTGAATTATTGCCGAGGCGCGTAAGGAACATTTTCATCTGCATTGCAGTTGCATTTTGCGCCTCATCAAGAATAACAAATGCGTTATGCAGTGTTCGTCCACGCATATATGCCAATGGAACGATTTCGATGATGCGACGTTCCAAATACAATTTTAGTTTCTCGCTCGGCAGCATATCATCCAGTGCATCATACAATGGGCGAAGATATGGATCGATCTTTTGCGCCATATCACCCGGTAAAAATCCGAGTGATTCGCCTGCTTCCACTGCCGGACGCGCAAGGACGATCTTGCTCACTTCGTTATTCTTCAAACTTGCGACCGCCATTGCAACAGCAAGATATGTTTTTCCCGTCCCTGCAGGACCAATAGCAAAGACAATGTCATTTCGCTGTGCCTTGTCTAAGTATACGCGCTGATTAGGTGTTTTTGCCTTGATGATGGAATTCTTGGTGAAAAGAACTGCAACGTCAGTTTCTCTTAATTTTGTCGCACTGAATTTTGGTGTAGAAATATCGACAACAAGATCGAGCACTGTATTTACATCATTTGCTGTCAGTGTTCCATTCTTTGCAAGCAAAAATTGAAGTTCATTAAAGACTCTTTCGAGTTGATTCAGTTCTTCATCTTCACCGCGTAATGTAATATTGCTTCCGCGTGCTGTAATTGTTGCGTCAAAGCGCTGTTCGATGAGATGCAAATGTGAATCATTATATCCAAGCAGTGACAATGCATCAACATCTTTTAGTGTTAGTTTCTTTTCGATGATAGTATTCTCCTAAAAATAATTTTATCAATCGTAGACTGTCATTCCTGCATGTTTTTAGCGGGAATCCATTCTTTGGATGCCCGATAGGATCATTCGGGCATGACAAAATTAATTATTTAGACATTCGAAATCCAATTTTCAAAAACAGTTCTTCAATACCTTACAATCTGCTTTCCCTTCGTTCATCACTACAGAAACGACATCAAATCTGCAATCAATCTCTCCAATATTTTTTTCAATAACATATCCTTCGGCGGTTCGTCGCAGTAATTCCTGTTTTTTCGGAGTAACGGATTCTTCCGGCTCACCAAATCGCACCGAACGACGGGATTTTACTTCAACAAATACCAAAACTTTTCCATCCTTCGCTACAATGTCAATCTCACCATGATTGTAATAATAATTCTGTTCAAGAATTTCATAGCCGTTCTGCTTCAAATAATTCACAGCAACATCTTCGCCAATTTTTCCCTTATTTCTTTGCGACTTTGCGCCTTTGCGGTTCATACTTGTTCTGCGTGATTCAATTGTTCAACATGAAATGAACGTCGATGGATCGGCGAATACCCAAATTGACGGATCGCTTCGATATGTGCTTTCGTCCCATATCCTTTGTGCTTGGCAAATCCATACTGGGGATACTGCTCGTGTATTTCAACCATCAATGCATCGCGTGTAACTTTAGCGATGATCGAAGCAGCTGCAATGGAATGTGACAACGAATCTCCTTTAATGATATTTTCTACCGGAAAATATTCGTGACGAAAAAAATTTCCATCAACAAGAAGCTGTTGTGGTTGTATTTTAAGAAGCGCCAGTGCTTTGTTCATTGCAAGAAATGACGCCTGCAGAATATTGATCTTATCGATCACATCATGGCCGACAATTCCAATTCCAACAGCAATAGCTTTTTCGTGAATATAATGAAATAATTCCTCGCGCTTTTTCTCCGTCAATTTTTTTGAATCATTCACTCCTTCAATTCTCACACCTTTTGGAAAAATCACGGCAGAAGCAACTACAGGACCTGCTAACGGTCCTCTTCCCGCTTCATCAACTCCCGCAATGTATTGAATTCCTACATTCCAATATTTTTGTTCGTATTCTAGCATATTGTTCAGCCTAAATAGATTGCAACTAAACCAACAAGCATATCCCACTTAAGAATATTTGAAATACGATTCAGGTTTTTCACTGATTGATCTTTCCATAATGAGATAATCACATACACAAGCACAAGATTAACTCCGAGATTGACTGCAATAAAATATTTCATTCCATACAAACCATTAAGGAACGGTATGACAGTTGAACAAATAACAAAAATCAAAAATGTTGTCGCTGCAATTCCGGCATTCTTCATTCCATATTTTACGGGAAGCGTGTGTGCATTGTTTTGAGAATCCCCTTCAACATCTTCCATGTCCTTTACTATTTCTCTTCCGACATTGATTAGAAATGCAAAGAGAGCCAGTATCAATGCCTGTCTGATATTTCCGACTGTTGCACCGCCAAAAATAAATGCAAGTCCGGTAAGTGCACCAACAGTGATATTTCCCAATAACGGTGTCCCCTTGAGAACTTTGCTGTAGAGAACAATTACAGGTACAGCAAAGAATGCGATAATAAACGCTGCACGCGTTGTATAAGCGCTCATTATAAGACCAAACCCTGTTAGTATCGCATAGAACATCAACGCGTCATATCGTTCAATTGCTCCACTCGGCAGCGGTCGTTCCGGCTTGTTGATGCGGTCAATTTCAATATCTAAAATATCATTGATCACCATCCCACCGCTTCCGATCAACGCACCTCCAAGCGAAGCAAAGATCATCAAAAGCATTTGTTCTTGAGTACCTCCGGCAAGAATACAAGAAACAAAGATTGAAACAAATGTGATAAAAAAATTTATGGGACGAACTAATGTTATATAAGATTTCATTAAAACTCGTTTATTATACCTACGTGAATTTTTCCGTTACTAAAACTATCTCCTTGACCGAGCGCATAGCTGATATTCATTATTCCTAATCCGGTTTCAATACGGGCTCCGAAACCAAATCCGTATAGGCTCTTTTCCTGTCGCACAATTCCTCGTAAAGCATCCGAAGGTCGAGAAAAATAGCCGCCGTCGGCAAATCCAAATAACGATGAAGCTCTGCCGGTAAGGAATCGATATTCACTGTTAATATATGCCAGCTGTGATGCAAAAAATTGGTTCTCACGATAACCCCGCAAAGTTGTTGTCCCGCCGAATTGAAAAAGATCACTCACTTCCAATCGTGAAGAACTGATCTGCTTCCCATGAACGCTAAGCATAATCACCTGACGTGCAAATGTGGTGACATACACTTCAGCATCAACAGAATATCGCTGAATTGAAAAATCTTTCTCCGTGGCAAGATACAAATATTTTTCCGGTCCGGAAATTGATTTTCTTCCCTGCTGAACGGTTGTAGAATATCGCAACCCGCTTGTTGGATTTCGGAGATTATCACGTGTGTCATACAGGATCTCTGCCCCGAAGAAGAGAGCACTGCTTTCAAAGATCGAGAATTGCTGAAGATCTGCAGAAGGATATACTGATTCCGATGTGATATTTCCGGCAACTGAGAATTCTTCGGTAACAATAAAATCACCGCGAAATTCAAATTTTGTTTTTACATATGTGGAATCCTGCTTGCGCTGATAGAATGTTCCGCCGAGATTCAATGGAATACCAAAAAGCCACGGTTCACGGTATTGTAATTCTATTTCTTGCGTTGTTTCAGTTTCCCGTTGCCATCGTATCAATGCTTTTCGCCCGGTGCCAAAAAGATTTCGCATTGCAACAAACACATTTCCGGTAAAATATCCGTCGGTATTTGGTGTCAATGGAGGAACATATCCAAGAATTCCATCAAACGTATTTGTGCTTCCTTCTTTTACGGAAATCAATAAGCCACCTCGAAGAGAATCATCAGTGGTTTGTGAAACAATGTATAATTGAGGCTCTGCAACTGAGGAAAACAATTGCATCCGTTCTAAACGTTTTTGGATACGAACGATCTGTTCTTGATCGAACAATTCTCCTTTATTTATCCGCGCTTCCCGCACGATAACTTGTGAAGATGTCGTTGAGTTACCTTCTGTTTGAATTTCATCAAGATATACTTTTGCTCCTTCTTCAACTGTTAATTTCACAATCAGTTTAGAAACATCGTCTGAATCAACTTGAATACTGTCGGAATTAATCTTCGTAAATGGAAATCCGCGTCGGGAGTATAATTGAAGAATTGACTGTATATCGGATTCCAATAATTGCGCGTTCAATGGTGTTCCAATACGCGACTCAATTAACGAGAGCAGTTCTCCCGTTGGAATAGATGAATTTCCAATAACAGTGATCACGGAAATAGTGGTGCGGATTTTTTCATCTAAATAAAAGATTAATCGGATGGAAGTTGAATCATCGTTGAAAATTAATTTGGAAGAATCAATTGTAAAATTATAAAATCCTTCCGAGCGATAAAGGTCTAACACAGAAGCATTTATTTGTTCCATTGGTAAAAATGGTGAGCCGACCTTTGCAGGGATTTTTTCCAACAACTGACGTTGTGAGAAAAATGTATTTCCAAAAAACTCAATCGAAGAGATTTTTGGTTGTGCGTCTCCGATTGCTGCAAATAAAAAAAGCCAAACGCTTAATACGATTGGCTTTTGCTTCCATATATAGTTTTTCAATATCATTGTCTGTTCCGTCAATACGGAACTGTGCTCAATTAATTTTTTAATCGTTGAATGAGGTCCCATATCGGTGTCAACAACCTGTAATCCCCAAATCCGGTCTCATCAACAAAAATGATACTTCGGTTATAATCGTAATACGACCATATCTCGTAAGGCTTTGCATCAATATCAAATGGATGACGTTCCACGTTGCTTGGCGAACCAAACAGAATGAAGACCATTCCCATATCGGTCTTCCAACCCGGCTGATAATTTGCAAAATGCTTATTGGCGTAATCAACTCGGCTGTAATACTCTTCCATAAATTCATTACGGGTAGTATTAACATTGGGGTCGCGTTGTTTCCAAAATTCATCAAAATATTTTCTCTTGTCATCATCCGTTTTAGCGTCAGAGATCTTGTCAAATTCATCATCTTTCAAAATGTAACGCATTTGCCGAATGGCGAGATCGAGATCGGAAATGCTGATCGGCATATCACCCCAGCGAACAACAAATGGTCGTTCCTTGGTTAAAAAAGGTCCTTCTTCGATCGCCTTTACAGAACGAACTTCGATGCTTGCAGAATACGTTCCCGTAGAATATTGTGAACTGTCAAATCGTGTGATGATTTGACCGCGATTGCCGCGCATTTTATACGGTTGATTCTTATTGAGTAATTGTTTCCCTTTTACATCTGTGATCACATACCGAATTTCCAGCGAGTCAGACGGATTAGAGGAATATATTTCAAAAAAAATGGAAAATGCATTATTATTCTCTCCGATATTTCCGGAGATATTTGGAACGATCTTTTGACGATCTCCTTCTACGGCGGTACGGCTGACTAACATAACATCACTGAGGGCAAGCGAAGATTTGAAATAAT
>JAUXTU010000082.1 GCA_030679145.1 Bacteroidota bacterium | reverse complement strand
CTGTGAGAAGGGACGAAAAAACAGGCTCATACCCTGTTCTGACGGTACCTTCAGAGGAAGCCCCGGCTAACTACGTGCCAGCAGCCGCGGTAATACGTAGGGGGCAAACGTTGTCCGGATTTACTGGGTGTAAAGGGCGCGTAGGCGGGTTTGTAAGTCAGAGGTGAAATCCTGCGGCTCAACCGCAGAACTGCCTTTGATACTGCAAATCTTGAGTACAGAAGAGAGAAGCAGAATTCCAGGTGTAGTAGTGAAATACGTAGATATCTGGAAGAATACCGGCGGCGAAGGCGGCTTCTTGGTCTGTAACTGACGCTGAGGCGCGAAAGCGTGGGTAGCAAACAGGATTAGATACCCTGGTAGTCCACGCTGTAAACGATGAATACTAGGTGTCGGGTTAAAAGCTCGGCGTCGCAGCTAACGCATTAAGTATTCCACCTGGGGAGTACGATCGCAAGGTTGAAACTCAAAGGAATTGACGGGGGCCCGCACAAGCAGTGGAGCATGTGGTTTAATTCGATGCAACGCGAAGAACCTTACCTGGGCTTGAAAGGCAAGATTCAAATCCCTGAAAGGGGATGACCCGCAAGGGGTCTTGTACAGGTGCTGCATGGCTGTCGTCAGCTCGTGCCGTGAGGTGTTAGGTTAAGTCCTGCAACGAGCGCAACCCCTACACTTAGTTGCCATCAGGTAATGCTGGGCACTCTAAGTGGACTGCCTACGCAAGTAGCGAGGAAGGTGGGGATGACGTCAAGTCCTCATGGCCCTTACGCCCAGGGCCACACACGTGCTACAATGGCCACTACAAAGGGTTGCCAAGGCGCAAGCCGGAGCTAATCCCAAAAAAGTGGTCTCAGTTCAGATTGTGGGCTGCAACTCGCCCACATGAAGCTGGAATTGCTAGTAATCGCAGATCAGCACGCTGCGGTGAATACGTTCCCGGGCCTTGTACACACCGCCCGTCAAGCCATGGAAGCTGAGGGTACCCGAAGCCGATGTGCTAACCGCAAGGAAGCAGGCGTCTAAGGTAAAATCAGTGACTGGGGCTAAGTCGTAACAAGGTAGCCGTATCGGAAGGTGCGGCTGGATCACCTCCTTTCTAAGGAGTTATTATACGCGAGTATAATATATTCAACTTGTTGAAACGATTTTTTTGACTGTTCCGTACACACAAATTTTTGAAGTTCATGTTATTAGCCGGGCCTATAGCTCAGTTGGTTAGAGCGCACGCCTGATAAGCGTGAGGTCAGTAGTTCAACTCTACTTAGGCCCACGTTGTTTTTCATCAGTACTTTAGCTAACAGGGTTATGGGGCTATAGCTCAATTGGGAGAGCGCCTGCCTTGCACGCAGGAGGTTAACGGTTCGATCCCGTTTAGCTCCACAAGTTTTACCGTTCTTTGACAATTTGAAAAGAAGCAGTTGAAATAAAACGTAGTAGTTCGTGTAACAGCGAGCAAAAAGTTTTAGAGTAGACGCTTAACATATGTGAATCTAACAAGTTTATTGATGCACCAAAGTATATGTGTATTCAATAAAGATTTTTGGTTAAGTTACTAAGAGCGTGCGGTGGATGCCTTGGCACGAGAAGGCGATGAAGGACGCGGTTACCTGCGATAAGCGTCGGTGAGGCGGAAGCAGCCTTTGACCCGACGATTTCCGAATGGGGCAACCCATCTAGCGTTATGGCTAGATACTAAGCGCTGAATACATAGGCGCATTAGAGCAAACCGGGAGAAGTGAAACATCTCAGTAACCCGAGGAAGAGAAAGAAAATCGATTTCCTGAGTAGCGGCGAGCGAAACGGAATCAGCCTAAACTGATGTGCACGTAAGGATGCGACCGTTGTGCACACGGTGTTGTGGGACTTTCAGATTGTATCGCTTATCAATCATAGAGTTAAAAATCAACATAATAGTCGAATGTTCTGGAAAGTTCAGCCATAGAGGGTGATAGTCCCTTAGACGAAATTATGTTGACTCTAGAAAGTATCCCGAGTAGCACGGAGTAAGTGGAATTCTGTGTGAATCTGCCAGAACCATCTGGTAAGGCTAAATACTCTCTCGTGACCGATAGTGAACCAGTACCGTGAGGGAAAGGTGAAAAGAACCCTTAAGAAGGGAGTGAAATAGTACCTGAAACCGCATGCTTACAAACGGTAGTAGGAAATCTTATATCTTCGGATATAAGAGGACTGACTGCGTGCCTTTTGCTTAATGAGCCTACGAGTTGCTCGTACGATGCAAGGATAAATTTCTAAGAAATGAATCCGTAGCGAAAGCAAGTCCTAATCGGGCGAACATAGTATCGTGCGGCAGACGCGAACCCGTGTGATCTACCCTTGGTCAGGATGAAGTGACGGTAAAACGTCATGGAGGTCCGAACTGATGTGGGTTGAAAACCGCTCGGATGAACTGAGGGTAGGAGCGAAAGACCAATCAAACTCGGAGATAGCTCGTACTCCCCGAAATAGCTCTAGGGCTAGCCTCAAGTTATAGTATTGCGCAGGTAGAGCACTGATTGGGCTAGGGCCGTCACAACGGTACCAAACCCAGACAAACTCCGAATTGCGCTAATATGTTTCTTGGGAGTCAGGCGGCGAGGGATAAGCTTCGTCGCCAAAAGGGAAACAACCCAGACCACCAGCTAAGGTCCCAAAATCGACGTTAACAGAGAAAGGATGTTGAGTTGCTTAGACAACTAGGATGTTTGCTTAGAAGCAGCAATCATTTAAAGAGTGCGTAATAGCTCACTAGTCAAGCGACTTAGCGCCGACAATTATCGGGACTTAAACGTCGTACCGAAGCTGTGGACTTCGCTTTATTGCGAATGTGGTAGGGGAGCATTCCATGCTGCATCGAAGGTGACAGGTGACTGTTGCTGGAGCGCATGGAAACGCAGATGTAGGCATAAGTAACGATAAGAAATACGAAAAATATTTCCACCGAAAATCTAAGGTTTCCTGAGCAACGTTAATCGTCTCAGGGTTAGCCGGATCCTAAGATGAGGCCGAGAGGCGTAGTCGATGGTAAACAGGTAAATATTCCTGTGCTTGTTTGTAATCGTTTGATCATAAGGAGTGACACAGAAGTGAACTTCAGCCACCTAATGGATGGTGGTTTAACCGCGTAGGGTGGACGTGTTGGTAAATCCGCATGTCCGTTAAACCGAGACGGGAATAGGGTGCCCGCAAGGGCCACAACTGAAGCTAATCAGGCTGTCGAGAAAAACTTCGTATGAGAGAATGCAAACAAACCGTACCGCAAACCGACACAGGTAGATGAGTTGAATATACTAAGGTGCTCGAGTGAGCCGTGGTTAAGGAACTCGGCAAACTGACTGCGTAACTTCGGGATAAGCAGTGCCCATTGTACGTTGCTGTGTACAACAGCTGCGGAAATGGGTCGCAGTGAAACGGGCCAAGCGACTGTTTAACAAAAACACATGTCTCTGCTAAGACTTTATGTCGACGTATAGGGACTGACACCTGCCCGGTGCTGGAAGGTTAAGGAAGGGAGTTAGGCGCAAGCCAAAGCCCTCGACCGAAGCCCCAGTAAACGGCGGCCGTAACTATAACGGTCCTAAGGTAGCGAAATTCCTTGTCGGGTAAGTTCCGACCTGCACGAATGGTGTAACGACTTGGTCACTGTCTCAACCACGGGCTCGGTGAACTTGTGGTACCGGTGAAGACGCCGGTTACCCGCATATGGACGGAAAGACCCTATGCACCTTTACTGCACCCTATTATTGGGTTCGGACAAAGCATGTGTAGCATAGGTGGGAGACTGTGAAGCCGGGGCGCTAGCCTCGGTGGAGTCAACAGTGAAATACCACCCTTGCTTTGTTGGAATTCTAACCTAGTACCGTAAGCCGGTACAGGAACAGTGATAGGCGGGTAGTTTGACTGGGGCGGTCGCCTCCTAAATTGTAACGGAGGCTCTCAATGGTTCCCTCAGCACGGTTGGTAATCGTGCGGCGAGTGTAAAAGCACAAGGGAGCTTGACTGCGAGACGGACAAGTCGAGCAGGTACGAAAGTAGGATTTAGTGATCCGTTGGTTCCAAGTGGAAGGGCCAACGCTCAAAGGATAAAAGGTACGCTAGGGATAACAGGCTGATCTTGCCCAAGAGTTCATATCGACGGCAAGGTTTGGCACCTCGATGTCGGTTCATCGCATCCTGGGGCTGGAGAAGGTCCCAAGGGTTTGGCTGTTCGCCAATTAAAGCGGTACGTGAACTGGGTTCAGAACGTCGTGAGACAGTTCGGTCCCTATCCTATGCGGGCGCAGGAAATTTGAGGAGTCTCGTTCTTAGTACGAGAGGACCGGAATGAACGGACCGACGGTGAATCTGTTGTCACGCCAGTGGCATTGCAGAGTAGCCACGTCCGGATGGGATAAGCACTGAAAGCATCTAAGTGCGAAACCCGCTCCAAGATAAGATTTCCCTGGGGCTTGCCCCCTAAAGAATCCAAGGAGATGACTTGGTTGATAGGCTACAGATGTAAACGCAGTAATGCGTGAGTCGAGTAGTACTAATAATTCGTGAGACTTGCCAATTCTTTTTTGAATACACATACTTGTGCATCAATAAACTTATTAGATTATATATGCGCTTCTTTTCATTTTGAATTTTTAATTCAGGTGTTTTTGTCGCGGGTGTTACACCTCTTCCCATTCCGAACAGAGAAGTTAAGCCCCGCTGAGCCGATGGTACTGCATGGGTAACTGTGTGGAAGAGTAGGTCGATGCCTGATTTAATTTAGAAATCCCGTCCGCGCAAGCGAAACGGGATTTTTTTTTGTAGTGATTCTTGTCGCAGCATTTTTTTTATTTTTGTTCGCGCTTGAAAGTTCGTATCTTGTTCCTAATCGAGTTTAGAATTCACCTAAAAAAATCTCATGAAAGTTCTCATTACAGGTATAGGTGGTTTTGCCGGAAGTTATTTGGCGGATTATGTCCTTAAAAATGCCGATGCAAAACTTTTTGGTATTCTTCGTGATCTTGAAAAAGATGATAATATTCGAGAACATGGTTCATCGATTGAATTATCTACGTGTGAAATCAGCGATTTTCAATCTGTCTTCAAAGTTATAAAGGAAATTAAACCGGATATTATTTTCCACGTTGCAGGTCAGGCATTTGTCCCTAGCTCATTCGAAAATGCAGCAGATACATTCAAAACAAATGTTATCGGAACGATCAATATATTTGAAGCAGTAAAAGCGTGTGAAATTACACCGCGAATCGTTGTCGTGACGTCCGGCGAAGTTTACGGGGAAACATTTGGACTTCCTGCGTTACATACAGAACAATCAATTCCTCAGCCGGTTAATCCTTATGCAGCAAGCAAAACAAGTGTAGATTATATTGCACAAACGTATAAGAAGTATGAAGGATTGAATATTGTTATTGCACGTCCGTTCAATCATACGGGACCAAGACAAAAACCAAATTTTGTTTGCTCTTCACTTGCGAAACAAATTGTGGGAATTCAAAAAGTAAATGCTCCGAAAATACTGAGAGTTGGTAATATTAAAGCACGAAGAGACTTTACCGATGTTCGAGATATTGTCCGTGGATATTGGATGTTATCGCAAATTGATAATCGTACCAATTTTATTTTCAACCTGTGTTCAGGACATATTTATTCAATTGAACAGATCATAAAATTATATGAAGAAATTATTGGCGTAACTTTTGAATTAAATGTTGAACCCAAACGTTTACGTGGCTATGATATTCAGTTGCTTGCGGGAAGTGCAACTGCCATCAACCATTCTGTTGGCTGGAAAGCTGAAATTCCATTAAAACAAACTTTGACAGAACTATTAGATTATTGGACAAACAAGGAAAACTAACATGGCAAAAAAAGCACTCCTTACGGGTATAACAGGCCAAGATGGATCGTATCTAGCAGAATTACTTCTTGAAAAAGGGTACGAAGTTCACGGCGTTATTCGTCGTAGCAGTTCATTTAATACTGGTCGAATTGATCACATTTATAATGACCCCAAATTTTCTGGTTCAAAATTTTTTCTTCACTATGGCGATGTGACCGATACCAGCAATATCAATCGGTTGTTGGAAAAGATCGAGCCGAATGAAGTATATAATCTTGCCGCACAAAGTCACGTGAAAGTTTCTTTTGAAGTTCCTGAATACACGGCCGAAGTTGATGCTGTTGGTACTTTACGTTTTCTTGACGCGATCAGAGAAACTGGAATTAAAACAAAATTTTATCAAGCGTCTACGAGTGAGCTGTATGGAAAAGTACAGGAAATTCCTCAAACTGAAAAAACTCCTTTCTATCCACGCAGTCCATATGGTGTTGCAAAATTGTACGGCTACTGGATCATTGTAAATTATCGTGAGGCATACAACCTTTTTGCTTGCAATGGAATTTTATTCAATCACGAATCACCACGCCGAGGCGAGACTTTTGTTACACGCAAAATAACAATGGCTGCCGCTAAAATTAAACTTGGTTTACAAAACAAATTGACCCTTGGAAATTTGAACTCGAAACGTGACTGGGGCTATGCGAAAGAATATGTTGAAGGGATGTGGCGAATGCTTCAGCTTGATGCACCTGAAGATTTTGTCCTTGCAACCGGCGAAACGCACGAAGTTCGAAAATTTGTTAACGCTGCATTCAATGAACTTGGTGTTGAATTGAAATGGGAGGGCGAAGCAGAGAATGAAAAAGGAATTGATAAACAGACCGGGAAAATTTTAGTAGAAGTAGATCCAAAATATTATCGCCCGACTGAAGTTGATCTTTTAATTGGTGATGCAACAAAAGCAAAACAAATACTTGGCTGGGAAGCGACAACAAAATTTGCCGATCTTGCGCGGTTAATGGCTAAAGCTGATTATGAGCTTGTGAAGAGAAGAGGTTACTAGTTGGAAAAGAACGCGAAAATTTATGTTGCCGGTCATCGCGGTCTTGTTGGCTCTGCAATCGTTCGTTTGTTGAGGGGACAAGGATTTACGAATTTGATTGTGCGAACTCATGCAGAACTGGAACTTGCTGATCAATTAGCAGTGAGGAGTTTCTTTGAAAAAGAAAAACCCGATTATGTTTTTCTTGCCGCGGCAAAGGTTGGAGGAATTTATGCAAATAATTCCTATCCTGCGGAATTCATTTATCAAAATCTTGCTGTTCAGAATAACGTTATCCATTTCTCATATCAGAGTGGCGTAAAGAAAT
This sequence comes from Bacteroidota bacterium, assembly GCA_030679145.1. GTDB lineage: Bacteria > Bacteroidota > Ignavibacteria > UBA10030 > UBA8401 > UBA8401. Next base: position 23,376 of record JAUXTU010000082.1, on the reverse strand, counting down.
TATGTTTTTTGGGAAGCTCATGCATTTACCCCAAACTTGCTCCCCAACCGATAAAAGAAGAATATCTTCTTGATGGGAAACTCGAACCAACGAATGAACCGTATGCAATTGCAAAGATTGCCGGTATCGAATTGGCGAAATCATACAATCGTCAATATGGAACAAATTATATTTCCGTAATGCCGACAAATCTTTACGGACCTAACGATAATTTTGACCTTCAAAATTCACATGTGTTGCCGGCATTGATAAGAAAATTTGTTGAAGCAAAACAACATAAAACTCCATCGGTTATTTTGTGGGGATCGGGAAAGCCAAGACGTGAATTTTTGTACGTTGATGATATGGCTGATGCGTGTATTTTCTTGATGAATAATTATGATGGAAAAGAATTTGTTAATATCGGAACCGGTGAGGATGTTACTATTCTTGAAGTAGCAAACTTGATCAAAGATATTGTCGGTTATAACGGTGTATTAGAATTTGATAGCACTAAACCTGATGGTTCTCCAAGGAAATTATTGGATGTGAGTAAAATACATTCGTTGGGTTGGAAAGCGAAATATTCGCTGAGAGAGGGGCTTACAAAAGCGATTGATTGGTATCTTGCAAATAAATAGTTTGTGAAAATAAAATCGATTGAATGTTAAAAGCGTTGAACTCAACCTCAATTTTTAGTATCTTTACATAAGAGTTGGGGCTGTAGCTCCCGCCAAAAGATAAAGCCGGCGGGCAAGCAGTTTTATGAAAAAATAGCGGAGTTTCGGCGACCTCACTCAATTTGGGATTTGTTCTTTTGAATTTTTTTCATTGGGGCTGTAGCTCAGTTTGGGAGAGCGATTCGTTCGCAACGAATAGGTCGTCGGTTCGATCCCGATCAGCTCCACTTACGATTCAATCGTTATAGATCGTCCGCCGAAGGCGGATCAGCTCCACAAAACATTGAATATAGAAATTGCCAAGCCCTGTACAACTTTATGTTGGACAACCCTGCCAGGTCCGGAAGGAAGCAACAGCCTCCAAAGCAGAGTGTGATGCAGTAAGCTTGGCTTTTTTTTACGATTATGTTTTATGTCTATATCCTTATCGGTTTGCGTGTATGTGCAGTAGCGGATTAGAAGCACTTACCTGTCCGTTTAGCACAAAGTTTCTTAGAAGCACTGACCTTCGATTTACCACTGAACCCGCTATTGCCACATACACGCTGTTACCTGCAGGTGTTTTCGTCATTCAATTGATGTCGGTTTATGTTCAGGGCAGTCAATGCGTAATTCTGTGTCTGCAAGTTTTTGGTTTACTAAACTGCAAAAGTGTTCTTGCCCATTATTTTGTGACTGATAATAACTACAAGTAAAACACATTCTCTGAATTGTAATGATACCTGATTGATTAAGATGGTGAATAATGTTGAGCAATGATAAAAGCAAATTTTCTTTTTCCGAAGGAAGAAGTTTTTCTACAGGAGTCAGGATCTCTTCTGCAAACAGGGAAGTTTTGTCTGCAATTTCTTTTCCTTTGGAGGTTAAGTGAATAATGTAACTTCTGGTATCGTGTTGCTCATATTCTTTTTTTATGAGTTTTTTTTGTTCAAGTGTCTTTATTGTTTCGCTTATGGTTGCCTTAGTCATATTAAATTCTTCAGCCAAATAACTCACTTTTCTTTTTTGGTCTGAATGATGCAATAAAAATATCAACACTTGAATTTGAATGGGAGTTAATGAAAATTCCTTGCTCTCATTCCATAGCAGCACTCTAAATGCTTGTGCTATACGCTCTAATGAAGCAATTATTTTTGCTTCAATATTTTTATTTTGATATTTTAAATCAAATGGTGATTTATTCATTTAGTTGCATTTTTCCATTTCATAAATATAGTAACCTTTTTCTTTAATCGTTTTTTCCCATTGTGGTTTTACATCTTCGATATGACAAAACTTACACTCTTTGGAAGATAGTGTTTGCCCTTCTTGTTCTTTTGTTTTTAAATATTCCTTTCCATAATTGAGTATTGTGGATATATCTTTTAAATCTGCAGAGACGATAATATCAAAGTGCATTATACTTCCATCTTTTTTTGTTACATAGGTATCGTAAACAGCGACTTTCATAGTTCAAAGATTTGATTTTATAACAAAAAGAAGGAATAGCCAAACCAATCCTTTCACTATAAAGAAAAGAAGTCCGGCTATTTCAATTTTTTTGATGAATGATTTAATTTTAGAATTCACCTTTGTTGACGTATGGATAAGTCCAAAGTATAACAGTAAGCGTAACGGCTTTAAACCATGCATTATGCATTGCATCAACATCGGCTTGCGCATGCCCTTTCTTACCTAAGAAAGATTTGATAGTGACAGTGATAGGATAAATAAATGCCGTCATATAGCGATAGTTAATGATTGGAACAGTATCCACTCCATCTGTTTTGTTTTTTTTGGTGCTATGATGGCGTTTTGCTATCTCGTGCTGATAGTTAAGCCAATTTTGATCGTAAGGTTTTTGGCAGATGTCCAAAATCCATTGTCCAAATCTTGCTCTTACGGCTGTAAGATAATCCATGTTGGGCTGCCCGTTTTTTGAGAAGTAATACACCAAATGTTCGTTGCCTCCTACATAGCCATACCAGAGGTCGAGCACTTCATTGGTTTGGTCTTTCAATACCTCCCCAGCCATTTTCAGATAGCGGTCATCATCATCAGACCAGAGCAATGTTTTCTTTAGCAGGGCTAAGTCCTGCAGGGTAACAGGCGATTGTTCCAAAGTCGCCTTACCGTAGTCGTAACCTTTAATTGATTCCATTGTTTTTACCTTTTATTTGTTATTGAAATTTAGTTAAGGAATAAATCCTGTCACAAATATAGTTAGTTATCCTAACCAAAGCAAGTAAAAGTTTTCAACACTGATAAATTTGTCAAGTTGGTGCTCTGTATGAATAGGAGGTGTTTTTTACACTTGCAGGTAACAGCGAGTATGACGAATCATTATACACCGGTCAGACTTCAAATCTAAAGAAAAAATTTCAACGCCATAACAAAGGAAGTGTTAAATCTACAAAAAGGAAGATTCCATATAAATTGGGATATTTTGAGGTTTATAAAACTCGGGCGGAATCAATGTGGCGAGAATGGGAGTTGAAGACGAAGTTTAGTACTGAACGGAAGAAAAAAATGATTGCAGAGTTTGATCGTTCAAGAATAAAAATAGTTTTAGATTGATTGGATTCTTAACATTTTCGTATTGGAAAACCCTGCCAGTCCGGCCTACGGCTCGTAGAGAAGGAAGCAACAGCCTCCATTGAAGAGTGTGATACAGCAAGCTTGGCATTTTTATTCTATTTTTGGGTCTAATACCCCGATGCTTGCATCGTCATTCCGGCGAAAGCCGGAATCCACAAGATGGATGCCAGCGTACGCTGGCATGACAAATACTCCGCAGCTTGCTGCGGAGATATTTATTTTAAAGCTGGGCAAAAACAGTAACAGCGATACATTTGCATCGCTGTTGGAAAATGAAGAAAAGTGTTATTGCAGAAAACGATTATAATATTGCGTCAAATTCTTTTGCAAATGTCTCTTTTGATTGCGCACCGATCATTTTTTTAACGATCTTACCATTCTTATCAATATAGAATGTTGTCGGATATCCCCGCAAACCGCCGAAAGCTTCTTCCAGATCTCCATTATCAATTACGATTGGATATATAACATTCTTTTCTTTTGTAAATGCAGAAACTAAGTTTAATGCATCATCATCGCGGTCTGCGGAAATTCCGATAATCAGCGCCCCTTTTGGAGCATATTCCTCATTCAGCGCAACGAGATCAGGAGTTTCGTGTATACATGGACCGCACCAGGTTGCCCAAAAATTAACAAGGACAGGTTTTCCTTTTGAGAATTCTGCAAAGGAGATTTTTTTTCCGTTCTGATCATACCAGAAAAAATTTGGCGGTGATTGTTCTCCGTTATTTTTTTCTGTTAAAAGAAGGATTGAAACGTTCTCTTTATACTGTGCAGTAGTTTCTACAGAGGGTTCTTTAGTTTCTTTCTTTTCACAGCCAATAAGCAATACAGCTACAGCGGCAATAGCTAAAAATTTCATAAACATTATTCCTTGTCGGTAAGAAGGGCAATCATTTCATCTTTCTTCATTTCGCTGACAGCGGAGCAGAGCGTATTTTTATACCGCCACATTACAATAGTTTTATTGCCATCAAGTTCGCGCACATACCAATCGGTCTTTTTCAATTCGTCTTTTGCTTCATCAGGCAGACCAATGATGTTTCCACTCATCGCTTCATCAAGATCTGCTTGATAAATATAAATGATACTCTTATCCCCAAGCTGATAAACAACGTGAGCCAATTTCACACCCTTGAAACTGTTAAGAACACCTGCGCATGAACTGCAGCCTTTCATTTTTGGTACGTTAACTTCGAAAGAAACATCTTTTTCAAGAAATAAATGGACCTCATCCTCTGTGCTGACAAGCTGTGGCTTAATTGAACCGCCGATGACTGCCTGATAGTTCTTTAAGGATTGTGAAATAATATTTGCTTCATCGGACATTCCATTGTTTTGGGGAATAAAGACAGAATATATTCCAACACAGATTATGGCTAAAAGGACAACTGCAATTGCAGGATTAATGTTAATACCGAAAAGTTTTTTGAACCAGGAAGTATTGTCACTCTTCAATGTTGCATTGATGATGGAATAATAGACGTCGGCAGGGACATTTTGTCTTTTCACTTTTGTTTGCACAATATTCTTTGCAGCCTGCATTGATTGGAATTCATACCTGCAATGCGGGCATACGTCTGCATGCTGCAGTAGTTCATTGGTACGTTCTTCGGTCAAACGTTTATCAACGATCTCGCAGACACATTCTCTAAATTCATTGCAATTCACAGAATTACCTTTTGTATCAATTTAATCATCCACATCTTTTTTAATGAAACCGCGTCCTTTTGCATAATCATACAGTTTTGTATACAACAATTTTCTTCCTCGATGAAGCCGAGACCGTACAGTGCCGACCGGTATCTGAGAAAATTCTGCGATCTCTTCGTACGTCAGCCCTTCTATATCGCATAAGATAACGACGGTTCTAAATTCTTCGGGAAGAGATTCGAGGGCATTTGAAACATCATCATCCAGCAACTGACTGAATATTTTTGTTTGAAGGTTGTTGTCGTCGCCGTTCTGGTCTCGAATAAGGTCGTAATAATTTTCAATGTCATTATAATCAACTTTGTCCGGTTCTTTCACTTCTTTCCGGTACACGTTGATGTATGTATTTTTCATTATTCTAAACAGCCAAGCACGTAAGTTCGTTCCTTGTTCAAATTTATCCCAAAACCGAAATGCTTTTAGAAATGTTTCCTGAAGAAGATCTTTTGCATCTTCGGTATTTCCGGTCATTCGCAGGGCATAGTTATACAGTATTTCCATGTGAGGAAGAGTCTGTTGTTCAAAGTCCTTATGACGAGGATCTTGCTGTATAATGGCGGAAAAGATAGGGAACATTCGAAAGTTTTTCCTGCCTCATCCGCTGGTGTAATAACAATATTAACGGTAGAGCAGGTTCCAGAAAATTGTTTTCTAATTACAACTTACCAAAAACTCGGTTGATTTTCAAATGTTCATAAAAATGAAAGACAAATCTTCATCTTGCTCACGGGATAGAAGATTACTATATTAGTGCACAATGTTATAAATAATTGTCTACCGCATGATTAATTGTCTGCTCCGATGGTTTATTGTATTCTTCTTTGGATGTTCCTCAGGGTTCTATTGAAAGGCTAATATATTCTAACTAATCGGTGGAATCTGAATGTCTGAGAGATTTTCTTTGAACTCGCCGAAAATACATAATCATTGTAGAAAGTTTACTGAATAAAATTACACGTCCTGTACCTCAAAGCAAATAAATAGAAAGACTACCGCTATGAATATAGTCATACCAAAAGAAGATTCGAAAGCTGAGATTAGAGTGCCAATGCTTCCGGTTGTCGTTGAGAAACTTATAAAAAAAGGAGCTCAAATCGCGATTGAAGCGGGTCTTGGAGCAACACTCGGCATTTCAGATAATGAATACGCAAAAGTCGGCGCTTCCGTTGAGAAGAACCGCAAAAAACTATTAGCATCGGGAGATATTGTGCTTCGATTACGCAAACCCGATGAGAAAGAACTATCGCAATTGAAAAAAGGTGCGATCCACATTTCCTATCTTGATCCATTCAACGAGCCAAAACTTCTTGCAGCATTCGCAAAGAATAAGGTATCGGCCATTTCTATGGAAATGATACCACGTTCAACGCGCGCACAAAAGATGGATGCACTTAGTTCTCAGGCAAGTCTTGCTGGATATGCATCGGTACTGGTCGCTGCGAACAATATTGCAAAGATCTTCCCGATGATGATGACACCGGCAGGAACAATTCAACCGTCGAAAGTTTTTATCATCGGTGCCGGTGTTGCGGGATTACAAGCGATTGCAACCGCAAAACGTCTTGGTGCAAAAGTTGATGCGTTTGATACGCGTCCTATTGCGAAAAACGATGTACTTTCTCTCGGTGCAAAATTTGTTGAAGTCGATCTTGGTGAGACAGGTCAAACGGCACAAGGATATGCAAAAGCATTGACCGAAGAACAATTAAAGAAACAACGCGACGTGATGAAACAATACTGTGCTGCCGCAGATGTTGTTATTACGACAGCTCAAGTGTTTGGACGCAAGGCGCCGATCATTGTGACAAAAGAAATGATCGATGCAATGAAACCGGGCTCAGTTGTTGTTGATCTTGCGATTGACACCGGTGGCAATGTTGAAGGTGCGGAACTTGGTAAGATCGTGAATAAAAAAGGGGTGAAGATCATTGGTCTTGCAAACATGCCTGCACGCGTTGCCCAGAATGCGAGCCTAATGTATTCTAACAATCTCTTTAATCTTCTTGATGAGTTTTGGGATAAAGAGAAAAAACAGTTCGACCTGAAACTTGACGATGATATTATCAAAGGATGTTTAATCACGCATCGCGGTGCAATTGTTCATCCAACATTCACCGTTAAAAAAATTGAAAAGAAATAATTATTTAAATAAAAATCGGATGGAGCGGTTGATGAAAGCACATCACTTCGAAATTAAACAGGAGAAATCATGCAAATAGAATTAATATACATTCTCATACTCGCTGGATTTGTAGGGTTTGAGATCATAAAGAAAGTAACACCGACATTGCACACACCGTTGATGTCTGCAACGAATGCAATTTCCGGTATCTCGCTAGTCGGTTCACTTGTTGCAGCAGGCGTTGCAGAGGGCGGTGTAAATTCAACGATCAGTCATATACTGGGATTTGTTGCAGTGACCGCTGCAACGATCAATGTCGTTGGCGGATTCATGATCACTGAGCGGATGTTGAAGATGTTCAAGAAGAAGGAGAAGAAGTCATGAATTATTATATGGAATTTGTCTACATCATTTCTTCAATCCTCTTCATTATGGGTCTTAAAGGACTCAGTCATCCGGAATCGGCGCGCCGCGGAATGCATTATGCGGAAGTCGGAATGTTTCTCGCCGTTGTTGGAACGCTTGTCAGTGGAAAGATAGTTACCTGGGAATGGATCATTACAGGAATAGTTGTTGGTTCTGCAGTTGGTGCTGCAATGGCGATCTTTATGCCGATGACCGCTATGCCGCAGCGAATTGCACTTTCACATGCATTTGGTGCTCTTGCAGCAGTGCTTGTTGGTATCAATGAGTTCATTGAAAAAGGTCACCTTGGTGAACTTAATAGCGGCTTAATGGGTGCGCTCGGATTTGAAGTTCTTTTTGGTGCGTTAACAGTGACCGGAAGTTTAATGGCATTTGGCAAATTAAACGAAATGATCAAAGGTCAACCGATAACATACAAAGGTCAGAATATTGTCAACATTTCTCTTTTTGTGGTTACCGTTGGACTGTTTGTCTATCTTATTTTTTTCCCATACGAACCGGTAATTTTTTATACAATGATCGGATTGTCACTTCTTATCGGAGTTTTTATTGTGCTTCCGATCGGCGGCGCAGATATGCCTGTTGTTATTTCGTTGATGAATTCATATGCAGGCCTTGCTGCAGCGGCAACGGGATTTGCCATTGATAATAAAGTATTGATCATTGCAGGGTCGCTGGATGGTTCATCGGGATTCATACTTTCTATCATTATGAGTAAGGCAATGAATCGTTCGTTTGCGAATGTTCTTTTTGGTGCAGTTGGAAGTCCACAAGTTGATACATCGAATCTTGCAGAAGCTCGTCCCATCACACGTTTTGGAATTGAAGATACAAAATTCGTTTTGGAACAAGCTGAACGCGTTGTAGTTGTTCCCGGGTACGGAATGGCAGTTGCTCAAGCACAGCACACTGTTCGCGAATTGAGTGATGAATTAGAAAAGAGAGGAATTAAAGTTGAATTTGCAATTCATCCGGTTGCGGGTCGTATGCCAGGACATATGAATGTACTTCTTGCTGAAGCAAATGTATCGTATGACCAGTTGCTCGAAATGGAAGCGATCAATCCAACGATGGATACGGTTGATGTCTGTATCGTTATCGGAGCGAACGATGTTGTCAATCCGGCAGCACGAACCGAAAAATCAAGTCCCATCTACGGAATGCCGATCATTAATGTTGATAAAGCGAAAACCGTTATCGTGATGAAGCGTTCCATGGCAACGGGATTTGCCGGAATTGAAAATCCGCTGTTCTACGAACCGAATACAAAGATGTTGTTCGGTGATGCAAAGAAAGTATTGCAGGAACTTGTTACTGAATTTAAAAAAGTATAATTCTAAGCTGACTTTGCTGTGAGAATCATAAAAGGGGATGCATGAGCATCCCTTTTTCTTTTATCTATCTTTTGGATTGGAGAAATTCAATGAAAGAATTTTAATAACTCTTTGGTATGAATTTATTGCAGTTTCACGTACCTTATTAGAATACATTTTAGAAACTTCTGAAAAAGTCATTGCGAGGAGCGCCCGTCTGAACGACGAAGTCGGACAGGAAGCGACGAAGCAATCTCCTTAAAACAAACGAAAAACAAGATTGCTCCGCGTTACGGAGTCCCGTACAGCGGGACTTCGACAAAAAACGTCTCGTCACGAAGTGATCCCTTTGGGACAATGACATTACTCGAGAATTTTTCAGATGTTTCTTTTAAATAAAATAACAGGAAAAATTCTATGAAGTTTGTTTCAATTTACAAATATGTAGTTTTCATTTCTCTTTTCCTTTGGGCATTTCTTTTCGCTCAAACGAATAAAACAGATCAAACAACCGTCGTGGATTATTATGACGGTGCTTATAAATTATACGGCACTGCTCTTCGTTTAGCGCTGCACAATATTATCAAAGGTCATACGGAACGGACATACGCAAACCTTTGGACAGATTTCCAAACAACAGATAAGAAAGCGAATGGAAAAGTATGGGATATGTATTCTGATATTCCCGGTGGAACACCGCCATACGAGTATACATTCTCAACAAATCAATGCGGCAACTACAGTGGCGAAGCAAGTTGTTACAATCGTGAACACTCATGGCCAAAAAGTTGGTTTAATGATCTTACACCGATGTATTCCGATCTATTCCATTTATTCCCAACCGATGGTTATGTAAATGGTAGAAGAAGCAATGATAACTATGGAAATGTTTCTGCTCCCACATGGACTTCACAAAACGGAAGCAAGTCAGGACCGAATACGTTTCCCGGATACAGTGGTAATGTGTTTGAACCTATCATTGCATATAAAGGAGACTTAGCGCGCGGACACTTTTATATGTCCGTGCGATATTATGGGGAGGATGCCGGATGGTCAGTCAGTGACGGTACAAATAAATCCGATCTGCTACCTTGGTATGCTAATCTTTTATATTCGTGGCATATCTTAGATACGGTAAGCACAAAAGAAATTAACCGGAACAATGCAGTGTTTGGTATACAAAAAAATAGAAATCCATTCATCGATCATCCGGAATTTGCAGCAGAGATTTGGCAGACAACTATGGCACCATCTGTTGTCAGTAGTTCGTTATATTCTTCAACATTAGCGATAGATTTTTCGCGATATGTTGATTCATCTTCCGCAGTGTTGGTTCAAAATTATGTGCTCGATCATTCAGCCGGAAGTCCATTGAACATTCAATGGGGAATTGATAACGATATTTCTAAAATACAAATTACGCTGCCGGTTTTATTATCAGGCACAACATATGCTCTTCAAATAAAAAATATGAAGAGCATCAATAATGTTGCGATGAACGATACAACGATCACATTCAAAACATCCGGAGTGAGTTCGGTTGAAGGAAAGCCTATTGAATTGCATTCATTCTTGCTCATTCAGAACTACCCCAATCCGTTCAATCCAACAACAGCAATTGGATTTACGCTTCAGGTTTCAGGCTTTACGACGTTAAAAATTTACGATGCGATTGGTCGCGAAGTTGCAACGTTAGTGAATGAAAATTTAGAAGCGGGCGTGTATCATCAAAAAACGTTCGACGCAAGAAATCGTTCATCGGGAATATATTTTTCGAGATTAACATCAAATGGAAAATCGCAAGTGAAGAAATTACTATTGCTAAAGTAATCTCGCGCAAAGAAAAGCAGCATAAAATGCCGCTTCCCGATATGCAATTCATCGGGATGTGGCTTCTTTATTTTATAGTCCTGCCAACCTAAAATTGTCCGAGATGGACATCACATTCAAAAAATTATTATTTGACATTGCTATCGGATAAGATTAAATTTTTCAACATTATTTACAACAATTTTATCTGCTATCCAATCCCTATTGTTATTGCAGCCTATTTTGGGTAAATAAGCATACCAATATTTGTTTTCCCAACGCTCCGCATTTAATTACAAAGTTTCACTGTACAATTTAATAATTTTACAAAAGGATTAACGTATGAAACAAACTATTACAGTTTTTATTTGTGTACTTATTAGCGTGGAATTGCTTTCTGCACAAGATGGGGCATTGGATATCACTTTTAATTCTACAGGCAAAGTAATAACTCCGACTGGCTTATATCTTACTACTTCCGAGCGTACCAGTATGGCTCTCCAAGCCGATGGAAAAATTGTGGTTGCTGGACCTAAATTTAATGGAGTTAGTGGTGATTTTGATTATGTCGTCGCTCGTTACAATAGCAGCGGAGCATTGGATAACACATTCGGAACTTCTGGCAGTGTAATCACTGTAGTCAGTTCTCAAGGAGGATTTCCAAACAGCATTGCAATTCAAGACGATGGGAAAATTCTGGTGGCAGGGTTTTCACAACATCCAAGCACAAGCAATGATTTTGCAGTAGTTCGTTACAACAGTAATGGAACATTAGACAGCACATTTGATTCTGATGGCAAGACAAACACGGATTTTACTACAACGAACGATAAAGGAAACAGTGTTGCCATTCAAGCGGATGGGAAAATTGTTGTTGCAGGTGAAGTAGGGACAGATGGTTTTGGAGTTGTTCGGTACAACAGTAATGGAGCAGTAGACAGCACATTTGATGTTGATGGCAAAGTACAAACAAATTTGGTCGGTACCGGCGCTATCGGACGGGGTGTTGCCATTCAAGCCGACGGAAAGATTGTTGTTGCAGGAAGTGTTCATAATGGATTGAATTATGATTTTGCCTTAGTTCGGTACAACAGCAATGGAACATTAGACAACACATTTAATTTTAATGGCATAGTAACCACAGAAGTTGGTTTATCTACTGATGAAGGAAATAGTGTTGCCATTCAAGGCGATGGTAAAATTCTGGTAGCAGGTTCTTCAAATAACGGAGTTGATGAAGATTTTGCATTAGTACGGTACAACACCAATGGAACAGTAGACAGTACATTTGATTCTGATGGCAGAGTAACCACAGCATTTGGTACATCGTATGATATTGGACGCAGTGTCGTTATCCAGGCGGATGGAAAGATATTGGTTGCAGGATTTATGTACAATGGAGTAAATACTGACTTTGCAGTTGTTCGCTATACCAGTACCGGGGCATTGGATAGCACATTTGATTCTGATGCAAAGGTAACCACTGAGGTTGGTTCATCTGTAAACGATATTGCAAATAATGTTGCCCTTCAATCTGACGGAAAGATTGTGGTTGCAGGATACACATACAATGGAGCTGATTATGATTTTGCCGTTGTCCGCTATACCGGTTCTTCAGGTCCGCTTCCTGTTGAACTCATTTCGTTCACTGCATCAGCAAAACAAAACGGCGTTGAGTTGAAATGGAACACAGCAACGGAAGTGAATAATTATGGGTTTGAGATCGAAAGAGCAATTAATAATGGACAATTGAGCATGGTTAATTGGAGCAAAACAGGTTTTGTCGAAGGGAATGGAACGACTAATTCTCCGAAAGCATATTCATTCTACGATAAAAATCTTTCGTCAGGAAAATATAGTTACAGATTAAAGCAGATAGACCGCGACGGGAAGTTCTCATACTCACAATCTGTAGAAGTAATGATTGGCAGCGCGCCAAAAGAATTTGCGCTGATACAAAATTACCCCAATCCATTCAACCCTTCGACAATGATTGGTTATCAATTATCGGTCAGCAGTACTATTAAGCTAACGGTGTTTGATGTACTTGGAAGAGAAATTGCTGTATTGGCAAACGGAAAGCAAGAAGCAGGAAATTATACCGTACAGTTTGATGCAAAAAATTTATCGGGCGGATTGTATTTCTATCAATTACAAATCCGTCAAACAGAAGGCGGACGAGCCCGTGATTTTGTAGAAACAAAAAAGATGATCTTTGCAAAATAATGAGTACTCGTTGTTCTTCGACAGTTTAACTGTCGAAGAGATTTTTGTCCGAGAGTTAAACTCTCGGACAACTAAGAGCGGCAGGATAAATGTCTTAAAAGTAAAGAATGAGTAAAAGTGGTGATAAAAACGATTTTCAAAAACTGCTCTGGTCAATTCCAATCATTCTTTTCATCCACAATCTTGAAGAAGCGCTGACAATGCCTCAGTGGATGCTGACGCATTTTCCGATGCTTCGTACGACGATTCCATTCTTTGAACATCTTCAATTCTCAGTAACACAATTATACGCTTCACTTTTTCTTGTAACACTTATCCCGTTCTTGGTGACATTCTTTTGTTTGCGAGGCGAACGGACCACAGAAAAAATATCAATCCTTCTGGTGTTGCAAGCGATCATTTTTTGGAATGCGTTAGTACCTCACATCAGCGGACTGTTTGTGTTGGAAATGTATAATCCGGGGACGATAACGGCAGTATTGTTAAATGTTCCGTTTTCGATTTATCTTTATAGAAGAGTGAAGCAAGAGGAACTTATTCCAAAAAATACAATACGCAATTGTATTTTTATCGGATTGGCTGCGTATTTACCAATAGTGTATCTCAATCATTTGGTTGCACAGACAATAACTCTTTTCATTTAGAAGTTATTTCTAAAACTGGATTTCTGCTTTCCGCCAGAAGATGAAGTCTCGCTCTACGGGATGCTGAAAAACGGCATACGGCGGACAGGTCGCGGGAATGACACATCCCAACAATTACTCTGTGTAATCTGTGGCAATGTTTTTATTCCTGCTAACATCCCCCTAACCCCCTTCGCTTACACACAAGCCAGCGCACAAGGGGGAATAAAAACTTCTTTGTGTCTTAGTGCCTTTGTGGTTCAGCTTTGTTCTTAAAATACGAAAACACTCCAAATGCTCGTAACGCCTGAGATTGTGCGTGCACCGTTCCAATCTCATCAACTCCATATCCATCTTCACCGCCGTTCGGATTCCATCCGTTGCGAATTGCATGATCAAATTCTCGATGCAATTTAACTGAAGCTTTGCCTTGGTTATTTGTCCAAACATGTTCCAGCATCTTTTCTACGATTGCGGGAATTTCAGATAGTTCGTTTGGTGCAATCTCGTATGCATCCAATAAAAAATGAACGAACGCGCCATTACCGTCCATATGTATTTGATAACAATCGGTAGAATCGATCCATTTTGTTTTTGTATTGAGAATATGTTTTGCTGAAGCGACTGCAATTGTTTTATACTTTGCATCGTTTGTTGCGTGATATAATGCTGCCAGAACAGATAAATAACTTGCCGATTCCCACGGAAGTTGTTTACCAAATGCAGCGAGACCTCCTTTGCCTTGCCAGATTCCATTCCCACGATAGAATGTTTTTTCGATTCCCGGAATTTTTCCGTCGCCGTTCCACACCGTTAGCGCATCATCCAAAAATCTTCTATCACCGGTCGCTTCAAATAATTTACACGCAACAACAACAAGCTGATTCATATTACTGTTAGTGATGATCTGTTCGTTGACATTTGCGTTGGGTGGATAATTATACCAGCTCCAAAATCCTTCGTGCGATGAAAGCCTTCCTTCTTTTCGTGCTTCAAGATATCGAACTTTTGCATCGTCAATCCACTGCATGTGTTTTCGTCCCGAAAATTCCCACCAGTATAATTCCGCAAGACAAATCCAAGCACGATCGTCAACCCATGTTCCATTGTCCATTTGTTTCAGATCGTATTGATAGAGATATCGCTGTAGAAGGGAAGAATCATTCGTTGATTTGAAGAGATATGCATCGCCGATGGCGCCATTCGCGCCCTCCCAGCCGGGTGTGTACACTTTATAGAATTGTTTTGCGATTGAATACGAACGTTCGACCCATTTATTTTTGTATTGAACGTGAAGCGAATCTAATGGAATATTTGTGTTAGATGTTTTGGATTGGTTTGAACAAGAATAGAGTAAAAGGAGAAATAAAATGGGATATTTTTTCATCGGAATTAGATTAAAAGGCTATTCTAATAATTATTTTTTTTTGCCACGAAGACACTAAGGCACGAAGCCTACGGCTCATAGAGAAAAGAAATAGAATAAGCATCTTGTTTCTTTTTTGGTAATTACTCAGCACAGTAAAAAACATGACACAGATTACTCAGATTTTCACAGATACGTTTTTAAAATTTAATCTGTGAATCTGTGGCTATAATTATGCTTGATGTTTTAACCGAAACTATTGAAGAATAAATCCACTGAGCAGTTACCCTCCTTGTCATTTTTTTTGTACACCTATTACTTTGTGTCTTAGTGACTTTTGCCAAGGACTTCCCTTCGGGAGTGGCTGATCTTTTATTTCAAAATTCCATCAATCGTATTGTAAGTTACCGAATGATATCCGGGACGAGCTTTTGCATACACTTCCTGTGCCCATGTTTTTCCTGCGGGAGTTTTTGCAAGTTCTATATATAATGGTTTGATCAATTTACGTCGTCCGATATTCATTAAATAATTGCGCATCGGACCGAATGCAGTTTCATAATTCATCTTAATGCACCGTTGAAACCATTCGCTCAAAATCTCGGAATTTCCAGAGCGGGTAAAATTGAATGCATAATCAAGCTCGATCAATTTCTCTAAACGTAGTGAATCAGGAAGATTGCTAAGAAAATACAACCAGTGATGTGTTGTCCAGCCCTGCGTGTTCAGTGTTGATGCTTGTATTCCTTCTAAAAATGCAGTTACTTGTGCAGCAACTTTTTCAAATTCGTCGGATTGCGGTTTTGGACAGTTGTCCGGCAAGCCAGCTCCGTATACCCAAGCGGAGATATTCAACGTGTTTGAGAGTGACGCATTTTCTTTGATCTTGAAATGTGTGTTCAATTTATCAAGGAATACTTCTGTTGTCATCGTTGTAAATGCATTTTCATTAAAATATTTTTTTAGAAAAATATCCCACTGCTCGCGTCCAAACGTTTCTTCCATCAGCCGTAAAAAGAAATATCCTTTATTATATGCAATATCGGTCATTGCATCATCCGGATCACGATTGACGAGATTGAGTTTCAGTTTTGTGTCATCGCTTGCTGCACCGATGGTTTGAATCTCTTTATTTAAATCTTTAAGAGTAAGAACGGAAAGCATTTCAGAATAATTTCGTCCGTACATTCTTTCCATAATGCGGTGTTCAAAGTAAACGGTGAAACCTTCGTTCAGCCAAAAATCATTCCATGTTGCATTCGTAACAAGATTTCCGGACCAGGAATGAGCAAGTTCATGCGCAACAAGCGCAACCAAGGAGCGGTCGCCGGCAAGGATTGTTGGTGTGGCAAATGTTAATCGTGGATTTTCCATTCCGCCAAACGGAAAACTTGGCGGAAGAACAAGAAGATCATATCGTTCCCAGCGGTACGCGCCATAGATTTCTTCTGCTGCGGTTATCATTTTTTCAATATCAACAAATTCGTATGCCGATTTTTCGATCATAGTTGGTTCTGCGTAAACACCGCTGCGATTTCCTAAGGGACGAAATTGCAGATCGCCTACTGCTAGCGCTAATAAATATGAGGGGATCGGTTGTTTCATCTCAAATTTATATAAACCGTCATTGTTTTTTTCAACAATATTTCCGGCTGCACTCATAACCGCCATAAGATCTTTTGGAGTGTGAATTGTTGCCGAATATGTCATTCGCACTCCTGGTCCATCCATACAAGGAACCCAGGTGCGCGCAAGAATTGCCTCCGACTGAGTGAACAAAAAT
The DNA here is from genome assembly GCA_030679145.1 of Bacteroidota bacterium. Lineage (GTDB taxonomy): Bacteria > Bacteroidota > Ignavibacteria > UBA10030 > UBA8401 > UBA8401. The sequence continues at coordinate 6,759 of JAUXTU010000082.1, read as the reverse complement.
GGTTTTATTTTACCTGATGTTTGCGATGGATCCAGCCATTGTAGTGCACTCGCGTTAGGTGAAGTGCTGTAATAAATCTTTACAAATTTTGTTTTTGGAGTGATCGCTATGGTAAGGGGTTTACCAAGGAATTTAACTTCTTCGCCAAGCGTGAATGTTGTTGCCGTTTCTTTTTCATCCAGAGTCACTTTTTCGATGATAAGGTCGCGCGTATCGAGGACGAGTTTATTGGTCTTCTTTTTATGATTAAGATTAAGAATTGCGCTTCCGGAAAGAATCTTGGTATCAAAATTGCAGGTAATATCTATATTAAGATGTAAAATAGAGACTTCGGCGGTGTTTGCAAATGAATGGACATCGTTATCATTATGCTGTTGTTTTTGCGCTATTGACATGTTCAACACCAAGATTGTGATAAAATGAATACGGGAAATTCTCATTGCAGCTCCTGTTTATTATATTCCAATGAAGATTCTACAAAATTCAAACTTATCAATTCTTCATTTAGCTTTGTGAGTAAACTTGTATGTTGTATTCTACTGAATTTACTTATAAATTAAAACACCAATTTTAGCTAAATATGATTTACTCGACTTATGGTGGTAGTTATGAGTAAATATGTTTCCAGCCCTTTGTTTCTGTGCTCTTTTACAAACGAATATTCTGTTTTAAATTCTGAGCAATACCAACACGAACTTCAAACGATTATTAGAGTTGTTCACAAGAATAGGTTGCAGCCATTCATGAATAAGAATGGAGATCTTTTATGAAAACAAAACCAACTTCAAAACAGTCTTCATCAAAATCGAAGGCACCATCTAATAAGAAACGTGCAAAGAATATATCTTCGGTTGAAGAGGAAATTACATCTTTACATACGCGTATAAAGGAATTAGAAAAAGAACTTGCTCATGCTGGCAATATTTCAGAAAGAAACAAAGCAGAGAAAAAACATCGAGTGAACGAACAGAACTTTTTGAATTTATTTAAGTTGGTTCCAATTCCGTTGGGTGTTGTGAACAAGGATGGCGTTATTGTTTATTTTAACGACCAGTTCACCAAGATCTTCGGCTATACCACAGACGATGTGCCGACGCTGAAGAAATGGTGGCAACTAGCCTACCCTAATAGATCTTACCGACGCTCGGTTCAGGATAGTTGGAACGCTCCTGTGACGAAAGCGGTAAAGGTAGGATCGGATATTGAATCTTTAGAATACAGAGTGACCTGCAAGAGTGGTGAGGAGCGCAATGTCATGATTGGGGGCATTTCCTTTGAAGATAACCTTCTTGCGACATTTATTGACATTACCGAGCGCAAACGAGTGGAAAAGGTAATGCAGGTAAGTGAAGAACGTTACCGTGTGCTCGCCGAAGCCGCACACGATATGATTTTTGTGATTGGCAAAGATGATCGTGTGCAATATGTCAACACGTTCGCAGCGCGGCTGTTCAGTACATCACCGGAAAAAATAATCAGCAAATTGCGGAATGATTTGTTCCCGCCAGATATTGCGGAGGAACAAGGAAAGTCATTAAGGTATGTTTTCCAGAGTGGACAACCCCAGTTTAATGAGTCTTCACTTCGTCTCGGTGACCGCGAAATGTGGATCAGTAGTAGTCTCGTGCCGCTTTGCGATGAATCAGGTGTGGTGACAGCAGTGATGGGTATCAGCCGCGATATTACCGAACGCAAACATGCAGAAAAAGCGTTGGGTGAGAGTGAACAGCGCTGGCAGTCGCTTGTCCAATTTGTACCTGTCGGCCTTTATCAAACGGACAATCAAGGTAGTTGTATATACATCAATGAACGAGCGTGCGAGATAACGGGATTAACATCGGCTACAGCGATGGGGATCGGTTGGGGTGCTGCCATTCACCCTGAAGACAGCGCGCGTGTGTTCGCCGAGTGGGAGCGAACAGTTCAGGCCGGCAGCGAGTTCCAAAGCGACTATCGTTTCAAGACCCCAGCGGGCAAGGTCACATGGGTTCACGGCAACGCAATCGCCCTTCGGAACCCAACCGGATCGGTTGTTGGGTATCTCGGCTCCATCACGGACATAACTGACACCAAACGAGTGGAAGAAGAACTTGAAGAGAGTAAAGAAAAGTATCGTGGATTAAGTGAAGCGACTTTTGAATCAATCTTCATCTCTGAAAAAGGGGTTTGTATTGAACAAAACCAAGCTGCAGAAAAAATGTTTGGTTATACTTCCGAAGAAGCTATTGGCAGATACGGAACTGAATGGATTGTGCCTGAAGACAGAGAAATTGTAATGAAGAATATGCTTACCGGCAACGAAGAACCGTACGAAGCGACTGCATTAAGAAAAGACGGTACAACATTTCCATGCATTTTACACACAAAGATGATGCACTATAAAGGAAGAATTGTTCGAGTTACTTCGTTAAGAGACGTAACCGAACGCAAACGAACAGAAGAGACACTCGCTAATGAACGTTCACTCTTGCGAACCATTGTTGATCTTTTACCCGACGCTGTGTTTGTAAAAGATCTTTCGGGCAGAAAAATGTTTGCCAACAAACGTGAGCTGGAATTGCTCAATGTTGTATCGGAATCTGAAATCCTTGGCAAAACCGATTTCGACATCTATCCGGAAAAAGATGCGAAACTTTTTGATGAAGATGATCGGTTAATCCTGCAAACCGGCATGCCGAAGATGAACATTGAAGTTCCTTTTGTTTCGAGAACAGGAGAATCGTATTGGCTGCAAAACTCCAAAGTTCCTCTGAGAGATGCGAATGGAAACATCGTCGGATTGGTTTGTGTTAACCACGATATGACAGAACGTAAACGGGTGGAAAAAGCATTACGCGAAAGTGAAGAGAAATATAGGATAATAACTCAGTCCACATTAGACATTATTATCATCATTGATAAAACGGGAAAACTGCTGTTCTTAAACGACAGCTTGGAGAAAATTTTAGGATATAAAATTGAAGAGGTGATTGGAAAATCATTCGTGAGATTTGTGCCAAAAAATGAAGTTCCCAAAATTTTATTTCACTTGAACAACATTTTTACGAATAAAGAGTTCTCCAATTTCATTACAAAAATTTACCACAAAGATGGGCGACTTATAGATGTGGAAATAAGCGGGAGATTGGTAAGACAAGGTGGTGATGATGTAGGACAAGGGACAATACGAGATATTACAGATCGCAAGCGTGCAGAAGAAGCATTACAACAAGCTGAATTAAAGTACAGAGTACTTTTTACGAAAGCGAACGATTCTATTTTTTTAATGATCGGCGATACATTTGTTGATTGTAATCTTAAAACAGAACACATGTTTGGTTGCAGCCGTACGGAAATACTGAACCGAAAACCGTACGAGTTTTCCCCTCCGTATCAAACCGATAAACGCGATTCAAAGGAAAGTGCACTTGAAAAAATTACTGCCGCACTCTCCGGTGAACCGCAGCTATTTGAGTGGGTTCACCAGAAACTCGATGGGACGCTTTTTAATGCTGAAGTTAACTTGAACAGAGTTGAAATTGACGAACAGGTAATGATATTAGCTATTGTTCGAGATATCACCGAACGCAAAGCATTAGAATTAGAGAAAGAACAGAATCTCCAAATTCAAGGAGCATTAAATACAATCCTCAGTATATCAGTTGAAAACGTCAGCATGGAAGAAAGTATCGAGCGTATTTTAACAACCACGCTTTCGCTTCCGTTTTTAAGTGTGGTGAATAAAGGAGGAATTTTTCTGGCGGATGAACAACACGATTTGTTAACGCTGACAACCGCTCATAATTTAAGTACGGAATTACAAACAATGTGCGCGCTTGTTCCATTCGGACGCTGCTTGTGCGGCAAAGCAGCAGCCACTCATCAGATTCAATTTGCCGATTGTGTAGATGAACGACATGAAAATAGATATAGCGGAATACAACCGCACGGACATTATAACGTACCAATTCTTTCTTCCGATAAAGTCCTTGGTGTTATTGTAATTTACTTAGCCGAACATCATCAGCAAAAAAAATATGAGCAAGGCTTCCTTCTTTCTGTTGCTGAAATCCTTTCGGGGTTGATACAACGAAAGAAAGCTGAAAAAGCATTGCGTGAAAATGAGGTACGATACCGTGCCATTGTTGAAAATATTCGTCAAGCGTATTACGAAGCTGATAGCCGTTCAATATTTACGTATTGTAATCCGGAACTGGTAATTATTAGCGGATATTCCGATCAAGAATTGATTGGAATGAGTTCGCTTAGATTTGTTGCTAAAGAACATCGGAGACACATTGCGGACACTTACAATCGATGGAAAAAAGAGAAACGAGAAGATATATCTATTGAATTTTTGATCCAACCAAAAAATGGTGAAAAATTCTGGGTTGAGCAAACGTCACATTATGAATTTGATGAGCAAGGACGTTTTGTTAAGGCTGCGAACATTGTAAAGAATATTCATGAACGGAAATTGGCAGAAGATGCTTTGCATAAAAGTGAAGAGCAATATCGTCAATTGTATGAAAACGTACCAATTGGTATCTATCGAACCACACCGGATGGACGCATTCTTGCCTCTAATCCTGCACTTACGCGAATGCTGGGGTATTCATCATTCGAAGATTACGCCAACCGTAATTTGGAGCAAGAGCCGGATACTGTATACCCGCGCAGTGTATTCAAAGAACGGTTGGAGCGTGATGGTTCCATTACCGGCCTTGAAGCAGAATGGCACAAAGCCGATAAAACACCTTTCTTTGTGCGTGAAAACGCTCAAGTCATTCGGGACGAAACAGGCAACGTATTGTATTACGATGGTACGGTAGAAGATATTACCGAACGCAAGGGTTATGAAGAAGCGCTTCAAAAATCGGAAATATTTTTTCGCTCCGTATGGGAACATTCTACAAGCGGTATGCGCGTAACCGATGAAAATGGAATTGTTATGAGCGTTAACGAAGCATTTTGCGCCATGGTTGGAAAAACCAAAAAAGAAATGATTGGCTCCAGTTTTTCTGTTATTTATAGCGAAAAAGTAAAATCGCATATCATAGAAAATCATAGAGAACGGTTTTTGACAAAAACTGTTCCAGCGTTTATGGAAAAAGAAGTGTTGCTTTGGAATGGAAAAAAAGTTTGGTTCGAGGTTTTAAATTCATTCGTTGAATTTGGAGAGGCAAATAGTATGTTGCTCGGTATTTTTACCGATATCACCGAACGAAAAAAATCAGAGAAACAATTGCAAGAAAATGAAGTGAGCTATCACGGTTTGTTCAACAGCGTATCAGACGCAATTTATATTCAAGATACCGATGGACGGTTTATTGACGTGAATGTTGGGGCTGAAAAAATGTACGGTTATTCGCGTGAAGAAATTATCGGTAAGTTTCCGGATTTTTTGAGCGCACCCGACAGAAATAATATGGAAGAAATTGCACGCGCCTTGAAAAATGTTCTTAGCGGCGAACCACAACTATTTGAATTCTGGGGGAAACGAAAGAATGGAGAAATTTTTCCGAAGGAATTAAGGTTGAATAAGGGGATATATTTGGGCAGGGATGTAATTATTGCATTAGCGCAAGACATAACCGAGCGCAAAAATTCAGAACAAATAATCCGAGATTTGCAGAAACGAGAAAGTATTGGTGTGCTTGCCAGCGGCATAGCCCATGACTTTAATAATCTGCTCACAGCGGTGATGGGAAATGTATCGCTTGCGAAATTACGAATTCCGGATGATCATCCTTCGGTATTAAATTTGGATAAAACGATGACGGCAGCTATACGTGCTGCGACACTTACAAAACAAATGCTTGCATATTCCGGAAAAGGTCGGTTCCAGATCACTACAGTTGATTTAGTAAAGGTAGTGCAGGAGCACATCGGTTTATTCGAAGCGTCGTTACCAAAGAATATAACTCTTATACCGCATTTTCCTTCAACACCGGTTATAGTCAAAGGAGATCCGGGACAAATAGAACAGGTCGTTATGAATTTGGTCATTAACGGAGGTGAAGCAATAGGAGACAAACAAGGTGTTGTTAATATAGATGTATCAACACTGCTCTTAGCCGATGAAGAATTGGTGCCATACGGTAAGTTGAACAATCAGGTATTACAAAAAGGTAAGTATGCATTATTCCAGGTATCGGATAACGGTGCTGGTATGAATGAGGAAGTCATCACAAAGATATTTGATCCGTTCTTTACCACAAAATTTGTCGGTCGCGGATTAGGACTTTCTGCCGTATTAGGAATTATCCGCGGCCATGGCGGCGGAATTACAGTGAGCAGTACAGAGGGAGCGGGAACAATATTTCAGGTCATATTACCTCTCGTAACATCGGGAATTTATTTATCGAAAGAAAAAAAACAAGTCGCGGAAACGATCGCTCATTCTCCCACAGTGCTGGTGATTGATGATGAACAATATATTCTAGACATGCTGGACGAAGTTTTCAATGAAAGGAAATATCAACGGTTTCTAGCATCAGATCCTGAACAAGGAATAATGATATACAACACTCACTGGCAAACAATAGATGTGGTAATAATAGATTATGCGATGCCGAAAATGAACGGCACAGAAGTGTTGTTCGAGTTACGAAAAATAAATCCGAACATTAAAGTAATTATGTCATCTGGTTTTTCGGAAGAAGAACTTAACAGTCTGTTGGGCGATGTTACACCGAGTGCGATCTTTCAAAAGCCATATAAACCGGCAAATTTATTAGAAATTATAAGCAAAGTGCTGCAAAGTGAGTGAATAATGGT
>JAUXTU010000081.1 GCA_030679145.1 Bacteroidota bacterium | reverse complement strand
CAGTAGCAATAATTCTAAATCGATAGTCAGCATTCTTATCGGCTTCAAGCAATTGCTCTAATTGAGCAATGTCATTGTTCCTATAAATTTTTTTATCGGTCGTTTCAGATTTACACAATCGCATTCCATCAATAATACTGGCGTGGTTCAAACCATCAGTATAAATCACATCACGATAATTTTCGTAACCAAGTTTTTCATTAAACAGTGAGGGGAAAAAAGCATTATTCGCAGCAAATGCAGAAGAAAACAAGATTGAATCTTCAGTACCGACAAACTTGGCTATCTTTTTTTCGAGCTCAAGATGGATTGATTGTGTCCCACATAAGAATCGAACGGAAGCCATTCCATACCCGAACTCTTTGATACCTTCAATCGCTGCTTTTTTTACGACCGGATGGTTTGACATTCCTAAATAATTATTGGAAGCCATCATCACAACTTTTTTTCCGTTTACGGTAACAATACCGGCTTGTGGAGAAGTAAAAGGGGTTTCAAATTTATAGGTATTTGCATCATCGATGCGATGCAGCTCCTGTACAAATAAGTCTTTATAATTCATCAATACTCCGATAGTGGATATCTCTTAAAATCAGGATTGCTTCACCAGTCGAATTGAGAAGGAACCATCTATCCCATTCCGATGCGGAAACGTTTCAACAAATCCATCAGCAGAGACAATTTTTTCAGTGATATATTTTGAAGCGGGATCAATCTCAAATTCAGGATGAGATTCAAGGAATTTTTTAACAACCTCAAAATTCTCTTCCGGTTCTATTGTGCACGTACTGTAGACCATTGCTCCGCCGGGTTTTAATATTGTAGCAGCATTGTTCAAAAGCAGTTCTTGTATCTTCACTACCTCATTAATATCCCGCATTTCACGTTTAATCTTGATATCGGGTTTTTTCGAAAGGACACCAAGACCCGAACATGGCGCATCGATCAAAATCTTATCAACAGGTTCAGTTTGGAATTCTATACCATCTGCAGCAACATACGTGATATTTGTTAGCCCTACTCGTTCGCATGCCGTTTTCACTAAATTTAATCGTGTCTGGTATTTATCGACTGCAATAATCTCTCCTTGATTTTTCATCACTTCACCAAAAAATGTCGTTTTACCTCCGGGTGCAGAACAAAGATCAACAACTCTCTCTCCCGGTTTAACGTCGAGCAGAAGTGCAGCAATACCGGCACTCTCATCCTGCACTGTAAAGAATCCACGCCGGAATATTTCTGTCTGCGAAATGTTCGAAAGCGATGAAGTTTTCAAAAACATCGGAAGAAACTGAGACCGTTCGTATGATATATTTTGCAGATCGAACATCTTCATAAAATCATCGACCGTCGTCTTCATTGTATTGATGCGAAGTGTCAATCCTGGTTTTTGATTTTGTGCATCGAGTAATTTCTCTGTTTCATAGAAACCAAAACGATTCATCCACCGCTTTACCATCCATAACGGAAATGAATACATGGTTGAAAGATATAATGCTGCATCATTCTGCACGTCTGGATAATGAATTCCTTCTTTATTTCGAATGATATTCCTCAATACTCCATTCACCAATCCGCCCGCTTTTTCACCACGAACTCGCTTAATGAATTCGACCGCTTCATTCACTGCAGCATGATCCGGAACTTTATCAAGGAACAGGATTTGGTAGAGTGCCGCACGCAATGTGTTGCGAACAGTTACTTCCGCCTTTGAGAAATTCCCGTGAAAGAATCCGTTCAACACCCAATCCAATTTCGACTGCCAGCGAAGTACGCCGTGAACAATTTCCATCAATAATGATTTGTCCAGATCGTTAAATTCGCTCGATCGGAGTTCGGCATCGATCAATTTATCAAGATACGAATCTGTTCGTTCGACACGATTTAATATTTTTACTGCCGTTCCACGAACACCTGCAAACAACATTTTTTGTTCTTCTCTATACTCAACGTGTGGCTCTTGTCGTTCCATAATATTAATTAAACCATTCTGCAATAATCGTACTGTGATTGTTTCTTCTTGTTATTACAACGGCATTCCCCGTTTTCGTCGTTCATCTGTTGTTAAATCAAATATTTTGCGAAAGAGTTTTTCTTCCGGATCGGTCAGTTCAATTCCACGGCGGATCATTACTTTACCTGCAACATTGATCGCTTTATCAATATTATATGTGGTGAACGTTTCACCCGCGGCTCCCCAAGAAAATGACGGAACATATTTTGGTGGAAATCCTGTCCCAAATACATTCGATGATACACCTATTACCGTTCCGGTATTAAATGTTGAATTGATCGCCGTCTTGGAATGATCACCAATGGTAACACCGACAAACTGCATTTTACTGTCAACAGGATCTCCATTCACAAATACTTTCACCGAACTATAATTATTTTTCAGATCGCTTGTCACCGTTCCTGCACCGCAGTTAACCCACGCTCCGAGATATGAATGACCGAGAAAACCATCATGCTGCTTATTGGAATAACTGTGAAGAATTGTCGCTTCTAGTTCACCGCCAACTTTACAAACCGGTCCAATACTGCAATCTTGATATATCTTTGCACCGACCTTAACGATCGAACCATCACCGATATATGCAGGACCTATTATTGTTGAGAATGACATGATCTGAACATTTTTTCCGATATAGACCGGACCATTTTCAGCATCAATCACCACTCCGGGCTTGATAATAGTACCTTCTCCAACGACAACATTCTTTTCATTCAGGATATGAACACCGAGAAATTTTTTCTTTGGCGTTTGTTTCTTGTGCGCCTTTTTCAACAAATTAAAATCTGAACGTATTTGATTACCGTTATTTTTTATCAATTCCCAAGGGTAGTGGATCAATTCTACATCAACCTGTTGAACCTGCAGCCCATCAAAATCAGAGATCGAGAAAATTCCATTCACATGTCCTTTCAACGATTTCAATTTTTGTCCGCTCACGTGTGCCGCAACAACATTGTCATCGTTTACATAGACAACATCCTGTTCATTGTTCATAGGAATTGCTTTGAGAAATTTCTCATCAACAATTGCCCGGCCATTGATGAATAGACAGCTTGTTCCCGTAATATTATTCACTGCAAATTTTGGGTTTCGCAATCGCATGTAATCTGCCATATACGAACGGCAATGCAAAGTGACATTTGCTTTGGGATATGATAATTGGACTTTTTCTTTCAGCGATAGAATCCCGCAGCGAAGGTTGAATGTCGGGCGGAAATAGACAAGCGGAAGAAGACGGGAGTAATAGATGTCTTCAAAAAGACAGATTTGAGTAGGCATATGGTCCTTTCAAGTGCTACAATTTGCCGAGAAATTCACCGCAGAGTTCACTGAGAACATAAAGAATTTTTAATTGAGTTGTATATTAATCTTCTCTCTACGATCTTCGTCCACTTCGCGATAAATAGCTATAAAATAAAAAACGGAATGATCATAGGAACCATTCCGTTTTTTATTTACTCAACATAAAAAAATTATGCCGTTGGCGCCGCGGTCTTTTTCGCATACTTCTTGTTGAATCTCTCAACACGACCGGCAGAGTCAAGCAGTTTATGCTTTCCGGTATAGTACGGATGACACGCAGAGCAGATTTCGACGTGGATATTTCCGGCCGCCGAGCGGGTTTCAAATGTGTTACCACAAACGCAGGCAACAACCGCTTTTCTGTATTCTGGGTGAATATCGGGTTTCATTATGATACTTTCTATTGGTTATGATAAATTACGCTATAAATATAGCAAAAGTGAAAAGGATTTGCAACAAATGAATTTTAACTGCCGTTTTTTGCCAACGCTCTCGCTTTTCTATATAAAACAACATTTCGTTGATGCTCTTGATAATTTTTGGCAAAACGATGTCTGCCGTTATTATCAGCAACGAAATAGATAAAATTATGTTTAGCAGGATATAATGCCGCAATGATGGATTGTTTTCCGGGATTATTGATTGGTCCGGGAGGTAAGCCATAATTTAGATATGTGTTATAATCCGATTCAAATTGGAGATCGGTTCTCGTCAACCGTTTTGGTACATCAGATACCGCATATAATACGGTTGGATCTGCTTGCAATCTCATTCTTTTCTTCAATCTATTATAATAGACTCCGGCAATGATCGCACGTTCATCATCATATACTGCTTCACCTTCTACAATGGACGCCATCGTCATAACATCGTTTAGATTGTATCCCAGTAGTTTCATTCTTTGTTGAAGAGAGTCAACAAAGAATTCTCTGAATTCGGTTATCATACGTTGAATAATAGCACGCTCATCATCCTGCCAAAAAAAATTATAGGTGTTCGGCATCAAATACCCTTCCAGCGAAGGAGAATTGTTCGGATAGATTCCGATGAGTGAAGTATCTTTAAGGAATTGCATAAAACGAGCTGAATCAATTCCGATATGGCGCTTCAAAATGCGGGCAAATATTTTTGCTCGAACTCCTTCCCGCAATGTAACACTCGTAATTACGGTCGAAAGACCCCCTTCTAAATCATTTAAAAGTTCAAGATTAGAAATCCCGCTGACAAAGCTGTATTTGCCGATGCGCATTTTTTGAGTATAGCCGAGCAGTCGTCCCGCAATTTTGAATGTGAATGCACTAAATATAATTTCTCTCTTTTCAAGCGAGTCGGCAAGGCTGGAAAACGATTGCCCTTTACTTACGGTGATAAACTTGGGGGAAGGAGAAAACGAATTCGGGAGAAACAATATAATGACGAAAAACAAAACAACAACAATGAATATACCGCCAAGGAACAATTTGAGTTTTTTATTTATTGTTTTTCCGTTCACTCATTGCCTCGCGTTCAAGTTTTCTGGATTCGTCAATGATTCGTTCAAATAAACGTCGCAAAGCAAGATTGTTCAACGGTCCCTTGTTGTATTTCAAAATATTTTCCAAAACTTCTTTTTCTCTCTTTGGCGAATATGCTTCTAAACCGAGCTGCTCTTTGATCTTTCCAATCTCATCAGCGTAGTGCGCACGCTCGTTCAGCAACTTAACAAGTTCCTGATCGATCTCATCAATCTTATTTCGCCAATCATCAATTTTTGCCATACTATACCAATGAAGAAAAAAATTGTCGTGCTGTTGCAACGACATCATCGATGTTCTTTTTTTCAGCAATCGCCTGCAATAATGCTGAAGCCACTACGACACCATCCGAGAATGCAGTAATATGCACAATTTGTTCTTTGCTTTTAATGCCAAACCCAACAACAAATGCTTTCGTTGTGTTCTTTTTCACGCGGGAGAGATATTCATCGAAATGATCACCAAATGAGGCTCGGGCACCGGTAACTCCGGTGACCGATACGCAATAACTAAAATCGGTAGAGAGACTATCTATATATCTAATACGTTCTTCAGATGAGGTTGGCGCAATCAGAAAAATATTACTCAAGTCATTCTTTACACACAGAGATCGAAATTCATCACTTTCTTCAGGCGGCATGTCCGGAATGATCAAGCCATCAACTCCTGCTTTCTTTGCATCCAACAAAAATTTTTCAACTCCATAATTCAGTATGGGATTAATATATCCCATGAGAATCAGAGGGATAGTTGTTTGCTTACGTGCTTCAGTGATCAACTCGAGCACACGTTTCAGCGTTGCGCCATTCTTGATCGCAATTTCCGATGAGTGTTGAATTGTCGGACCATCCGCAAGTGGATCGGAAAATGGAATGCCAATTTCAATCATCCCCGCACCGGATTGTTCAAGTGCGAGTATCAACGGAATAGTTGTTCCTTTTATAGGAAATTCCGGAGTGATGTACGGAATTACTATTGTTCTTTTATTCTTTTGAAATTGTTGAAGCGTCGATGCAATTCTATTCATTGTCAAAAAAAATTATAATTCTAAATTCGCTATTGCCGTAACATTCAACGGGGAAAACATTGACCGCTGACATTTTCGATAACCTACTTCTGCGATCATTGCTCCATTGTCTGTACAATACTCAAATTTTGGGATAAATAGCTGTAATCCACTTTGATCTGCTGCTTTTCTCATTTCGTTTCGCAAATACGAATTTGCTGAAACTCCGCCGGCTATTGCAATATCCTTCACCCCAAAATGTTTTGCTGCTCGAATTGTCTTTTGAACAAGCACATCAACAACGGAAGATTGAAAACTCGCACAAATATCTGCAAGCAGTTGTTCCTGAATTACTGTATCTCGTAATTTATTGTCACGAAGATAATAGAGAACCGCAGTTTTTATGCCGCTAAAACTAAAATTAAAATCATTTCCGATAGCGTACGGTCGCGGAAATTTTATTGCATTTGTGCTTCCTTGTTTCGCGAATTTATCAATTTGCGGTCCGCCAGGATACCCTAATCTCAACATTTTAGCAACTTTGTCAAATGCTTCACCGGCAGCATCATCCTTCGTTTCACCAACAATTTCGTATTGAAATTCATCCTTTAACAAAACAAGCTGAGTATGTCCGCCGGAAACAGTCAAATTCAAAAAAGGAAAGCGTGGTGTAGGTTCGTCTATAAAATTGGAATAAATGTGTGCTTCCATATGATTTACAGCAATGAACGGAATACCGAGTCCATACGCGAACGCTTTCCCAAAATTCACCCCGACAAGAAGTGAACCCATTAATCCCGGACCCGCAGCTACTGCAATTGCCGTCAGTTCTTCTTTCTTCACTTCTGCTTTTGCAAGCGCCTCATTCACAACCGGTACGATCAATTTCTGATGAGCACGGGATGCGAGTTCAGGAACTACCCCGCCATACTGTTCGTGAACGATCTGAGATGAAATGATATTGGAAAGAAGTTTACCATCGCGAATGACCGCAACAGAAGTTTCATCGCATGAAGTTTCTAAGCCAAGGATTGTTATGGATTGCATACGTAGAATATAAGAAAAGTCACTTGAATTTCAATTCTAAAAAGCTACAGAGAATACAGAGTTATTTAAAAAAGAAAAACCCTGATAGAGATTAAACTCTATCAGGGTTTTTGAAATTTATATTATTAGAGATATCTGAAAAATTGTTCCGCTGTACGGAATGCCGTAAAGCGGCAGTTGTCTATTGTCATTCTGAACGAAGTGAAGAATCTCGTTTTTATTTTTGAGTAGAAAAGCAAGATTCTTCGTCGCTTCGCCTGCCTTTGCCGAAACGAAGCATCGGCTTCGTGCAGGCAGGCTCCTCAGAATGGGTTTAAAGGTCAAAAAGTGTTGCTGAAATAACTGTAAGTTGTTCTTTGAAATAGCGTTATTGGTATAAAACTCCGACAAGGTGAAGAATCGTGACTAAAAAAGCACTGTGTACGATGTAAATCGTCCGACGT
>JAUXTU010000079.1 GCA_030679145.1 Bacteroidota bacterium | reverse complement strand
TGCACTTCCCGTTGTTGCTGCTTTTACGATCTTCAACGAGCGTGTTCCGCCATGCTTCTGGTCTTCTGCCCACGTTAATGCCGCTCCACTTGTTCCTGCTTCTGCAGTATATAATGACGGCTTGCCGCTCTCAAATCCACCATTCTTTAATAGATTGGTGTTTTGTGCAAACGCACTTATAGCAACGATCACTACAAATGAAATGCACCAAAGAAACATTGTACGCAAATTCATAACTAAATCTCCTCTGTGTTTGGTGATGGATTGAATTACAAAACTTGAACTTTATTTACATAGCACATAACTGTCGAAACATCCTCCTATTATTTAGAGTAAAAAAATTAGTCCATTCTTATGCCGCACGAATCTCTTACAACAAGCTCTACCGGAGTGATCGTTTTTGTAACGACACCGTTTTTTTCTTTCACCATTTCTACGATACGACGCACTGCAAGACTACCCATTTCTTCACGATGAACATTTACTGTCGTAAGGCGTGGTTCTACATGAAGTCCGGCTTCGATATTATCAAATCCTGCGATCGCTATATCCTTAGGGATCCTGAATCCATTCTCTTTCAAATACTGCATACATCCTATCGCCATTGCATCGTTCGCAGCAAAAATTGCGGTCGGTTTATTGTCGTTACTATTAAATATTTTTTTTGCTGCTTCATAGCCATCAGAGGAAGTCGTGTTCGACTGATCGACGTTATACCATTGTTCGGAAGGAGTAATTCCAGCAGCGAGGAGCACACTTTGATACTGTGCGAAACGTTCATGGATACTCGGGTGTCTTAAGTCTCCCCCAATAAATCCAATCTTCTTGTGTCCGCCACGTAAAAAATGCTGAACAACAAGTTCTGCTCCGGTTCTATTGTCGATAGTGATATTTGAAACTTTTGGTGCAACGTAATCCACCAGTAGAAATGGAATGTGCTTATTACTAATGTATTCAATCCACGAGGAGCCGATCTTCCCGGCTATGATCACTCCATCAACATTATGTTCAAGTAGAAAACGGGGAATTTCATAAGTTTCTTTTACATTCTTTCCAACGGTCGTCAAAAGGATGTAGTAATTGTGTTTCCTTGCTTCAAATTCGGT
Organism: Bacteroidota bacterium; assembly: GCA_030679145.1. Classification (GTDB taxonomy): domain Bacteria; phylum Bacteroidota; class Ignavibacteria; order UBA10030; family UBA8401; genus UBA8401. Next base: position 3,041 of record JAUXTU010000079.1, on the reverse strand, counting down.
ACCCAGAAAGATTCTGGTATAAAATGGCTCTGACTGAGAAAAGTGATCTTCTGTAAGAATAAAACCAATATTCCCACTTAATTGGGATGCAAGACCGCGAGCGCTGCGCTGTGGATGATAGTCTAGCTCTTTTATGATGCTTAAAATCTTTTGTTTGTTAGCATCGCTAACATAACCTTTGTTATTCAGAACTAACGAGATAGTAGAAAGGGATAATCCGGCTTTTTTTGCTACATCACGGATTGTAAATTTTTTCTTCATAATAGCAAAGCGTTTTTATTACTATTTAAGTATTTATTGGTTTTTATTACACTTATTTGAATAATATTGCTTTATATATCGAACCGTTTCGATATATTACGGAAGTAAATTCTCTTTGTCAAGTCAATTCTTAAATACCTATTGCACGTTTACTTTAGCGCAGGCTATTCATGGAATAAGGGATGTTGGGAAATATCCTAAAAATTAGAAAACAGTTTTTGTAGACCTAAAATTTTTGTGGAGATTTTTGAAATGATGATGTCAGCACAATTAGGTGCGGTAATCCAAATTTCTACAGGTCGGGTCATTTGTTTTATCTAAAAGACAAGAGTTACTAACTGATGTTACGCAAAATCAAAAAAACATCCGTCATTCCCGCACGATCTTAGCGGGAATCTATACAATGGATGCCAGACTAAGGCATTCGGGCATGACGACTTTACTTTGTTAGGTGGTTATTTTTTTTGCGTAACGTGAGTTACTAAAATGTTACGTACATAATTACCAATCAGTATAACCCAATACCAAAAGTTGCCAAAACGTTACATATTGAGAGTGAAAACCTGTTCAATTGAGCTCGGAGCAGAAAAATAAAATTGCGAATTCAAATCAAAATCGCCATATTTTATTTTGAAGATCTATCAAATTCATTCTTAGGAGCTAGCGCTCACGCATTAAGGGTTCGAGTCCCTTCTTCGGTACAATAATAAAGGACGCAAAAGCGCCCTTTATTATTGTACCGCAATGAAATGATATTCTAGAATGTTTTGCTGTTTGCAGTAGGATCAACACCCAATCCAGAAAGATCGATAACGCTATTTCCTGAAATAAGGCTATACCCTACTACTGGAGCAGCACTTGATGTTACGGATAACTGAATATTGTATGTTCCGGTCCCCGCATTAAATCCAAGATAATCTGCTCTGTTAACGGTATAAAAAACTCCGCCTGTAGTTGCAAAAGAATAATTTGCAGGATTTTCCGATGCAGCAATATTCATCGGTTCGGTAAATCGAAGGGTGTAAACCCAGGTAAATACCGAAGGACCTGCTGCAACAACTGCATTACTCAACTTTGGTTTTACACCATCAGTTACTGTAATAGTATTGCTCGGGGCACTTTCAACAAGGTCTTTACTTACCGCACGAACTTGATAACGAACATTGATTGCAGAAAGAGGATTATTTACTCCTGATGGATTAACCAACGATCCGGAAGGTGTACTGAATTGCGTTCCAAAGAAATCCTTTTGTAAAAGATCAAATGTTCCACCATTGATACTGCGGTATATGTTATAACTGCGAGCATCAGCACTAACATTCCATTGTAATCCTACCGTACCGCCGGTAAAATCGAGTTCGGCAAATTGACCTGGAACATTCCTTCGTGCAAGAGTTGGGACGCCAGGAACAACAGAACTACCACCGGTGGTAAATTGGAGCACTTCAAAATCACCGGTAAGATTCACGTTGTTTACCAAAGCACGGCCAGCTTCATCGGTAATTTTTCCGGAATTTGCAGCAACATTAAAATTGACACTATATTTTGATGAGCCCTGAATTCCCTGAGGCGTTACCGTCAACTGTTTATAAGTTACAGTATCCCATTGTAACGAGAACCCAAGATTTGCCGTTGTCTTTTTAAATCCATCATATGATACAACAATATCATCAACGATCGTATTATGTCCTGCTGGCAAGTCTGTCCGCGTATACGGTGTTTGTTTTATCGGTTCAGAAAAAGTGTACACCACTTTCAGATTTGTTGGAGAGACATCTGATACGTTTTCCGGTGAAGTAGAAATGATATATGGATTAACATTATCGACCGGGAGAATAACAATTCTTTCAGCATTAACTTGAGATCGTACCGAGTCTGTTGTTACATTTGCCGGAAGTGTAAAGTTTGCCGCTAAATTTCCTTCAAGCGAACCGTCAGTACTCTGAGCGTTAACATTGATTGTCAAACCATTATCAATATTGGAGAACTTGTACGCACCCGATGCTGATGTTTTTGTTTGCGACATTGCATTTATCGGGAACACCGTTGCATCATATAAAGTTACTGTTGCATTTGCAACCGGCTGTGAATTTCGATCAACAACCAATCCACTCAATGTAGTATTCAGATGAGAAATGGTGAGCAAAGTGCTTCCAACCAAACCGTCTACAGCAACCGAGTCGCCGGTTGCAAGCGAAGTAAATCGAATGGTAACTGTCGTATAGTAATAATCTCGATATTTTTTATTTAGGTTTGTTTCTGCAGCATTTTTAGATAGTAGTGAAACGGTCAATGTGTATGTTCCTGTTGGAACACTTGTTCCATTGACTATTTGATACTGACCGGCAGGAACACTGGCGAAGGAAAATGCACCTGCAACATCCGATGTTGTAGAATGAACAACACCATCAAAACCGACAGAAATAACAGCGCCCGAAACGGGTTCATTGGTAATACGATCTCGTATTAAACCGCTGATGGTACCTCGAGGTTCATACGTGGATAATGAAGTGCTTGCCGGATTTGATGATGAATCTTTATCATCATCTTTGTCACAACCTATTATTGCCAGCATTTGAATGATAGCAATAATAACCACGCCGTAACGAAATTTTACCATAATAACCTCCAAAAAATAATGTTTAATGATCCCCAAATTGTGAGAATAAATATAAGAGACATCTGAAAAACCTCACATCAGTGTCATTGCGGGCATAATAGTCATTTAGTGTTGCTATTTTTGCCAGGTACAAAATAAAAATACCATTTAAAATAAGCAT
>JAUXTU010000078.1 GCA_030679145.1 Bacteroidota bacterium | reverse complement strand
ATCATTCCGGTATCGTATCGGGTATCGACGTTGCCGATATCAACGGGGACGGTTTGATGGACATTGCCGTGTCTGCAAATATTGCAGGGAACAGTATCTTTGCCGACAGCATGCGCATTTATTATCAGTTGGGAGGGGGGAAATACATCGACGGAGGAAAATATCCGTGCGGTCCTGCAGGTCGTGTGCTCCGGATTGGCGATCTCAATAATGATTCGTTGAATGATATTGCGGTATGCTCCAGAGATTCGGGGATCATCCATATATTTTATCAAAAGGCTGGTCATTCCTTTGGTCAATCTACTGTTATCCAATGTGACTATTCCTTTGGATTCGACCGGATCATTAATATCGGCGATTTAAACCACGACGGTCAACAGGATTTGATTATCAATACTAGTCCTGACGGTTTCGGGCTAACAATCTTCTATCAGGATGTGAACGGAGCATTGGTGAAAGGGAACTCCTTTGGTCTCTTCCTTGGTGAGGTTCATGATATTGAATTGGCAGATCTAAACAATGATGGAAAGATTGATATCGTTGCTCCGTGGGGAGGCAATTCACCAAACGCGAAGTTGTATTTGTTCTATCAGAACGAAAACGGAATTGATTTCACAAAAGGGATTATCCATGACATGCTTGACATTCCTGAAACGGCTGCGATTGGAGATCTGGATATGGACGGAAGACCGGACATTGCAATTGCGCATGGTGGTTGGGAGACAATGACAATTCTTCATCAGAACAATAATGGATCATTTGAACAATTCCGTTATCGCATTCCATATTGTTCACATTATTATTCAAGAGGATTGTCGATTGGTGATATTACCGGCGATTCCAGACCTGACATGCTCATTGCTGACTGGGAGCATGGAACGAATGTAATAATTAATACTACGATCCCTCTATCGGTGCAGTTGGTCAATTCCAATACGCCACGAACCATGCAATTGGTGCAAAATTATCCGAATCCATTTAATGGATCAACGACGATCTCGGTCGAAATCATGACCGAAAGCGTCGTCATGCTGGATATTTATAATGTTTTGGGACGCAAAGTAGCAACACTGGTAAATGGAAAACTCACAACGGGTGTTCACACATTCCGGTGGGAACCTGAAATATCATCCGGAGTTTATTTCGCAAGGCTTAGCGCAATCACGTTGAACGGCCAGCCCACATCCGCTGGTACATTGATACGAAAAATGATCTATATTAAATAAGTATGAAAACAATCGTACATATCACTGCAACAATCCTATACTTTGGTTTTACCCAACTGGCCGCGCAGTGGAAAGACAATAGTCAATTTACCACAGGGACGATCTCATTTGATTCTCATCCCCGCATCGATACAGAGTATGATATGGTATCAGTACGGATAAGCGATCTGAATAATGACGGCCGGAACGATGTGATTTGTGGAAGCTTTTACCGTAATACGATCTATATTTATTATCAGAACGCGAACGGTAATCTCGATCCGTTTACAACGTTCACTCTAGTTAATTCCACACAGTATATCGATGTCGGTGATCTGAATGGGGATGACAGGAAGGATATCGTGATCGGGGCTTTCAGCGAGAAACTTAGGATTGCGTTTCAAAACAACGATGGTACATTTTCTATATCAACGCTTGAGAACAGCAGTATTGGAACACGGGGAGTGCGGATCGGTGATCTTAACAACGATGGGAAGAACGATGTTGCTGTTTCGTTGCGCGATTCGTCATATTTCAAAGTGTATCATCAATCTTTATCGGGGGCATTCGAGACAATAGTGCAGTATCCTTGTGGGATCAACACAAACATGGATATTCCTATCGAGATCGGAGACATCAATCAAGACGGATTGAATGATGTCGTCATCGGATCGTCGCCGTATTATCGGGCGCTAACGATTTATCGGCAAACGCAGAATGGCACAATGCAATTCCATCAGTTCATTCCTGTCCCGTCCCGGATTAAGGATTTTACGATTAGTGATGTGAGCGGTGACGGGAGGAATGATATTACCGCATCAATTTCGAACAATCGTCCCACCTCCTTCATTGTTGTATTCCCGCAGGATTCTGCTGGATATTTCCCCGATGTGCCATCGTTCTATCCGAGCATCGATATTCCTTCTGCGATTGAAAACGCAGATCTCAATAATGATGGACGCAGCGACATTGCAGTGCTTCATTCCGGATGGTATGTTGTTTCATTCTATGAGCAATTGATCGACGGTACTTTCGGGAGCAGGATCTTGTATGGTGCTATGCACAACAGTTATTCTAAGGATTGTCTTGCGATTGGGGATATTTCCGGGGATGGAAAAAAAGATATAGTGATTGTCGGACAAAGTGGCGGGATTCAAATCATGATCAATACTTCACCTTGAACAGGTATTTCCAGTAAAGAGAATTCATAAGAAAGGAAATCATATGCTGCGTTTCACAGTTGCGTTCATCTGTTTGTTCTTTTCGTCACAGGCACAGCCGTTACCCAAAGATTTCGACGCTTACGTAGAAAAAGTTTTGAAGACATTCAACGTTCCCGGCGTTTCTGTTGCTGTCGTAAAAGATGGCAAAGTTGTTCTTGCAAAAGGATACGGCGTTAAAACAATAGGGACAAATGAAAAGGTTGATACAAAAACTAACTTCAGTATTGCCTCTAACACTAAAGCATTTATTGGAACATCACTTGGAATACTGGTTGATGAAGGAAAATTGAAATGGAACGATCGTGTGGTCGATCATCTTCCGTGGTTCCAGCTTTCCGATCCATACGTGACACGAGAAATGAGAATTATCGATTTGCTCGTTCATCGAAGCGGACTTGGTCTTGGTGCCGGAGATCTTCTTATCTGGCCGACGAACACATATAAGCAAAAAGATGTTGTTAAACGATTCAAAAATATCCCTCTTGCATCAAGTTTCCGAAGCACGTACGCGTATGATAATATTCTTTATCTCATTGCAGGAGAAGTTATTGAAGCGGTAAGCGGACTTTCTTGGAATGAATTTGTGAGAACACGAATATTTTCCAAACTTGGAATGAACAACAGTACATTAACATTTACAGAAGCAATCAAAAAGGGGAACGTTGCAACTCCTCACGCTGAGATCAATGGTGTCGTTAGACCAGTTGCTGCTTCAGACAGTGATAAGACAAATCCCGCGGCAAGTATTAATACCAATGCGGACGATATTGCCAAATGGCTGATTTGCCAGATCGATTCAGGAAAACTTTCTGATGGAACTACACTGTTTTCTCCGGCAACTGCTCGTCAACTTTGGTCGATTGTTACACCAGTACCCGTTTCAAAAGTGGCCAAAGAGCTTGCACCATTGCAGGCTAATTTTTCCGGTTATGGAGGAGGGTTTACTGTTCGTGATTATCGCGGAAAAAAACTAGTTTCTCATACCGGTGGGTTAAGTGGATTTGTTTCATTCGTTGCATTCATTCCGGAGATTCGTGCAGGTGTTGCGGTGTTTACAAATCAGGAAGCTGGAGGAGCATTCTATTCCATAGGATACAGAGCGCTTGACCATTATTTAGGTTCTAATTTCGACTGGACTTCAGCATATAAGGCTGTTAAGGACAGAGGTGATTCATTAACCTTAATTGCAGATAAGAAAACTGCAGCATCTCGTGATTCACTTTCCAGTCCATCACTTCCATTAACAAAATATGCTGGTAAATATTCTGATGCTTGGTACGGTGAAATAACAATTGAATTGAAGGAAGGGAAATTATTTATGCAGATGGTTCCTACACCATCACTCGGTGGATATTTAGAGCATTATCAATACAATACATTCATTGCTCGCTGGAGTGATCCTGAAATGCGTGCGGATGCGTTTGTGACATTTTCGCTAAATCCGGATGGAAGTATTGAACAGGCAAAGATGAAAGCTGTTTCTCCATCAACTGATTTTAGTTTTGATTTTCATGATCTGTTGTTGAAGCCGACTAAATAGAAAAATTATTATTGACGTTAAAGAAGATGAAATTAGTTAATAGCTGTTTATCATTACAATTTGAGATAAATATTCCTAAAGTTTTACATTGATTATCTTCCAAAATCTCCTTATTTTACTACACTTTTGAAGCAAATAACAAACTATCTGAAAATGTGAAAGGATTGCAATGAACGAAGGCACAATTGTTCAGGTTATCGGACCTGTTGTTGATATTGATTTTTCTAAAGGAACACCTCCAACTATCTTAAATGCGATAAAAGTTCCGCGTACGAATATTGAAGGAGTGAAAGAAGAACTTACACTTGAAGTTCAGCAGCATCTTGGTGAAAATCGTGTTCGAACCATTGCAATGGATTCTACAGACGGTCTTGTTCGCGGTATGAAAGCAATCGATACCGGAAGTCCAATCTCAATTCCTGTTGGTCCCAATACACTTGGTCGTTTGATCAATGTCATTGGTGATGGAATCGATGGTCTTGGTGAAATTAAAGGTGTTACAAAATATCCGATTCACCGCCCTGCACCAAAATTTGAAGATCTTTCCACACAAAAAGAGATGTTTGAAACAGGAATTAAAGTTGTTGACCTTCTCGAACCATACACTAAGGGTGGAAAGACTGGTCTGTTTGGCGGAGCTGGTGTGGGTAAAACAGTGTTGATTCAAGAATTAATTCGTAACATTGCTGCTGAGCATGGCGGATATTCAGTGTTCGCCGGGGTTGGTGAACGTACGCGCGAAGGAAACGATCTCTGGTTGGAAATGAAAGAATCAGGAGTTAT
>JAUXTU010000072.1 GCA_030679145.1 Bacteroidota bacterium | reverse complement strand
TCGTCTTTCCGCCGGTGCGATCGGGATTATAAAAATTCACAATACTGATGAATTGTGGCAGAAGATCAACGAGCTTGGCGATCAACAATCATTTTATCTTTTAGAAAAATTTATTCCCGGAGATATTTTTCACGTTGATAGTATTATCGTAAACAGACAAGTATTGTTCTCAATTGTCAGCAAATATGGTTTGCCTCCGATGGAAGTGTCCCATGAGGGACGGGTATTTATGACTCGAACCATTGAACGGGGAAGTGAAGATGAATCTTCGCTGCAGCAGTTAAATAAATCTGTATTACCATTACTGGGATTATTACAAGGTGTTTCACATACAGAATACATAAAAGCTCACGATGACGGAAAATATTATTTTCTGGAAACTTCTGCACGAGTTGGTGGAGCACACATTGTTGAATTGATAGAAGGTGCAACAGGAATGAATCTTTGGGCTGAATGGGCAAAATTGGAAACGTCGGACGATGTTCTAAAATATAAACCAGCGCTTACGAGAAATGAATATGCCGGGTTGATTGTTTCGTTAGCAAAGCAGCAAGAACCAGATCTTTCGACATATAATGATCAAGAGGTTTTTTGGAAAATTAAAAAGGATTTTCATGCAGGACTTGTTATTCGATCTTCAAGTTTTGACCGTATCGAATCACTTTTGAAAAATTATACGGATAGATTCTATCATGATTTCTTTACTTCTGCACCACCAAAGGACAAACCTAATTATTAGGAAGCAATCGAATACCGCTGAAAACGAAAGCCTGATCATTCATAAAATCATTTCATAACTCCCTTTCTTTTCGTATTTTCTTATATGAAAATTACAAATTGGGGAAATTATCCAGTTGTGGATGCAGCTGTTCATTCGCCGGAATCAGTAGATGAACTTAAAAAAATTGTTTCATCACATCCCGAAATGATTGCGCGAGGTCTTGGACGTTGTTATGGGGACTCATCGTTGAATTATACTATTGTCTCAACGCTGCGTTTCAATCATCTTCTTGCATTCGATGAACAAACAGGAATAATTATTTGTGAATCAGGAGTTTCATTTTCAGAACTATTAGAAATTTTTGTTCCCCGCGGTTGGTTTCTCCCCGTCACGCCGGGAACAAAATTTGTGACAGTGGGTGGTGCGATAGCATCCGATGTTCATGGAAAGAACCATCATATTGCAGGCTCATTCTCAAATCATCTCGAGTGGGTTAAAATTTTATTAGGTGATGGATCAATCGTTCAATGTTCTAAGGATGAAAATTCAGATCTTTTTTGGTCGACATGCGGTGGAATGGGTTTGACAGGAATTATTGTTGAAGCATCATTCAAAATGTTGAAAATTGAGACAGCTTACATTCGCCAGCGAGTTATTAAGACAAAGAATCTGGATGAAACGATCGAGGCATTTGAAGCAAATAAATACTGGACATATTCTGTAGCGTGGATAGATTGCCTCGCAAAAGGGAATTCCTTAGGACGTTCTGCATTGATATTAGGCGAACATGCAACAAAAAATGAAGTTGGTTATCGATATAGAAATCCGCTGAAGATTGAAAAAAGAATGTCGATTCCTTTTCCATTCTTTTTACCAAATTTTGTTTTGAACAGCCAGACTGTAAAAATCTTCAATGAAATTCGATATTCAGCTTATGTTTCAAAAGATTCATTTGTTGAGTATGAACCGTTCTTTTATCCATTAGATGTTATTTCTCACTGGAACAGAATGTATGGGAAAAGAGGATTTACCCAATATCAATTTGTTCTCCCAAAGGAATCGTCGAAAGAAGGATTAAAGAAATTACTAACTAAAATTACTGAAAGCGGAGAAGGTTCATTTTTAGCTGTGCTGAAACTGTTTGGAAAACAAGAAGGTTTGTTATCATTTCCGCGAGAAGGTTTTACTCTCGCTCTTGATTTTGTAATTTCTCCAACAACATTGAAATTATTTAACGAACTTGACATATTGGTAAACGAATATGGTGGACGTCTATATCTTTCAAAAGATGTTCGAATGACAAAAGATGTTTTTGAAAAAGGTTATTCAAATTTCAATAAGTTTTCTAATCTAAAAAAGAAATATGATGTGCAACAGAAATTTCAATCACTGCAATCAAAACGAATTGGAATATAAATGAATTCTGAAAAATATATTCTAATTATTGGTGCCGGCTCTGATATTGCTCGTCCTCTTGCGTATTTGTATGCCAAAGCCGGATATGGAATTTATCTTGCAAGCCGGAACATTGAAAAATTGAATCGAGACGCGAATGATATTAAACTTCGATTCAATGTAGAAACCCAGGCATATAAATTTGATGTTACTGAAACAGCAGTGCATCAAAAATTTTATGATTCACTCCCTATAAAACCGATTGGCGTTATTTGTTTAGCAGGAACACTTGGCGAACAAAAAAAATCCGAACAAGATTTTACAAAAACCAAGAATGTTCTTGAGGTAAATTTTTCCGGACTTGTTTCTATAATCCATATTGTTGCAAATGATCTTGAACAAAGAAAAGAAGGTTTTATTGTTGGAGTAAGTTCTGTCGCAGGGGAAAAAGGAAGAAAAAGCAATTATGTCTATGCCAGCGCAAAGGCTGGATTTACAACATTTCTTTCAGGTTTGCGAAATAGATTATTTACTTCTCATGTTCAAGTATTAACGGTTCACCCGGGATTTATACGAACAAAAATGATCGAGGGACGAGAGACGCTGGGTATAATTACGGCTTCACCGGAAGAAGTTGCAAAGGATATTTTTATTGCACAACAATCCGGAAAAGATTTTATCTACTCAAAATGGTTCTGGAGATTTATCATGCTTGTATTCAAAATGATTCCGGAATCAATGATTAAAAAATTAGACCTTAAATGACAACGAGAAACAGAGCAGAACTATTTTTGTTTGCAACCACATTTATCTGGGGAAGTACATTTGTTGTGGTAAAAGCGGGAAGTGAAAATATATCTTCATCTTTATTCATTGCTTTGCGATTTGGAATCGGAGCTTTATTATTTGCAATATTTCTGTTCAAACAATTAAATACAATCACATTTCAAACCTTAAAGAAATCTGTTATTCTTGGATTGATGCTGGGAGTTGGAATTCTCTTACAAAATTATGGGATCTATAATACTACTGCTTCAAAATCTGCATTCATTACAGGGTTGATGGTTATTTTTACTCCGATTGCACAATTGATCATAGAACGTAAATCGCCGAAAATTGGAAACCTGATAGGAATAGTTATTGTAACGCTTGGTTTATATTTACTTACTTCTCCATCAGATTCCGGAATAAACTTTGGTGATGTTTTGGTCTTTGTCTCAGCTCTAATTTTTGGTGTCTTTATAGTTTATCTCGATATTTTTTCTAAAACAGAAAATGTATTGCACTTGGCATTTTTACAAGTTACAATCGTAACTCTTATAGCTATTATGGTTGTTCCTTTCGAAACAAGACGATTCATCCCATCTACGCAATTGATCCTTTCGTTATTGTATATGGGAATTTGTGCAACCGTATTTACGACATATATTCAAACGCGCTTCCAGAAAGATACCACACCAACACGTGCAGTGATTATTTTTACGATTGAACCCGTGATCGCAGCAGTTCTCGCATATTTTGTTCTTGGTGAATTATTAGGACCTGTTGGAATCATCGGTGCATCATTAATTATCGTTGGGATTTTGGTCTCAGAATTCTTTGATAGCTTTATATCTAAATTGTTCTTCAAGAATCTGACGGTAGAAAATTGATGATCGAAAATGCAAAAATTACAATAAAAGGAATTGTACAAGGAGTCGGCTATCGATGGTTTGCAGATAGAACCGCACGTAAGTATAAAGTAAAAGGATTTGTTGAAAATCTTGCAGATGGATCTGTCTATCTAGAAGTAGAAGGGGAGCGGACTGAAATTGAATATATTATAAAAGAACTATATTCTGGTCCTAAAATGGCAAAAGTCGAAGAAGTGATTGTTGAATGGAATAAACCACATCATTTATTTATCAATTTCAAAATTAAAGCATAATGACACGTATAGGATTTGGATTTGATGTTCACAAACTCTCCGAAGGAAGGAAATTGATCCTTGGCGGGGTTGAAATTCCTTTTGAGAAGGGATTACTTGGTCACTCTGACGCTGATGTTCTGTTACATGCTATTTGTGATGCGCTATTGGGCGCCGCAGCTCTTGGCGACATTGGTAATCATTTTCCTGATACAGATATTCGATATAAAGGGATATCAAGTATAGAATTATTAAAACATGTAGGAAATTTATTACACCAGCATGGGTTTTCAATAGGGAATATCGATTCTACACTCGTTTTAGAAAAACCCAAAATAATGCCATACGTAAACCAAATGCAGAAAAATATAGCTGGTGCACTTGGAATTTTAGAGAATCAGGTTTCAATTAAGGCAACAACAAACGAAGGAATGGGTTTTATTGGTGTTGGTGAAGGTGCTGTTGCATATGCAGTTACAACTATTGTCTCGTTAGGATAATATTGTATGGAAACTATTATTTCAACATTGCAACAGCTTAATCCAATCTGGGTATATCTGACTATTTTCGCTATTGCATACGTTGAAAATATTTTTCCTCCGTCGCCTAGTGATTTGTTGATTGTCGCCGGAGGATACTTGGTAGGAATTGAACATATCGGATTCATTGAAACATTGATTATTGCAACTATTGGTAGCACTACAGGATTCATGACCATGTACAAAATTGGGGATTGGTTTGGTTTGTCAATTATTGAGAAAAAAAAGATAAAGTTTCTTCCGATAGAGTCTGTGCACAAGGTTGAAGATTGGTTCAGACGATACGGATACTGGTTGATTGTAGTTAATAGATTTCTTTCAGGCACCCGAGCTGTGGTTGGTTTCTTTGCAGGAATGGCTGAAGTAAAATTTGTACCGACAGCTTTACTTTGTTTTGTGAGTGCATTGATCTGGAATGGAATATTAATCTATGCCGGAACACTAGTTGGTGCAAACTGGGAATCCATAGGAATTTATTTATCAACATATAGTCAAATTGTTACTTCATTGTTGGTTATAGGGATAGTAACAATTACAATTCTATGGTTTAAACGTAAAGGGAAAAAGAGTGATTGAATATTTCTATTCAATTGATGTTGCCATTTTCTTTTTCATAAATCACACAATTGCTAATCCAGTGTTTGATTGGTTGATGCCGTTCATTACCGACATCAATAAAAATAAACCCGTATTAAGTCTTCTCATAGTGTTTATTCTCTATGTGGTGTGGAAGGGAGGGAAAACTGGCAGAGTAACTATTGGTTTACTTATCGTTACTGTTATCATTAGCGATCAAACCAACAGTTCCTTTTTGAAAGAATTGTTTGGCCGTATTCGTCCTTGTCGAACTTTAGACGGAGTTCGTATGCTTGTTGATTGTGGTGGAGGATTATCTTTTCCTTCATCCCATGCGGTGAATAATTTTGCTGCGGCTACAGTAATTTCTCATTTTTATCAAAAGCAAAAATGGTATTGGTTTTCGTTCGCAGCCCTTGTTGCACTCTCTAGACCGTATATTGGTGTACATTATCCATCAGATGTTATTGTCGGGGGGATGATTGGTATTGTGATAGGTCTTATGATAATTAAAGCTTGGGTCATGCTGGAAATAAAAATCAAAGAATTCAAATCACATTAATGACCATAACTATTTGTGAAATCATTGTTTATATTTGATAGTCAAAAAAAATATTTGCTCTTATTAGGAGTATCTTCTTCAGTTATTTTGGGTCTTTCATTTCCTCCTCTTCAATTTGGGGTTCTAGTATGTTTCGGTTTTGTGCCATTTCTTCTTTTAACAGACAAGATTGATTCATATAGCAGATTCTTTCGGTATTCGTACTTTACGTTTTTTATATTCTCTTTGATATCATTATACTGGGTCGGCGGTTTTACTCATGGTAAAGATCCTTATTTAATGATTGCAGGTACTGCATTGTTCCTTTGGGAGCCATTGGTATTGTCGTTGCCGGCAGTATTCTATTTTTTTATTAAAAAAAGATTAAATAATATGTATTCTGCAATAGCTTTTCCATTTATCTGGATAACAATGGAATGGTTATATGCTCTTGGAGAACTTGCATTTCCATGGCTTCATATTGGCAATACTCAAACATATCATCTTGATAAAATTCAGTTCGCTGATATTACAGGTGTATATGGTATTTCTTTCTGGATATTAACCATTAATGTTTTGGTGTATTTTTTGGTTAAACAAATTCAATCTACAAAGATTAGCAGGATATCATATTATCTGGCTCTATGTATCGCTTTGATTTACTTACTTCCCAGTTTTTATCAGGTTGATGAAAAATCATTTCATAATCAAAATAGAAAAGCAATTAATGTTGGAATTATTCAACCAAATGTCGATCCATGGGATAAATGGGAAGGAGCAAATACATTTTTAGGTAGATGGAACCAAACTCAACATTACCTTAAACTTATTGGTGACCATATCAATGATAGTCTTGATATTGCTGTATTGCCGGAGTCTGCAGTTTTGTTGAATCTTCCCGCATATCCTCAACAGTTACAAGAATTCAATTCAATCATTGATAATCTGAATATCTCAGTGATAACTGGCTATGTGCGGGTGCAATATTATGAAAAGGAAAATGCACCGCCAACCAGCAGTTTAATAAAAGGAACTAATGTTCGCTATGATTCATTTAACTCAATAATGTTTGTCGAACCACATTCAACTGAAGTTCAAACATATAGTAAAATGCGTTTGGTCCCATTTGCAGAGCGAATTCCATATGCTGATAAAGTCTCATTCCTTATTGAGCCATTACGTTGGGGTGTAGGAATCAGTAATTGGGGACTTGCACACGATAGTACAGTGTTTGTAAGTAAAAAAATCGAATCAAAATTTTTAGCAATGGTCTGTTATGAATCTATTTTCCCTGAATTTGTTTCTAAATTTGTTGATAATGGTGCAGAATTTTTAGTGTTTATTACAAATGACAGCTGG
>JAUXTU010000057.1 GCA_030679145.1 Bacteroidota bacterium | reverse complement strand
AATCGATAAAACCTGCAAAGCAAATTCATATGTTCTAACATCAATATCAACTTTATCATAAGGCATAGTTATTCTCCTTTGGAGTTTTTTTGACTTTTGACTTCAAACTTTTAACTTGTTAAAGATTTTCCAACTCTTTTTCCAACAACTGCTTTTGGTATAATCCGGCATAAATTCCATTTTGAACAATCAGTTCTTCATGATTGCCTTGTTCGACGATTCTTCCACCATCTAACACAATGATATTATCGGCATGTTTAACCGTCGATATTCGATGTGCAATAATGATACTCGTTCTTCCGCTCATCAGTGTCTTCAACCGTTGAAGGATTTTCTCTTCGGTATAGGTATCCACAGCAGATAGTGCATCATCAAGAATCAAGATTTTTGGTTTTCGTAAGATTGCACGTGCAATACTTGTACGTTGTTTTTGCCCTCCGGATAGCGTGATACCGCGTTCTCCAAGCATCGTTTCGTATTGTTTTGGGAAATCAACAGCATCATGAGAAATCTGGGAAATTTCTGCCGCTTCATGCATCATTTCGTGAACGGCATCATCATCACCATATCGAATATTTTCCGCGATGGAATCAGAAAATAGAAATGTCTCTTGGGGAACATAACCGATACTTCTCCGTAGAACTTCAACGGGAATTTTTTTAATATCAACGCCGTCGATTAAAATGGTTCCATCAGAAATATCATACATGCGTGGAATAAGGTTAATAAGTGAACTTTTCCCCGCTCCAGTAAATCCAACAATTGCCAGCGTGGAACTTTTCGGAATTTTCAGATTAATATTCGTCAACGTAGGTTTTTGCGCGCTCTCGTGAGTGAATGTTACATTCCGAAATTCGATCTCACCGTCAACGGATTGAATCGTGTGATCGGTTCCTTCGGTATTACGAATTGCCGGAATTGTATCAAATATTTTAACCAATCGTTTCATCGAAGCAGCACCTTGCTGCCACATGTTCGTTACCCAGCCAAACGCGATCATCGGCCAGATCAACAATGAGAGGTAAGTCATAAATGCAGTTAACGTTCCAATCGTCATTTCACCACTAATCACTTTTAATCCGCCGACATAGATCGTAATAAGCAGAGAAAGTCCGACGAGAATGAACATCAGCGGCCACATTATAGATTGTGCTTTTGCCAGCACAAGGTTTTTTTTGAAATACACCCAGCTTGCTTTTCGGAACTGTTCAATTTCATACTCTTCTCGAACATACGCCTTCACCACACGCGCACCGGAAAGATTTTCCTGCGCCTTTGTTGTTAAAATAGAATATTGTTCCTGTCGCTCATTAAATTTTTCATGAATGACTTTCCCTAAATAATACACCGCGTATGATACAAAAGGCATTGGAATAAGTGCGAGTAACGTCAATTGCCAATCTTTGACAAACATTAAGATCAGTGACATTGAAAGTGTCATCAATGTATCGGCAGGATACATAATGCCAGGACCAAGAACGTTACGCACTGCACTAATATCGTTTGTTGCATGAGCCATCAAATCGCCCGTGGGAGTATTTTGGAAATAGGTAAGCGGAAGTTTTTGGATATGGGAAAGAAAATCATTCCGCAGATCATATTCAATTTTCCGAGAAACGACGATAATTGTTTGGCGAGTAAAGAACAGCATAATACCTGCGATCACTGCAAACCCGACAACAAGCAATGCATATAACAAAAGATCTGTGTGCTGAAGCGATTTTGATTCAAGTCCTCGTTTCAATTTATCAATCGCTTCACCAATAAACCACGGCGTTGCTACAGTAAACAAGTTGCTCACAATAACGGTTAGCAATCCGAGATACAAAGTTTTTTTATACTTGGAAAGATATGGAAGCAGCTGAAGCAGAGATTTCATTAATAAAGATGGAAAAAATTAGATGTACTTCGTTAGTTATTTCTGCAGGATCATTTTTTTCGATAAAAGAATCCCATCAGATTTGAGTTGGTAAAAATAGATACCGCTTGATAAGTTTGTAGCTTTAAACGATACTTCATGACTTCCTTTGCTAAGAATATCATTTATTAATAAAGCGACTTCTCTGCCCAAAATATCGTATACCCTTAATGAAACAAAATGTTGGGATGGTAATGTAATAACTATCTTTGTACTCGAGTTAAATGGGTTGGGATAATTCTGAACTAAAGTAAATTCTCTCGGATGGTCTGCCAAGGAAGAAATATTAGTTAAAACATCTGATAATGATCTTTTCCAAACCAAATTCTCATCCAAAGCAGCATATAAGTTCTTATCATCAATTGCTAAAGAGTTAACCTTATACACTGTACTAAGACTATCACCAAAAGATATCCAACTTATTCCATTATCCCTAGAAAGAAAGACACCTCCTCGAAATGCCCCTGCAAATATATTTAAACCATGAGCCGCTAAACAATAGATTTCTCGTTGTAAACCTGATAGGCCAGAATCAGCGGGAAGCCAACTTGCACCATTATTTATAGAACGAAAAATTCCAGAATAGGTACCGGCAATGACAACATTTCCATTAGTAACAAGTGAAGAAACATTTGAAAATGTTAAGCCAGAATTTATTGCTGTCCAATTTTTACCATTGTTTATCGACTGAAACACACCAGCGTTTGTTCCAGCAAAAAGAATCGAATCTTTTATTGTAAATGCATTCACTACGTTACCAGATAAACTTATATTAGATGAAACCCAATTTATGCCATTGTTAGTTGAATTATATATTCCGCCCCCTAACGTGCCTGCAAAAATAATTGAATCTTTAATAATAAGAGCAGTAATAATAGTGTTTGGTAAACCTTCACTAAAACTCATCCAACTGTTACCGTTATTAGTAGATCGATAAATTCCAGCACCATCAGTACCAAGATAAATATTTGAGTCCTTCATTACGATAGAAGAAATTATTCTGGTTTTATCAGAATAATTAGAAACCAATCCCAAATTATTAAACGACCAATCTCCACCATTATTTTTTGATTGAAAAAATCCACCCACAGTTGAGACAAGAATATTTGAACTGGTTGCGGCTATAGAAAAATCATATGTTTTTGAACCAAAATTAGTTACCAACCACTCATCGCCATTATTTAAAGAATAAAAAATCCCTCGATCATAAGTGCCTGCAAAAAGTATTGATCCAATTTTAGTAATTGTAAAAACTGAAGGGGAATCTGATAATCCAGAATCTATTTTAGTCCAATTGTTCCCGCTATCATTAGATCGGAATATATGTCCACTAACTTCTGCAAATAAATCCGAATCAGTCGAAAATAAGAATTCAACTTTTGGTTCAATCCCTTCAATAATGAAAGTTTTTATATCATTCCAACTATTTCCATTGTCGGTAGAACGGAAAAGATGACCGTCGTTTGTTCCAGCAAAAATATTTGATTTGTGTATCTCAACAGATAAAATGCTACCTGTATTTGTGCTTGTCCAATGCTCACCGTTATCTGTAGATCGATAGATAAGACCGCCAAAAGAGCCAGCAAAGACGCTTGAACCCTTTATAGCAATTGAACGAACAAAACTCAATGACTCTGCTATAACCCAAGATGTTCCGTTGTCTGATGAGTGAAAAACTGTTCCATTATAAGTTACCGCAAAGATATTCGTATCGTTTGTTGATAACTGACGGATTGATAAATCGGTTAAACCAGAATTAATAGCAACCCAGTTTTTACCATTATCAGACGAAAGAAAAATTCCATTAGATGTTCCCGCGAGTAGATTAGATCCACTTGTTACAAATGAGGTAACAGTTTTAAATGCTTTAGGCTTAAGATTAACCCACTTTACACCTAAATCGGAGGAGTGAAAAACACCAACATCTGTTCCGATAAAAAGATTGGTTCCGACAACACCTAATGAATATACTGAGCCGCCGTAAGGTCCATTCGTTGGAATCCATTGTGATTCTGCCGTTCCGATACAAAGTAATAAATATGATATCAAATAGATGAATGGGCTACGCTTTTGCGTAAAAATATTTTTATTATTTATTGTAACCATTGATAATTATTCAATCACTGAAAATTTTGTGTATTGTTGCAATACTTTCGGTACGATCACTTTCCCTTCAGGAGTCTGATTGTTCTCTATGATGGCGGCAACAATTCTTGGCAACGCTAGTCCTGATCCGTTGAGCGTATGAATAAACTCTTGTTTTCCGGTTTCGCGGGATTTGAACTTGATGTTCATCCTGCGTGCCTGAAACGTTTCAAAATTGCTGCAGGAAGAGACTTCAAGCCATTTCTGCTGTCCTGCTGCCCATACTTCAAGATCGTATTTTTTGGTTTGTGTAAAGCCCATATCGCCTGTGCACATCAATAATACACGATATGGTAAACCGAGAAGCTGAAGTAATCGTTCCGCGTCACCACGCAACGATTCCAATTCATCATACGAAGTTGAGGGATGGACAAATTTTACTAATTCAACCTTGTCAAATTGATGAAGTCGGTTCAATCCTCGAACATCTTTTCCATATGAACCTGCTTCGCGACGAAAACAAGGAGTGTATCCTGCATATTTGATCGGAAGTTCTTTTTCTTCGAACGTCTCCTTACGGTGAAAATTTGTTACCGGAACTTCTGCGGTCGGAATCATATACAACTCATCTTTGGTTGCAACGTACATCATATCTTCTTTGTCAGGAATTTGACCAGTCCCGCGCGCACTATCTTTATTGACAACGATCGGTGCCTGAAGTTCCGTATATCCATGCTCACCAGCTTGATCTAAAAAGAAATTGATCAATGCTCGCTGAAGTATTGCTGCTTTCCCAACATAGAATGGGAATCCAGCACCGGCAACCTTTGAGCCACGGTCAAAATCAATGATCCCAAGTTTATTCGTGATGTCCCAATGAGGTTTTAATTCAAAATCATTCTTCGATTTTTCTCCCCATTCAAAAATTGTTTGATTGTCATCCGGTGTTCGTCCGATGGGAACTGAAGGATGGGGAATGTTCGGAACGGTAAGGAGCAGTTCTTCAAGCTTCTCCTCGACACTTTTGAGTCCTTCGTCAATCAATTGAATTCGTGTCTTCACGGAATTCATTTCTTCGATCACTGAAGAAGCATCTTCTCCCGATTTTTTCATCTGTCCGACTTTGGCGGAAACTTCATTCCGTTTCGCTTTCAACGTTTCTCCTTCACCGATCAATGTTCGGCGCTGGTTGTCCAGAGCAAGAATTGCATCGATATTATCGTCGGCATTCTTTGCTTTAATGCCGTTCTTAACAAGTTCAGTCTGCTCCCGAATAACTTTTATATCTAACATACGATTCCTTTTTTCTTATTGTGTCACTTCTACAGTAGCAAGAATTCCGGTTGTGTTAAAAACCTTGAATTGTTTTTTTTCAACAGAAATCACTTTCATTTTTCCATTTGAAGGGAGATAAATATGTTGATCTAATCCCTCCGTTTGTTCATTGATACTATTCGCGCAGGAAAAACTCTCCGTCATTTTCGTCGCAGCTTTTCCTTTTGACGGCTCACCAAAATTTCCACCGATGATCATCGGAGCTTCTTTCATTGATTTTTGGATCGATAATATCTCAAACACCTGTTTTGTCCGCTCAGAAAGTTCTTCATCATCAAGATCTGCTGATCCAAATGCCAATGAACTTAATCCCATCTCAAATACCGCAAACGACATTGCACGACGCACCTTTCCTTTCCCTGTGGGAAGCATAAACGCATCGGATTGCAAGAGTGGATACATACAAAACAATGCATTGCCGGAATCCCAACCCTGAAAATATCGCGCCTTGGAAAATGTTCCGCGCATATCCAATCGTTTCAACAATTCACCGTATGCATCAAATCCCGGTTTTGAATCGGTTGGACGCTCAATCTGTTGCACTGCAACAACTTCCGCACCGGTAGATTTTATCCAATCAGCAAATTGTTTTACATCGTTCTTCTCTTTCAAGCCGTGAAGAGCGTTAACAGAAAGCATTTTGAATTTACTGGAAATTTTATTTGATGTCGCCTTTAATGAATCAGCAAGACTGGTCGTTTTTTCAGAAGATGAGCATGATGCAAAGTATAACGCTAACGTAAGCATAAATGGAAAGAAGAGAATTTTTTTCATATTAATTCAAATGGATCCCTGTTAGATCTTGCTGCATCATCATCAGACCCTGTGTTATGTTCATTGGATTATAGTGAAGTTGTTTTTTCGCTTTATCAATTAGAAATGACGTATTCATTGGACGAATTGCTCTCGGTTCAAGGTCGGAAGTCTTAATTCGTATAATCAAGGATTTGTCATATCCGAAAATTTCTGCGGCCTTCATTGCAAAATCATATCGGCTGATCGTTTCGGGTCCGGAGATATGGAACAAACCGCTAAGATCTCGTTCCATCACACTCTTCATTGCCATTGCAAGATCGTGCACATGTGTCGGATTACTTGTCTGATCCTCAACGCAACGGATTTGTTTCCCGTCATTCAAATTATTGATAACCCACAATGCAAAATTGTTCTTCACGTTCACGCCAAGGCCATAGACAAGGATCGTCCGAAGAATTGCATATTCAATTCCGCTGGAAACGATAACGTTCTCTCCCGCAAGTTTTGTTTTCCCGTAATAGTTGACTGGATTTGCCCGATCTTCTTCTGTATAATTTCCATACTTTCCGTCAAACACATAATCAGTTGAGACATGAATCAGTTTTGCATTGATCCTTCTGCACACTTCCACAAGATGTTCAACACCTGTTACATTCACCTTCCACGCCAATTCCCGCTCACGTTCGCAATGATCTACATTCGTCATCGCCGCCGCATTAAGAACAACATCGGGACGATAGCTTAAGATCAAACTTTTTACATCACTGCGATTTGAAATATCAAGCTGGGTGTAATCGAATAAACTCTGTTCGCTCACAAACGAACGCTGATGTGACGTGTGTAGTACTTCATATTCTGGTTCACCATCCAAGACGAAAGCCAATCGCTGCCCAAGCAGTCCATTGCTTCCGCACACCAACACTCGCTTCATAGCAGTTCTCTCATCGCTTTCAACTGTGCATGTTTTTCATCCAACGTAAACTTTGTGCTGTGCGCCGAACTCTTTTCAGCAAACGTCACCGCATCAAAATAATTTTTCTTTTTCAAGTATGAATAGAGAAATGAAACTCCAAAAATATCTCCGGAACCGATCGTTGAAACGGGGTTCGGATTTGCTTCGCTGGCGATCTCTGTTTCCAACAATTGTTTATGCTCTTCTTGATATAATGTAGCCCCGTTTGCCCCCCGCGTAATAATGAATGCTTTCACCATCAGCGGAATCATTTGCTTGGCGAGCAGTTCGTCGTTAAAATGCTCTACAGAAATTCCGACAGCCTCTTCATCATTCATCTGAACACTGTCGGTCATAAAGCACCATCGCCGCCAATCTGCCATCGGATTACGGACACGAGTACCATCATCATTCATTCTTAGTGTCAAACAATGCATGTCGAGATGGATCGGACATTTCTTTCCGCGAACTTCCAAACGGATCTCATCCATCGTATCCACGGTAATATCTTTGCCGGAAATCATATTGACGTATACGCCGTCCACATTCAAATATTTTTTTATGTGGAAGAAGGGAATTGGTTTTGCAATATTCGTCGAACACTCGTTTGGATTGTCGTCAAAATAATGAACGCAATTTGATTCACCGACAAACTGAAAGATTCCGCTGTCGTCAATATTCTTATATTGAGCAAGCGCACTTTTCACCTCGTTGAATTCTGTCTCACCAACACCGAATACCGGAAATATCGTATCACGGTCTGCAGCAACATTTGCCAGCGCGGCAACGGAATGGAAAATTCCGCCAAGTTTTTTCTCCTCTGTTCCATCCAATCGATGAAACAGATCGACGCAAAAATGTCCAATGACGGTTATCTTCATTTTTTATAAACTTCTTTCGGATCGAATACAATATCGCTCTTTTCTCTGTAACCATTTCCGCCTTCTGTAACTTCGCGGTAGAAACACGTACGATGTCCGGTATGGCATGCTGCATCGCCGACCTGATGCACTCGAAGAAGAATCACGTCCGCATCACAATCAATATGGATTGATTTGACTTCCTGAATATTACCGGATTCTTCACCTTTGTGCCATAACTTTTTGCGCGAGCGGCTGAAATAGACTGCACGATTCGTCTTCACCGTTTCTTCCAGACTCTCACGATTCATCCATGCCATCATTAAGATATCACCTGTCTTATCATCCTGTGCAATTGCAGGAATGAGTCCGTTGGAATCGTATTTGACATCGTCAAGTAGTTTCATTTTTTTCTTAAAATGACCGTCACCATCAAGGTGACGGCCATCTCCTTATGTTCTCACTAAAATATTTTTAGAGCGCAAAAATTCTTTTGCTTGTTTGATCGTAAATTGACGGAAATGAAAAATGGATGCCGCGAGGACAGCATCAACATCTGCATCATTGAATGCATAGTATAAATGTTCCAACGTACCAGCGCCGCCACTTGCAATCACCGGAATTCTTACTGCATTGGTAACTTTTTTCAATAGCGTAATATCGTAACCATCTTTTGTTCCATCACGGTCCATGCTTGTCAATAGAATTTCACCCGCACCACGTTGTTCACATTCTTGCGCCCATTCAATGACATCGAGTTCAGTTTCTGTTCGTCCGCCGTGGATAAATACTTTCCATTTATCGTCTGCAATTTTTTTAGCATCAATCGCTACAACAATACATTGCACACCGAAATTTTCAGCGCCATTATTGATGATTTGTGAATTTTTCACAGCGGCAGTATTGATGCTCACTTTATCGGCACCACTCCTCAGCATTTCACGCATATCATCCGTTGTGCGAATTCCTCCGCCAATGGTAAATGGAATTGACACTTCTTCCGCTGTTCGCCGAACAACATCGATCATTGTAGAACGATTATCGGATGATGCTGTGATATCAAGAAAGATCAGTTCGTCTGCACCTTCTCTATCGTAAAACTTTGCTTGTTCAATAGGATCGCCGGCATCGATCAACTCAAGAAAGTTCGTTCCTTTAACAACTCTCCCTTTATCAACATCTAAACACGGAATAATTCGTTTTGCGAGCATCTATATTCTTCTCGTCGGTCCTAGATTGTCCAATTCTTTTTCATTCTCTCTCCACAATGCCTGGCAGGAGAATCGATTTTCATACAGTGCTTTTCCTACAATAACAGAATCAACTCCGTATTTTTCCAATTCCTGTAATTTGATCAGGTCCTGGTATCCTGAAACACCACCCGATGCTGTAATACGCAAGCCTGTTTTTTGCGCCATTATCTGCATTGCTTCATAATTCGGTCCGGTGAGCATTCCGTCGCGGGAGATATCCGTGTACACAACACGGCAGACACCAAGCGCTTTCATATTTAACGCAAGCGAAACTGCTTCAATACCAGTATTTTCTTTCCAACCTTTTGTCATCACGACGCCATTCTTTGCGTCAATACCAACAACAACTCTTCGCGCACCAAAATCTTTCACACACTTTACCACAAGTTCAGGGTCATCTATTGCGGCGGTTCCAAGAACAACGCGGTATACACCAATTTCAAATAATTGATTCACCTGACTATATGTACGAATTCCGCCGCCAATTTGAATTGGAATATCGACCGCTTTCATCATCCTCCGAAGCACGTCAAGATTCTTCATCTCTCCGCCGAATGCTCCGTCAAGATCAACTACGTGGATCGTTTTTGCATTTTCTCCGCGCCACAGAATTGCCATCTGCACCGGATCATCGGAATAAATCTTTTCCGTACCGGAAACACCTTGTACTAAACGGACACACCGTCCGTCTTTTATATCAATTGCTGGTAAAATAAGTAACATTATTAGCTCTTTAAGATTCAGATACTATTTATTGAATTGTCATTCCGGTGGAAGCCGGAATCCAAACACTGGATGACAGCGTTCACAGGCGTGACAAAGATTCCGTATTGCAAGAATGATTTAATTATTATAGTTTGGAAAAATTTTTTAACAACTGTAGACCTGTTGTTTGACTCTTCTCGGGATGAAATTGAATCCCGAAGATATTATTTTGCTCTATGATCGACGTAAATTTGAAGCCATAATCTGTCTGCGTCAACGTTACATTTTCTTTTGGCTCTACAAAATAGGAATGGACAAAGTACACAAAACTCTTTTCCTCAACTCCGTTCAAGATTGGCGATTGTCGGACGATCTCTACTTGATTCCATCCCATATGCGGAACTTTGACCGTTGAAGGGAATATCTTTACCTCACCATTCACCAAATTCAATCCGTTGAAATCACCAAGCTCATAACTCTTAGTAAAAAGCAATTGCATTCCAAGACAAATTCCCAAAAGATATTTCCCGGATGCTGCATGCTCTTTCACTACCGTATCCAATCCAAGCGACTGCAGATTCAGCATCGCCTGACCAAATGCTCCAACGCCGGGAAGAATTAACTTATCTGCTTTCCGAAGTTCCGCAGCATTATCCGAAATGAATGATTCAGCACCAACCTTCTCGAACGCTTTTTGTACTGAACGTAAATTATTTAAATGATAATCTATTATACCAATCATGTTCAATTACCAGTCACCAATAAACAATTACCACAGAACTCTAATTGACAACTCTTATTGGTAATTGATAATTGTTCATTATTCATTGATTACAGTTTTCCTTTAGTCGAAAGCACTCCCTTTACACGTGGATCAACTTCACATGCCTGACGCATTGCGCGGGCGAACGATTTATAAATCGCTTCTATCTTATGATGAGTATTCTTTCCGTACAACACTTCAATGTGGATATTTGCTTTCAAATTTTCGGCAAATGAAAGAAAGAAATGCTCGATCATTTCCGTTGAAAGATCGCCCACTTTTTTTCTGTTGAATTCTGCATGAAAAACCAGCGCAGAACGACCGCTCAGGTCTACAACGCATCGGGCAAGAGATTCATCCATTGGAACATAAGACATTCCGTATCGCGCAATTCCCTTTTTATCTCCAAGAGCGGTAGCAAATGCTTTTGCCATTGCAATGCCGACATCTTCCGTCGTGTGATGATCATCCACATGGAGATCCCCTTTACAGACAACGGTCAGATCGAACATTCCATGTTTGGCAAAAAGATCGAGCATGTGGTCAAGGAATCCAATTCCTGTGTTGATGGAAGATTTTCCGCTTCCATTCAATTCAACGGAGACTAAAATATCCGTTTCTTTGGTTTTTCGTTTAATTTTTGATTTTCGCATAAGAAAAATAGGGGCGCATGTGACGTCCCTATTTGAAAATGCGCAATTTTTTGGAGAGTTTCAAGAAAAGCGGATTATTTCATTATCCTCATTTATACCGAAAACACTTCACTTCATGATCATTCACCAGTCCGCACGCCTGCATAAACGCATAACAAATTGTTGGACCAACGAAACGAAAGCCGCGTTTCTTTAAGTCTTTGCTCATTGCTTCCGCTTCAATCGTCTTTGGGGGAATATCTTTAATCGATTTTCGTTTGTTCACAATCGGTTTTCCTCCAACGAATTGCCAAATGTAGCTGTCAAAACTCCCGAATTCTTTCTGCACATCTAAAAATGCTTTTGCATTCGATACAACAGAATGAATCTTTAACCGATTCCGAACGATTCCTTCATTCTTCATCAACGATAAAATTTTCTTAGCATTATATTTTACGATCTTCTTGGGATCGAAATTATCAAATGCCTTTCGGTAATTTTCCCTTTTGCGCAGGATCGTGATCCAACTTAATCCAGCTTGCGCTCCTTCAAGATTCAACATTTCAAATAATTTCTTGTCATCGTGAACAGGAATGCCCCATTCAGTATCGTGATACAAATTGTATAAGGGATCGGTTCCTGACCAAGCACATCGATGTTTATTCATAGATTTTCCTTTTTAGTAAAATATTTTATTCATCTTCAGCAAACGTAAGAATATAATCATTACAATCCTTGATGGCGAATTCTGTGGCACCATAGAATGTTTTGTGAATTTCCTGAACCACGTACACTTTACCTTTGATCGATTCAAAAAAAGAGCGGATCTGTTTCATTTTGATGTAGAAAATCAACGATCCACCATTGGAGCGTTTCACATCCGGCAATTCCGAGCCCAGATTTGCAAAGGTTTGGAACATCATCGTAACGCTTCCGTTCGTCATCATTACCCAGTCATATTCTCCTTTTTCTGGAACAGAGAGTGTAACGGTAAACCCAAGCATTGTATAGAATTCAATGGTTCGATTCATATCCTTCACAAAAATATTTGGTGTCAGTGTTTCCATAGTTACTCCCTTACGAAAGTATTAATTATTGAACTTTACAATAATGAAGCTGCAGTAATCCCGATTCATATTGTTTGGAATTGATCAGCGTTATTTTCCCCTCCGGACGCGATCCATTGAATAAACGAATTCCATCTCCCAACACTATTGGTATGATCGAGATGATATATTCGTCAATTAAATTTTGTCTCATCAATTCATTAACGATCTCAGCTCCGCCGTCAACAAAAATATTTTTGCCCGTTTTACTTTTAAGGATTTTAACCAATTCCTTAATATCCTTATTATAGAAAGTGATCTTATCTTTCGGCGGAATTTCACTTCTGGTAATCACATAACATTCTTTATCCGCATGCGGGAATCCAATTCCAAACGACAATACTTTATCGTATGTCTTTCTGCCAAGGATCACCGTATCAACTGTCGCAATGAAGTCGTTATATCCATAATCTTCTCCCGTCTGCTCTACCAATGAGAGCCAACCAATATCACCGTCTTGACGGGCGATATACCCGTCAAGACTTGTGGCAATATATAGGATCACCTTTCTTACAATATCCGTATTATTCTCGCTGCATTAAAAAATATCGTTAAACCTTTGTCAACAATCCCGAGGTATAATGACCGAATGTAATAACCCCATCTCCAAGTTCAAAAAACATTTTTAACTCCGGAGCGTTCATTGCCAATTCATTCGCCTTTACTGCGTCTTCGTGTGATTCCCATTCACAGTAATCGACAAATGTATTGGGTGATTCCAATGAACGAAGTGAATGTAATGATTTGAAACCTTTGAATTGTTTGATCGCGTTATGTGCTAATGGTTGCTGTTGCAGAAAAGCATTAAGCTTCTCCTCTTGTACTTTATATACGACAACTTCAAAAACGGGTGATTGCATTATTTCTCCTTTGTGATAATTAGGTGTTTATTGGTGTAAATATAGTATTGAATTGTGACCACAATATGTCAGTAGCATAAAGTTTATTGCATCGGCTGTCGAATAATTGTTTTTAATTTCGCAGCCGCAGTTTTTCGCGGATCGTTCAAATAAATTTCATGATGTTTTCCGTGACGCTTATATCCTTTTTCAGCAATAAAGTTATGCAGCAGTGCAATTGTTGAAGTTTCATCGCTATAATGTCCGAAATATAATATCTGCGAACATTTTCCCTCAATATAACTTTCAAACCTTACCTTCTCAATTGCAGCAAGATTCTTTTTCTTACGCACAGATTCAATCGCGGTACGGAAAATCTCTTTTGTTATCACTTCCGGCTGCATAATCATTGCGGTCCAGAACCAATCATCTTTGCGCTGCGCACTAAACTCCTCCATATTCGGAACCCACCATAATCCTTCCAATGGTAATACGCCGTAATTAATTCCAGGCTTATCTTTCTTAACCATAAATTTCATTGTGTACGAAAGGGAGTATAATGCTTCAATTGCTTCGGTATATTCTTTTGCTGTGTTCGGGTCACCTTTTCCGTCTATCATCACGTAATTCATTGCCGGAACATCAACAATGGAAATCTCTTTTGATGACGGAGCGTAAAGAGAACGTAATTCTTTTTTATAATCGATTTTTTTCATACCACATCCTTTGTGTATAATTATTTTGAGTGGTCATCCCAATCGCAATTTTACGAATGAGATATGCTAGGGCTAATGGGATTTTTATGTATAGCATTATTTCCTCCGTCGGTTTGTTTGAAATGACACCATAAAGTTACAACAGGGGTGTGACAACCCTATGTCAGCAGGAAACAGGCTTTTTAAATAATCGAAAAGGAGCTTTATTTGTAGATTGTAAGAAGTTTAGAGAGGGTAGATTTTACATTCTCGCGAAATGTTGAGGGAGAGAGTGCCTCAGCTTTATCACCCCACCGAATCAGCCAGGTAATGATTGAATTTTCATTTGAGGATTCAATCGTAAGAATGACGTGATCCTTTTTTGTTTGAGTCTTGATGATCTTATACGGCGGCTGTTCTTTTACCCATCGAAAAATGTCACGCGAAATTTTTACTTGATAAATAAATTTCTGTGATTGATCTTCTTTTGCCAATTGTGAAAAACGGAAGTTCTTCGGGCGTTCAAATGCTTTAGAAGTTACCATCACTGTTTCCATTCTATCCAACCGGAACATTCGCAGATCCTTTCGAAGGTGATCATAACCGGACATTGCCCAATTGCCGTAAAAGTTCATCACCGCATACGGATCGACCTCACGCACCATTGGCTCAGTGGTATCTGAATATCGTTTATAATACCGGAATGCAAGACTTTTCTTTTCCATAATTGCGCGGCGAATCTTCTGCATTGCATCGTTCAGTTTTCCTTTCTCACTGTTAATGCCGGAAAAAAAACTGATATAACTTTTCAAATACGCAACCTCTTTTTTAAGGTCTTTTGAAAGTGATGCATGAATTTTGTTCTCTGCAGAACGTGCCGCTTTTTTATACTGCGCATCAAAATGCTGTCCCACAGCATCTGCACCGAGGATCAGTAATAATGCTTCATCCTTTGTAAAACTGACTGGTGGAAGAAAATATCCATCTTCAATTGAATATCCTTCCCCCGCTTTTCCGATGACGGGGACATCAGCTTCCATCAATGCGGAAATATCTCGATAGACTGTCCGCTTAGTAATATCAAATCGGTTCGCTAAATCTTCTGCACGACATCGAGGATTGGATTGGATATAGAGAAGGATTGCAAATAATCGATCAGTTCTATTCATATAGTTCATTAAATAAAAAGGGACGCTCTTTCTGAGCGTCCCCAAATTTTACTATTTGCGTGTTTTTACCCAATCACTCGTAAATATTCTTCAAGTGCAATGACACCCGAAACCAGTTTCTTAACGGCATCAAATCGTATAGACTCAAATCCTTTTTTAGTTGCAGCTTCTTTTACTTTTACCGGAGATGCTTGATGGAAGATCAAATCTTTTAGCTCTTCATCAACAACCAATATTTCATGGATTGCCGTTCTTCCCAAATGTCCGTCACCTCCGCATACTTCGCATCCGGCACCGCGATATAACATGATCGAATCTTCTAACTGATGAAGACCGGCGGCATTCAACATGTGTTTGGTCGGTTTATACCTCTCTTTGCAATGAGTGCAAATTTTACGGACCAACTGTTGATAAATAATTCCGTTCAAGGTTGACGCAAGCCACGAAGGAGGAATTCCAAAATTTGTCATTCTTGGAATGCATGAAAGCGCATCACTGGAAAGAATGGTAGTAACAACCATTGTTCCGGTTAATGCCGCTTCGGCTGCGGCGCTTCCGGCTTCAGCGTCCCGTATCTCACCAAGAAAGATCAGATCCGGATGCTGGCGCAATACTGCCCTCATCGATGATGCATAATCTAATTTCTGATCAACATCAACCTGAACTTGACTTGCAAATTCCAAACGATATTCAACAGGGTTTTCTACCGTAATAATATTTTTTTGTGAATCTTTAAGTTCATTCATACAGCCGTACACTGTTGTTGTTTTGCCGGATGCTGAAGGACCCGCAATTACAAGAAGCCCACGCGGTCGATTAAGGAGATATCGTACAAGCGATAAATTTTCATGAGAGAATCCAATCTCATTGATATCAACAATGCGGTTATTTTTTTTAAGGATGCGAATTGAGAATCGTTCACCTTCCACAGTCGGCAATGTACTCACACGCATATCAAACTGGAATTTCCCGTAGCTTGTAGAATATCGTCCGTCTTGAGCCTTCTTTTTATCAAACATATTAAGGCTGCCGCGGGAACGCATAACATTGCACAATGATTCAGTCATTTCTTTGGGCAACGAGATTGCATGTTCAAGAACACTGTCAATATTATAGCGAACGTGAAATTCTTGCTCCATTGGCTCAAAATAAACATCTGTTGCTCCACTTTTGATCGCCGTAATGATGATCTCGTCGATCAGTACATCGGCATTCGGTAACCTCCCGGACTTGAGCAGTTCATTTATTTTTTCCTTATTGCGCTTGCTTATATCAAACGTTTCCAATTGAACTTTAGAAGGTATCTGGAGAAATTCATTAACTTCTTCAATATTAA
This sequence comes from Bacteroidota bacterium, assembly GCA_030679145.1. Taxonomy (GTDB): domain Bacteria; phylum Bacteroidota; class Ignavibacteria; order UBA10030; family UBA8401; genus UBA8401. The sequence continues at coordinate 50,808 of JAUXTU010000057.1, read as the reverse complement.
CCTTCTTAGTAATGGCATCAAATGCAGAGCGTTTCACTGCAACCGGAACGACGAACACTTTTGCGTCACGCCGCATTTCATCCAGTACATCCTTATACGGCGGGTTTACAAAAGCAACTGTCAGTTCAACACCGCTTCGGATAATGGGAAGCGCTTGATATTTTTTTAGAAAATCTTCTTTTAACGATGGACTATTTAAAGTGATGAGTGAAGAAGATAAGGTGACATATGGTATCTTAAATTCTTCGGATATTGCGGTACCAACAATTTCATCATTCACACCTAACCCGTCAACAAGCGCTTCAACACATTGTTTTGCTTCTGCCTCAGCCATCATCCGGTTGAATTTGTCAAACTTCACCTTATCAATATATCCTTTGGTAAAAAGGAATTTTGACAAACGGATATCTTCATCTCTGATCATAATGATTATTCGAAAAGTTTGTCTATATCAATTTGCGATACCACATTGCTGTTTTGATCTATCTGACTCTGCATTTGATGAACTTCAACAATACGCATTAATTCTTGTTCTGTAAATGGAGCGATGATATTGGAACCAGATTCATACCGTTGTGTGCGTGAAATGCTATTGGATTTCATTAATTGTTTACCACAAGAACCGCAAAATGAATCCATAAGAGAATTGAAGAACCCGCATTTACATCGAATCACGGTTAACTTGTTCCCACATGTAATACAATCCGGCGTTGTGCGCGGATTATCATTCCCGCACGAAGGACACATCATAGTGCATTCCCTTCTACATTCAATAATTTCTGGATGAGATCTACAATCTTTGAAGGCATATACGGTTTCACAAGGTAATAGCTTGCACCTTTCCGTTTCGCTTCCTGTACTACTTCAATACTTGAAACTGCTGAAACAATAACAACAATTGCATCAGATTTTACTGCGCGGATCTCTTTAAGAACTTCCATACCGGAAAGTTTTGGCAGCATATTGTCGAGAAATGTAATGGTCGGTTTCTCGCTGTTGAAACGGAGCAACCCTTCTGCGCCGTCAGCAGCATAATGCACTTTAATGATCCCCATCTTTTTAAGCGTCATTGCAAACAATGTCCGGATATGATCGGAATCATCAACGACTAACACAGAAACATCTTCGATTTTCATATTTTGATTTCTTTGATTACAATGCTGAACGGGTTACTCGTTGGATCTCATCCAGTGTCGTTAAACCGGCAATTACTTTTTTTAATCCGTCAAAACGAAGATCTCGGAACCCGCTCTTTAAAGCCGCTTCACGGATCTTGGTAGTTGTTTCATTTTGATAGATCAAGTTTTGAATCTCATCATTTACAATAATCACTTCGTGGATAGCAAGCCTGCCGCTATATCCCTGGAAATTACATCTTTTACATCCTGTTCCACGATAAAATGGTGCTCTTCCTGAAAGACTACTTAAACCGGCTCGATAAAATACTTCTTCAGTCGGTTGATATTCATCTTTACAGTACTCACAAATCTTGCGTACCAATCGCTGCGCAACAACTCCAATCAAAGCCGGTGCAAGCCAATAGGATGGAACTCCCATATTGATCAACCGGGGAATTGCACCAACCGCATCGTTTGTATGAAGAGTACTCAACACCAAATGTCCGGTCAACGCGGCTTCCGTTGCAGTAATTCCCGTTTCAGAATCTCGGATTTCTCCGACTAAAACTACATCCGGATCTTGCCGCAAAATAGCCCGCAACGCACTAGCAAAAGTTAAGTCGCGGTCAGGGTCGACATTCACCTGATTAACTGTATCAACAAGATATTCGACAGGATTCTCTACCGTAACAATATTCTTTTCAACAGATTTGATATGATTGATCGCAGCATACAATGTTGTCGTTTTCCCGCTTCCGGTCGGACCGGTTACAAGAAGCAGCCCATTCGGCTGGTTCAGCAAATGTTTGAGCATTGCAAGATTATGAGTAGCAAGCCCGAGATCGTTGATCTTTTTATTAATGGAACTCTTATTGAGAATACGCAGAACGATCTTCTCACCGTTCACCGTTGGAAGCGAATTTACACGAAGATCAAATGCTCGCGTCTCAAGCGTCAAGGATATACGTCCATCTTGAGGTTTCTTTTTCTCAAAGATGTCCATATCCGCTTTTGTCTTGATCACTGCAGCCATGCCTTCCGCAATTTTTTGCGGAAAGGAAGCGACACGCTGCAACACACCATCAAGCCGGAACCGAAGTCGTAATTCATCCTCGAACGGCTCAATGTGAATATCACTCGCTCCGATCTTGATCGCTCGCAGGAAAATTTCATCGATCAACATGATCAATGGCGGAAATTCTCCGATTTTCTCGAGACGATCAACTTCTTTTTCACCTGTTCGAACTACATCAAATTTTTGAATATCAATCGCACTTGCAATCCGTTTTAGTTCATCAAATCCGCCTTGTTGTATCTTCAATGTTTCATCAAAATCATTTACAGCAGAAATAACCGGAACAATTTTCTTTTGCGTCAATTTTGCGAGCTCATCAAGCACATTTTTATACGGCGGATCAATAAATGCTACTGTCAATTCATTGCCAAACAAAAACATCGGGATCACACGGTGTTTTCGGATGAAAGTAACGGAAAGCATCTCATGCGGTGCAGAACTTGTCTCAGAATATAATTTCATTACCGGAAGTGTGAACGCTTTGCCGATATGGTGGACAAGATCTTCGGGGGAAAAGAAGTTGAATTCAATGAGTGCTTTAGAAAAACCATCGTTCATACCATAATTGGTAACAGTATCGACAAATTGTTTCCAACGATCTTCCGTTAGAATCTTATTGGTGACACAGTAGTCTCGAAAGAGAAGATCTTCGCGGTTAAACATAGGTCATTCGAAAAGTTTATCAAGGTCAACTTGGGTAAGCGTTTGAATTTCTTTTTTGGCAACGAGCCGTTCACCTTCTTCTAATAACTCACCGATATCGGTTTCGTTGTACTGAGGGATGTTGATGATACGTAATTGTTTTCCTTCTTTTATCATCGCTGCAATCACCATCGGTATCGGCATTCCACATTTGCCGCAACGTCTGTATATTAACGGATTGCCATGATTGCACGATGAACATTTCCACCCCATTTCTGTTCCGCAATCGGTACAAAGAAATGGAGGATCAAAATATTTTTTATTGCATGTCGGGCAAGCGTAATTGGGGACCATTATTCTTCGATGAGATTAAATTTTTTCAATACTTCGTATATCTTTTCGGCTCCATATGGTTTTAGAATATACCCATTTGCTCCTGCCGTTTTCGCCGCTTGCACATCTTCCGTTGCGGAAATGGATGTGAGCATAATACCAATAAAATCCGGATTCAATTTTTTCATTTCACTCAATGCTTCAACACCGGATTTTTTAGGCATTATATAATCCAAAAATACAATATCGGGCTTAACAAGCGTGAACTTTGCAATTGCATCTTCCCCATTATCGGAAGTTTCAACGGATAGACCTTTTTTCCGAAGGATAGCATGAAGCAAAGTTCGATTGTAAGCGGAATCATCGACAATTAATGCTTTTTTCATTTTAGGATACTATATATGTTTATGAATATGTTTGGTAATACTACAATAAAGAAGTTATTGTGAAAATTCAATACTTGGGTGATGTATTTAATCTCTAAAAATCTAAGAAGCCCTCTCAAAAATACCTAATCATTGTCATTTCGAGATGCGCAGCTAGAGAAACCTCGTTTTTACCTCCAATTATTAAAACGAGATTCCTCACTTCGTTCGGAATGACAAAAAAATTCATTTTTGAGATGGCTTCTACTAAAGTAAGGTGTTCTTTGTAATTGGTAAATGAAATTATCAATTAGTCAACATTAATGTCAATTTGTGCAAAGGCTTTTTTAATCTGTGCCACTTCATTATCATAGAGAATAATTGACGTCCCTTCAGAATGATGATACACCGTAAGTTTCGGGCGTTGGTTTAACTCGATCTCAACCTGTGTTATGTTCTTTTTGGGGATAGAAATTTTTCTATTGGTAAGACCAAATGGTTTTTTAAATACTACCACGGATGGATAAATGACGATAAATCGTAGTGCTAAAGAATAAAAAACCATTATACTCAAGATGATGAGGGGGATAAGAAAGAGCTGGTAATCCATAAATTTCTGATCCGTTGGAGCATAAATATAAGCGGGAAGTTCAAATAAAAGAATAGCCGATAGTATAATGAATACTCCATCCCAAAAAATATTAAAAAGAGAATGATAAAGTGGTTTCATCGTATCCTTATGAGACTTTTAAAAATTCAGTTAAATATTTCAAGACACATAGTAAGCAAAAATTTCGTCGGTGAATAAATCGATTTAAAAAAACTTGAAGCCATTTATTTTCCTTTTTTTTCTGGCTTTTCTGGCTTTGATGGTTTAGCTGGTTTTGATGGCTTTGATGGTTTAGAAGGTTTAACTGGTGTAGCTGGAGCGACTGGTGCAACTGGAGTAACCGGTGCAACTGGTGTTGTTGGTGTAACTGGAGTCACTGGTGCTACTGGAGTAACCGGTGTTGTTGGTGCAACAGGAGTTACTGGTGCAACTGGTGTTGTTGGTGTAACTGGAGTTACTGGTGCAACAGGAGTAACCGGTGTTGTTGGTGTAACTGGAGTTACTGGTGCAACAGGAGTAACCGGTGTTGTTGGTGTAACTGGAGAATCTGAAGAACTAGCTGCTACATTTGTCTTTTCTATTTTGTATGAAGTACCTGTAATCGTGACGGTATATCGTGGAAAATTTTCTGTTCGAAGAGGAATAAGACCATCTGCTTGAATGGTGAGGCTTGAAGGGGAAGCACTTGTTATTTGATATGTTGCAGAAGAATTACCACCACTGGAATTATCACTTACTCCAAAATATTTTTTCAGATCAGTGGTTCCACTTGGAATTCGGGAAAAAGAATTATCGCCACCCCCTAAATGCTCCGGTGATTTATAATATTCCATGGCTTTTGTAGCCAGATATTGGAGATCTTGCTCAATTTGCGAAAGGTATAACGCTTCAGAGTTTTCTTGAAATGCTTTTATTCCCGTAGAAACTGCAATTGAAACAATTAACATTCCGAGCACGATCAAAATCTGTTGTTGTTGTCCCATCAACACCTCCGATTAGTGAGTCAATGTCGGGAAAATAACTATTACAAACAATGTCGCACAATAAAAATCACACCCTTGGGAGACAATCTTTTTGGATTCAGAGTAAAAAGTCTGATATAATAATATGCTGCTCGAAATGATTTTCAAAAAAATATCTATAAGTTCTATTTACTTAGATTACCTATTTTTGAGCGCTTCATCATGGCCGCGTTGAGAGTATAAATAAATGGAATCTGAATTAAGATTGAATCATCTCATGTTTTTAAAATTGACATAGCCGCAAAGAATAACTGACTTTAACATCAAGAAATAATGCCGTATTTCTTCAACAATTTCTGAATCTTAACAAATTCAATCGGTTTATGGATAAATTCCTCAGCACCTGAAGACTCAAAGATAATTTTAATTTGATCCGGGTCAGAGTATGCAGACATCAAAAAGCCGACGAACTTTATATCCTGATCCTTCATTTCCCGCAGTGCGTCAGCGCCATTTTTAGTTGGCAAAATATGATCCATAAAGACAACATCGGGCTGTAGCTGAAGGAATTTATGAACTGCTTCATCACCATCTTCAGCATATTCAACCGATAGTTTCAATTTTTTAAGGATAGCTCCAAGAAGCAATCTATTTGCTTCAGCATCATCTACAACAAGGACTTTTTTCATAGAATACAATCGACAATCAATTTGAAAATATTATTTACTCGTGCTCTGCTCATGTTGTTTTTCTATAAACTCTTTTAGACATTTTTCACAGAAACACCCTTCGCCATATTCAGGTGCCACAAGACTTTGATAGCCAAAACACCAACAAGAATTTTTTCCTGCAGAGATTCCGCACTCAAATACCGTGTTACACTTCGGACAAACGGAATTTGTTTTTTCATTACGTTTCATTCTACTGATATTTATATCATTTGAATTTTTGGCGTATCAAGAACAATTTCGCGATCAAAAATCCAGCTAAATTTTGGCGAGCCGCTGATTTTCAAACGTTCAGCAACTTTTTCATAACGGGAAGCAAGTGTACTCAAATAATCTTGCGCTTTTGCAGAAACATCAGATAGTCCGCTTAGCGTTTCAATTTTCCATTCTTCAACTAATGCTGAAATAATACTTGAATAATCCTTTGCTGTATATACACCTATTCTTTGCGCAACATTAGAGAATTTTGAAAAAAGATCAGTATCTTTTCCGTCGCTCATTAAACTTGCCGGCATTGTTACTTTATTCTTCATCATGTTGGCAAATGCCAACACTGCGTTTGCGGGATCAACTTCAAAGATTTTTGACATAAACAGCTTGTATGCTTTTTCATGACGTGCTTCATCGCCAGCGATTAATCCACAGATCTTATGAAGGTGTTCATCACCGCATCGTTTGGCAAGGATACCGACATTGCGATGTGAAATTTTTGTTGCTCGTTCTTGAAATGAAGTATAAATAAACCCAAGATACGGATCGTTTCCTGAGTTTGTGTTGAATCCGTTTGTAATAAGATGGTGTACTGTTGTTTCCACCGAACGCATATCAACCCGACCGGTGAGATATAAATATTTATTCAACAAATCGCCATGACGATTCTCTTCCGCCGTCCACCCTCTGCTCCATTTTGCCCATGGTGAAGGGCTATCGCCTGTCGGGTCTTTAATTCCATCAAACCGATTGAGCCATGTTTGATAACTTGGCAACGCTTCTTCGGTTACCATATCGCCGACAAGAACTACCAGCACTTCGTCCGTTAATGATTTCGCTCGCTTTCGAAACTCAGTAATTTGTTCACGCCAATCGTCTGCACGCATATCCGGAAGTAGATCGTTCGGCTGCCAGCTTTCAGATATCGGTTTCAATAATGTGGGAAGATTCTCATCAACAAATCCTTCGATACTTTTCACCACTTCAAATTGCTTCGAAGTAACCTCCAATTGGTTGTTTTGCATCCTATTTCCTCTCATTATTCTTAGGTAAGATACGAAAATCCTGAATTAGAGCAAGTATTTGAGCATAGGAGAAAATGAAAACGCCGAGAACATTCCTGCCTCGGCGTTAAATTGTCTGGAGTATTTTATTTTTTTGTAACTACAATGAAATTCATCCCTCGTTGCCTGCACCAAGTTCCAGCACGCTCATGTTTTCGAATAGTGTCAGGATTTTCAAGAAAATGTGTGCCTTTTACCTCATGGATTTCTTTTACACCATCAACTTTTTCAACTAAAAAATCAGGACGGTAACCGCGTTTATTTCCCGCTTCAGTAATAAACTCAATTGTAATTCCGTGATTCTTTGTCCATTTGACTACTGTTTTGTCTCTCTCTAATTTTCTCATGTATTCAAGTTCCCAACTTGATTCATAACGCTCTACGGAATACGCTGACTTTGTAGGGTTTTCAAAATCTCCATGTTCACTTGTGGGCATTAGATAATACCTTTCTATATTTGACAATACTTGCAACAAGCCCTGGCTTTTCTCTAAAGTTGCCAGTAACTACACTTCGTTGTCTAATCGCATGTTTTAACGATTCAATGTTTGCAAGACCCGCACTTTTACCTTCAAGCATTTTTTGTTGAACATGATCCATAAGCACATTATACAAGTAGCCAAGTTCGTGTGAACCTATTCCTTCTTCTGAAAGTAAAATGTCTGCGATGTCTCTTATTGTGTGTTTTAAGTCTTCAACAAGTTCTTCTTTTGAAATTTCTTTTTCCAATTTCTGAACTCTTCCCAATGTTGGTGCATTCGATATTTCTGTAAAACCGTCACCAAATAAATTTGTGCCTTTAACGCTTTCTATCTCTACTTTTGATATTTCTATATCATTACCATATTCAAAACTGTTTAATAGTGCTTGCCAATTAGGATAATCACCTTCAACAATTTTCAAATCTTCAAGATCACTAAAGTCCGCTTCCTCAGCTTCTTCTGGTTCAGGTATTTCAATGATATTTTCAGGCTTATCTAATACCTGTGATTTTCTTTTAGGAGGCAAATCATCATCGCCGAACAGATTTCCCTGATCTACATCCTTTCTGATTTTTGCACCTACAATATCCCAAAGCCATTGATGATTAAGTTTTTCGTGGTCTACAATAGCACAAAATTCTTGTGCATCTTCTCCACGAATATTCAATCGTAATCCACGCCCAACAACTTGTTGACCATAAACGCGTGAAGAAAATTTTCTAAGGAGTAAAATTACGGTAACTGCTGGAACATCCCAACCTTCTCTTAACATCAATACACTGACAACCGCTTCAAGCTTACTACCCCGCTCAATTAGTTCTTTCGCTTTACTTAAACTATATTTTCGTTCAAGGTTTTTCTTTGTCTCCTCTAAGGCTTTCCCCTTTTTTCCAATAATTCCAGCAAGCAAACGATCGTCTTCAGATGACTCTTCCGTTAGCACAACAGTATTAACTCCAAAGCCACCCTTCTCTTTGGTTAATGATAACATTTCTGCAGCCGCCTTTGCGTCTTTGATACAAATTCCTACTACAAAAAGAATTGGATTATATTCTCCATTGCCAATACTCACTGCCCTTCGTTTTTGTTCTTCTAATCGCTCAAGTGCGATACCTATTTGTTTCCGCATTGGATCAGGATCTGTTACCCATTGTGTCGCTGATAACCCTTTTTCAATTTTCTCAAACTCTTTGTCCATTTCATCAACAGTACGCTTCTCACCTGTTTCAGGATTTGTGTATGTAAGTTGAACAGACGAGAGTTTTGGTTGATAAACAACTATACTTTTTATAATCGGTGGAACTTCTGATTGTGCGTCTGCAATGCCATACTCATAGATCATTTTTGAGTCGGGTGTTTTTCCATCTGCACGATCTGGTGTTGCGGTTGTGTCGAGTCGGAATTTGCACTTTGGAGATAATGCAAAAAGTGTGTTATCATACTCTGCAGCGGGAGTATTATGTGCTTCGTCGTTAAAGACAGCAAGATGATCAACAAAATTCATCATGTAAGCAAGATTGCGTTTGCCGTTTATGTTAGATTGATATAATTGATGAATATTTCCAAGGACAATCCCACTTTCTAAAATTCCTTGAGGTGTTGATCCCGATTCAAGGAGATGCAAACCAAGTTCATTTTTAAAATGTTCTGTTCCACTCGGGAAGAAATCGAAATCTCTAAATACTTTTGTGTCAGTGAAATCATCTTCCAATCTATCACGCACAATCGTATTAGGACACAAAATCAAAAACTTATGGATATCGTGACAGTATTTAAGCCAAGAAATAATTGCTCCAATAATTGCAGTCTTTCCTCCCCCTGTTACAATGTTTAACAAAATATTTTTCATTTGAAGCAATTCGTATGCATAGATTGCACGGTAAACAGATTCTTGTTGATGTTTCCATAATTTTCGTGGTGTACCATCTCGACGTAAATGCTCAAGAAAATCTCGAGTTAAAGGGTTTACATCTGGAAAACCTGCATCAACCCATTGTTTTACATCTTGTTCGTAGCGTAAAAAGGCATTTTGCATTATTACTTCACCTCAATTTCTATGATCTCTGTACGCTCACCACCTTGGTCATCTTGAACCGAAAACGCAATCTTCTTTTTTCCTGCACTTGAAAATTCATATTCAACAACTAAAACGGGTTTGCCTGATTTTTTATCGCGAAGAAAAGCAAAACCTTCCGAAGAACTGAATCTATTTTTATAATCAAAATCCCATTGCACATTAGCAATGATTCCATCTTTGTTTAAACTGACAGATTCGGAAACGTCAAAGCGATATTTCAATTTGCTAATACGTTCGTACGAAATTCGAACTTCCGGCGGTTGGATAAAACTGAGGAGTTGATTGTAATCTTTATGTTTTGTTGTGATGTGATCTCGATAATTATCATCTTCCAAACGAACAAGATTTAAGCGAACAAAATCTATTCGTTTATTTTCACGTGCGGATAGTATTTCTGCAGCTTTTCTTGCATCGGGGGCAAAATTCCAACCAAGCATTGCACCAAAATTTGTGCGACGTTCCTTAAAGATTGCTTCAGCAAACTTTGCAACATCATCTTTGGTGATGCGTGAGTTGCGTGTAGGTTCACCAACAAACAACGGAACACCATAACGCACGCCGTGTATATTTGGAGAAACACTTTCCGACTTTCCACCAAATGCCCTGATAACAAATTCTCTAAATTCATTTTTTGGAAGTTTTTCTAATCGCGGAGATTCATAGATTCCCCAATTTTCCACTGTAAAATCTGGCACGACAAATAACTTCCCGAGTTTTTCTTCAACAAGTCTGTTTATTCTATCTTGCGTAACTGATACAGCAATACGTGATTGATCTGAGGCTATCCAACGACGATTTAAACTTTGAGCAACCGTAGGAGTTGTTCCACCCCCACAAAAGAAATCAGCAACAACATCTCCTTCATTACTTGATGCTTTTATTATTCGCTCTAATAATTTAGCTGGTTTCTGTGTTGGATAACCTATTCTCTCTTTTTCCATATGGTTCAAAGCTGGAATATCCCACCAATCTTCTGGTATCTTTCCTCTAGGATCTATTTTATACTCTTTGTCGCCAACCATTTTTCTTCCACTAGAGATATATCCTCCAGTGCTATCATATGGAACTTTTACTTCATCAGCGTTGAAAGTAAATTTACTTCCTCTTAAATAGTACAAAATATTATCATGTTTTCTTGCCCATCCATCCTTTGGTCTACCACCTAATTTATAACCCCAAATAATTTCGTTCCTAAAATTATCAACCCCAAATATTTTATCCATCTCAACTTTTACATAATGGATCGCATGCCAATCAAGATGAACATAAATTGAACCGGTATCCTTTAATAGTCGCTTCATTTCATACAAACGAGCATTCAACCAAATTAAATATCCAGGCATTCCACCTTCCCAAATATCTGTGAAAGAACGTACTTCGTTTTTATCACCAAATATCACATTGTAATTTCGGCCAGAAAAAAATGGCGGATCAATATAAATCAGATCAATACTTTTGCTGGGCAATTGTCGCATGATGTGAAGGTTGTCGCCAAAGAATAACCTATTTGCACCTTTTGGAAATAATTCGGTTGGCTCAAATTTATCTCCGTAATCAAATTCAACCCTCTGTACTTCTTGGAAGGGTAAATAAATTCGAGGATAAGCGTGTTCAAATTTCGTAATCTTTGTTTCACGTCGGCGAGTTTCAATTGTCCATCCAAGGGGAGCTTGATCTACTGGTACAGAACCAAATCTTGTTGGAATATCATAAAACTCAGTTTGTTGTGGAATTTCGAGTGGGGTTTCAGAATCAACAATTGAAATGGTTGATTCTTCAAGGTTCTTCTTTGCCATAAAGCTCCATTGAATTGGAGCTTCGATAATTTGTCTCAGTGCATTGAACCTGTTGGGCAAAAACAAAGGGCGTGAACTCTATACGCCCTCCGTCCAAGCCCTACCACAGGCCCAATACGAAAGCGCTTCGAGCCACGCCCCTTTCGGGGCGCAACCGAGCTATTATTTCGTATTGTCTTTGAATAGTGGTAGTATTCGGACGGAGACAAGTAGCGAAGCTACGCGATATTAAAAAAATTTATCTGTTAAATTATTTGTGCTACTCCTATTATATTCTGGTGCAGTTTAAAGAAAATGACCTCGAATTGCAATGAGTGAATTTTATATATAACCTGTATTGTTTGATTCTCCTTGTAAATAAAGAAGCCATCTTTCGATGGCTTCTTTATTACAGTTGGTTTGGTGCACCTAAAGTGTTCACAGTCGCCCAATCATTTACTTCTGAAACTATTAGGCCATCATCTGAATCGATGAATTGTCTAAAATAATCCCTTAATGATTTTGAATCTGTGTTCACTCTATTAAAACACCACAAAGATTCCAATATCCTGACTGCATTAAATTTTTTCATTTCGTCATACAGTTTCTGATAATCTCTTTGTTTTCGTAAATCGTATTCTAAAAAATATAAAGCCATACTTATCTCCTTATTTATTAAGTAATTCCGTTGATAGCAGTTAACTATCAACGGAATACTTGTGTTAGAATTTATGATCCTTGGATGAAACGGGATCATTGCCATAGCTGTCCTTATCTCTAATTCTCCCATTAGGTCGATGTATAACCAATTCGGTTTGCAGCATTTGCGCTATTGGCTTTCCAGAATTGATAGCATCACCTTGCGTATTATGGGTTGATTGAGCGTAAGTATTCCCTGATATTTTGACGTCCCATTGGTTGCCATTGGGAACGACATGCACTTCTTTCTTCATTGTAAATCCTTTCGATTAATTATAATAGAGATTGTAATTGCATTTCTTATGCAATTATATTATCATTAACCCCAGAAAAGGTTCGGGGCAAATAGAACTTATATCCTGCTTAGCTTTCGCATTTTTTCTCCTTTCACTTAATTGTGATTGAATTTAGTTTAGGGCGATGCACTTTCTTCCGGAGAGACATCGCCCTTCATATTTTAAAGACCAAAAAAAAGCGACCATAGAAAGAAATCTTCTTGGGTCGCTCTTATCGCTTCCTAAAAATTCTTCTAAAGCATATTATTATTACATATATAATCTACGATTGTTCGTATTTACTCGGTGGAATTTATTTCCTACCGTTTTCTTTAAAACTCAATAGCAAAATTAAATTTGTAAGACATCTTATTAAGGGTGTCCTACTGAGTTACAAATTATGAACAACCACTAGTCGAACCGCATTGCGTGCATTTATAACACGCGCCCGAACGGATCATTAAGCTTCCGCATTCGTGACACGGCGGTGCATCTGCCTGTGTTTGAAATACATATTTTTCTCCACGTTCTGCTGCTGCAAATGTCTCCGCAACGCGAACTTCTGATTTCGGTGTCTCTAATACCATTGATTCTGCAACAACATTGATCGGTTGTTCATCCTTCGGCAGGAATTTTATTCCTAACCAGCGGAAAATATAATCACAGATCGATTTTGCAATCGGAATCTCGGGATTCTGTGTGAATCCTGACGGTTCAAACCGCATGTGCGAGAATTTATCCACCAGAACTTTTACCGGAACGCCGTATTGCAATGCAATGGAGATCGATGTTGCAAACGCATCCATCATACCGGAAAGCGTTGAACCTTCTTTCGACATAGTGATGAATACTTCGCCCGGTAAACCATCTTCATACATTCCGGCAGTGATATATCCTTCATGACCGGCAATGCTGAATTTGTGTGTGTATGCTGCGCGTTCTGCGGGCAGTCTGCGCCGTGCAAGACGGACTTCCGTTTTCTTGTCTTCCTTTTTCTTGTCACCATCCAATGATGTTGAAAGAGGCTGCGTGCGTTTGCATCCATCACGATATACTGCGACAGCTTTTAAACCAAGTTTCCAGGATTCAACATATGCCTGCATAATTTCATCCGGTGTCACATCGGTCGGCATATTCACCGTTTTAGAAATCGCACCGGATAGAAACGGCTGTGTTGCACCCATCATTTTAATATGTCCCATATATTGAATGGAACGTTTTCCTTTTGATGGCTTGAATGCGCAGTCAAATACAGAAAGATGTTCTTCTTTCAGGAACGGAGCTCCTTCGATCGTGTCATTCTTGTCGATATAGGAAATGATATGCTCGATCTGTTCGCTATCATAATTGAGTTTGCGTAGTGCTTCCGGTACGGTCTGATTGACGATCTTCATCATTCCGCCGCCGACAAGTTTCTTGTATTTCACAAGAGCGATATCTGGCTCAACGCCGGTTGTGTCACAATCCATCATAAATCCAATTGTTCCTGTTGGAGCAAGAACCGTCGCCTGACCGTTGCGATATCCGGATTCTTTTCCAAGTTCAATTGCTTCTTTCCATGAAGTGCTGGAAGCTTCCCACAATTGGTTTGGAACATAATCTTTAGAAATTTTATCGGCATGAACGCTGTGTTTGTTCATCACATTCAGCATCGGTTCACGATTGATCGCATATCCTTTGAACGTTCCCATTTCTTTTGCAATACGTGACGACTGCGCATACGCTTCACCACACATTAACGAAGTGATTGCAGCAGCATATTCACGACCCGATTCACTGTCATAAGCCAAACCGCGAGCCATCAATAATGCACCAAGATTTGCATACCCCAAACCAAGCGGGCGATAATCATGACTGTTCTTCTCGATCATTGGCGTCGGATAACTTGCATTATCAACAAAGATCTCTTGCGCTGTGATCGTTACATCAACTGCGAATTTGAATGCCTCAACATTGAACTCGCCATCATCCGTACGAAACTTCATCAGATTGAGCGATGCAAGATTACATGCCGAATCATCCAGATACATATATTCACTGCACGGATTCGAGGCATTGATGCGTGCCGTATTAGAAGATGTATGCCATGCATTCACTGTCGTATCGAATTGCATTCCCGGATCACCACATAACCAAGCCGCTTCAGAAATTTGTCTCATCAAATCACGGGCACGGAACGTATCAACCGGTTTTCCACCTTTGATCGACTTCGTTTGCCATTCTTTGTCTTCAAGAACTGCTTTCATAAAATCATCAGTGACACGAACCGAGTGGTTTGCATTCTGATATGATATAGAATCATACGCGCCACCCGGCACATTGAATCCGCCGTTATATCCGGCATCGATCAACGCCCATGCTTTTTTCTCTTCAACTGCTTTACAGTTGATGAAATCCACCACATCCGGATGGTCAACATTCAGAATAACCATCTTTGCGGCGCGGCGTGTTTTCCCGCCTGATTTGATTACGCCGGCAAATGCATCAAAACCTTTCATAAAGGAAACCGGACCTGATGCTGTTCCGCCACCCGCAAGAACTTCTTTAGAAGAACGAAGCGTGGAAAGATTTGAACCTGTTCCTGAACCGAATTTAAAGAGCATTCCTTCTGTACGAGCCAATCCAAGGATTGATTCCATAGAATCTTGAACTGAATTGATGAAGCAGGCAGAACATTGCGGACGCTCTTCAATTCCAACATTGAACCAAACAGGACTGTTAAACGCCATGTATTGATTCACAAGAATGAAACATAACTCGCTATAAAAAATATCTGCATCTTGTTCGGTCGCAAAATATTTTTGCTTGCGTCCCCATGCCACCGTTGATTTTGCAACACGATCAACGATCTGTCGCACGCTTGTTTCACGATCAGGTGTCCCAATTAATCCATGAAAATATTTTGACACAACAACATTTGTAGCAGTCATCGACCACGATTTTGGGATCTCTACATTCTTCTGTTCGAAAATCTTTTCCCCTTTTTCGTTTGTGATTACCGCGGTTCTCAATTCCCATTCAACCTCATCAAAAGGGTGAACCCCCTGTTTGGTGAAAAAACGACCGAATGTGAGCCCCTGAGTTCCGGCTTTTCGTGTTGTCGCAGTTTCTTTTACTGCTACCTTTGTGTCACTCATTGGGTTATGTCCTCCTGTTAATTAAAACTATGTTATAAAATTGATATTGTTATGTCCGATTTTAGAGTAACTCCAAAATTCCTTATTTAGCATTACGAAAAGCAAAAAAATATCTTATTTCCCAATTTTTCAGCGAGAATTCAATGTGAAGCTATTATTGTTAACGTTTTGATAATACGGTGAGAAATATGTCCACTCTAACTACAAGCGAATATAGAGGGTTATACTACTCAAGTCAAGAAAAAAATTAAGTCTTTTTTCGACCATTTTATGATGCCAAAACTTAACTTGACATTGTACTGGCAGTTTTTGGTTTGTTTGACAATTGCCACATACTGCCGTTATAAAATTATTATTTTCTTCAAGCACGTCACCATCCGTTATAGAAATAATGATGCTTTTCTATGCAAACGAACTGTATTGTGAACAGTCAAAAAAAATACTGATCGCAAGAATTTTATTGAAACGAATAAAGATAGTATGTGTAATAATGCAAAATAAAAACTGTGCGATGATTTAATTATTGAAATATTCATGACATATTTGCATAAATAAAACAATCTGTTTGTCATTTTCTTCTCTCAACCTTACATTGACTTTAGACCATTTTTTCGATAACTTTTGTTATAATTGTTATCACTTGAACAAATTATCTACTCAAATGCAAACATATCTTCCAATTTTTATAATGCTCGGTGTTAGTGCACTGCTCGGTCTTGTGTTCTTAACACTTCATCGCTTTCTCGGACCAAATCGTCCTAATAAAGAAAAACTTTCTACCTACGAAAGCGGAATGCCCCCAACGAAATCTGCCCGTGAACGATTTTCAGTAAAATATTATATGGTCGCTGTTCTATTCATTCTCTTTGATATAGAGGTGATTTTTTTATATCCCTGGGCAGTAAACTTTAGAGCGTTAGGAATGTTTGGATATATAGAGATGATTTTATTCATCGTTATTTTATTTGTCGGATATATTTATATTTTGAAAAAGGGAGCATTGCAATGGGATTAGAACATGCCCTGGGAGACACTGCGTTAACCACAACAATTGATTCTGCAATTAATTGGTGCCGTAAAAATTCCTTATGGCCGATGCCGCTTGGCATCTCCTGCTGTGGAATTGAAATGATGGCCTTTGCCATGCCTCGTTTTGACGTTGCCCGTTTTGGTGCAGAAGTATTTCGGTTCTCCCCACGCCAAGCCGATCTCTTGATCGTAGCGGGAACAACAACGTACAAAATGGCGACCGTTGTCAGAAAAATTTATGATCAGATGCCCGATCCAAAATGGGTGATTGCAATGGGAGCATGCACATCATCAGGTGGTATGTATCGAACATATTCAGTTGTACAAGGTATTGATCAGTTTTTACCGGTTGATATCTATGTTGCAGGTTGTCCTCCCCGTCCGGATAATTTGCTTCACGCGTTACTCATGATTCAAGAAAAGATCCAGCGCGGTGAAAGCAGAAGCACACCGATGACCGTTGCTGCTGAACGTCAGGAGCAGCAACTTCTTCAAATTCAAGGTATCAACAACAATTAAAATTTTTGTCATTGTACGAATGGTTCTTCCAATATGCTGACTACTGTCGTAGAAAAACTAAAAGCACAATTCCCCAATAGTATTCTTGGTGTTCGTGAATTTCGAGGTGAAACCACTGTTCATGTTAAAAAAGAAGATATTTTGAATGTTTGTGCGTTCCTAAGGAATGACGAAGCAGGTTTATTCAATTATTGCAGCGATATCTGCGGTGCAGATGCATATACTCCAGAAAATCGCTTTGAAATAATATATAACCTCTACTCTCTATCATATAAACATCGCATTCGTCTTAAAGTATTTGTCGATGAAGCAGATTTGCATTGCCCATCAGTAATATCCGTTTGGCCTGGAGCAAATTGGCCTGAACGTGAGACCTACGATATGTTTGGCATCATTTTCGATGGACACGATGATCTGCGCAGAATGTATATGCCGGAAGAATTTGAGTACTTCCCGCTGAGAAAAGATTTTCCAATGATGGGTGTACCAGATTCAATTCCGCTTCCCAGAAAATAAATTCTTCTATATAATAGAGCCCTGACATAATGAATATTGAACAAGCAATGGATGTTCGGCAGCAACGGATACTTGCCGCACTTGAGAATAAAAACACCAGCGTCTATTTTGACGATGCGCTCGATAATGAAATGATCTTGAATATGGGACCGCAGCATCCTGCAACCCATGGTGTATTACGTCTTTTAATTAAGTTGGATGGTGAGACGGTTGCAGCATGTATTCCTGAATTAGGATATCTACACCGTGGCTATGAAAAGCTAGCAGAGAATGTTTCCTACCACGAATTTATTCCCCACACCGACCGACTTGATTACCTTTCACCATTAATGAATAATACCGCATACGTTCTCGCTGTAGAGAAACTTGTCGGTATTGAAGCACCTAGACGAGCACAATATATCCGAACAATTATTTCTGAAATGGCTCGTATTTCTTCACATTTATTGGGAATAGGTGCATTGGCAATGGACGTTGGCGCATTGACCGTCTTTACCTGGACATTTCGCGAACGTGAAAAGATGTATGATATTTTTGAATTGTTGACCGGTGCGCGCTTTACAACAAGTTTTACACGTATCGGTGGACTTGCTCACGATATGACACCAGAAGTTATTACGGCAGTCAAAGAATTCATCGAGCAGTTCCCGGAAAAGTTCAATGAATGTATCACCATGCTGAACACCAACAGAATTTTTGTTGAACGCCTGGATGGCGTTGGAGTGATTACCCGCGAACAGGCAATTGCAATGGGAATGAGCGGACCAAATATTCGTGCTGTTGGTCTTAAACATGATCTTAGAAGAACTCAGCCGTATCTCGTGTATAATGAACTCGATTTTAATATCCCAGTTCTTAATGACGGTGATTGTCTTGCTCGGTATTACGTGCGATTGAATGAAGTAAAAGAAAGTGTTAAAATTGTTCAGCAATGTTTAGATAAGATGCCATCCGGTATTGTGCATGCGAACGAACCAAAGAAAGTCCTTCCCAGAAAAGAGCAAATTTATACGCGAATGGAGGAATTGATCCACGACTTTATGCTTATCAATTTTGGAGTGAATCCTCCGGTTGGCGAGATATATCATGCAGTCGAAGCATCAAAAGGTGAACTTGGATTCTATATCCAGTCGCGCGGTGAAGGTCATCCCTGGAGATTGAAGATCCGTTCCCCTTCATTCATGAATTTACAATCAACTTCACAATTAGTTGAGGGTGGAATGATATCCGATATTGTTGCTGTGCTTGGAAGTCTCGATCCGGTAATGGGTGAAGCTGATAAGTAATTTTTTGATACTTCCGAAGTGAGAACCATTTTGGAAGTTTATTTTTTACCATACATTCTGTCTTTATATGCTTAATCAAGAAAATCTTCAAAAAGTAGAAACTCTATTCAAAAAATATCCCGCAAAAAAAGCTGCCCTCCTTCCAATTCTGTGGGTTGCACAAGAACAAGAAGGCTGGATCTCTCAAGAGATGATGAAATATATCGGAGATCTTGTCGGGGTTCCGTACGCTCACGTAATGGGTGTCGTTACATTTTATACAATGTACAATGACAAGAAACTCGGAAAGTATCATATCGAAGTTTGTACTAATGTCTCTTGCCTATTGCGCGGTTCAGATAAAATTCTCTCGGCTGTCGAAAAGGCTTGCGGTACAAAACTCGGTTCAACATCATTAGATGGAAAATTCACGATCAGTGAAGTTGAATGTATGGGGGCATGCGGTGGCGCGCCGATGCTTGCAATTGGAGAGGAATACCACGAACATCTTACCCCTGAAAGAACAATGCAATTACTTTCAAGTTTGAAATAATTACAGGATTTTTACCAAGAATTTAATTTGAGATTATGGAAAAGTATATTCTCCCTGAAATAAAAGATTACCAACTCATTGATGTTTACGAACAGCACGGCGGATATTCTGCGTTAAAGAAAGTGTTAACGATGAAGCCGGATGAAGTAATTGATGAGGTAAAAAAATCTGGACTGCGTGGGCGGGGCGGCGCATGTTTCCCAACCGGAATGAAATGGTCATTTATGCCGAAGGGAAATGATAAGCCAAAGTATCTTGCGGTAAATGGGGATGAATCTGAACCCGGTACATTCAAAGACCGGCAGATCTTTGAATTCAACCCTCATATGATGATCGAGGGAATTATCATCGGTTGTTACGCAATGGGTATTACTGCAGCGTATATCTATATTCGAGGTGAATATGGCAAGTGGATTAAAATGGTTGACAAAGCATTGGCTGATACTTACGCCAAAGGGTACATTGGGGAAAATATTCTCGGTTCAGGATTTTCAACAAACATCTATACGCACAAAGGTGCTGGGGCATATATCTGCGGCGAAGAATCTTCATTGATGAACTCGCTTGAAGGTGACCGCGGTTACCCTCGAATGAAACCCCCATTCCCTGCACAAAAAGGATTATGGGCGGCTCCGACTACCATCAATAATGTTGAAACAATGACGAATATCCCTCTCATCATCAACAAAGGATCAGAATGGTACTCCAAGATTGGAGTTGCAAAACATCCGGGACCAATTCTTGTTGGAATCAGCGGTCATGTC
Source organism: Bacteroidota bacterium (assembly GCA_030679145.1). GTDB lineage: Bacteria > Bacteroidota > Ignavibacteria > UBA10030 > UBA8401 > UBA8401. Next base: position 30,610 of record JAUXTU010000057.1, on the reverse strand, counting down.
AATAAACCGGGAGTGTATGAGATTCCGACAGGTGTTCCCTTATTAACATTGATCAACGATCTGCAATATGGCGGCGGTGTTTTGAATGGGAAAAAAATCAAGGCTGTTATTCCCGGCGGATCATCAACAATGGTGTTGCGCGGCGAAAAACTTGATGGTGTGAACATGGATGCGGATTCATTGAAGGCTGCGGGTTCATCCGTTGGTACAGCAGGATTGATTGTGATGGATGAAGATACAGATCTTGTAAGAGTTTTAGCACGCATTGCACATTTTTATCATCACGAATCGTGCGGACAATGTACACCATGCAGAGAAGGAACCGGATGGCTCGAAAAAATGCTCCACCGTTTCGAACATTACGAAGCACGACCGGAAGATGTTGATATGTTAGTGAATGTCGCTAATCAAATCGAAGGAAATACGATTTGTGCGCTTGGTGATGCAGCCGCTTGGCCTGTGCAAAGTTTCGTAAAACGGTTTCGTGAAGAATTTGAACAACGAGTAAAGCATAAAGAAACAGAAGCTGCATAGGTTGACAATAAACAAAACGCCGACAAAATTTGCCGGCGTTTTGTTATTCCTTCATTTATTATAGGATTAATTTGAAGAGAACTTTACTTCTTCTTTGTATCCTCCCCGCAATTCTTTTTTCTCAACAGCATCTGCTTGCCGTTGAATCTCCGACTCTTCTAGAACCAGGACATGCTCAAATAGAGTTAGGAGCCGCTCATTTTCGTCAGCAACCATTCCCCCTTTCAGGTTTAGAGGGAAATCTTTGGAAATTCGGAAATTTGCGATTCGGCATATCACTCAGCGGATATGTTGAACTTCAAGCTGACGGAACGCTGTTAAATTTGCTGGATATCACTAATCGACATCCTGCAGTCAATTCTGGAATAACAACCACAAACAATCCCACAGCAGATATTGGTGATTTTTCATTATGGACAAAATTTAGTGTATTAAATGAATATTCAACAGGAATTGGATTTTCAGTTCGCTTCGGAATTCAACTTCCCAACACAAGCAACGAGTCTGGTCTTGGAATTGACGAAATGAATTTCTTTTCCTCATTATTATTTCAAAAACATTTTGTCGGGATGTGGACGATCAATGCCGGTTTGGGAGTGCTGGGAGACCCAACGCTTGTCAGTTCGCAACACGATATTTTTATGTATGGGATTGAATACTCCATACCGGTAGGTGAAGCAACTTATTTGCGCGCTCAATCTTCTGGCCGACGAGGGCACAGCGGGATTGCTGTTCAGCATCTATCAAACGCAAAACTTGGCCTAGAGACAAATATTACTGACGATCTTTCCATAAAATTATTTGGTATCAAAAATTTTTCTTTGTCAGATAATGCAGAAGGTTTTGAACTCAGTGCTGCTTATACTTTTCATGTAGTTGAAATTAAAAAATAATTATGATAACAATAAAACCTTATGCTCTTAAAAAAGGAGATACTATTGGAATTATCGCTCCTGCCAGTCCTCCCAGTGCTCCTGAAAAGATCACCAAAGGCGCTGAATATCTTGAACGGCTTGGTTATCGTGTAAAACTCGGAAAAAATGTCCGAAAGATATATGGATACCTTGCAGGAACAGACAAAGAACGAGCAGATGATATTAATACCATGTTTGCGGATAAGGATGTAAAAGCAATCATTGCAGTTCGCGGCGGATACGGTACGCCTCGTTTACTTCCGTTAATAGACTATTCTGTAATTAAAAAAAATCCAAAAATCCTTATTGGATATAGTGATCTTACTGCACTTCAATTGGCAATATTTAGAAAAACCGGCCTTATTACGTTTTCCGGCCCAATGGCTGGCGTTGAGATGTTCAAAGGGATTGATCCCTTCACAGAAGAAAATTTTTGGGCGTGTATCACTTCAACAAAAAAAATGGGAATCGTTCGGAATCCTTCTGAAAGAAAATTGCAATCACTCGTTAAAGGAAAAGCTTCTGGAATACTTCTCGGTGGGAATCTTTCTCTGATAGTTACTCTTGCCGGAAGCAAATATCTCCCTTCTTTCAAGAAATCATTGTTATTTATTGAAGAGATCGAAGAAGAAAGTTACCGTTTCGACCGAATGATGAACCAGCTTCGTATTACAAATATTCTTGATGATGCGAACGGAGTTATCATGTGTGAGCTGACTGATGTAAAAGCTTCTGATACAACAAAACCTTTCTTAACCGTTGAGCAGGTAATGGATGATTACCTAGCTAACTTAAAGAAGCCCGTTGTAACTGGGCTCGTGTATGGTCATGTTCCCCAAAAATTAACAATCCCGATCGGGATCCGTGCAACACTTGATAGTGCTAAAAATAGTTTAACATTTTTAGAATCGGGCGTTCGCTAATCTAATAGAATTGCAAAAAAGATTGATAAATCAGTGATTTTTCACTGCTTTTCATTGACAAACCGTGCAATTGTGCTTACATTTGTATTGATTTTTGGATGTTTTGCTCTGTTGAAGGAATTTTTGCGTGTTACATATTGCTATTTTTGCTTCCGGTCGAGGTTCCAATTTTGAAGCTCTTCATAATGCAATTGCTGATCAAAAAATTCCGGCAAAGATCGTTGTTGTTATCAGCAACAATTCTTCTTCTGGTGCTTTAACTCTTGCGCAGTCTTTTAATATTCCGGCTTTTCACATTAGTCAGCGACAGTTTCCAGATTCGAGTTTGTTTCAACAAAAGATTCTCGAAACACTTCAAACATTTAATGTGAACTTCATCGTGTTAGCCGGATATATGAAAAAAATGGATCCTGCAATTACACGTGCGTTTCCAAACCGTATTATCAATATTCATCCTGCACTGCTTCCAAAATACGGAGGTGAAGGAATGTTTGGAATGAATGTTCACAATGCGGTGATTGCTGCCAAAGAAAAAGAATCCGGTGCAACGGTTCATTATATCAATGAGGATTATGATAGGGGAGAAATTATTCGTCAGCAAAAGATCAACATCGATCCGAGCGACACTCCTGATTCTCTCGCGGCAAAAGTATTAAAAATCGAACACGAACTTCTTCCATCAGTCATAAAAATAATTTCAGAAAAAATATGAACCAAAGGAATTTACGCATTGCTTAAGATCAAACGCGCACTCATCAGTGTATCAGATAAAAAAGGAATCGTTGAATTTGCAAAAGAGTTACAAAAAGCAAACGTAGAGATAATTTCCACCGGCGGTACTTATAGCTTGTTAACATCAAATAATATACCGGTAAAACAGATTTCAGAGATCACCGGTTTTCCGGAAATACTCGATGGCAGAGTTAAAACTCTTCATCCCGCAGTCCATGCCGGATTACTTGCAGTGCTTGATAATCCTTCGCATTGCCGGCAGTTAGAGCAACATAATATTCAACCAATCGATCTTGTTGTAGTGAATTTATATCCATTTGAAGAGACCATTGCAAAGCCGAATGTTCCTTTAGAAGAAGCTATTGAGAATATTGATATTGGCGGACCGACAATGCTTCGCTCAGCAGCAAAAAATTATCGGTTTACTGCGGTGATCGTCAATCATAATCGATATGAATCAGTTCTAAAAGAATTGAAAGACCACGATGGATGCATTAGTGAAGTTACCTGTTTTGAATTGGCGAAAGAAGTATTTCAACATACAGCACATTACGACACAACAATTTCCGAATATCTTTTACGTACTTCAGATCACACTTCGCTTCCGGAAACATTTTCATTTTCATTAAAGAAATATGCAGATCTTCGATATGGAGAAAATCCACACCAGTCAGCAGCGTTGTATGGTAAATATGAAGAGACATTTAAAAAATTACACGGGAAAGAACTTTCGTTTAATAATATTATCGACGCAAATGCTGCCGTAGCACTTGTCAGCGAATTTGAAACACCAACCGTTGTTATTGTTAAACATACGAATCCTTGTGGTGTTGGAAGTGCAGATTCATTAACTGAAGCTTATCGCAAAGCATTTGCGACCGATACAAAGGCTCCATTTGGCGGAATCATCGCCGTCAATCGTCCGTTTGATTTGAAAGCGGCTGAAGCGATGAATGAGATCTTCACAGAGATCATACTTGCCCCTTTATTTGAACCAGGCGTGCTCGATTTTCTGATGAAGAAAAAAGACAGACGGATCGTTCAAATCCTTAAGACAGAATCGCGCGGCTTTGATATTCGGTCAATATCGGGAGGAGTGCTTGTCCAATCAAAGGATTTAACCCAAATCTCGAGTGAACAGTTAAAAGTAGTCACCAAACGCCGGCCAACTGCTGATGAAATGGAAGCAATGATGTTCAATTGGAGAGTTGCAAAACACGTAAAATCCAATGCAATTGTGTATGGTTTGAAAGACCGCACTCTTGGTGTTGGCGCGGGACAAATGTCTCGGGTTGATTCGTCGAAAATTGCAGTATGGAAATCAAAGGAAAGTAATCTATCTTTGCAGGGGAGTGTTGTTGCATCTGATGCCTTCTTTCCCTTCGCCGATGGATTACTTGAAGCAGTAAATGCGGGTGCAACAGCAGTTATCCAACCTGGAGGTTCTATTCGCGATAATGAAGTAATCCAAGTTGCAGATGAGAATAATATTGCAATGGTATTTACTGGAATTCGTCACTTTAAACATTAAAAAATCATTATGGGTTTATTAGATTATTTTTCGGCGGATATCGCCATCGATTTGGGTACGGCAAACACGCTTATCTACATGAAGGGCAAAGGCATTGTGCTGAACGAACCTTCAATCGTGGCGTTTGATCGTAACACAAAAAAAATTGTTGCAATTGGAAATGAAGCGAGAGAGATGCTTGGCAGAACACATCGCGATATCCGTACAATTCGTCCAATGCGTGACGGCGTGATCGCGGATTTTGAAATCGCGGAAGGAATGTTGCGTGAGTTTATTAAGAAGATCCATTCCAGTTGGATGCCAAGTAGAAGAATTGTTGTATGTGTTCCCAGCGGTGTTACCGAAGTTGAAAAACGTGCGGTACGCGATTCAGCAGAACATGCAGGAGCAAAAGAAGTTCATTTGATTGCTGAGCCAATGGCAGCGGCGATCGGTATTGGATTGGATGTTGAAGCTCCGGTTGGAAATATGATCGTCGATATTGGTGGCGGAACGACAGAAATAGCTGTTATCGCTCTTTCTGGAATCGTGAATGAAGAATCGATCCGTATTGCCGGCGATGAACTGAATAATGCAATCATTCAATTCTTTAAAAAGAATCACAATATTCTTATCGGCGAACGAACGGCCGAGGCGATCAAGTGCGAAGTCGGTTCCGTAATGCCGATGAAAGAAGAAGTGACCATCCAAGTAAAAGGTCGAGACCTTGTCAATGGTATTCCAAAAACAACGGAAGCAAGTTCAGTCGAGATCAGAGAAGCATTGAATGAAAATATCTCTTCAATTATCGACGGCGTAAAAATGACGCTGGAACGAACTCCTCCGGAACTTGCATCTGATATACTTGATCGCGGTATTATGCTGACCGGAGGCGGTGCATTGATCAAGGGACTTGATGAGCGACTCCGATTAGAAACAAATCTTCCTGTTCACGTTGCCGAAGATCCACTGACGGCAGTTGTTCGCGGAACAGGACGAGTTCTTGAGAATCTCGAAAAATATCAAAAAGTTCTTCTTACCAGCAGACGATACTAATAGGTAATGATTCAACGTCTCTATCAATATTTTTTCCTGTTCAAAGAATATGTTTTACTGGTTGTGCTTGTTTCAATATCACTCGCACTGCTTGTAATCAATGATAATACACAAATTCGACAGATCAGATCATTGACTGTCGGATCGCTGGGTGTCATCCAAAAAACATTTTCATTCCTTCCCAACTTGACTGCACTGCAGCGAGAGAATGAATTATTACGGAAAGTAAATGTTAATCTTGCTGATGAAGTAAATCAACTTCGAGAATCACGACTGGAAAATATCCGCCTCCGCTCAATGATCGCTTTACAGGAAACGTCCGCTATAGAATTGATATCAGCAAAAGTTGTCGCAAAGAATTTCAATCTTCTCCGCAATACATTGACCATTGATGTTGGGACCGATGATAGCATTCATATCGGAAATCCTATCGTTACAGGAGAAGGATTAATAGGAAGAGTTGTGGCTGCAAGCGATGGTTATGCTATTGGGCAAATGATTGTGAATGTGGACTTTCGAGCAAGTGCTAAAATTCAACGAAGCCGCGTGGATGGAATAATTGCGTGGGATGGAAAAACTCTGCTATTCAAAAATGTAGCAAAAACATTAGATGTAAAAGTGGGTGATGCCATTATAACATCTGAATATAGCAATGCTTTCCCTCCGGGAATTAAGATTGGAATTGTCACAGCAGTGAATGAGATACCAAACAGTCTTTTCAAAAAAATCGAGGTCTCCCCGACCGTAAATCTTACTCAAACTGAAGAAGTGTTTGTGATGGATTTTATTCCAAGTTTAGAGCGTATTGCGTTGGAATTACAGAAGAAATAATACTTCTGTAAAATCAACTCTTTCGCAATAACTTCAGCACTATCTGCATATCCTCAGGTAATTCACTTTCAAACCGCAACATTTTTTTTGAGACAGGATGGACAAATCCGAGTTTTTTTGCGTGAAGTGCTTGACGTGGCATCATTTCAAGAAGATTTTTCACTTCAGCTTTCTTCTTCCCTTCAATCCCGCCGACAACGATCTCTCTTCCCCCATACGTTTCATCACCAAAAACTGGATGATGAATGTGCGAAAGATGAACACGAATCTGATGCGTTCGTCCGGTACGAAGGTGGAGTTTTACTAATGACAGATAATCAAATTGCTCAATCACTTCATACTCAGTAACAGCATTCTTTCCGTCTGCAACAACTGCTACTTTCTTTCTGTCACTTTTACTTCTACCTAACGGAGCATCAATTATTCCCGTTTTCTGTTTGAATTTTCCCCACACGATCGCATTGTATTCGCGCTCTGATGTTTTTGCTGCAAACTGTTTCGCCAGTTTCTGATGCGACGTTTCATCTTTTGCAACAACCAATAATCCACTTGTATCCTTATCAAGCCGATGGACAATTCCAGGGCGGACAATATCAAATTCTTCATCATCCTCTGAATGAAGCTGAGAAAGTTTTTCGGAATGATGCATCAAGGCGTTAACGAGAGTTCCCGAATAATTTTTATACGCCGGATGTGTTACCATCCCGGCCGGTTTGTTCACGACAAGTAGATAATCATCTTCATACACTATCTCTAACGGAATATTCTCTGCTTTCACTTCCGGCGGATCGGGACGGTGCAGGTTTATTTCGATAAGATCGTTTCCTAAAATTACATAACTTGGCTTTACCAATTTTCCATTAACAAGTACTTCACCGTTCTTGATCGCTTCCTGAACTTTGTTTCTCGTCGCATTTTCCGTATGCGCGGTCAAATACACATCCAAACGTTCTTTTGTCTGTCCCGGTGGAATACGAATTTCAAAATGATTCTTCATTGAGAATGCCTGAAAAAGAGATGCCCGCCTTTGGCGGGCATAACATCAATAATAAATAATTTCATTTTAAACTGAAGGTGTCGTTCCTGAAGAAGTTTCCGTTGATTGTATTTCCGGAAGTTGCTCGTCTTGATCAACAAACGACCGATGAAATAGCAGCATCATGATGACACCGATCGATACTGACGCATCAGCAATATTGAACACCCAAAATCTGGACAATTGAAATCCTAAAAAGTCGATATTGAAAAAATCGACATCGATAAAATCGACAACCTTACCGTGAAATAGTGTAGATTCACCGTAAATCACCCCGTAAAAAACCCTATCAATCAGATTGCCAATCGCTCCACCGAGAATAAGAGCCAATGAGAGTCGAAATAATAATTTCTCTTTTCGCATTATGTAAAGATAGAATAGTATTCCAACACTGGCTAAGATTGAAAACAGTGTAAGAAATATCTTCCCGTCAACAACTTCAATACCAAACGCCATGCCCGGGTTTTCAATGAATGTGATCCGAAGGAAATCTCCAAACACAGGAATCGAATTCCCCAACGGCATTCCTTTCAGTGAGATATCGAGCATTGGAATATCAATTCCTTTGATCATGAACTTCGTGAGTTGATCTGCAAGGACAATAAATACAGTGACAAAAATGACTCTCACAATTACATCATCCCCTTCTTCAACTTCTTGCACTCCACACATAATTGAGCATGAGGAACAGCTTCCAAACGTTCTTTCGGGATCAGCGGACACGTTTTACAAAGTTCTTTTGGAGTGTCCATACAGTCTAAACAGATTCCGTATGTTCCTTTTTCAATTCGACGCAGGGCATCGTCAAGATAGTTTAAGAACTTTCCTTCGCGAGAAGCAAAAAGGAATGTTTTCTCACGCTCCATGGCATCGGTTCCTTGTTCCATGTGGGTTGAATAGGTGGAATTTTCACTCGCATATTCACCGGTGGTAACATCCATCATGCTCTCTTTTAAGATCATCAATTCTTCAAGAATCTCTTTTCGTTTTTCAAGAATGAGCTTCTTAAAAAATTCAAGATCCCTTACCCCATACCCTTTGATCGCTTTTTTCTTTACCAGTTTAACGGCAACCTTTTTTGTCTTGACAGAAGATGCCTTTGTGCGCGACACTTTTTTTACTGTTTTGGTTTTGGATTTTGCTTTTACTGCGGTCTTTTTCGCCATTGCAATCCTTTTATTATTGACAATAAATTAGTTCAACACTTTGGTGATACTGATCTCGCATTGTTCGCCGTTAATATCTTCTTTAACAGCATTACCATTAAGATTCTTTCGTGTCAATTCAACTGACAACGTTTCATTTTTGATGTACTCTGTAGATTTATAGAGTGCTTCTGCAAGTTGATCTCCGCAGCTATATGCGATCGAGATTCTATCCGTAACTTCTAAACCGGAATCTTTCCGAAGATTTTGTATTCGACTGACAAATTCTCGGGCGAATCCTTCAATGCGAAGTTCAGGCGTGATCTCTGTATCTAACGCCACGGTGATCTTGCCATCGGATTCAACCATCCAGCCCTTGATCTCTTCGGCAATGATCTCCACATCTTCCAACACAATGATAACAGGTTTTTCTTCTACGACAATTTCAATTCTCCCTTCGGTATTGATCTTGGTGATTTGAATTGGCGTGAATTGTTTAATTCCCTCTGCTACTTTCGCCGTGAATTTTCCATATTTTTGACCTAATACTCTAAAATTTGCCTTAATCTTGTATTTAATAATATCCTGATCGATCTTTGCATCCACTTCTTTTACATTAACTTCATCGAGAATAATTCCTTCAATTGATTTTAACAAAAGATATTCTGTCTGGTCCTTTACAGGAATAAGGATTTTTTTCAGCGGCTGACGGACTTTTAAATTCGATTTCATACGCATAGCGCGAACAAGCCCAACGATTCTTATTGCACGATCCATTCTCGTTTCAAGAGAAGGGTCAATTGCTGATTCATTTACTTCGGGCAGCATTGCCAAATGAACTGAAGAAAATTTTTCTTTCTTCGTTGCAGTGTTCAGGTTGCGGAACATCTCATCTGCCAAAAATGGTGCAATTGGTGCAGCCATTTTTACAATTGCATCAAGACACTCATAGAGTGTTTGATATGCTGCTGTTTTATCTTTTCCTTTTTCGCTTTTCCAAAAACGACGACGATTTCGACGAACATACCAATTGGAAAGATTATCGAGTGTAAAATCAGTAATTGCACGTGATGCTTTTGTCAGATCATACTCGTTCATATACTGTTTATACTCTTTAACGAGTGTATTCAAAGATGAAATAATCCAGCGATCAATTTCAGATCGTTCTGCAATCGGAATGACAGGTTCACTAAAATCAAATGCATCAATGTTAGCATACAATGCAAAGAATGAATATGTATTTACCAATGTGCTGAAAAATTTTCTCTGAACTTCTCCAATTCCATCTTCATCAAACAATGTTGTGCGCCACACAGGAGATTGCGATACCAAATACCAACGTGTTGCATCTGCTCCATATTTCGAGATAAGAGTAAACGGATCAACAGTGTTTCCCTTTGTTTTGGACATTTTTTGTCCAGTCTTATCAAGGATCAATTCATTGACCAGCACATTCTTATACGCGGGTTTATCGAATAAAAATGTTCCGATGGAGTGCAATGTATAGAACCATCCTCGAGTTTGATCAATACCCTCTGAAATAAAATCAGCAGGATATGCGCTGTCGAAAATCTCTTTGTTCTCAAACGGATAATGCCACTGAGCGAACGGCATCGCACCGGAATCGAACCAAACATCGATCAATTCCGGAGTCCGTTTCAGATACTTTCCGTTTACAGTCTTAAACGCAAGTTTATCAACAGTCGGTTTATGCGGATCCAATGTCTTCAAATCTTCTTTACCGAAGAATTTTCCGGTTGGGATTCCGTTTTCATCAAGCCACTCTGCGCCGATCAATTCTTCAAAACTTCCGACGCATTTCATTTCTTTCATGTCATCTGAAACCCAAATTGGAAGTGGTGTTCCCCAATATCTGTCGCGCGATAAAGCCCAATCTTTATTTTCTTCAAGCCAGTTACCAAATCGCCCTTCACCTACTTCTTTCGGGATCCAGTTGATCTGTTTGTTCAATTCAATCATCCGTTGCGAATATGCCGTTGTACGGATATACCAAGAGTCACGCGCATAATATAACAGAGGTGAAGAACAACGCCAGCAATGCGGATAGCTGTGAAGATATGCTTCTTTTCTATACAGAATGTTTCGTGCTTTTAAATTCTGAATGATGTCAGCATCAGCATCCTTTACAAATTTTCCTTTAAAATCTGTTACTGCATCTTCAAACTCACCGGATTTATTAACGGGATGAATTGTCGGTAAATTAAATTTTCGACAGATCTGATAATCGTCTTCACCATATGCAGGCGCCATGTGAACAATTCCGGAACCATCATCGGTCGTAACGAAATCTGCCTCGACAACGTACCACCCTTTTTCTTTCACTTCGTGGTAATTGAAAAGACGTTCGTATTCTTTTCCGAGCAGATCTTTCCCTTTAAATTCAGAAACGATCGAATATTTTTCTTTCAATATTTCCAGACGTGCTTTTGCAAGAATTAGAAATTCACCGGTCGGTTTTGTTTCTTCTCCCTCGCTCGTCAACAGTTCCACTTTCACATAATCTATCGTAGGATGAACAGCAAGTGCAACGTTCGAAATCAATGTCCACGGTGTTGTCGTCCACACAAGAAAATGGGTGTTGACCTCATCTTTCAATTTCATTTTAATGTACACGCTCGGATCTTTTACATCTTTATATCCAAGCGCTACTTCGTGTGATGAAAGTGGGGTTTCACATCGCGGACAATACGGTTGAATCTTGTATCCGCGATAGATCATATCTTTGCTGTAATATTTTTTTAACGCCCACCAGATCGATTCGATATAATTGTTATGAAATGTTACGTAAGGATCATTGAGATCAACCCAATATCCCATCTCACGCGTCATTGTTTCCCAATCAACCTTATATTTCCAAACAGATTCACGGCACGCCTTATTGAATTTTTCAACACCATATTCAATAATTTCATCTTTGTGTTTAATGCCAATCTGTTTTTCTACTTCGATCTCAACTGGTAATCCATGAGTATCCCACCCAGCTTTTCGATGCACCTGAAATCCACTCATTGTTTTGTAACGGCAAAAGGCATCTTTCAACGTTCTTGCCATAACATGGTGAATTCCGGGACGTCCATTTGCTGTAGGCGGTCCTTCATAAAAGGTGTACAGAGGTTTTCCATTTCGTGATGAGACGGATTCTTCAAAAATTTTATTTTCTTCCCAAAATTTTAAAATTTCTTCTTCAACTTCGGAATAATTTATCTTATCAGTAAGTTCTTTGAACATCTATAATCTCGCTACCACTTCTTTCATAATTGCTGTTAATTTTGGTTCTGCTTCATTTGCTACCGCAATCACTTCTTGTAATGAAACCGGTTTTAATGCATCAGGAAAACATTCATCGGTCATAATTGAAAATCCAAGCACTTGCATGGATTGATGCACGGCGACTATCACTTCGGGAACTGTCGACATTCCAACGACGTCTGCACCAATACCTCGTAAAAAACGATACTCCGCGCGCGTTTCTAAATTCGGACCTGAAACTGCAACAAAAACCCCTTTTTGCAAGCGTATTTTAAGATCAAGAGCAGTTTTTTCAGCTAATGCAATCAAATCTCTTGAATATGGTTCAGACATATCAGGAAACCGAGGTCCAAGTTCATCATCGTTATGCCCGATCAATGGATTATCACCAAGCAGATTGATATGATCTGCAATAAGCATAATGTCACCTTTGGAGAATAACGGATTCATGCCACCCGCTGCATTTGATATCAGCAATGTTTTCACTCCAAGAAATTTCATTACACGAACGGAAAACGTCACTTGCTGCATCGTGTATCCTTCGTAGTAATGAAAACGTCCTTGCATAGCTACGATATTTTTTCCGCCAAGAGTTCCAAATATTAACTTCCCTTTATGCGATTCCACTGTGGAGACAGGAAAATGCGGTATATCGGAATAATCAATGATTGTTTCGATCTTGATCTCTTTAACCAATCCGCCAAGTCCTGTTCCCAGAATTATTCCAACTGTTGGGTTAGATTGATTCTTTGTACGAATAAATTTTAACGCTTCTTGTATTTGTTCTCGTATTGTTGACATTACAATCTTTTTAATACATCATCAATTTGAAATTGTTCTCTGCCGGTACCTTGGCTTTGATCTCGTCTCGTCATTTCTTCATCAGCTTCAAGCGCTTTGATCAGTTCAACTTCAGAATTCAAAAGAACTTTCAGTCTGCTGATAAGAGCTTCTTTTTTTGCACGCAGATTTGTCACTTCTTCTTTTGCGCGCATTATTTCCATCCGGGCATGATCAAGAATCTGGCTTGCTTTCAATTCAGATTCCTGAATGATCAGTTCCCCTTCTTTTCGCGCATTCTCTATTGTCCGTGAGCTGTTTTCCTGCGCCTGCATCAATACTTGCTGCAAATCCCGCTCTTTTTGTTTGAAATCACGAAGCTGTACTTCACTTTCAATTGCCTGCTCCCTCATCTCTTTGATCTGTTTTTGAAGATCAGCAAATTCTGCCGAAAGTGTATCCAAAAAAGCATCGACTTCCACAGCATCGTACCCGCGAAGAACTTTTTTGAATTCTTGTTTTTTTATATCAAGTGGAGTGAGTTTCATGCTTCCTCCTAATTAATTAATGTTGGTTATTCGTGAACCAAAAATTGCAGTTCCAATTCTCACCATCGTCGAGCCTTCAGCAATGGCAATTTTATAATCATGGGTCATTCCCATTGAAAGTTCGTCCATTGGTTTTTTTGTAAGTATAGTATTATTCGCTTCATTAAAGATTGATTTTAACAATCGAAATGATTCGCGTGACGCATTTTTATCTTCTGTAAATGGACCAATCGTCATCAGCCCTTTGAGATTGATATTACGAAATTGGCTTACATTTTTTAATAATTCAATGGCCTTTGCAGGTTTCACCCCAAATTTTGTTGCTTCTTCAGATGTATTTACTTCCACCAAAATATCGATTATTCTGTTTGCTTTCTCTGCACGCTTTTGAATTTCTTCTGCCAAACTTTCACTATCAACTGAATGGATCAAATAAACCCAGTCTGCAATGTATTTTACTTTGTTTGATTGTAAATGACCAATAAAATGCCATCGGATATTCTTTGCCAACAACAAATTTCGTTTATCGACCAATTCTTGAACGTAATTTTCACCAAAATCGATCGTTCCAGACACTAATGCTTCAGAGATTTTTTCAGCCGGAAATGTCTTGCTGACCGCTATCAATTTTACTTTTGCAGATTCTCTTCCAATACTAAGACAGGTTTTTTCTATGTTTTCCTTAATATTTTGAATGTTTTCAGCGACCATAGTTCAAGAATAAGTAGAAATATAAATCATTATCACGCTAAAAACAATAAACTTCAATAAAATGAATGGAAGTATTACAAGACTGCTTGAAAGTGAAAAACAGTGTGATTACTGGTCATTTACATAATTTTTGTAATCTATAGATCAGAAATGTATGAAACTGAGAGAAATACAGTAAGTTTTTAGAAGTTTATGGCTGGCGAAACTGGTTTTATTATATCTGTAAGAATTTATTGGAAAAATAGTACATAATATATATTTCTATACAATTCTAGAAGAAATGCGGGGATTGATTATTTTTTGGAGAGATTTTTTTTCTTTAAACTTTTTGCTTTTGATACTTTTTCGGGAAAAACGGATTTGACTGTCAAAACAGGACATTCAGCAGTTCGAACAACTCGTTCGGCAACACTTCCAAGAAGTATATGCTGAATGCCGGTTCGTCCGTGAGTGTTCATAACAATAATATCGAATTTTTCTTCTTTCGCTTGTTGAACAATCATCTGGGCGGCATTTCCTACGGTCATAATAACATTCAATTTCTTAGGAAAAGAACATTCTATTTTTTGTGCATAATCCTGCAGCCTTTGAACTTCGTGTTGCAAAATTTCATTTCTAAATTTATCGAACGTCAGATCAACTGTATGATATGCAACTGTCGGAAGATTGTCAACACTATAGAATAATGTTACGGATGCATTTTCTTTTCTCGACAGCCATGCTGCATATTCAATTGCAGAGTGGGATGCCGTTGATAAATCGGTTGTTACAAGAATTTTTTTAACCTCTATCATAAACTCCTCTACTTAGAAAACTCTTTCTTTTGGTGTACATCGAGCTGCTGCATTTGCTCGCGTAACTTTGATAAACGTATATTTACTTCTTGAATACGCTCACGGAGTTTTTTATAATCCAAAGGATATTGCGGATGTTCTTCATAATAATAAAGAACTTTTTCTACTTCATATGACAGAACTTCGATCGCTTTCTGCTCTTCAATCAACACGTTAAGTTTTTGTTCAACAACTGACATTACAATTCTTCCTTTGATTGATGTGATTGATTGGAAATTCGAAACCACTCCTCTAATTCGTTACGAAAATTAGGATGTGAAATTGAAATAAGCGCTTCGGCGCGCTGGCGTAATGTCTTTCCCATCAGAGATACAATCCCATATTCGGTGGCAATGTAACGTATGTCAGCGCGCGTAGTAACTACTCCGGCCCCTTGTTTCAAGGTTGGAACAATTCTAGAATATTTCCCATTCTTTGTCATTGAAGGCAATGCTATAATTGCTTTTCCTCCTTTTGAGGCAGAAGCACCTCGAACAAAATCGAGCTGTCCGCCAAATCCACTATATATTTGTGTCCCGATTGAATCAGAACATACTTGCCCGCTTAGATCGACTTCAATTGCAGAATTTATAGAAATCATTTTATCGTTTTGCGAAATCAAAAATGGATTATTTGTAGCGTCAGACGGCAATAGTTTTATCCTTTTGTTGTGGTGCACAAATTCGTAGAGTGCTTTGGAACCAAGAATAAATGTTGCAATGGAAAGACCATGATGAACTGTTTTCTTATTGTTGGTAATAACTCCTTTTTGAATCATTTCCATCAATCCATCAGAGAACATTTCCGTATGTACGCCAAGATCTTTTTTACCATCCAAAGCACTCATAATTGCATTTGGTATTCCGCCGATCCCAAGTTGTAGCGTTGATCCATCTTCAATAAGTGGCGAAATTATTTGTGCGATCTTTTGTTCTATTTCACCAATCTCAGGTTTTTCTAATTCGCATAAGGACTCTGAATGTTCGACGATATAATTCAATTTTGATAATGGTATTAATGCTTCTCCATAAACAAATGGCATATTTTGATTAATCTGAGCAATGACCACTTTTCCCCTTTCAGTTGCCGCTTTTGAAGCCGTACAATCAACTCCAAGACTGACATAACCTTCTTCATTTGGCGGTGAGACCATTACATAAACAATATCTATAGGGATAATATCTTTGTAAAAAAGCGATGGTATCTCACTTAGAAACACTGGTATATAATCTGCAGAATGAAATTGTATTGCTTTTCTGACTGCATTTCCAACAAAGAATGAAACATGTCGAAGATGGTCACGTTCAGTATTCTCACCAAATGGATCGTTGCCCATTAATAACATATGAAAAACAGACACATTCCTTAGCTCATTTTTTCTTTTTGCAAGAAAAGTTAAAAACGTTTGAGGTGATGCAGCATTTCCGCCGACATAAACATTGTCGCCGGAACGAATCATTCCTGCCGCATCTTCAATACTGATTTGTTCTACCCCATAAGAATTTAACATTTGTAGAGATGATGTTGAGTGTTCTAATTCGGTATTAATTGATGAAAACATTTTTGGTCCATTCCTTCCTTAAGAAGATCAACTTATCCTGAAATGGTTTGTATGGACATTGGAAGTATTTTTTTTAACGACACCAATTCTTCTTCAATAAATGGTTGATGAAAAACAAATTATCGGTAATCTATATAAAATCTTTTAAATTCACTCTGTGGCGATGTTTTTTAATAATTACCTGATGGTGTTATCTCAATTATTCTTTTCCATTTCTATCGACCAATTGAAAATTGAATTTTATTGCAACCCACACAGTCACCGGTCCAGTGTTCATCACTGCAGGCGTAAATTGGTATTTCATTGCTGCATTGACCGCTGCTTCATTGAACAATTCACCGCCGCTTTCTTTTATCACTACCGCTTTTTTCGGTTTTCCAGTTTTATCTACAAGGATTTTTACCCAAACATATCCTTCCATATTTGCACGCCTTGCAACATCAGGATATTTCGGTTTTTCCGCATACACGATTTGTGGAGACTTTTCGACAGGAGTGAACTCATTCATCCCCGGCTCATCATTTTCTATTTTTACATCATCTTCAATCCTAAACTCACCGGCGGCATTGCCACCCTCGTCCAACACTTCGCTTGAAACTTGACTCATTTCTGTTTGAGTCGCAATTGTCTGTTCGGGATTGATCTCCGCATCAGGAACTGGAACCGGGGTTCCTACAGACGGCTTGCTAACTTGTGCAACACCAATCACAGGTGCCATCATCGAATTTGTGATCGAAGGTGGCGGACCAAGATCGCTGTATTTCAATATCCTTATCTTTACAACCGGAACATCAGCATCTAACTCTTTGTAATATTGAACCCCATAGTATGTACCAACCAGCGCAAGATGAACCAGAGCAGAAATTAACAGTCCTCGCTCAAGATTTAAGCCAAGCAAGTGTTTAAACTCTTTGTGAAACTGTTGCACCGAGTATGGAGCATCAATAGTAGCAATACTCGTTTTTTTGTTAAATCTAAAATGAAGCGGATGTTGGATTGACAGTTTCATATGCCCTCCACGCTCTCTTTAATAGAATAAAAGCAAAGAGTGTACCGTATGAAATAGCCAAAATGTTGATGTTTTCGGCAGATTTATGGGGTTTTTATTTCAAAGGTGGGAAATCTGAACAATGTTTCTTATTCATGGGAGAGAATAAAAAATCCCGCCGAAACGGGATTCATCAGTAAAATCTAAAACTCTGGAGCCATTTCCCATTTTGCGGGCGAACGCCAGAGTTGAGAAAGCAGCATATCACGCATCAACATGAATTCTTTTGGCAATCTATCATACAATTTTATAAAAAGTTCTTCGTGTGAAAGAATTTCTTTCTTCCATAACTCTTTATCAACTGCCATCAATTCATAAAATTGTTCCTGAGAAATATCATGCCAGCCGGTAAAGTCCATATCTTCATACCGCGGCATCCACCCGATAGGGCTTTCAATAGCAAATGTTTGTCCATGAACTCTCTCAACAACCCATTTAAGTACACGCATGTTATCACCAAAACCGGGCCATAAGAAATTTCCTTCAGCATCTTTTCTGAACCAGTTTACATTAAAAATACGCGGTGGATTATAAACTTCTCTTCCAATCTGAAGCCAATGATTGAAATAATCCGCCATGTGATATCCGCAGAATGGAAGCATCGCAAACGGATCACGTCTGACTTCGCCAATTGCTCCCGCTGCAGCTGCTGTTGTTTCCGATCCCATCGTTGCAGCCATATATACTCCAAAATTCCAATTGATCGCTTGAGTGATCAACGGAATTGTTGTACTTCGTCTTCCACCAAAAATGAATGCACTGATTGGTACGCCTTCCGGGTTTTCCCAATCTTTATCGATTGATGGACATTGATTTGCAGGAGCTGTAAACCTCGCATTTGGATGAGCAGCTTTTTTCCCTGAGTGAGGAGTCCATGAATTTCCTTGCCAGTCAGTCAATTTTTCCGGAGGTGTTTTCGTCATCCCTTCCCACCAAACATCACCATCATCTGTTAAAGCGACATTGGTGAATATGGTATTCTTTGTTATTGCTGCCATTGCATTCTGGTTTGTTTTTTCCGATGTACCTGGAGCAACACCAAAATATCCCGCTTCAGGATTTATTGCATACAATCTTCCGTCATGTCCCGGTTTAATCCACGCAATATCATCACCCACAGTTGTTACTTTCCATCCGGCAAATGATTTAGGGGGGATCAGCATTGCAAAATTTGTTTTTCCACACGCGCTCGGGAAGGCAGCGCCAACATACGTTTTTTGTCCGTCTGGACTTTCAACACCAAGAATTAACATGTGTTCAGCAAGCCAACCTTCATCACGTGCCATTGAAGAAGCAATTCTTAATGCAAAACATTTTTTTCCCAGTAGTGCATTACCGCCATAACCGCTTCCAAAAGACCATATACTTCGCTCTTCAGGAAAATGCACAATGTACTTTTGTTCTTTGTTGCATGGCCAAGCAACATCTTTTTTGCCGTCGATCAACGGCATACCAACGGAATGCACACATGGAACAAATTCTCCATGCTCACCAAGAACATCGTATACTGCTTTTCCCATACGGGTCATGATTCGCATGTTTGTTACAACATACGGTGAATCAGATATCTCTACACCAATATGAGCAATCTTCGATCCGAGAGGACCCATACTAAATGGGATGATATACATAGTTCTTCCGCGCATGCAACCATCAAATAATTTATTCAATGTTGCCTTCATCTCTCTCGGATCGACCCAATTGTTCGTTGGACCGGCATCGATACGTCGTTTACTGCAAATAAATGTTCTATCTTCTACTCGGGCAACATCAGATGGATCGGAAAGTGCAAGATAACTATTTGGACGTTTTGCCGGATTGAGTTTTTTGAATGTTCCGCTTTTTACCATCAAGTCGCACATGTTATTATATTCTTTTTCAGATCCATCACACCAATAAACGGAATCCGGCTTGGTAAGTGCAGCAATTTCTTTAACCCATTGTTTTAATCGTTCATTTTTCACGTATGTGGAAATTTCCATTTTAACCTCTTAAAAAGCAGTGATTAAATATTTCTAACTTAATACATATTTAATGCAACCATTACTATCCGATTGCATCGGGAAAACACGTAGTGATTATTTAAGAGGAATCCCTAGCTCCTCAAATTTTCGATACAATGTTGACAAGCTAAGCCCAAGATCTTTAGCCACTTTATCCTTATCACCATTGTGATGTTTTAACTTTTGTTCAATATAACGACGTTCGAACATATGTACTGCGTCTTTCAATGATTGTGAAGAATAATCTATCACAGAAAGTTGCGCACTTGCTTGTAACTCTTCCGGCAGATGCTGCACATCAATCATCTCTGCTTCACAGAAGATCATCGCACGTTCTACAATATTTTGCAGTTCCCGAATCTGCCCTTTCCATTGATGATTGACCAACGCACTCATTGCCTGATTGGATATACCTTTGATCGGTTTTCCCATTTCTCCGCGGAATTTCGTGATAAATGAATTCACCAGCAATGGAATATCTTCGGAACGCTCACTTAATTCCGGAAGATGAATCTCAACAACATTTAAACGATAGAACAGATCTTCGCGAAATTTCCCCTTTGCAATTTCTTCCTTTAAATTTCGATTTGTTGCAGCGACAATTCGAACATTAACGTTGATCACGTCGTTACTTCCAACCGGAGTAATTTCACGCTGTTCCAGTGCGCGAAGCAATTTTGGCTGAAGCTGCAGAGGCATTTCGCTGATTTCATCCAATAACAGTGTCCCACCTTCAGCGGCCTTTAAAACTCCATCTTTATCATTGGTGGCACCGGTAAACGAACCTTTTTTATGACCGAACAATTCACTTTCAAACAATGTCTCAACAATTGCTCCACAGTTGATCGCAATAAATCGTTTATTACTTCTGCGGCTGTGTGTGTGAATTGCGCGTGCAACAAGTTCTTTTCCGGTTCCACTCTTTCCGGTGATCAATACTGTGCCCTCTGTCGGTGCAACCTTTTGAATATCAGAAAAGATCTTTTTCATTGCTTCGCTTTGTCCGATAATGGATGAAAAATCGAATTTCCTGTTCACTTCCTGACGAAGCAGCGTATTTTCAAGGACAAGTTCTTTATAATCGAATAATTTTTTTATACGAAAAATAAGATCATCGAATTCGATCGGCTTAAGGAGATAATCGTACGCTCCTTTGCGTATTGCGGCAACTGCAGTTTCAACTGATGCATATGCAGTGATGATGATGACAAAAGTTTGCGGAAAACGTTCGGATATTCTTTCCAATAGTTCAGGTCCGCGAAGCTCCGGCATTTCAATATCGGTGATTACCAGATCGAATAAACCTTCGTTCAATATCTTTAATGCAACTGCTCCATTCTCTGCTTTACGGACAGTGTATCCTTCCTTTTCAAGAACAAAACTTATTGAGTCACGGATGATCTCTTCATCATCAACAACCAAGATCTTTTTTTTCATTTATGCTCCCTTAACCGGTAATCGTACTGTAAACGTTGTGCTTTTTCCTTCTTCGCTTTCTACAAAAATATCGCCTCCAAAATTTCTGACAATTCCTAAACTTACCCAAAGACCAAGACCTGTGCCTTTTCCAACTTCTTTTGTTGTAAAGAATGGGTCGAATAATTTTCCTAAGTTCTTTTCCGAAATTCCCGATCCATTATCTTTAAATACTGCTTCAACACACTCTCCACGAGCCGCACTCGAAACAAAAATCTGCCCACGCTTTCCTTCGCAGGCATCTACAGCGTTCATTAAAATATTCAAATATACCTGCAATAATTGATCCGGAACAGCGTGGACCATTGATAGATTTTCTTCCAACGCAACATCAAACACTGTTGCGCGAGATTTTTTCCCGTACTGAACAATATTAAGTGCTTCTCGTATGATCAAATTGACGCTAACATCTTTAATGTCATGGGTTGATGGTCTGGAAAAATCAACCAACTCACGAAGAATTTTTGAAATGCGGTTGATCTGATTCTTTACTAATTCAAGTTTCTCTTGCACAAAATCATCACTGGATTGTCTTTGCACTAACTGAACAAGGGCAGAAATTGATGTCAGGGGATTCCCAACTTCATGTGCTATACCCGCCGCAAGCGTCCCGAATGTTTCCATCTTCTGAGAGCGCACAACTTGACGTTCAAGGATCTTTTGTTCAGTAATATCCCTGTGAGCACCCATAAATCCTATCACTTTTTTTTGCTCGTCAACAATAGGAGAAATTACAAGTTCCGTATGGAACAATTCTCCCGACTTTCGCTTATTTTGTATTTGACCAACCCATTGCTGACCGGTAAGAATCTTCGCCCAAACTTTTTTCCAAAAATCACTTCCATGTTTACCGCTATTCAAAACACTGGGATTTCTCCCAATCAATTCTTCCCTTGAATAGCCGCTGATATTCACATACGCGGGGTTGACATAAATGATCTTACCTTCTGGATTAGTTATCTGAATAGGATTCACCGTTCGATGTATCACTTCAGAGAAACGAAGAAGATCCAATTCTTTATCATGCTGAACCGTAATATCTTTCACCACAACAAGAAAAACTGCTTCTCTTTCTGTATTCAGTGGTGTAATATTTACTTCGGTGAATAAATGATCTTTCGCAGAAAAAAAGAAGTCTGTCCTAAAGGTAATTGGTTTGTCTTGAAATGATCTCTTAAACTGGGCTCTACTTTCCTCAGAAAAGCAGTCAATAAGATTTGCATGAGTAAAGTTCCGCTGTTTGACCTTTGAATTTATATCAATTATATGAGCTGAACCATCTACCAAAAATGCGAAATCTTGGAGTAGATTAAAGACTTGTTTGTACGTTTCGTGTAAGATTGTCATCGGTTATGGTTTGTAATATCAAATTACAACAATTTTCTCCTGATTTCAATGAGTGTTTTTGCATATATTAACAACAAATGAGAAATTATTACGCAAAAATACGACAGTTTAGTCTATTGCTAACCATACTTGGTCTTGCCTTACTAATTCGTATTTGCATAGCACTTTATTTTACTCCTCCCCAGTTGATGGATGAGAAAGAATATTTATCACTTGCGCAATCATTACAAACCGGAAATGGATTTTCAATAAACAATATCCCAACAGCGTATAGAGTTCCGGCATATCCTTCAATTATGGCATTTGGTTTTACTGTATTTGGAAAATCCATCACGGTCATACGTGTCATTCAGTCGTTTTCAGACACATTGAGTTGTCTATTTATTTTTCTAATCGCCAACCGCCTTTTTTCCAGTAGGACTGCGTATTTAGCATCATTTCTCTATGCAATTTTTCCGGGAAATGCATTATATGTTTCTCTCTTATTATCTGAAATATTTTTTACAACATTTTTTCTTGTTATAATTTTTCTCTATACAAATGAATCAACAAGAAATTCCTTACGATGGAAAATAATAATTGGCTGTTTGTTTGCCATACTTACATTATTGCGACAGAACGCACCTGTTGTTCTAATAACATTTATAGTTTGGGAATTGATCAGCTTTAGATCTTGGAAGGTTGTTCTGCAACGAAACATATTCATCGTGCTCAGTTTTACATTTTTTCTATCTCCCTGGATGATGAGAAATAAAATTCAATTCGATTATTTTTCTTTGACAAGCAACGGAGGAATCAATTTCTGGATCGGACATAATGAGGAAGCCAATGGATCCTATCGATATATTACTGAAAATAATCCATTGGAATATGTAACGGCAGAGTTTGATAAGTCACTTTTGGGGTATAAGAAAGGATTTATCTTTTTATTACAGAATCCAATAAAGGAAGTGAAATTAGCAGGCCTAAAATTTGCGCATTTTTTTGAGCCGGATTTTGCGCTTCAGTATTCATTACAATTTAAAGCTGACTGGCAAAAATATACTAACAGTCTATTGATATATCGTGAATTCTCTCCATTGGTTTTAATTGTTCTTCATACACTATCAATGGTCATAATCCTTTCAGCCTTTTGGACTTTAATATACTCTAGCGAAACAAGCAGTAAATACATCCTGTTATTTGGATTGTTGATATGTCTCTGGATCTCGGTGCATCTTGTTTTTTTTGGTGCTGCAAGATTTCGAATCCCAATTATGCCTTTATTCATCATTCTGTCTTCTTATACTCTAGAAGTGATAAGAGAAAGGCAATTTTCGTTCAACAGAAATAAGAATATTATCTTCGTATCAATTTCTGCAACACTCATCGGAAGCTGGACACTGATATTTGTGCGCCTTTATTTCTTTCAATGAAAAACCCGCGTAAGCGGGCCTGATAAAATCCTGATCAGGATTCAACTACTGATATATCACTGACCTCATTGAAACTGAGCTCATATCAAAATCATTATTAAAAAATGTTGGTGTATCTTTCTTATTTTGGAATCCAAGAACGTACATTAATGGCAAAAAATGATCATTGGTTGGATGTGCTGACTTTGCCAGTGTTCCTAATTTTTGAAAATCGAGAATTGCCTGATGATTTCCTGATTCAATCCATTTTGAGATGTTGGCATCAAATTCTAATGCCCAATCATAAGGTTTATTACTGTTAAAAGTTACTGCCTGTAAATTATGAACGATATTTCCGCTTCCAATAATCAGAACACCTTTTTCCCGCAACACTTGCAACTGTTGAGCTATATTATAATGATACTGCATTGATTGGTTGTAATCGATGCTCAACTGAAAAACCGGGATATCGGCCTTCGGAAACATCTGAATCAAAACGCTCCAAGTTCCATGGTCAAATCCCCAATCGTCATCAAGAATAATATGCGGTTTAGTGACGAGCGCTTGAGTTTCTTTTGCTAGTTCCGGTGCTCCGGGAGCGGGATATTGCTGCGCAAATAATTTTTCAGGAAAACCACCAAAATCATGAATCGTTCTTGGCTTTGCCATTGCAGTCACCCTTGTCCCTCGTGTAAGCCAATGTGCCGATACAGATAGAATTGCTGTCGGCTTCGGAAGTGTTTTTCCAAAATCTTTCCAACTATTACTGAATTTATTGTCTTCAATGGCATTCATCGGATTGCCATGACCAACAAACAGTAATGGCATCCGTTCGGTTTTGGCGATATCATCTGCTAAATTTTTTAATCCATGGAGATTCATAACACTTCCTGTAAAAGGTAACGCTGCTGCTAATGTCAGAAATTCTTTTCTGTTCATGTAGTTTAATTCAATGAAACTGCCGGGAACATTGCTCCCGCCATATCATGAAACATTAGTTCCGTAAAAGTGTAACCGAAATATTTATCCATCGGTTGCTTTTCGAGCAATTCACGCGCATCAATTTCCGATTCTGCCAGCATTACAATCCATACTTTGGATCGGTCAGCTGCGAGTGTATAACTGAGAAATTTTCTCTTTGTCAGAAGATCTACCACCATTGCCCGTTGCGATGGAATAAGGGTAAAAAACTCCTGCGGTGGATCGAATGGCAAACGTACCTCGACCATAAATGTTCTCATGAATTCTCCAATTGTTCAACTAATTCAACTTCAATCACTAATAAAATAGATGGTTCTAAAGTGTGTAAAATTGTTTGTTCCTCATCAGTGATTCCAACAGCTTCGCTGGAAGAAAGTATTGTATTTTGAATGGCAATCTTTCCGCTCACCACATAGACGAATAAACCGACAGCTTTATTGTTCAACCTATAACCAATATGCTGATCCACTGCAAATTCTCCAAGCAAAACCGCTGCCTGCTGGCGAATTGTTAATGAGGATGCATTGGACGGTGAAATCAATTCCACAAATGAATTTTTATTTTTCTGCAGATCAAACAGCGCTTTTGTTTTTATCACCGATTGATTCAACATATCAGGTAAAAATTCCAACCGGATCTTTTCTACAACAGTATCGCCCAAATTAAACTCTTGTTGATAAATACCTTTTCCTGCAGACAAAACCTGCAGCGTATTTGCCGGAAACGACGATACTTGTCCAGAACTGTCCTGAAATTCAACCGAACCGTTCAAAATTATATCAACGACCTCTATGTTCTTGTGAATTTTCATCGGGGCACGATCTGCACCATTTTTTAATGATGTCCGTTTCAGTTGAACAAGGTTTCCGAATCCTAAATATTTTTCATTATCCGAACCGAAAAAGGTCTCAGCGGACTCTCCCCATAAATCAGTATTCGCTACTAATTCATTATGTCGATAAACGATAAACATTATTTTTTAGCTACGTCTCTCATTATTGAATTAACTTGATCAATTTCATCATCATTTACCGTGTGAGCCATATTCGGATACAACGTGATCGTTACAGAAGCATTTAATTTTTTAAAAATATCCGCACTTTCAATTACTCGCTCTTTCGGTATATGAAAATCAACATCACTGCAACCTAAAAACACCGAAGTATTCTCCAAAGTGCCCGAATAATTTCGCAATGTTGCATTTGGTCCAATTAAACCACCGCTGAGTCCAAAAACTGCTCCAATTTTTTTATTACTTCGGGCTGTCCATTCTAATGAAAGGCACGCTCCTTGTGAAAACCCTAAAAGCATTATCTTCTGTTCGGGAATTCCGGATGTCACTACATGATCGACAATCTCAGAAATTCTTTGCAGCCCTGATGTGATTCCGGGCTCGTTTTGTTCTGTCGGCATCAAAAAACTATAAGGATACCACGTTCCGCCATTTGCCTGCGGAGCAATATATGTTACAGCATCAACAATAAAATATTGAGCAATATCTAAAATGCTTTCTGCTGTTGCACCGCGGCCGTGAATCATAATCATCACTGCCTTAGCTTTATCTAGCTCTACTCCATCCATCAATATTTTCGAAGAATTGTGAGGAGCAATTTCTTTAGAAACGATATGTAATTCTCTCATCATTTTAAAATTTCATTAAATGTTGGAATTGAAATTGGCGGTAACGTCCGCTCAATCTTCTCCCGATGTATTTCATACCACGGCGGAAGCATTAAGTGTGTTCCAAGTTGGTCAAGTGGTTCATCCACAGTGAATCCAGGATTATCAGAAGCAATTTCATATAATACTCCGCCCGGCTCACGAAAATAGATCGAATGAAAATAGAAACGATCAATTACTTCTGTCGGAGAAAGTCCACCTTGTTCAACAAACCGCTGCCATTCTTCATGCGCCACAAAATCTTTCGCTCTCCAAGCAATATGATGAACAGAACCGGCTGACTGGCGCGCAAACGGAATATTTGGATTAACAATAATATCTATTGCCGCTTCATCACTTCCTTCGCCTACTAAAAAGCGATGCGTATTTCCATTTTGGGAAACCGAATGAAATCCTAAAACATCATTAAGAACTGTAGCAGATGCTTCTAATGAAGCCAGATTCATTGTCACTCCAAAAAAATTACGAATTGCATGTTCTACAGGAATTGGACCTTGCTTCCACGGAAATTTTAATATCTGCTTATCACTGAAAACAAGCTCTATCATCATTCCATCTGGGTCGAGAAATGTCATAATATCATTTTCAAATTTCCGCTCTGGACCGGAAAAAGAAATACCTTTTTTTGAAAGATGATTAATCCAAAAATCCTTCGATATTGTCGGAACAGAAAATCCAACGCGGGATATTTCACCATTCCCTCTCGTACCACGCGAAGCGCGTCCAAACGGGAAAAAAGTCATCGCCGTTCCTGGACTTCCAACCTCATCGCCATAATATAAATGGTACACGTCGGGTGCGTCCTGATTGATGGATTTTTTAACAAATCGCAATCCAAGAACTAAAACATAAAAATCTACATTACGTTGAGCATCACTCGCCATTGCTGTAATGTGATGAATTCCTAAAATTTTATTCTTCATAACGCCTTTTTCATTGTCATTCTTGTTTCACAAATGCACACTGCACCGTTTTAAGCAGCGCAGTGTGCTATTTTCTCTTTAGTAAACACCTCTAAAGATCAACAAAATGAATATTTGCCGACATTTTTGCAGCTTTATTTAGCTTGATTAAGTTCAACATTAAGGTTCAATTCAATATTTTCGCCAACAAGAAATCCACCCGCTTCCAATGCAGCATTCCAGACCAATCCCCATTCTTTGCGATTGATTGTTGTCGTAGCCTTAAATGCTGCAACGATCTGTCCCCATGGATTGACTGCTTGGCCTTTGAATTTAGTATCAAGAACGACCTGTTTTGTTATTCCTCGAAGCGTTAAATCACCTGTGATAGTTAACTTGCTGTTTCCGTTTGATTGAATATCAGTGCTTTTAAAAGTCAAAATAGGATATTTTTCAGCATCAAAGAAATCAACACTCCGAAGATGATTGTCACGATCGCTATTTTCTGTATTGATACTTTTTGCTTTAATCTGCACATCAATAACTGCATCACTGAAGTCATCGTTTGATGCAACAACAGTTCCTTCAAATTCCTTGAAAGTCCCTGTTACTTCGGATATGACCATGTGTGATACTGTAAAGTTAATATTTGTATGAGCAACATCTATTACCCATGATTTTTTAAGATCTATATTTTCTACTGCGTTTGACATAATATTTTCTTTCTTTTTTAAGTTAATTAACCTTGAACAAGTTCAACATTGAACGTTAAATCGACATTTTCACCAACAAGCAATCCACCTGCTTCAAGACCTTTATTCCATTTCAATCCCCATTCAGTACGATTAATAGTCGTATTTGATTTGAAGATTGCAACAGTCTGCCCCCAAGGATTTTTTGTTTTTCCTTTTAATTGAACATCTAGAACAACTTGCCTTGTTACTCCACGCATCATAAGATCACCAGTTACTTTAAATTTACCGTCGCTGGTCTTTTCTACTTTTGTGCTTTTAAATGTTACTATGCTATCAACAGCCGCATTAAAAAAGTCTGGACCTTTTAAGTGTCCATCACGCTTGGGCTCGTCTGTATCAACGCTGTTTGCATTGATTGCGATATCAAGTTTCATATCAGAAAAATCTTCCTTTGAGTTTTCAATCGTTCCCGAAAAATCTTTGAACTTTCCGGTCACTTCTGAAACAATCAAATGTGTAACAGCAAAATTGACGTTGCTGTGTGATTTTTCGATCTTCCATTTGTTTTGTGCGGCACCTAATGCTGCTACTGTGAGAATTAATACAAGAATCTTTTTCATTGTGGGGCTCCTTTTGGTTTATTTTGTTTATGTAGTGTTTGTTAGTATTTAATTTTTTTGTTTTAACGCTAATCCTAATTTTTTTAACAATGCTGACAGTTGTTGTAGTTCAACTTCCGTTAATGTTGAAGAGATCACGTTTTCTACATACATCGCATGCTTAGGAAACATCTCCTTGAATTTCTCTTCACCTTTTGTCGTTAACCTGAGAACATATGCCCGACGGTCGTTTTCATCCTTTGTTCTTTCTACCAATCCTTGTTTTTCAAGATTGTCTACAACAACGGTGATATTCCCACCGCTCATCAGTTTTTTGGAACACATCTCGCCGATCTTCATCGGTCCCAAATGTCCGAGAGATTCTATCACTCCAAATTGGGGAACTGTTAACCCATATGTATCAATATCTTTTGCAGTTATACTTGCAAGAGTATCGGTTGCTCTGGCAAGCTTAACCCACATAGAAAGCGCTAAATCTGCGTTTTTTCCGTATTTTTCTGTCGTTTTCAATATGTTGCTCCGTCGTTAATTATTACTAATTCAAATATAACTAATTAGTGATATGTTGTCAAGTCTTTTCTTTAATTATTTTTTAAAATAAAAATGGCGATATAAAAATCGCCATTCTGTTAATAAAACCAATAAATTTATAAGCCGTCTTGAGAAATAGTCCAAGCAAGTATTGCCATTGCAATCGCACCCAACTCCAATTCTCGCGGGTGAACCTTATCAATTGTATCGTTATGAGAATGATGATAGTCAAAATATCTCTGTGGATCAGGACTGAGTCCAATTAACACTGTTCCAAATTTTTCTAAGGTGCTGATATCTGCACCACCGCCACCTTTACGGATTTTTTCCGCATTAACAATTGCAAGAAGAGAAGAATAAGAATTTATCTTTTCAAATCTCACAGAGTCAGTATTAACTCCGAATCCTCTTGGCGAAGTTCCACCCGCATCACTTTCAATAGCGGCGATATGTTTTTCATTTTTATTATTCGTTCTTGCTGCATACGCATATCCTCCTTTTAATCCATTCTCTTCATTTGCATAAAGGACAGCACGAATAGTTCGCTTTGGTTTTAGCTCCAAACTTTTGATCAATTGAATTACTTCAATACTGTGAACAATTCCGCTCCCATCGTCATGAGCACCTGTTCCCTTGTCCCAACTATCCAAATGTCCGCCGACTAGAACTATCTCTTCGGGTTTCTCGCTTCCTCTTATTTCACCAATAACATTATAGGAAAGCACGTCAGGATATGTTTTACAACTGAGTTTAATATTCACCGAACTAACATTCTGCTGTTTTAATTCTTTACTCAACATCTCGGCGTCTATCGTGCTAATTGCTGCCGCAGGAATTTGAGGAATTGAATCCGCATAATGCATTACTCCGGTATGAGGTTCATCATCTAACGCAGGAGTTATTGATCGGACAAGAACAGCAATAGCACCGACTTTTGCTGCTTCAATAGCTCCATTAGTCCGTTGATTTACTGCACCTCCATATGCTTGGAATGGACTTACATTTGTTCTATCAAATGAGCGATTGTAGAATATAATTTTCCCTTTTGCTTTATCACCGAGCATCTTAACTTCTTCAAATGATTTCACTTCAATAACTTTAGCACTAACTCCATTCTTTGAAGTTCCCACGCTTCCACCCAAAGCACAAATGGATAATTCAATCTTCTTTTTATTCACGAGCACGAGAGAGGATTTTTCTTCACCTCTCACCCAATGAGGAATCATCACCGGCTCTAACCATGCTGAATCTGCTCCCGCTTTGTACAGCATTTGTTTCCCCCACATAACAGCTTTTTCATAATTTTTTGAACCACTCAATCGATTCCCAACATTGCCTGTTAAATCTTTTAGCATTTCGAAAGCTGATAGCTCTTCCAAACCTTTGTCCTTAATTTGGATTGCAATTTCGGAGTGCGACTGCTGGGCGGTAAGACAAAACGAAAAACCGACTAGAAAGAGAAGAATTGTTTTCATTATTTCCTTTTTAATTTTTTGGGTTTTATTTCCTTTTTGATCTTCTTGAATGTTTCTCTCATATTTTCTGATAC
>JAUXTU010000054.1 GCA_030679145.1 Bacteroidota bacterium | reverse complement strand
TAAACAGATCGTTCGAATTGGGGGAACTAGTAATGGAAAGCAGCAACGAATTGCATTGGATATTTCAAATGCTAATGTTGAAGTGGTTGATACGCTTGAACATGGTAGCGATCTATGTGTTATAAAAGTGAATCAATGGGGCAATTCCATTATTCGGCAAATTGATTCGTTAATTGTACCACTATCTGTTGCAGTAAAACGAGATGGAAAGACAACTCGTTCGTTCAGTGCTTCACAATGGAACTCACTTTCGTCAGTAAATCTTCCTGAGGTAAAGGATGGAGATATTATCACATTCTCATTAGAGGGAAAAGCAAAAAAAAGCGGGTTTTACAATTATTTCATTAGCGGGAAGTTCGTTGGTAAAAGGAAACAATAATGCAGAAGCACTCATTCCAACAGAAAAAAATATTTCCGTCTATCCTAATCCGTTTAATCCTACAACAACATTCCGTGTAAGTTTACCTCAAGCCGGATTTGCGCGTCTTGCCGTGTATAATATGCTCGGACAAAAAGTTGCAACAGTTGTTGATGGAGAAATGCCTGCAGGATATAATGATGTTCGCTTTGACGGCAGTACGTTATCAAGCGGAATGTATCTCTATCGTTTAGAGATGGAAAAATATGTTCGCAGTGGAAAAATATTACTAATGAAATAATGTAGATAGATTAATGTTGTGCAAAAGCAAAGGCGGACGAAAGTCCGCCTTTTTCTCTCGTTACAAAGCTCCTGCTTTGTAACGTAAAAATTTTGAAACTCCGTTTCACAAACTTTACGAAGTGGAACTTCGTTGCTTGTGTGTTCCCAACGAGGACGTTGGGAACAAGATAAAACTGTAGGGTGAGAAGAGAATTTATTTTTTCCCCTTCATCTTCAATATAGCTTTTATATCTTTCCCCAATTTTTTTTCGCGCGCCTTGCGCTCTTGCTGTTTGGTCACGCTGCTTTTTGATTCGATGAATTCTGCTTCTTTCTTTAATTTCAAAAAACTTTCGTACCGTTCAGGATCCAAATATCCATCTTCAATTGCAGATTGAACTGCACAGCCCGGCTCGTGCGCGTGTGTACAGTCTGTAAATTTACATTGAAGACTAAGCTCAGCAATATCAGGAAATGTTTCTTCAACACTGCTGCCGACTTCCCACAATCCAATCTCCCGCAATCCCGGAGTGTCGATCACGCATCCGCCGCTTTCCAACGGGATCAATTCGCGGTGCGTTGTGGTATGTTTTCCTCTCGAATCATCTTCGCGGACCTCCTGCGTGTGCAGTTTTTCCCGTCCGATCAATCGATTAATAAGCGTAGATTTTCCTGCGCCGGATGAACCAATGAAACAGACGGTTGAATCTTTCGAAATAAGTTTTTTTATCTCGTCCAAATGATAGAGAGTTTTTGCGCTGTAGAATATGGTCTGTGCATTTTCAGAAATAGTTTGTACTTCATGAAGTATAGTTTTTAATTGTTCTTCGGTAAGAAGATCGGTTTTGCTTAGCAGAATTATTGGAACAGCTCCGCTTTGTGAGGCGACTACTAAGAATCGTTCAAGACGGCGAAGATTGTAATTATTATCCAATCCTTGCACGACAAAAACAATATCCATATTCGTGGCGATGATCTGTTCTTCAATTTCTCTTCCGGAAGATTTTCTGGAAAGGACTGTTCGTCTGGGAAGGACATGATGAATGATGGCGGGAGAGTCCCCTTCATATAATTGTGCTGCAACCCAATCACCAACTGCGGGATAATCTTTTCGCGTTTCAGCGGCGAACATCATCTTACCAGTGATCTCAGCAGACAGGAATTGCTCATCTAAAAGAATTGAATAGCGTCCTTTGTGTTCAGCCGCGATGCGCGCAACGGAGAATCCTTTGGATTCCCATTCCTTCTTTTCATTCTCAAATTTTGCAGTGAACTCATTCATTGATAATTGCCGTTGCTTCAATTTCAATTAGGTATTCGGGAGAGATCAACCGCGAGATCTCGATCATACTCGTACACGGTTTAATATCATGGAAAAATTCATTGTGGGCTTTTCCGTATTCCTCCCATCGGGAAATATCGGTGACAAACATCCGCGTACGAACGACATCGTTCAACGATGCACCGGCTTGTATCAATACTTTTTCAATCTTTTGTACTGCAAATTTTGTCTGAAGATACGGATCGTTTTTCCCGACAACATTACCGGAATCATCAACGGCAACCGTTCCTGTAACCTCTATAGTATTTCCCACACGCACTGCGCGAGAATATCCTACAATGTTTTCCCATTGTGCACCAGAGGAGATATTGAGACGTTTATTCATATGCGCGGATTGAAAATTATTAACCACAGAGCCACGGAATCACATAGAATCATAAAAAAACATCTTTCATTAAACGAATATGATAGTCAATATTTTTAACAATATACCTCTGTGTCTTAATGCCTTTGTGGTAAATGTTTTTTTGTTCAAATTAATTTCATTTTTCTCAATAATGATTCGGGATGTTCATCCACAACAATTTGCGATCGTACTCGCAAAGGAACAAATTCTTCCGCAACAGCGTGATCGATATATTTTAGCAGTGAATCATAATATCCACTCACATTCAATATTCCTGCA
Organism: Bacteroidota bacterium; assembly: GCA_030679145.1. Classification (GTDB taxonomy): domain Bacteria; phylum Bacteroidota; class Ignavibacteria; order UBA10030; family UBA8401; genus UBA8401. The sequence continues at coordinate 46,046 of JAUXTU010000054.1, read as the reverse complement.
AGTTTTTCATTAACACCTAGATGAGTGAATGCAAGGACTTCAAATAACTCGTCCATCGTACCGACTCCGCCCGGAAGTGTGATGAACGCATCGGCAAGCTCGATCATTTTTGTCTTTCGTTCGCTCATTGATTCAACAATGTGCTGTGTTGAGATATTCTTGTGTGCAAGTTCTCGCTCTGCGATGATCGTTGGAATCACACCGATCACCGTTCCGCCGTTCTGCATCATCGTATCGGCAACGATTCCCATAATGCCGTTGGTTGCACCGCCATAGATCATTGCAATATTATTACGGACCAATAATTCCGCTATCTCGCGTGAGCGTTCGGCATATTCTTTTCGGATTCCGTTCTTTGAGCCGCAGAAAATACAGACTGATTTCATTGTTTCCTTTGTTGTTTTGGTAGTTCAATATACGATTAAAATTCCTCACAGAAAATTTCCTTTCTGTGCATTGTGTAAATATGCGTTGTTGTTCCTTGCATTTCCAATGGTCTTCCTCTATTTTACACCATTATGAAGAACTTCGTAAAACTATTTTCGTGGGTTGGAGGTGTCATCGGCATCATTCTGATGGCCTATTTCATTTCAACCGGTATCGGAAATCAGTCGTTCATGCTCAAAGAGGATGACTCGCAAAAGGTCTATTTTGCAGACCACATCTCACCTGCGCATAAAGCGGTGATCGATGCCTTCAATATAAAATATAAAGGACGGATAGAAGTTGTAGCAGTGGACCTGCCTTTTACAAAATTCAGTACGAATGAGCGAAAAGAACTGCTTGCTCGTTCACTCCGCAGTAAAAGTAACCGGCTCGATATTTTTTCCGTGGATTATATCTGGACATCGCGCTTTGCAAAATGGTGTGAAGTGCTTGATCCGTACTTTGGAGAATATGCTCAAACAAAAATCATTTCTCCTACGATCCAATCCTGTATCACCGATGGAAAGATCGTTGCGATGCCGTTGTATATTGATATTGGAATGATGTATTACCGGAAGGATATTATTCAGCGTCTGCCCAATGGGGATGAGATAGAACGAAAGTTAAAAAAATCCATCACGTGGGATGAATTTCTTTCGCTGCGATCCAAGCTGGGATATAACAATCGTCCCTATTATATCTTTCAAGCGAATGATTACGAAGGATTGATCTGTAATTATTTTGAGATCGCAAAAAGTTTGGACAGTAATTTTTTTGCGTATAATACGATCAACCTCAAATCACCGGCGGCAAAAAAAGCTCTGCAAATACTTGTAGATTTTGTTCACAAACAAAAGATCAGTCCATTAAAAGTCGTTGAATTCGACGAGAACCAGAGCTACCAATACATGCTTGAAAATGACGCGGTCTTTGTTCGCGGCTGGCCTAATTTTGTGGAGAACTTTCAAAAAACATATCCTAATGATCCGCGATTCCAATATATCGAACGCGCGCCGCTTCCTCATTTCCCGGGAATGAAACCAACATCAGTGTACGGCGGATGGAATTTGATGATCTCGAAATTTTCCACTAAAAAAGAAGCGGCAGTCGAGTTCATTCGATTCTTGCAGACAAAAGAAACGCAAAAAATGATGTTCGAATTGGGAGGTTACATTCCGGTAAATCATGATATCTATTCTGATACAGCATATCTTGCTCAGCATCCCGATCTGGTCTTTTACCGTAAACTTGTTGAGAACGGATTCCATCGTCCGTCCCTTGAAGAATACACCAAACTTTCGGATATCATCGCGCATTTTGTTCATCTTGCGATCAAAGGAGAGATGACAGCGGACGAAGCGTTACAGCGGGCAACGGAGATGATCGGTTCCAAAAATGTATTGATCAAATAACAATGAAAATTACGTTCAGCAAACTTCGGGAAGGTTTAGGGCAATATCAGTTTGAACTGCGCCATTTAACGGTGCTCTTCATCATTCTGATCTTTTTTCAGGTGATCGTTTCGTTCGTTCATAAATTCTCCCTTCAAAAAATTCTTGTGAACACGCAGGAATGGTATCAACAGGATTCGGCGGAACGAATGGCGAATCTTACCACGACATCTCTTGAACTGCTGCTTGAATCTCGTTCCAAAAATGAATCCCTTCAACAATATGAGATCACCAAGATCATTCAAGATCTGAACATCATTTTAAGTCAGCAGTATTTGAATCAAAGTGTGCAGGAAATTTGTTTGCTGATCGCCGTCGATTCAAATATTATTGCGATCGATGATGGCCATGTTCTGTATGAATATGTCTTTAACGAAAAAAAAATACTTCCTTCTTCGTCCTGGAGTCATGATGAAGCTGTGGGAATGTATGCAACAATGAAGGACGATTTTCAAGCAAAGGAACAGATACAGACAGTTGTTTCGGAACGCCAGATATTCCACACGTTTGTTCCGTTCGTACCGCGCGGAGAATTTTCCGGTGCGGTCTATATGAAAATCACCCCGGACTTCCGAATGATCACCAATGAAATGATCTCAGCATATGATGAAACATCCATCACATATTCCGCTTTGATTTTCTTCGGTCTGCTTGCAATGTTCTATATTTCCACCTACACTTTGCGCGAGCGGAACAGAGCGCAGCATCGTCTCTTTGACGAACAGAAGAGGCATCTTGCGGAACAGATTAACATTGCAAACGAACTGCTCTTTACAAAACGGATCTATCATACGCATCATAAAGCGGAAAAGATCATGGGATTCATCAAAGAAGATCTGCGGGTGCTGAGACCGGACAATATCGATGCGATCAAAATGCGGATCAATAAATACGCGAATTTCATTGCTCGCGTTATCTATGATATGAAATGGTACGATCCTCCGGTACAGACAATCCGCAGCGGAATTTTTAAAACAAATTTGAACGATGTTCTTTCCTTTTTAGTGCAATACGTGTTCAAACGGATATCGCTAGGTTCCGATACCAATAAATTTATTCTTCAACTGGATGAGAATGTTCCGATTGCGAATATCAATGAATTTGTTGTGTGGGAAGTGTTTGAACCGATCATTCAGAATTGCGTAGAACATGCAGGGTCGAACGAGGTTGTTGTAACGATCAAAACTGAATTTAATGTCCACACGCAGCAAACTAAAGTAATAATCATGGATAATGGCGTCGGCATTGAACCATGGCTCCTGGAAAAAGATGCTCAAGGGCAAAAAAATATTTTCTTAGAACATACATCCACTAAACCAACCATCGGCAAACAACATTCCGGATATGGATGTTATATTGCCCATGAAATCGCGCAACAACGCTGCGGCTGGGAGCTTGATGCTGATAATGGACCCGAACACGGAGCGGTCTTTACGTTCACTATTCCAAACGCAAAAATATGACAATTGAAAAACAGATACAGATACTGCTGATAGAAGATGAAGAATTTGATGTGCGCCGGGTACAGAATACGATCAAACCATTCTCAAATCGCATCCATATTAAAAAAGTTGTTTCCAACGGCAGGATAGCGCTTGAACTGTTGAATCAGAAAAACGAATCGTATGATGTTGTGATCATGGACTTTCAAATTGCCGGCGGGTTAATGGGAGAAAATTTGATCCGCGAGATCAAAAAGATCGATCCGTCAATACAGATTATTGTGATCACTAAAATGACGGTGAATATTGCAGACTTTGAGTTTGCCGACAGCCTGATGCGCGCAGGGGCATTTTGGTACTGCACAAAATATCCGGGCGACATTGAAGATTATATCTATCAGCCGACCGATTTTATTCTCTCTATTATCAATGCGTACAATAAAACACTGTTGGAAGCAGAACGAAACAAAACGAATCGAAAATTATTATACTCCATCGAAGAACAACTTTCTGAAAAACGGATCATCGGTATTTCTCCGATCGCAGAGAATCTTCGGAATCAAATACAAAAATGTGCCGAATCAGATGTGAACGTTCTCATCTCCGGATCATCCGGTACGGGAAAAGAACTTGTTGCAAATAACATCCATCTTCGCAGCAAACGGCGTTTCGAGAATTTTGTTACGATCAACTGCGGCAGTATTCCTTCCGAACTTGTTGAAAGCGAATTGTTCGGATATGAAAAAGGATCGTTCACCGGCGCAGTGTCTTCAAAGCCGGGATTGTTCGAAACTGCAAATCACGGGACGGTTTTTCTTGACGAAGTAACTGAACTTCCTCTTTCTGCTCAAGTAAAGATGCTTCGGGTGATTCAAGAAGGAGAGATCGAGAAGATCGGGCGGACAGAATCGATCAATGTTGATGTCCGTATCATCGCGGCATCAAATCAAGACATTGAAAAAGAAGTAGAAGCAAAACGATTCCGCGAGGATCTCTATTATCGATTGAATGTTGTTCCGATCAATGTTCCGCCGCTGCGGGAACGAACTGAGGATATTCCTGAACTGGTTGAATATTTTCTTTCGGAGTTCTGTGCTGATATGGGAGCCAGTAAACCGGAAATTACCGAAGAGGCGATGCTGCAATTTAAATTTGCGCCGTGGAAAGGAAATGTCCGTGAATTGAAGAACGTGATACAACGGTTGTTGTTTGTCAATGAACCGATCATCACAAAAGAAAGTATGCAACACGCTTTAGGAATTTCTCCCAGCGGAAAGAATATAGCATCATCCTCTGCACTCGATTTTTCATTGATGCAGGAACAACTTCCTCTCCGCCAAGTAGAACGGCTTGTTCGGCAAAAGTATGTTGAATTCATCCGCTCCAGTTCCGCTTCAGATGCAGAAGCAGCGAAAAAACTTGGTCTTGCACCATCTAATTATCATCGCATGTGTAAAGAATTAGGAATTAAGTAATTAGATGGGTTATTCTTATACGATAAAAATGTCTGTTTATTTTTTGACAATTTATTATCGGAATAATAACAACGTACTATCAATTTGATAATATTCCGGACTCAAAAAATCAGGAATATGTAAAAATTCTCAATTCAAGAGTGTTGAATTTTTGGCACATTATGTGCCGATTTATCTGGCAGAATGACCACACACTCAGAAGCACATATCATTTTCTATAGTTTTATCTGCTTTATTATTGGTGTTGGGCTATTCTTTTCGCGTTCTATGGATAAGGATGTAAATCAGTACTTTTGGGCTGGGTTGTCTAAAGGGGGCGGAATGATTGTATTTTCAATATTTCTCCTCACTCTTTTTAATGCAATGATTATAGCATTGCCGAGTCTTTCACTGCAGTCATCAAATATTGTTTCAGTTATTACAGTAAGTATTGCCATTGTTATTCCCTTTTTCTTCGCGAAAAAGATAATGACTTTTATCGGAAATTTTTTAGAAATTAGCACAAGAACTACAACGGTATTGTTGAACATTCTCGGATTGATTTTTTTATGTTCGGTGCAATTAATTGTTCTGGTGCAGATCACGGATTTTGTAATTGTTCAGTTTTTCGGTTCAACTCAATATTCAATTCTGGTTGTTATGATTGTAGCGGCAGGGATCTACACAATCGCCGGCGGATTAAATGCTGTTCTCTATTCGAATATTGTCGTTGGAAGTTTTTCTTTGATTGGTATTGTTCTTATTTTTTTCAACACAATTTTTTTGAAGGCTCCACTATTCTTTTCATTTAGTAATACACTGCAGTTTGGTACAGAGATATTCCGTGCTTCAGGAATTACAGAACCAAACCTGTTGACCGCAGCAATTGGAATTATGCTGATAATGTTTTGGATGATATGGATGGGGATTGGCGAAGCATACGGAAAAGTTTCCATCGCAACACGAAATACCTTTCAGCGAAAATTGTTTGGAGTGGGGAGTATTTTGTTTGTGATAATATCCGGTATTCTTTTCTTATCCACGGTAACTATTGAAGCGGTCCCGGATCCGCTGATGAATACGAATACGTTCATGAACTATTTCATTGCTGTCAGTTTTATTGGCGGACTTATGGGAATATTTGCGATGACATTTCAAATGTCCGGATCCATCGTTGCAGTGCGGTTATATCCTTATTTTAAAACGAAAGTTGAAGAAGAAGAACAAATCCTTGTCGCACGCCTTTCAACAGTGTTTGTTGTTTTGCTTGCCATCATTTATATTTCAGTAGCAAAAGTTTCAGGGTATAGAACATTTATCTGGTATATCAATTTTGTTGCATTCTTCTTCACACCGATCATCACGTCGTTATTATCCACCATAGTGGTAAAAAAGGGAGCGGCAGTTGGTTTTATGTTTGGCATAGTAACCGGCGAAACGTACGCTGTTATTACATTGATCGGACAGCAGTTTGAGATTCATACTTCATTATTTCAATCGTCAAGTGCATATGCATTTGCAGTTGAAATTGCAGCTGTTACATTGTTTGCAGGTATCGTTTCTGCAAAAGCCAGCGAGATGGTTGTTGTGCAGAAAATGCTGTCGAGAATGAGAATTTCACGCTCGACAACATTATAAAAGAATTTGTTTCACAGTTGCTCTATTAATCCACACAAATCTATACATAATTTACAGGAGGTTATATTATGCGAAGGATACAATTTTTATTATTCGCAATTACCTGCGCAACAGTTGTTGCGTTTGGTCAAACAACAATTGACAATTTCGAAAGGGCACGACCTGATACTTTGTATGCAACTTCTTTTGAATCACCTACGACAATTACATTGTCGCAAGATGCCGCAGATAAAATAGAAGGTACAAGTTCGTTGGTAATGTGGAACGTTCTTGCAGCTCATATTCATTCCTACGGAACATATTCGCAGGTTGGATGGACAAGCCCTACGGCTACTTTAAATTGGGGAACATCTGAATCGCTCAGTGTTTGGATTAAAGTAACAAAAGCTCCTAAAATTCCTGAGTTTATGTCATTCAGACTTCAAGTAAGCGATAATATTGGAGGAGTAAGAGAGACTTGGGTCTATCAGCATAATACAATTTTGGATGCTGCAAACGGCTGGGTAAATCTTCATATTCCATTGGTTGAAAGAATTTCGGACGGAACAACAGCTCCGGATAGTACGGGTTTTGTTATTTCACCGGCCAACTGGAATTTCAGTACGAACGATAAACATTTTAATGCGGACAGAATTGGGTCATGGTATTTTACAATGCTTCCAACATCTCAAGCAGATGATTCAATAGAAGTAAAGTTTGATAAGTTTGAACAGTTTGGCGCGAAACCAGTGCCGTTTACATTTTTTAACGGTATGGCATTTGATGGAATAGTAAGCGGCGATCCATGGGCGTGGGGCTCTTCATCGGTGGCTGTGGAATTAGCTAAAGGACCTGTTGTGGGAGGAACCACCACCAATGCTGTTAAATGGGTGCAAGGAACAAATCCCGGTTGGGGTGCAGATTCCGGTTATACTGGCTGGGGTGTAAGTTTAACGCCAATAAACATGTCTGGTGCATGGAAAAAAGATTCATTGAAATTCAAACTGAAAGCAGCTGCTGAAGCAACTACAGATCAAGATTCTATCCGTGTTCAGATTGAAGGCGGCGGTGGGAAAACAGGTATTGTATTCGATCTGATCGCTGACGATACATGGCATAGTTATGCATTTCCGTTGAAAAATCTTGTTTATCAAGACAATACCGGTCACATGGATTCTTCCAAAGTGAATGTTCTTGGATTTATGGCACAGAAATCAGGTAAAGTTGGAAGAACTATCTACGTAACCGATATCTGGACTGGTACTCCTACGTTTGATGTTATTCCTCCGTTACCGCCAACAGGTGTTGATGCATTAGGCGGTACATTTACAAATCTTGTACTATGGAATGATTTGGATGAACCCGGTGCAAAATATAATGTTTACTACAGCGATAAAAAATTTACCAAAATTGATTCCACAGTAGATGATGTTCCGCCATATAATGATCCAGCTGGCATAGGTTCTAAAAGTCATGTACTTCGTTCGCCGGTAACAGACCAAAATGTTAGTTATTACTACGGTGTAGCTGCAAAAGATGCTGCCGGTAATATTGGTTTACCCGGAGTTAGCGCATCGGCAGTGACAACAAAAGCAAAAGGTGTTCCCGTAATTTCTGACACACCACCAACAAATTTTGTAGCCGATGGTGCAATTGGTGCTGGTGAATGGGGTTCGATTGCTCCAATCAGATTGAATGCTTTTGGTCTAAACGCTCCGGCACATGTCGCAACAAATACAGCCATTAAAGACAGTCTCGATCTTAATGTGAAAGTATATATGGCTGTAGATGCAAATAATCTTTATATCGCATATGATGTAATTGATGATACAGTTTCTGTTGACACATTATCAGGACAAACATACATGCAAGATTCTCCGGACTTGAATATTGGATTGTATGACTGGAGAGGTCCGCATCATGCAGGTTACTCACGCGGAACTAAGCCTGATTATATGCTCCGTTTTTCCAAAAACCGTCTTAACGACGATCATTCTGGAAAAATCCTAATGTATCCCGGACCGAATTATATTTGGAAAGCAAAAACATTGTCGTCAGGTTATGTTGTTGAAGCAAAAATACCTTTTACAACATTTGCGGCTATCTCGTCCGGCGATCAAGTGTTCATTCCCAAAAAGGGAATGCGTATTCCCATTGACTTCTCGATCAACGATCGTGATGCAGGAACAGGTCGTGATGGAATTCTTGCCTACTCATATTTGAATCAAGATAACTCGTGGCAAAATATGTATAACTGGACTCATACATGGATTGGAAATGCATGGACAACAGGAGTTCAACAAGATGCGACAGTTGCAGAGTCATTTGAATTGTCACAGAACTATCCGAATCCTTTCAACCCAACAACGAGCATTCGTTACAGCTTGCCGCATGCCGGATTTGTGACGTTGAAAGTATATGATCTTCTCGGACGTGAAGTGATGAATGTAGTAAATCAACATCAAAGCGAAGGTTCGTATACCGTAAGTCTGGATGCATCAACACTTGCAACCGGTATGTATATGTATAAACTTGAATCTGGATCCTTCACATCAGTGAAGAAGATGTTGTTGTTAAAATAGATGGTGTTGTTTAATTGACAATGCTGCGGTTGCCGCACAATAACGGCGACCGCAGTTTTTATGATAGACTGGAAAAACACGTTATGATTATACTTTCCATGTAATAAAAGCAGCATCACAAACCAGTGCTGTTTTTATCGCATGACGTATAATTGAGTTCATTGGTGATCATCAACATTAAAGATATTTCTATGAAAATTTATCAGAAGCCCAACTACATTTTCCCCTCGATTCTTTTTTTGTTATTTCTTCCATTGGTTCTGTTCTCCGGACAGACGGGAAAGATCGTCGGGAAAATAACGGATAAAAAAACAGGAGAGTCGGTGATCGGCGTTTCTGTGCTCATTCAAGGCACAAAATCCGGTGCATCGACGGACTTTGAAGGAGATTACAGCATCAGTAATGTGCCGCCGGGGACATATACATTAACCATCACTAGTCTTGGTTATAAAACGGCAACAATCAAAAATGTCATTGTGAAGATCGATCTTACCACTACGTATGATGTAAAATTAGAAGAGACGATTGTTGAAGGCGAAGAAGTTATTGTTATTGCTGAGCGGCAATTGGTGCAGAAAGATCTTACGTCATCATCGGTTACGGTCTCATCCGCTGAAATGAAGTTGATGCCTGTTGAAAATCTTTCTCAAGTAATCAATCTGCAGGCTGGCGTCGTTGGCGGTCACTTCCGCGGCGGACGAAGCGGTGAAGTTGCCTATCTTGTGGATGGAATTCCGGTCAACAATCCGATGAGCGGTAATGCAGGATTTATTCCGGAAAATGCATCGGTTCGCGAGATGGAAGTGATCAGCGGAACATTCAATGCGGAATACGGTCAGGCAATGTCGGGAGTTGTGAATATTGTTACACAGGATGGTTCGTCGGAAGTCCACGGATCGGTGGGAGCTTATTTTGGCGATTATTTCACCAATCACACTGATGTTTTTGTGGGTCTCGATAAACCGATTTCGTATCGAACAAAAAAATATAATTATCCAAAATTTGGTCGAACAACAAATTATCAATTCAGTTTAAGCGGACCAATGTATGTATTGGACAATCTCTCGTTCTTTATGACGGGTCGTCTTCAGGATGAAGAAGGATATCTGTACGGCAAAAGAGTGTATAAGATAACCGATGAAGTTCCAACATTTCCAATTCCGAATGATCGTACAGTGTATATCAATCACAATACCGGAGATGGTGCGTTCGTTTCGATGAACCCATATCAAAAATATTCTTTCAACGGAAAATTCACGTATTCATTCGAATCCATAAAATTAAGCTATAGTGGTTTCTTTGAGTCTGCAGAATCGAAAGGATACAGCCATTCTTATAAATGGACACCGGATGGGATATCGACTAATTACAGTGAAAACATAATGCAAAATTTTCAAATCAATCATGTTGTCAGCAATAGTACATTTCAATCGTTGAAATTCTCTTTGAATAAATTCACCGGAAAAGGATATCTCTATGAGAATCCGTATGATCCGCGATATGTCAATCCGTATCAAGGAGAGGCAATTTCTGATAATACATTCCGTTCCGGCGGAAACCAAGGGGGACGATACGAGAATAAAAGCAGTTCAAGAATTGCACAATGGACGTTGGCTTCACAGTTGACAAAAGAACATAAAATTGCTGTCGGCATTGAAGCACGATTTCATGATCTGTATGATCACGGTACAAGTTTATCGCGGGAATCAACAACGAGTAATGATTCGGTGTATACACCAAAATATGCTCAGCTTGGAACGATTGGTAACCAAAGTTATAGTAAGCGACCAAATGAAGCCTCTGCATATATTCAAGATAAGATGGAATACGGAATCATGATCATCAATGCCGGTCTTCGATTCGATTATTTCCATCCCCATGCACAAATTCTTGCAGACTTAAAAAATCCTCGAAAAAATAGTCTATTTGATTCTGCATTTGGCGTAGCAGGTACAATGAAGGAAGCAAAGACAAAAATTCAAGTCAGTCCTCGGCTTGGTGTTTCGTTTCCGATCACCGATCAGGGAATCATCCACTTTTCGTACGGACATTTCTTCCAGATCCCGTCGTTCGGCAATTTATATACAAACACGGATTATTTGATTGCACCAACAGCACAATTGGAAAGCGTTACGGGAAATCCGGACATTGATGCGCAGCGAACGGTGATGTATGAACTTGGTCTGCAGCAAGAATTGTTCAACAATATCGGGATTGATTTTACGATCTACTATCGCGACATCCGTAATTTGCTTGGAACGGAGATCATTCAAACTCACGAAGGATTTAAATATGCACGCTATGTGAACCGCGATTACGGAAACGTACGCGGATTCATTTTCTCAATGGAAAAACGCTTTGCAGATTATTACAGTCTGCGGGCAGATTATACCTATCAGATCGCAGAAGGAAATGCATCCGATCCGCTGACGGTGTTTTTCAATAATCAATCTGATCCGCCGTTAGCGACGAATAAAAAAGTTGTTCCATTGGATTGGGACCAGCGATCGACATTGAATGTTACGTTGAATGTTGGCGATCAGGGTAATTGGATGACAGGTTTAATTTTCGGATACGGTGTTGGTTTTCCCTATACGGAAAGTATTCGTGTAAGCGGCGGTCTTCGTTTCGAGAACGGCGGAATAAAACCAACGACCTATTCACTTGATTTCCGTGCTGAAAAATCATTCTCATTCGTCGGTATCAATGGAAATATCTTTATGCTTGTCTATAATCTGATCGATATTATGAATGAATATGGTGTTGATGCCGCAAGCGGACGTGCGAATAGAAATATCTTTCTTGAAGAAGCCGGACCGATCTATGGTTTGAATACAATGCAAGAGTGGCTGAATAATCCGACATCATTCTCATCACCGCGTAATGTTCGAGTTGGTGTAAACTTAGACTTTTAATTCACTTATTAATTGAGTACCGCATATGAATTTTTCATCCAAAAAATTGCAAGATATCTTGAAAATAGTTGAGGTCATTGCGAGGGAACGAAGCGACCGAAGCAATCTTAACAATTTAATAATAAAGACGAGATTGACCCAAAGGGATCCCTTCGGAACTTGCCAAACAACGGCTCGCAAAGACATTGATTTGGGATGGCTTCTTGTAAAATGTATTTTTCTATTGGGGTTACTTTCGATCTTTTCGACCGATGTATTCGCACAGGTAACTCCGCAAGTACAAATGTTTCGTAATGAACCAAAGGGAAATATCAATTACCGTAAGAAGGGAATATTAGACGGGAACCTCGTTCGTACGGTCTATCAAAATTCTGCGGAAGTTTCCGATTGGTTTAACGGTGCGGTTTCTGCCCCTCACGGCGAATGGCCTAAAGGAACAGGTCATCGTAGTTTAGACGGTCTTGGTATTCTTCTCGGTGCCAAAGTTACGATCGTTAATCCGCTTAATCCTGCCACAACAAAAGATATCACTCCAATAGAATCCTCGTACCGCGAAGAGATGGATACTAATCCTGTCACGGGTGATATTTGGGGATTAGAGCCAGTGCCCGGTTATGTTAATCCGGCATCAACAAGGCCAGGAATCAATATTGATAAATCGACATTTCCGTCTGTATGGCCCCGTTCAATTTTTTATGATCTCTATGGAACGCAGGAAGATTCAATAAAAAAGTGGGATGGATTTTGGTATGGATATTTCGGGCGCGGTGTCAGCAATGCACAGCTTGAGACATATTTTGTGATTGATGATTCACCGGATCAAGAGTTTACCGGTCCGGTCAATCGCTTTTTCCCGATCAGTACAGATTCAGCCAGAGGTGGGCTTGGTTTACGTGTTGAAGTTAGAGGATTTCAGTGGACCCATGTACTTGCAGAGGATATCATCTTCTGGCATTATGATATCGTGAATATGTCTGACTACAATTATGATTCTACAGTATTTGGTTTCTATACCGATCCGAGTGTTGGTTCTGTGAATAACGATGCGAGGTTTGATAAATTGTTGGATATGGCATACGCATGGGCGCCATCCGGAAAGGGATTGCCGAATAATTATAAGACCGGATATTATGGTCAATCATTTTTAGAGAGTCCGGGAAATGGGACCAATGGATTAGATGATGATGGAGATGCAATTAAAACAGACGGCACCTTCTGGAAAAGCGGAGGGGCATTTAATCCTGCAATGATTGATGAACGCCGCAATGACGGAATTGATAACGATGAAGATTGGGTTGGTTATACAGATGCTAACAAAAATGGAAAATGGGATGGAGAAGAACCATTGAACGATGATTTGGGAAAAGATGGTGTTGGTGTTTTTGACATACAATATAAAGGTCCTGATGAAGGCGAAGGAGATGGATTACCAACGCTCGGTGAACCGAGTTTTGATAGAACAGATAAAGATGAATCAGATCAGATCGGTCTTCAATCTGCATATATCAATATTTTGGGAGATAAAAGCGAAACAGGTGTTTGGCCAAAAAATGATGGTGTTATGTGGAATAAAATGACCGGTGGATTTGTGGATACGGCCATTACCAGCGCAAACATTTCGGTTGTATTCTCGTCCGGAATATTTCCATTAAAACAAAGTCAGCGCGAACGTTTTTCAATTGCCATATTGTTCGGCGATGATCTTGCGGATCTCATCTTCAATAAACTGACTGTTCAAGCCATCTATAATGCTAATTATAATTTTGCTCAGCCGCCGCTGACACCAACGTTGACTGCGATTCCCGGAAATAAAAAAGTCTATCTGTATTGGGATGCCGTTGCCGAAAAATCGTATGATCGCTTCTTAAAGAAATTCGATTTTGAGGGATATCTATTATACCGCAGTTCAGAACCGGAATTTCAAGATCTGAAAATTGTAACGGATTCGAAAGGACAAGGAAAGTATTGGAAGCCGCTCATGCAGTGGGATGTTGTTGACACGATTAGAGGTCAGGATCCGGTCGGTATTAATGGTGCACATTTCTGGCGTGGAGATGAAACGGGGTTGGTCAATTCATTCATTGATACAACAGTTGTCAACGGAACAAAATATTATTATGCCTTAGTATCGTACGATCAAGGTGTTGTGCCCAAAAAGTTGGATCCATACATTGGAACAACCGACGGACTGACACCATCCGAATGTACAAAGATCATCTCTGAAGATTTTAGCGGTACATTAAAATTTGTGGATCAGAACTGCGCTGTTGTCGTTCCGAATGCGCAAGCGGCGGGATATATACCGGCTCTACTTGATGGAATTACTACTCCACAACAAAACGGCGGTATTGGTACAGGATCGATGGTTACAAATATTGTTAATCCTAATTCAGTGCTCGAAGGATACACCTATCAAATACGATTCGATTCTACGGGTAAGTTTCCTAAATACGTAACAACATCGTTCAACATATTACGCAAAGCCCCCTCAGCCGTTACGTATGATACATTATTAAAAAACATTGCCATCAACAGTAATTCGGCACCGATTAACGGATTGACAATTGGTATCAAAAACGACGTTCAAATTGAGATGAATGATTCCGCAACAGGACTACTTCCAGGGTTCAAAACAAACGCAACAATAGAAGCGCATATTGATCGATCATTTTCAGCAATCAATGTTGCATGGCCCGGCGATTATGAGATACGATTCTATGACATCAACTCAAAACAAGATGTAGGTGCTTTTGAAGATCCCTCAGGTCCGTTTATTACCGACTCAGTGAACTTTATCATTACCAATACTACCAGCGGGTATCGTTGTAAATTTCTCATTCAGGATATGGATGCCAATGGAAAATACACTACCGGAGACTCCATTCGAATTATGGATGGTTATGTAGATGATTCGAACTTTAAGATTTGCTATACCTTTTCTTATAAATTTGTTCAATGGTGGAACCCTCCAATTCCTCCTGCAGAAGGGGACAAGTTTGTAATCAAAACCAAAAAGCCGTTTGCCGGTGGCGATTATTTTGAATTTAAAACACATGCGTCTCGCATGGATAATACTGCCGCAAAAAATCAACTCAATAAAATTTCCGTTGTCCCGAATCCCTACGTTGTTGCAGCAAAATGGGAGCGTCGCACGTTGTATCAAAGCGGACGTGGAGACAGGAAAATTGATTTTGTGAATCTGCCATCAGCATGTACAATCAAGATTTTCACTGTAGCCGGAGCGCTGGTAAAGACAATTGAAAAAGAGATGTCGGCAACCAATGGTGCTGTATCGTGGGATCTGATTTCTGACGATGGAATGGAAGTCGCATACGGTCTGTATATCTATCACGTTAAAGCTCCCAATGTTGGGGAACATATCGGCAAGTTTGCTGTGATCAAATAAGAAAGTTAATAATCATGATTATGAAAACTGAAAAAATCGTATCTCTTCTATTCGTGATGGTGTTGTGCACATCAATCACGTTTGCGCAGACATTCAAATCGAATGTATCTAAAAAAGGAACGACTGCTGCGCCGTTTCTTTCCATCGGTCAAGGTGCACGAGCACTTTCAATGGGGGGAGCATTCGTTGCAGTTGCTGACGATCCGAGCTCACTTTATTGGAATCCGGCCGGAATTGCCGATATCAACGGCACTTCAGTATTTGTCGATCATACACAATGGTTTGCGGATATTCAGTACAATTATCTTGCAACAACAATCTCTCTTGGTGATCTGGGAACAGTAGGCCTTTCATTCACCGGATCGAGCATTGAAGAGATGCGAGTGACAACCACCGATAAACCGGAAGGTAACGGCGAAACATTTTCCGTCTCGGATATTGCGTTTAGTGTTGGTTACGCGATTAAATTAACCGACCATTTTTCCATTGGTTTCAATCCGAAATTTATTTATCAAAAGATATGGAAGATGAGTGCAAGTGCAATTGCTATTGATATCGGCGTAAAATACATCACGCCATTTGATGATGCGGTTTTAGGAATGTCAATCACAAACTTTGGTACAAAAATGCAAATGGCAGGGACGTCCTCTGCGGTGACCCATGATATTGACGAAACAACAACTGGTAACAACGGAAAAATTCCATCGAATCTTGCAACGGAAGAATGGACACTGCCGCTGAACTTTAAGGTCGGAATTGCATACAACGTTTTCTCTGATGAGATGAATAAACTTACTCTTGCGGTAGATGCTTCGCATCCGAACGATAATTATGAAAGCATCGATCTTGGTGGAGAATACGTGTTTAATGATTTTTTGGCAATTCGCGGCGGCTACAAATCGATGTTTTTGGTTGACTCAGAAGAAGGGATGGCGCTTGGTCTTGGTGTAAAACAAGCATTGGTTGGGAGCGTGCAGATCGCATTTGACTATGGCTATCAGGATTTTGGAATCCTAAAGAATACGCAGAAATTTACGGTAGGGATTATATTCTAATTGATGTGTTGACAACACATCAATTAGAGTTATTAAACAAACAATAAAAGGGAATAGATGCGTATAAAATATTTTTATGGATGTGCCATATTCCTATTTGGTGTTACAGCGGCGTATGCACAAATTGGAACGCTTGAATCGACATTTCAGCTTGCAACAGTTTCCGATATCACTGTTCCATATCAAAATGGAACACCCGTTCCGTCATTCGAAAAACAACCGCGGACAACGATCTCTCTTGCCGGTCAATGGAAAAAACTTCGTTTTGCCGCCAATCATAATCTTTCATTATTGAAACGTGACTCTGCAGGCTATGCGCAAATTTTAACAGAAGCCGCTGACCGGCAATCACCATATTATGATGATGCGTTGTGGCAGCAACGCAATATCCCCGGCGCAGAAAACACAATAAATGCCAACGAAAAAGTTCCTGAATATTATGAAAACGGAATATGGTATCGCACAAAATTTTCCGTGGGAGATTCGCTGCTGCAAAAATTTGTGAAACTAAATTTTTATGCGGTGAATTATATTGCAGACGTTTGGCTTAATGGAAAATATTTAGGATGGCATGAAGGGGGATTCACCCCATTTTCATTCGATGTTTCTTCGGCAATCCGGTCTGATAGCGCCAATATTCTTGTTGTTCGCGTAGATAATATACCGTGGGGAACACGAAAAGACATCGTGCCGTTTTATCCGTGCGATTGGTTTAATTACGCCGGAATTCTCCATGATGTCTATCTTGAAGTCAGTGATAAAATATCAGTGATACGCGCTGATATGATCACAAAAAATATCAACGGTCTTACGCAGGCAACAGTTGTTGTAAACAATCGGAACCTTTCACCGGCGAACGTTGATGTTACACTTCGTGTTTATAAAGCAAAAAATGACTCTGTCTCTCTTGCAAAAGAAATTTCCGCCGATCTTGCAGGAGGTGAAACTGCAATACAGGGTGTATCACAACAAACAGTTTCCATCCCCGCAGAATCTATTGCTGTATGGCAAACGCAGATAACGGTTGTCAATCCCGAATTATGGTCGCCGAAAAAACCGAATCTTTATATTTTAAAAGTTACTGTCTCTCAAGGCGGAGCAGTGAAAGATGAGTTCTTTACTCAATTTGGCGTTCGCACAATTCAAACAGCTGATGACAAGATATTGCTGAACGGAAAAACGATTTTTCTTCATGGTGTTGCACGGCACGAAGATCATCCCGTTTACGGAAGAAGCATTCCGACAAATGTCATAATCTCTGACCTCAAGATTGTCAAGAGTGTCAATGCAAATTATTTACGCAGCGGACACTATCCCAACCATCCATTCACTTTTCTTGCTGCCGATCGGCTCGGATTATTGGTGATGGAAGAAATTCCGGTTTGGTGGTTTGATGAAGCATTGCCATGGGCTATTCAGAATGTTGTCCGGAAAATTCACGTTCAAATGTTTCGTGAAATGGTGTTCCGTGATCGCAATCGTTCTTCCATTGGATTATGGAGCACAAGCAACGAATGTAAAGATGTTGCCGGACGTATAACGTTTCTTCAATCCTTAAAAAATGAAGTAGAATCACAATATCCAGATGGAAGGTTATTAACACAATCTGCCGCCGCTGATCGACCGGGACCGTATGATCAATCGCAAGAGTATTGTGATGTTGCAGGCTGGACTATGTATTTTGGTATTTTTTATAATCCATATGGTCTTGGAAAATACCGCGGCACCAGAAATTTTATGCTGGATGCCAACGATTATTTCCCAAAAAAGCCGATTATTGCTACCGAATATGGTTATTGGTCCGGCGAAGACATGTCGCAATTTGCGAAGCAAGTTGAAGTATTTGATTCAACATTCTATGGATTTTCTTCCCGCCTTCCGATTCTTGCCAATGGAAATCCAAATCCTTTCGGATTTATTGCAGGGGTTACATGGTGGTGTATTTTTGATTGGTATACTCATCAACAAGCAGGGGGATATCAAAGCATGGGATTAGTTCGAATGAATCGTGACATAGAGAAACCAGTCTTTACATCAGTCAAAACAAAATATGGACAGTATATTAATTTTAGTGAAAACATCACGGATGTTGAACAAACAAAGAGTTCTATTGTTCCTAAAGAATTTTCATTAACGCAGAATTTTCCGAATCCCTTTAACCCTTCAACAGTCATCAATTATCAATTACCTGGAACCAATCACGTCTCGCTAAAAGTGTATGACATTCTTGGCAAAGAAGTGATAACATTGGTGAATGAAGTGAAAGAAGCCGGATCATATTCTGTTCCATTCAATTCGTTTGGATTATCAACAGGAGTATATTTCTATCGGTTACAGGCAGGAAGTTTTGCAGACACAAAGAAAATGGCGGTTGTAAAATAATATGAAGCGAATATTTATTCTTATGTTCTGTGGTTTAATTTTTCTTTCCGCGCAGACCAAAATTTATAAAGGTGCTGAGTATCGGACAAAAGCAGCCTATACGTATGGACGCTTTGATGTACGATTGAAATCTGCTTATAAAGATGGAATGTTGACATCTTTTTTTACATACAATGACAATTTCCCTAACACGGCGTGGAACGAAATTGATATTGAAATGCTCGGTCGCTATTCTGATGATCTGCAATTCAATCCAATCACACCGGGACAAATAAATCACGTCAGTCATTATCAAACCTCGTTTAATCCGGCATCTGATTATCATATCTATGGTTTTGAATGGACTCCTGTGTATGTTGCGTGGTTTGTTGATGGGGTGGAAGTTCATCGGCAAACAGGAGCGCATATTGAAGCGCTCAATCTTCCGCAAAAAATTATGATGAATGTCTGGAATCCCATGTATCCAAACTGGGTGGGAGAGTGGAATGACAACACGCTTCCCGCATTCGCGTATTACGACTGGGTGAGTTATTCAACGCACACTCCGGGAACTGGAACAAGCGGCACGGGAAATAATTTTACAATGCAGTGGAAAGATGATTTTAATTCATGGGATACGACCCGTTGGAGCAAAGCCACGCATACATGGAATGGTAATGGCTGTGATTTTATTCATGAGAATGCGGTGTTTCAAGACGGGAATTTGATCCTTTGTTTGACCAAAGAAACATCGACAGGATTCACCGATATTGCCGGTCCTTCCGTAAAATATGCTCGCACTGCATCAAATGGAATAGCGGTACAATTCACCGAAGAAGTAGATCCGGTGTCCGCACAAAATCCGTCCAACTACCTCAGCACCAATCCCGCAATGCAGGTTACATCTGTTGCGTTGCGGCCGGATTCAGTAAGTGTGTTCTTAACACTTTCAAACTATAATGCAGATTCAATCTCAAATATGTTGATCTATAATATCAAAGACTGTTCACCGGCGCAGAATATTTCGAGCGCAAGGAATATTCTGTTGATAAAATCAAAACCTCTTTCATTTCCCATAAAGATTAATTGCGGCGGCGAAGTTTACAAAGATTATTTAGCTGACCAAGAATGGAGTCCATCCGTAGAATATGGAAGAGCTGATGGAGCGGTAAATCAGAATACGAATACGGTCAGTGGAACGCTTGATCCGGACGTGTACAAATCAGAATTGAATGGAATTGTAGAATATAAAGTGCGTGTTCCGAATGGATTGTATACCGTAGTGTTGATGATGGCGGAGAATTATTTTACATCATTAGGGAAAAGAAAATTTTCCATTGCGGTTCAAGGAAACATTGTTGTAAAAAATCTGGATATTTTTGCAGAGGTTGGAAAGAGTGCTCAGTACCAGCGTTTGGTAAATCAGGTGTTGGTAACTGATGGTATCATTGATATTCATTTTATGGCACAGATAGACAATGCTGTGTTGAATGGGATCATTGTTTATCCGATCTCCGCTCAAGTAAATGATCATAAAAAAACGTTGCCGCATCAATGGAACATCGGACAGAATTTTCCCAATCCTTTCAACGGAGCGACGATCATTCCCGTAACAATCTCATCCGATGATTACCTGACAATCCGATTTTACGATATGCTTGGCAGGGAAGTATCGGAATTGCCAATTGGACCAGTTTCCCAAGGTGAACATTTTTTTCGGTGGAACGGGATGAATACCGGCGGAGATAAACTTGCTTCAGGAGTGTACTATTATGTTGTTCAAGGCCGGTTGAATTCGGCAACAAAAAAACTCGTTTTTATTCAATAGGTATTTTTTCTGATCAAACATAATGAAAATGAAAAAATACAAACACTAATATCACATTACAACAAAGGATTCGTCATGAAGTTATTTTCGGTTTTACTCACCTGCTTCATTCTTACTATATCATTGAATGCGCAAAAGAAGCCAATCAATGTTGATGCATTATTGAAGAAAATGACATTGGATGAAAAACTTGGTCAGATGACCCAGATTGATTATGAAGCAGTGAAGAATCACGCGGATGATCTCATCAAGTATTCCATCGGCTCGGTACTTTGGGGCGGGAATTCCGAGATTGTTAATATTACGGCACAAGGATGGGCGGATTGTTATGATTCATTGCAGCGTCTGTCGGAAAAAACACGCCTGAAGATCCCTATGATTTTCGGAATTGATGCTGTGCATGGCCACAACAATGTGGACGGTGCTGTCATCTTCCCTCACAACATTGCTCTTGGCGCCACACACAATCCGGCCATCGTTGAAAAAGTGGCAATAGCCACAGCACAGGAAGTGAAAGGGACAGGGATCCATTGGGCTTTTTCGCCATGTGTTGCTGTTGTTCGCAATGAACGATGGGGAAGAACGTATGAAAGTTTTGGTGAAGATCCTGAATTGGTCCGTATGCTCGGCGCTGCACATGTGAAAGGACTGCAAGGAGCAAATCTTTCAGATAAGAACTCTGTACTTGCATGTGTAAAGCATTATATGGGTGATGGCGGCACAACAAGCGGAACAGATCAAGGAAATACCGTTGCGGATGAAGCAACAATGCGGAAGCTTTTTCTTCCAGCCTATACGGATGCGATTAACGCCGGTGCACTCTCTATAATGGCATCGTACAACAGTTGGAACGGGATTAAGATGCATGGCAATAAGTATTTGCTGACCGATGTATTGAAGGGTGAATTGAAGTTTCAGGGATTCGTTGTCGGCGATTGGAATGGTATAGATCAGCTTTCACCGAATTATAAGTATGCAGTGGAACAATCTATCAATGCCGGATTGGATATGGCAATGATCACCACTCCGCGCGGATCGTTCAACAGTTATGATAAGTTCATCAGCACGCTGAAAGAATTGGTGAATGAAAAGGCCGTCAGTATGAAACGGATCGATGATGCAGTATCGAGGATTTTGAAAGCTAAGATTGCGATGGGGCTGTTCGATCAAAAATATTCGGATAAAGCATTGCTTGCAGAAGTCGGTTCACCGGCACACCGCGAAGTCGGCCGTGATGCGGTTCGTCAGTCACTTGTGCTGTTGAAGAATGAAAATAATCTTCTTCCGCTGTCAAAGACGGCAAAGAAAGTTGTTGTTGCCGGAAAAGGTGCTGATGATATCGGCATCCAGTGCGGCGGTTGGACCATTGACTGGCAGGGAAAAAGCGGTAAGGTTATCTCCGGCGGCACAACGATCCTTTCAGCAATTAAAAACACAGTATCAAAAGAAACAAAAGTAACATTCTCGCTTGACGGCAGCGGTGCGGACAGCGGAGACGTTGCAATTGTTGTTGTCGGCGAACTACCGTACGCAGAAATGTTTGGTGATCGTGAAGATCTTTCGCTTTCTATGGACGATCAGACATTGGTGCAAAATCTCTCTGCAAAAGGTGTGCAAGTTGTCGTTGTAATTCTTTCAGGCAGACCAATGATCATTAACGGAACATTGGAAAAATCAAATGCAGTTGTTGCCGCGTGGCTTCCCGGAACAGAAGGTCAGGGAGTCGCCGATGTGTTGTTCGGCAATTATGCTCCCACCGGAAAACTCCCGCATTCTTGGCCGAAGAATATGAAACAGATTCCGATCAATGTCGGCGACAAAGAATACGATCCGCTTTTCCCGTTTGGATTTGGTCTAACCTATCCATCAGCCAGAGCATTGAAATAATATTGTTGAAGCCGCCAAGAGAACACTATCTGGCGGCTTTTTTTTGATGATTTGTAGGATTAAAAGTTTAATGAGCTTTTCAAATTCAGAAAATATTTTTCAACAAAAGTAAATTAACAACCCTATCCATTATTTATAGGAATCGTATGGCATCTATCAGCACACCAAATCCAACACATATCGACGCTTCACAAGGAGGGGATTTCCGTGTTCCCCTTGCTGTCGTCACAATGTTATTCTTCATGTGGGGTTTTCTCACCTGCCTGAACGATATTCTCATCCCGCATTTAAAAGGGGTGTTCGATCTGAATTACACGCAGATCATGCTCATTCAATTCACGTTCTTCGGTGCATATTTCATTATGTCGATCCCTTCCGGATCAATCATTACAAAATTCGGATATAAAAACGGAATTGTAATTGGATTGCTGACCTCCGGTGTCGGTGCTTTATTATTCTATCCCGCAGCAAGCGCTATTTCGTATCCGTTATTTTTAACAGCATTATTCGTTCTCGCATCGGGCATAACCCTGTTGCAAGTTGCGGCGAATCCATATGTTGCAGTTCTTGGAAAATCTGAAACCGCATCGAGCCGTTTGAATTTAACGCAGGCATTCAACTCCCTCGGAACAACAGTCGCTCCATATTTTGGCGGCGTGCTGATCCTTTCATCAGTTGCAGGAATGACTGCACGAGAAGAAGCAGCGATGGTGCAAATGCCGTATGTTGGGCTTGCTATAGCGCTCGCGGTTCTTGCTGTAGTTATTTGGAAATCAAAATTGCCGGTGATCGCCGCAGTAGAAGATCATCATGCAAAAGCAGGAAAATTATCCGATGCGCTGAAACACCAGCATCTTGTTCTCGGTGCTGTTGGAATTTTTGTCTATGTCGGCGCAGAAGTTTCTATCGGAAGTTTTCTTGTAAGTTTTTTGGGACAATCTGACGTTGCCGGTTTGCCGGAAGCGACTGCGGCTGGGTTTGTTTCGTATTATTGGGGCGGTGCAATGATTGGTCGCTTTATCGGCTCTGCGTTGATGCAAAAAATTAATGCAGGAAAACTTCTTGGAATATTTTCGTTGATTGCAAGCGCACTTGTTCTTACAACAGTATTCACCACCGGACAATTTGCAATGTGGACGATCCTTTCTGTTGGACTTTTTAACTCGATCATGTTCCCGACGATCTTTACGCTTGGTATTGATGGTCTAGGAAAGTTGACCAGCCAAGGTTCGAGCGTTTTGATCATGGCAATTGTCGGCGGTGCGATTATACCTGTTGCGCAGGGAGCATTGGCGGATAACTTTGGGATCCAGCACGCATTTATTCTTCCTGCAATATGTTATCTTTATATAGTGTATTACGGCTTTATCGGTTCCCGCCACAAATAAACCGTACAGTAATTTCGGGAGGCGGCAGGTGTCGCCTCCCAAATGTTTCAGATGTGTATTGTAATGTTAGCAGGCCCACGTTGAATCACTCTGGTGTCATAGTGTTTGCTCTTCTTCTATCTCTTATTTTCTACGGATGTAATCCAGCCGAAGAAAAATCTTACATAAGTCCTACAGTAATTTCCGGTCAAGTAAAAGATGAGCAAAGGATTGTCACTCCCAATGCAAAAATTACTCTTCCTACCGCAGCTGATTTTGGATCTGTATTCACTGATGAGAATGGGTTATTTTATCTTACCAATTTTCCCGCAGCGAAACATCGGATGAAGATTGAAAAAATAGGTTTTGAAGTGTACGAAGCTGATGTGCCGCAGCCGATCAACGGTGTTTCAACAATGAGTCCTATTTTAAAAAGAAAAACGTATAACATTCCTGCTGTAAAACCGGTCAGTACTGGACTGGTGCGGATTTCAGGAAAAAAATTGGAAACAGATTTTGACGGAGATTGGACATATCAGGAATTTATTGTGAAAGGTGCTGCATTTTCTCCGGTGCCAATTGCAGGGAAACCATTAACAAAAGAAGTGTATGATCGAAGCATCCTCTGGCTAAAAAATTTAAATGCAAATACGGTACGAACATATTCCGGTGTGGATAAATATTTTCTTCAACAAGCAGCAGCAAACAATATTCGTGTTATCGTTAGTTTTTGGGTGAACCTCGATCTTGATCTTTCACTTCCTGAAGTTCGTCAAAAAGTTGTGGATGATTTTGGTGCAATGGTTTTTGATCTCAAAGATTATCCTGGAGTGTTGATGTGGAACATTGGAAACGAGCAGAACTATTCATCAACCCCGAACAACGGGAACAGTCCTTATTGGTATTCATTGGTGCAAGAGATGGCGGTTACTGCTTATAAAGCGGAAGGAGAGAAGTATCATCCTGTCTGTATCAGCAACGGACATTTGTATAACATTGGAAATGCAGGTGTGAATGCAAACGATGCAGCTCTTACCTATGTTGATCTGTGGGGAAGCAATGCTTATGAACAGAATTTTACTTCATTCTTTAATTCATATCGTCCAAAATCTTCTAAACCAATTGTCATTACCGAGTTTGGTATCGATGCATTGAATAATATTACCAGAACGTTACAGGAAGAAGCTCAAGCATATTTTGACAGTACGAATTGGATGCAGATTCGTTCTGCCAATGATGTTTGTGTTGGTGCAACAGTGTTTGAATTTACAGACGAATGGTGGAAGGCAGGCGATCCCAACAGTCATGATTATGGAGGATATCCAACGGGTGCTCATCCGGATGGATATTCAAATGAAGAGTGGTGGGGAATTATTGCTGTAACGCCGGATTCGGATGCTGATGGCCTTGATGATTGGAGACCGCGAAAAGCATACGAAATGTTTCGACAACTCTGGAAATAATATTGTTTCATACTATTATTTCCGTAAGTACCTTATTGATAATACGTTTCCTATGTTTTGAGTGAGCCAGGAAAAAAATAACAACCATTCACTTCATTAAACAATTATGGCGAAAATTGAAGTAACTCTTGGAATTGATATTGGCGGTACGAACACGGTCCTCGGATTTGTTACTCACTCGGGAAGTATTCTGGCGGAATCGTCTATGACGACCAATGCAGCAGAACCGGCGGATCTGTATGTTGCACGCTTACATGTAAAGATCAAAGAAATGCTGGAAAAAGTCGGCGATACATGCGAATTAAAAGGAATTGGAATCGGTGCGCCGAACGCAAATTATTATAATGGAACAGTGGAATTTCCGCCGAACCTGAAATGGGAAGG
The DNA here is from genome assembly GCA_030679145.1 of Bacteroidota bacterium. Lineage (GTDB taxonomy): Bacteria > Bacteroidota > Ignavibacteria > UBA10030 > UBA8401 > UBA8401. Next base: position 20,408 of record JAUXTU010000054.1, on the reverse strand, counting down.
AGTTACTGAACTTGTTAAAATGATCCGGCAATATTACAATGTTCCTGTTGCGATCACAAATGATGCAAATGCGGCTGCGATCGGCGAAATGAAATTTGGTGCTGCGAAAGGAATGAAACATTTTATTGTCATCACTCTCGGAACAGGGCTCGGAAGCGGGATTGTTGTCGACGGAAAAATGGTGTACGGTCACGACGGATTTGCTGGAGAACTTGGTCATGTGATTGTTGATGTGAACGGAAGAATATGCGGCTGTGGACGACGCGGTTGTTTGGAAACGTACGTTTCCGCCGGCGGTATTTGCAGAACGGTGTTTGAACTTCTTGCTGAACACAAAGAAGAGAGTGAACTGCGGAATGTTGGTTTCAATCAATTGACATCAAAGATGATCTCCGATGCTGCGTTGCGAGGTGATACAATTGCGTTGGCGGCATTCGAGGAGACAGGAAGAATTTTAGGATTGAAACTTGCCGATGCTGTCACGCATACAAGTCCTGAAGCGATCATTCTCTTCGGCGGACTTTCGGCAGCCGGAGAATTACTGCTTGTTCCGACACAGCGGTATATGGAAGAGTATATGCTGAACATCTTCAAGAACAAGGTCAAACTTCTTCCATCCGGATTGCGCGAAGGAAACACTGCAGTGCTTGGTGCAAGCGCATTAATGTGGAATGAATTGGAAGTATAAAATGAACTACATATTTTCTATTAAAAAAATCAAAACTACTATGCATATACTTATTTCTACCCTGAATATTTTAGTATTACTTCTTATGTTCAATGGCTGCAAAAAAGAGGGAATAACGGAGGCAATTACAACACCGGAACAAAAAACTGATACCACATATGTAATTCCCGGTTGGAATCTTGTGTGGAATGATGAATTCAACGGCTTAGCGGTTGATTCCGGTAAATGGAGCTACGAAGTGAACGGCACCGGCGGCGGAAACAATGAACTGCAATATTATACGGAGGGTTTTCAAAATTCGTATGTTGACAGCGGTGCGTTGACAATTGTTGCAAAGAAAGAATCGTATCTCGGCAAACAATACACATCAGCACGCATGAGAACAAAATACAAAGGGGATTGGACATACGGACATATCGAGATCCGCGCAAAACTTCCTTGGGGAAAAGGAACTTGGCCAGCAATCTGGATGCTGCCAACCGATTGGGAATACGGCGGGTGGCCCGCAAGTGGTGAGATCGATATCATGGAACATGTCGGGTATGATCAGAATGTAATTCATGGTTCCACTCATTGTCAAAAATATTATTTTAAAATTGGCACGCAGAAATCAGGAACAGTTAAAATAGCTAATGCTTCGACAGAATTTCATACGTATACGGTCGAATGGTTTTCGGATCATATCGATTTTTTTGTGGATGGAACAAAATATTTTACATCGTGGGATGACGGTTCAGGTTGGCAGGGCTGGCCATTCATTAAAAGATTCCACCTTATCTTGAACATTGCTGTCGGCGGAGACTGGGGCGGAGCGCAGGGAATTGATAACTCGATCTTCCCTCAAAAAATGGTGATCGATTATGTTCGTGTGTATAAAAAAACAGAATAAGGAAAAATAATAATGAAACGACTACTCTTTCTCGCAGTTATAAGTATTTCTCTTCTAAATGCCCAGCAGACAAAATTCGTCTATACTAAAGGACAAAATCTCATCACTCCGGATGGTAAACCATTTCTTCTTCGCGGCATCAATCTTGGGAATTGGCTCGTGCCGGAAGGGTACATGTTCAAATTTACGCACACCAATTCCCCGCAGCGCATCAACGAAGCATTCAATCAATTGTTGGGACCGGAAGAAACAAAGAAATTCTGGAAGCAGTACCGCGACAATTATATTACCAAAGACGATATTGTTTTCATTAAAAAGAGCGGTTTGAATTCCATTCGCGTTCCCTTCAATTATCGTTTATTTGTTTCCGAAGATCACGATACCCGCTTTGCTGGTCCTGGATTTGAAATGCTTGACCGTGTGATTAAATGGAGCAAAGAAGAGAATCTGTATGTTGTTCTCGACATGCATTGCGCCCCGGGTGGACAAACCGGTGACAATATTGATGATAGTTATGGATACCCTTTCTTATTTGAAAGCGCTGAAGCGCAGCAGCTTACCGTTGATCTGTGGAGAGAGATTGCAAAGCGATATGCAAACGAAACAATTGTGATCGGATATGATTTTTTAAATGAACCGATCGCAACATATTTTGACGCAACGCAATTCAACGACAAACTTGTGCCTCTTTATCAACGGATTGTTGCGGCGGTGCGTGAAGTTGATACGAACCATATCATGTTCCTCGGCGGCGCACAGTGGAATGGGAATTTTAAAGTATTTGGTGCACCGTTCGATAAAAAAACAGTTTACACATACCATAAATATTGGTGCGATACAACTCAAGTGCATGTGCAGGAATATGCGGACTTTGCAAGTAAATATAATGTTCCCATTTGGATGGGAGAGTCCGGAGAGAATACCGACCAATGGATTGATGCATGGAGACGGTTGAACGAGCGCAATAACTTCGGCTGGTGTTTCTGGCCATATAAAAAAATGGATGCACCGAGCAATATGGTCTCGATCAAGCGAACGGCGGAATGGGATTCGATCATCACCTATGCAAATAAACCGAGAACAACCTATAAAGATTTTCGTGATGCAAAACCACCGCGCGAAGTGATCAAAAAAGCGTTTGCCGATTATTTAGAGAACTGCAAATTTGAGAACTGCACGGTGAACGACGGTTATATGAAAGCTCTTGGATTAAAAAGGAAATAAAAATATCTCTCGCTAAGTCACAGAGAATTTAAAACTATGGAAACACAATATTTGCGGCTTAGCGTCTTTGCGAGAGTTGATTTACAATTATTGGAATGATGCTTTGGAGATTGTATGAAAATATTTCTTGCAGTGATTTTCCTGTTTTCAACTGTGTTAGCACAATATGAAGACACAGGTAAACGTGGAATATATTTTTCCAAGAAACAATATACTGAATCTTCAATTCCCTCATTCAAAGAGAACCGCATAAAACTTCCCTCACCAATTCTTGAAAACAATCCGGAATATGTGGAATTGTATTGGAAAGCGTGGGTGTTAGCATTTGATCATTTTAAAAAACCACCGCATGGCTCACCGTTCGTTTCAAATTATATCGACGAAGCATTTTCTCCCAGTGTGTTTCAATGGGACACAATCTTTATGCTGATGTTTGCGCGATACGGTCATTCCATTTTCCCCGCTATTCAATCGCTCGATAATTTTTATTCACAGCAATATGAGAATGGATACATCTGCCGCGAAATTCAGGAAGCAGATGGAAAAGATTACGTATATGTGGGACGAGAACATACCGTGAATCCGCCGCTGTTTGCGTGGGCAGAAGTTGAATCATATAAAGTTACCGGCGATAAATCCCGTTTTGAATCTGTCCTTCCCGTTCTCAAAAAATATGCTGAATGGTTGGAGAAGAATCGGAAGAAAGAAAATACGAAACATGGATTGTATTGGAACACCGGACTTGGCTCGGGAATGGACAATATGCCATTACAAGGTTCCGGCTGGGTGGATATGTCGTCGCAGATGGTGTTGTTTTACCGCAATCTTGCGTTCATGTGCGCGGAAGTGAAGCAGAATGATGAAGCTAAAAAATATGAATCGCTTGCGAACGACATTGCACAGCGGATCAATCAATTGATGTGGAATGAACAGGATGGTTTCTATTATAATGTTGATGACAATGGCGTTCAGCAAAAATTGAAATGCGTTGCCGGATTCTGGCCGATGCTTTCAAGGATTGCGGATGAGGAACAGACGAAACGGCTTCTTGCACACTTAAAAGATCCAACATCATTTTGGCGTTCCATTCCGTTTCCATCACTCGCCGCAGATGAAAAAGAATATAAACCGGATGGACAATATTGGCTCGGAGGAGTCTGGGCTCCGACGAATGTGATGATTATAAAAGGATTGGAAATGTTCGGCAGAGAAAGTAATAATGCAAACGATTATTCGTTCAACGAATTTGCATCTGTTGCCGCAGAAAAATATCTGGATGGTTTGTGCGAAGTGTATAAAAAAACAGGGACACTCTGGGAAAATTATTCTCCCGATCTGACGATGCGGGGAAATCCTTCGCAAAAAGATTTTGTCGGATGGACGGGGTGTGGTCCAATCCAATTGTTGATCGAGAATGTGCTTGGTTTTAGACCTGACGGCGCAAGTAACAAATTATCTTGGTACATTAATAGAGTCGATCGACACGGAATTGAACAATTAAAGTTTGGCGAAATTACAGCAACACTGATCTGTCAAAAACGAGTCAGCGTCGGCAGTCCGGCAGAGATCCACGTGATTGCCAATAGACCGTTCGAATTGTCCGTGTCGATTGACGGGCGCGAGAAAAAAACAGTGCAGATTAAACAAGGTGTGCAAAAAATTGTAATAGAATAGGTAACAGGAAGTTATCTTAAAAATGATGGTCATTGCGAGGGAGTAAAACGACCGAAGCAATCTTTACACAATGACAATTACTTCGGATTTTTGAGATGGTTTCAAATAACGATTTACAACTAAACTAAAAAGACTTATCGATGTCTCATACATTTCATGAAAAATTTATTCTCTTTTATAATTTTTACAGCGTTATGTTGTTCGATCCTTAGTGCACAAACGATCGATGTAAAACCGTCAACAACTGCTTTTGTCTTTCCCAATGGTGTATCAGTCCCTTCTGATTATCCTCACGTGAAGAATTTGATCACAAAGAATAATTCTGATACCGGTTTTATCTTTATCAACAACTGGGGCGGCACGCCGTATATTGCAATTCTCGACAACAATAATTCTCCGGTCTTTTACAGAAAAATGCCTTCTAATGCTCGTGATTTCAAAGTTCAGGCAAACGGAATGCTGTCCTATCGCCTTGCCGATCCGTATTACCGATTTTATGAAATGGATTCATCGTACACAGTCACACGCGAGATCACTGCGAAGAATGGATTTGGTACTGATGAACACGATTTACAGATCCTTCCAAACGGTAACGCACTCGTGATTCCGCTTGAATACAAAACTGTGGATATGAGCAAACTGATCAGCGGCGGAAAAACAAATGCAACAATCATTGGGAATCACGTGCAGGAGATCGATCCGAGCGGTGCAGTTGTGTTCGAATGGAAATGTTGGGATAATTTAAACATCATTGATGCGGTGCATGAAAATCTGACCGCGCAGACAATCGACTATATTCATATGAATGCAATTGCTGTTGATAACGACAGCAATATTGTTGTTTCGTGCCGTCATCTTTCTGAGATCACAAAGATCAATCGCAAGACCGGGAAAGTAATGTGGCGATTTGGAGGGAAGAACAATCAATTCACCTATGTAAACGATCCGCTGAATGGTCCTTCGTATCAGCATGATATCCGCGTACTTTCAAATGGAAACTACACAATGATGGACAATGGAAATTTTCACTCTCCGGCGTTATCGCGTGCTGTTGAATACAAATTAGATACAGTTGCAATGACAGCAACACTTGTTTGGCAATACCGCCACACTCCTGATCGTTATTCGTGGTGGATGGGAAACGTGCAGCGTCTTCCGAACGGAAATACTTTAATCAATTGGGCAGACGGTTCGTTGCCGAAATTGACGGAAGTGACTCCTGCCGGTGTGAAAGTAATGGAACTGGATTTTGTAAAGAGTGCTCACAGTTATCGCGTCTTCAAATTTCCATGGAAAGGAAAGGCCAAAGCACCGACACTGAGTATAGAAACGGGAACGGATAAGATCACAATGCTTGTCAATAAATTCGATCAAGAGCCGAGCCACAAATTTATGCTATATATAGATACAATTCCTAACCCTAATCGTTTGATCGATTCAACATCGTTAAACGCAGTCGATCTGACAGGATTCAAAAATGGCAAACGATATTATTTCCGCGTTACAACAAAAGACAGTTTAGGTTTCGAAAGTCCTTTCTCAAACGAAGAAAACATACTCGTTAAGTTTTTTAAACCGGGTGAAAATTTCGTTGTGAACGGTGATTTTTCAGATGGAACAAATCAATGGAGCTATAATATCACATCACCGGCAGCAGGGTTACCGTTTATCAATACAGAGGGGGAATTTTTTGTGCAGATCGGAAATGGCGGAACACAAGCGTTCCATGTGCAATTGGTGCAGGAAGGTATCCCGCTTGTTACTGGTTTAAAGTACCGACTTGAATTTGATGCATACGCTATGGGGAATCGCACGATGGAACCGAAAGTGGCAATGGTAGCTGTGCCAAATACAAATTATAGCAAAACAAGTGCTATTGCTCTAACAACAACCAAAAAACATTTCTCGTTTGATTTTACCATGAACGACGTATCCGACAATAATGCCCGTGTTGTCTTTAACTGTGGTTTATCTGATATCGATGTTATTATCGATAATGTTTCAGTGAAACAGCTAATCGCTGTCGGGGTGAACAACGATATTGATCGTGTACCAAATGTATTTTTGTTACAACAAAACTTCCCCAATCCATTCAATCCCGAAACCATTATTACATATTCACTTGCAGAGAACAGTGATGTTACATTAAAGATACATGATATTCTCGGGAGAGAGGTTGCTCAGCTTGTCGATCAACGTCAGATTTCAGGAACGCATCGCGTTCTGTTCTCACTGTTGCACCATCATCAATTACCAAGCGGTATTTACTTTTATACGCTCACAGCCGGATCGTTTACATCAACGAAACGAATGATTGTTTTAAAATAATGAAACTACTCAGATATGAGAACCGTGAATATATAATCATTGTCATTCTGAACGAGTTCCGCTGTTTTGTTGCGGAATGAAGTGAAGAATCTGGTTTGTGCGGTGGCATTTTCCCAACGCCTCTAGCAGATTCTTCGCTCCGCTCAGAATGACGCATATTTTTTAAATATTCAAATATTATGCTGAGTAATTACAAAATAATGAAAGAAGGTCTTAATGATATCAATACGAACTCTATTCTTTATAGCTGTTATTTTTTGCTCTGTAAAAATTCAGGCGCAATCAATAACGTATATTTCTCCCGTTCCGAACTCACAATTCAATTCCCGTGAAACCAATATCATTCTCAGAAGTGCCGAGAAGATAGCGGAGAGCACTCTTTCAGCAGATGACATTCGTATAGACGGTTCAGTGAGCGGATCTCATGCGGGATCGTTTATACTCTCTGACGATCAGCAGACGCTGCTGTTTCATTCGAAGAATATTTTTTCTCCGTCGGAAGAAATCACCGTTCTGTTTAACGGAGAGGTGAAAACAGTTACAGGAAAAATTCTTGAAACAAAAAATTTCTCGTTCACCATCACTTCGCAGTCGGAACCGTTGTCCCGAAAAATTTCGGTCAATGATCGCGGCGAGATTGTTCCGGTAAATGCTCTTTCCAAAAAAAGCGAGGTGCCCAAGCAAACAATGTTATCGGTCGATTCACTTCCATCCGATCTTCCAAAATACAAACTCGATACAACAAATAATCCTGCGCCGGGGTATTATTTACTCGCAACGGTAGAAACAGTTCCCAGTGTTGGACATTATTTAATGATGTTTGATAACAACGGCAAAGTTGTGAAATACAAGCACGTCAATCATCATGCGTACGATTTTAAAGTGCAGCCAAACGGATTAATGTCGTACGGAGATCCATTTAGCGAATGGGGATATGCAGGCGGAAGCAGAGTTGTGCACCGAGTTTTGGATTCAACATTTACAGAAGTTGATAGTTTTCGTGCAGGAAATGGTTATGATGCAGACAGCCACGCATTTTTGATGCTGCCAAATGGTCACGTGCTCATTCACGCTTACGATATTCAATATTTTGATTTGCGAAATGTTGTAACAGGCGGAAGCCCAAACGCAATTGTTGTAGGCTCAATTCTTCAAGAGTTAGATTTGCAAAAACGCGTCGTCTTTCAATGGAGAAGCTGGGATTATATTCCAATTTCGGAAACGTATATGAATGCTACTGCCTCCGCTTTCGATTATATCCATATCAACGCATACGATATCGATTCCGACGGAAACATTCTTGTTTGTTTTCGCAATACGTGTGACATTGTAAAAATAAATCGGATGACCGGAGAAATAATGTGGCGAATGGGCGGAAAGAAAAATGAATTTACATTTATTGGCGAAAACGAAACGAACAAGCCGGCGTATTATACGTTCCAGCACAGTTTCAATCGTTTACCGAATGGAAATTTTTTGTTGTTTGATAATGGGAATCTTCACAAAACGGTATTTTCAAGAGCTGTTGAATATAAAATTGATCAGATCAATAAGACCGCAACCATGGTGTGGGAATTTAGACATACACCCGATGTTTTTGCGCCTGCTCGTGGTTCAGCGCAGCGTTTGTCAAACGGTAATACTGTTATTGGATGGGGTTCGGCAAGTTGGGCTGGAGTTGGAAGCACAACAATAACAGAAGTCACTCCAGAAAAAAATACGGTGTTTGAAATGTCATCGCTGGATAAAATGCCGAGTTTTAGCGCGCGCAAATTTGTGTGGAATGCACACACTGTTCCCAGCCAAAGCGTTACTCATTATGAAGTGCTGCCCGGTAATGAATATATTTTTAATAAGGAAGACAGCATCCACACCGGTATTACGATTAAATTTATTGATGCAACAACGGGATATAATTCTGTTTCCGTTAATACATTCATGTATTCACCGATAAATACAAGTTTTGTTGAACTTGCTCCGGTGGTTCGTCCTCAAAGAATTGTCATTTCACAAACAGGTATTACTTCATTTACAGCCGATATAACTTTTGACAGCACGATTCTTGCAAATTATTCTAATCTGAATAATGCGGTAGTGTTTGGACGTGAGTTTGAAGGGAATGGAGTGTTTATTCCTTTAACAACGGTATATGATGCCGTGAAAAAAACTGTAACGATCAATTCAACACACTTTGGAGAATTTATTATCGGTATTCCGGATCAAATTACCGTTCCGAAAACACCCATACTGGTTTTGCCTTTGAACAATGCCCGTGTAAATCAGACGAAGCCAATGCTCATCCGCTGGAGTTCATTCGGGCATATCATTGGGTCGCATTTGCAGATTGCAAAAGATTCTACGTTCAGCACTATCGTTTACAACGATTCGTTATTGTTGACAGCTTATAAAATTTGGAATAATTTTGAACAGAACACTAAATATTATTGGCGTTCAAAAACAATGAATGAACAGGGAAACGGTAATTGGTCGGCGGTTGGAACATTTGTAACATCCAATGTTTATATCACTATGCACTATCCAACAGCAAAAGAGAAATTTGTTCAGAATAGTTCTTATGTTCTTTTGTATGAAAATAATTTTGATGAACGGGTAAACATCAGATTGTATAAAAATGATGCTTTGATCTTAAAGATCAAAGACAGTACAGAAAACACGGGACGATATATTTGGAAAGTTCCGGCATCAGGATTGTCTGTCGATTCAACATATACGATCAAGATCAGTTCTGTTCTGGACAGCAATGTTATTGCGGTGAGCCCCGTGTTTTCCATTTCAACAGCAACAGGAGTTGTAGAGACAGGAACAATTGCGAGAGAATTTGCTCTGTTCCAAAATTATCCCAATCCTTTCAATCCAAACACAGTTATCAGTTATCAGTTACCGGTGAACAGTTTTACGACATTGAAAGTATATGATGCGATTGGAAGAGAAGTGGCGATATTGGTGAATGAAACAAAAGAAGCGGGGACGCATTTTATACAATTCAAGGGAGAGCATGTTCCGTCAGGAATGTATTTCTGCCGTATGCAGGCGGGAAGTTTTGTTTCCGTAAAAAAAATACTTTTACTGAAGTAGTATATAGTTGAGGCAACTCATGAAAAACATACGTTATCAAATTAGATTGCTGTTTGTTTGTTGTTTGTTTCTTGAGACAGCAAGCATTTCCTTTATCTCTGCACAAACATTCACCTCATCAAATTTACCTATTGTTATCATCAGCACCAACGGACAAACGATCGTTAATGAACCAAAGATCACTGCTGATATGGGAATTATTGATAATGGCCCCGGTGTCCGGAATAATCTAACCGATCCATTTAATCATTACAAAGGGAAAATTGGAATCGAGATCAGAGGATCGTCTACGCAGATGTTTCCAAAAAAGCAGTATGGTCTTGAAACACGGGACACACTTGGAGAAAGTTTTGATGTCTCAATCTTCGGTTTTCCTGAAGAAAGCGATTGGATCCTTTCAGCTTCATACAACGATAAAACATTGATGCGCGATGCGTTAACGTACACGCTGGCAAGCAGTCTGGGGCGGTATGCAAGTCGAACTCGATTTTGCGAAGTGGTCATCAATGATCAATATCAGGGAGTGTATATTTTTTTTGAGAAAATTAAGCGGGATAAAAATAGAGTGAACATTTCCAAAATGGATTCCACCGGAGTGACCGGCGACGCGCTAACAGGAGGGTACATCATCAAGATAGACAAATTGGATGGAAGCGGAAATGACGGATGGAATTCAAGTTTTCCACCTCAATTCGGTTCGAAGTTCAAAATTCTTTATCAATATCATTATCCAAAACCGGAGGATATCACTGCCGATCAGAAATTATATATTAAGAATTTCGTTTTGAACTTCGAATCCATCTTATATTCTTCAGCTTATGCTGATACGGTCGACGGATATTCAAAATATTTGGATGTTCCGTCAATGGTTGATTTTTTTCTCATCAGCGAGGCGACAAAGAATGTTGATTCATACCGTTTAAGCTCCTTCATGTACAAAGATAAAGATTCCAAAAACCCTAAACTCTTTTTTGGACCTGTATGGGACTACAATCACGGGTTTGGTAATTGTGATTATTACGACGCATCAACAATCGAAGGCTGGCAATTAACATATCTTACTTCCAATTCTTCATTTCTAAGCAGTGATATGTTTCAAGCCCCTTTTTGGTGGAAAAAAGTTTACGAAGATACCATTTTTATCAAGAAAGCAAGTTCCCGTTGGAAAGCGTTACGGAGCAATAAATTTTCACTTCCGCGCATCAACAAATTCATCGATTCGGTATCAACGTTGATCAATGAAGCACAGGTTCGGAACTTCACAAAATGGCCGATACTGAATACGTATGTTTGGCCGAATGCTTATATTGGCGGAACTTATCCCAACGAGATCATCCATCTCAAAAAATGGATTGTGGAGCGCTTTGAATGGATGGATATTGAGCTGACCGGGGAACTGCTTGATGTACAGAACGAGAATGAACAAATACCAAACGAGTTTACATTATCACAAAACTACCCGAATCCGTTCAATCCAAACACAGTGATCAGTTATTCAATTCCCCAAAACCTTGCAGGTCTAAAAGACCTGCAAGGTTTACCGGTTACATTGAAAGTGTTTGATATTCTCGGCAAAGAAGTTGCAGTATTGGTAGATCGACATCAAAAATTTGGAACATATTCTGTCTCATTCGATGCACATTCTCTATCTGCAGGAATGTATTTCTATCGTTTACAGTCCGGAAATTTTTCTTCAATTAAAAAAATGATACTAATTAAATAATAAAGGTTAACTATGAAATCAATACGAATATTATTTGTGGTAATGCTTTTCTGTTTCTCTACATTAACAGCCGGAGGATTCCTGAAAGTTTCAGGAAAATATATCGTCAACGTTAAGAATGAAGAAGTAATGCTGCGTGGGATTGGACTTGGTGGCTGGCTTCTTCCCGAAGGATATATGCTGCAGACGTCCTCATTTGCAAATGCTTTTTGGGAAATGAAACTAAAAGTTGTCGGCGTTGTTGGTCAGCAAAAAGCTGACACATTTTGGGCGGCGTACAGAAAGAATTTTGTTCAACGAAAAGATATTGAACGTCTTTCGCAATTAGGATTTAATTCTGTGCGGGTAGCATTGCATTGGGAATTCTTTATGAACAGCTCCGGCGGTTGGTTGACCGAAGGGTTCACTATTGTTGACAGTTTGTTGCGTCAATGTGCGGATAATAACATCTATTTAATTCTCGATCTTCACGCTGCTCCCGGCGGACAAAATTCCTCCAACATCAGCGATTATCATTATCCGCTTCCATCGTTGTGGCAAAGCGATACGAACAAAATAATGACGATCAACCTATGGAAAAAACTTGCTGAACGATACAAAGATGAACCATGGATTGGCGGCTACGATCTTCTCAACGAAACGGTGTGGGATCTTCCACCGAACAATAAGCCGCTGCGTGATCTTTACATCGCCATCACCGATTCGATCCGTTCTGTTGATACAACGCATATTATTTTTATTGAAGGAAATATTTGGGCAAATGATTTTACTGGTTTAACCCCGCCATGGGACGATAATATGGTATACAGCTTTCATAAATATTGGAATTCCAATGATGTTAGTTCAATAAATTTTGTATTAACATTACGCGATGCAACTAATCGCCCGCTATGGATGGGAGAATCGGGAGAAAATTCCAATGCGTGGTTTACTGATGCCATATCGTTGTTGGAAGCGAATCATATTGGTTGGTCATGGTGGACATTGAAGAAATTTAACGCTATGAATGGCATGTATTCAGTTCCAATCACACCGGAATACAATTATTTATTGCGGTATTGGAGTGGAAAAGCAGACAAACCATCGGTGGAGTTTGCGATGAAAGGATTAATGGATATGGCTGAGGGATTAAAATTGGAAAAATGCATATATAATTCAGGAGTCATTGATGCAATGTTCCGGCAGGTTGCAGAATCTTCAACGCTTCCATTTGCCGAAAATAAAATTCCGGGAAGACTCTATGCTGCAAATTACGATTATGGCAGATATGGAGTTGCGTACAGAGATAATGAGTACCAAAACGCCGGAGGCGGAGCTTGGGGTTGGAATTCCGGCGATATGTATCGTAACGATGGTGTTGATATAGAAAAATGTTCCGATACTATTGGTAATGGGTACGATGTGTTTAATGTCAAAACGGGAGAATATCTAAAATTTACAGTAAATGTCACAGAAAGTGCTACCTATCGATTTTCAGCTAGAGTTGCCGCAAATGCAGACGGCGCAGTTATTCTCGTAACTCCGGATAACTCCCCTCTGAGCTTTAATACAATTGCAAAGACGGGGGATGGAGATGTACCGATATGGAAATCTCAGGATTTGTTTGATATTGATCTAACCGCAGGGATCCATACCCTGAAATTTACATTCTATGGGACCGGATTAAGTGTTAATTATGTTGATCTTACAAATGTCGGTACACTCTCGGTAAAAAATGAATTGAATCTGCCTAAAGAATTTGCGCTTGCACAAAATTATCCAAATCCGTTTAACCCAACAACAGTAATTAGTTATCAGCTGTCAGTTGACAGCTACACAACATTAAAAGTGTATGATCTGCTCGGAAAAGAGATAGCGACATTGGTAAACGAGCAGAAGAATGCGGGAACATATTCTGTACAGGTTAACGGAGAGTATCTTCCCAGCGGAATGTATTTCTACACATTACAAGCTGGAAGTTTTACATCCACAAAAAAACTTATGCTGTTAAAATAATTTTATGAGAAACATAGTTTGTTTTGTTACACTAATAATTCTTAGCTCATCGTTCGGTTGTAAAAAAAATGAACCGATATCCGCTGTAACAAAATCTCTTGACGAACGCGTTGAAGAATTGATATCGCAAATGACGCTTGAGGAAAAAGTCGGGCAGATGGCACAGGTGGAACGCGGGGCGTTGAAAAATATATCCGACATTAAAACATATTATCTCGGATCTCTTCTCAGCGGCGGCGGATCATCTCCAGCGAATAACGTACCATCGTCTTGGGCTGATATGTATGACGGGTACCAAGCAGTTGCTTTGCAAACACGTCTGAAAATTCCGTTGATCTACGGAATCGACGCAGTTCACGGACATAACAATGTGAAGGGTGCCGTTATCTTTCCGCATAACATCGGTCTTGGTTGTACACGAAATCCCGATTTAGTTCAAAAGGCGATGAACGTAGTTGCACAAGAAGTTGCCGGAACAGGAATTGACTGGACATTTGCGCCGTGTATCGCTGTACCACGCGACGAACGGTGGGGAAGAACGTATGAAGGATTCGGCGAAACCCCTGAACTGCAATCAATGATGGCTCCCGCCGCAGTGAAAGGATTTCAAGGAAAACTCTCCGGCAGCAATGATGAAATTCTTGCCTGTGTAAAACATTTTGTCGGTGACGGAGGAACGATGGGTGGAGATGATCAGGGAAATACGCAGTTGTCAGAAGAGGATTTACGGGCAATTCATCTTCCAGGATATATCGAAGCGATCAAGCAGGGAGTTGGCTCCGTGATGGTTTCGTACAGCAGTTGGAATAATATAAAACTTCATGGCCATAAATATTTGATCACCGATGTATTAAAAACAGAATTGGGTTTTAAAGGATTTGTTGTTTCGGATTGGGCAGCAATAGATCAACTAACTGCAGATTATCCTACGAATATTCAGATCGCAATTAATGCAGGAATTGATATGGTAATGGTGCCGATCAATTATGAATATTTCATCAATGAATTAAAGAAACTTGTCACTGCCGGAAAAGTTCCGATGACACGAATTGATGACGCGGTTCGAAGAATACTGCGCATAAAATTGCAAATGGGTTTGTTTGAAAAGCCATACACGGATCGTTCTTACACATCGTCAATTGGTTCTACTGAACACCGCGCTGTTGCGCGCGAATGCGTTCGGCAATCATTAGTATTATTGAGAAATACTGATTCAACGCTTCCGTTGAAAAAATCATTAGCAAGAATTCATGTTGCAGGAAAAAATGCTGATAACATCGGCAATCAATGCGGCGGGTGGACGATTTCGTGGCAAGGAAGCAGTGGGAACATTACTACCGGAACGACAATTCTGCAGGCGATTAAACAAACAGTTTCGCCTTCTACCGTCGTTACCTTTTCATTGGAAGGAACGGGAGCGGCAGGTGCAAATGTTGGAATCGTTGTTGTTGGAGAAACTCCGTACGCTGAAGGTGTAGGAGATAATAATTTTTTAACATTATCAACCGAAGACCAAAACGCAATATCAACAATGAAAGCGGCAGGAATTCCTGTTGTTGTTATTCTTATTTCCGGTCGTCCGCTGATTATCAATTCTTCATTATCGCAGGCAGATGCGTTTGTTGCGGCATGGCTTCCGGGAACAGAAGGAAACGGTGTAACTGATCTGCTGTTTGGAGATTATAATTTTTTAGGAAAATTATCGCATACTTGGCCCAGAAGTATTCAGCAAGTGCCGATCAATTATGGTGATACAAATTATGATCCATTATTTGCATATGGATTTGGATTGACGTATTGACATCACCGATGAAGAATTTTATTGAACACGGATGGCACTGATTAAACGGATGAGGACTAAAAAAAATTAATACAATTGACCGTCACCTTAAAGGTGACGGTCAATTGTTGAATAAATTTTTGAAATAACCTTTTACTATTCGATTATGAAAGGAAACACAATGAAAACAAACCTGATGCTGCTATTGATATTCGGAATTAGTATAGCGGTTTCCCAAAGTTCTATCTATAAGAATCCAAAAGCAAAGATTGAAGAACGAGTGAACGATCTATTAAAGCAGATGACACTGGAAGAAAAAGTTGATAAGCTGAGCGGAACCGGATTTGCATCCAAACCCAATGTTCGTCTTGGAATTCCCGAATTGACAATGACCGACGGACCGGTCGGCGTGCGATGGGATACATCAACCGCATTTCCTGCATCAATCATGCTCGGGGCTACATTTGATACATTGCTTGCGTACAGGTACGGCTGGGCATTGGCTCGCGAAACAAAAGCAAAGGAGCGCAATACCATTCTCGGTCCCTGCGTAAACATCAACCGCGTTCCGCACGGCGGGAGGAATTTTGAAAGCTATGGTGAAGATCCGTATCTCACGTCGCGTATCGCTGTTTCGTATATAAAAGGAGTACAAAGCGAAGGTGTTGTTGCAACCACGAAACATTTTGCCGTGAACAATCAGGAAACGGACAGAATGACTGTGAATGCAAAAGTGGATAAGCGGACGCTGTATGAGATCTATTTCCCGGCATTCAAAGCGGCGGTTCAGGAAGCAAAGACGGAAGCGATCATGTGTGCATACAATAAATTGAACGGTCCGTACTGCAGCGAGAATGAAATGCTGTTGAACGATGTGCTGAAAAAAGAATGGAAGTTCGACGGACTTGTCATGTCCGACTGGGGTGCAGTGCACAGCATTAAAGGCGTAGCAACGTACGGACTTGATCTTGAAATGCCCGGCGGAGATTTTCTGACAAAAGAAAAATTACTTCCGTTGATCAAAGAGGGGAAAGTAAAAGAATCAACGATCGACGATAAAATAAAACGAATGCTTCGTGTGATGTTCCGCATGAAATATTTCGATACACCATTGGACAAACCGACTACCGATGCGCCGGAACATAAAGCAGTTGCGCTTGATGTAGCGCGCGCAGGAATTGTTTTGCTAAAGAACGCCCGCCTGAATAGCGCAGGCGGGCAGGAAAATAACATCCTTCCATTGAATACTGCATCATTCAAAACCATTGCGGTGCTTGGACCAAATGCAGAAATTGCGCGAACAGGTGGCGGCGGAAGTTCTATGGTCGTTCCATTCTCAGCCGAATCGCCGTTGGATGGAATGAAAAGAATATTTCCGAACGCTGCAATTTCGTATGCCGTTGGTGCGCGGTTACCAAGCGATGTTCCTTCCATCGAACCGCAATATTTTTTCCTGCCGAACGATACGTTGAACAGGAACGGGCTGCAGGCGGAATATTTTACAAATAAAGAATTGAAAGGTGAACCGACACTTCGCCGCATCGACAAGAACATCGATTTCCGATGGGGAGGGGGCAAACCTGCCGACGGATTTGAAGCGGATAATTTTTCCGTGCGATGGAAGGGAAGATTAAAAGCCAAACTTTCCGGAACATATGAATTGATCACCGCAAGCGATGACGGTATACGATTATTCCTGAATGAAAAATTATTGATCGATCATTGGAGCGATCACGGGACCGAAGCACGCACAGTAAAAGTTGCCATGGAAGCGGGAACATTCTACGATATTACCGTTGAATTTTACGAGAACGGCGGAGATGCAGTGGCTCTGCTTGGCTGGACGGAACCGAATGAGACAGGAGTGCAGGCGGCAGTTGACCTTGCAGCAAAGTGTGATATTGCAGTGATCTTCGCCGGTCATTCGCTGCATCAAGAGTCCGAAGGAGGGGACCGCAAATTTATCACACTTCCTGAGAACCAGATTGAACTGATCACCGAAGTAGCAAAAGTGAATGCAAAAACAATTGTGGTATTGAACGCCGGCGCACAGGTAACATTGCAGCCGTGGATCAACAATGTGCAAGCGCTTGTGTGGGCATTCTTTCCGGGACAAGAAGGAACGCAGGCGATCACGGAAGTGCTGACGGGCGCAGTGAATCCTTCAGGAAAATTACCGTTTACGATTGCAAAACAATGGGAAGATTATCCTGCATTCGGAAATTTTCCGGGAGCGAACGGCGAAGTAGAATATAAAGAGGGAATTCTTGTAGGCTACCGGTATTTTGATACAAAAAAAGTTATGCCGGAATTCCCGTTCGGATTTGGTATGTCGTACACTTCGTTTGCACTTTCGAACATAAAAGTGAAATCGAACGGAAAGGATAATTACAGCGTGAGCGTTTCCGTGAAGAATACCGGATCTGCTGCGGGAGCGGAAGTGGTGCAGCTGTATGTAAAGGATACAAAAGCGAAGGTGCTTCGCCCCGAAAAGGAATTGAAAGCGTTTGCGAAAGTGAATTTGAATGCAGGAGAGGAAAAGAGTGTAACAATGAAGTTGAATCGTTCTGCTTTTGAGTATTACGATGATGTAAAGAACCAATGGACGAAAACCAAAAATGGATATCAGGTATTGGTTGGAACATCGTCTGGGAATATTGTTTTAAAAGCGGATGTGAAGCCGTAAGGAAGATGTCTGACGACGCAGTTCATCGTCTGACATATAGCGTTGGCTGAAGCAAAAGCTCCCGCTAAATGTCAGACAGTGAAACTGTCAGACATTGTCCGACCCCCGCAAAACGTCAGACAGTGAAGAACTTTGTCAGACGTTATCCACCGCCACTAGCAGATTCTTCGGTCGTTTCACTCCCTCAGAATGACGCATGCTAAATAATTAACGTCATTCTGAATGTAGTTCCAATTTTTTTTATTGGAACGGAATGAAGAATCCGGTTTGTGTGGTTGGGATTTTTTAATTGCCCCGCTAGTTGTCCACCCTCGCAAAACGTTGTCCACCGCCACTAGCAGATTCTTCAGTCGTTTCACTCCCTCAGAATGACTCGCGGATTTTTTTTTGTTTTAATCTAATGGACTTTTTACTGAGACTCCACCTTTGTTGAGAACGTGGGTGTAGATCATGGTGGTGCGAACATCGGCGTGACCGAGAAGGTCTTGCACGGTGCGGATGTCGTAGCCATTCTCCAATAAATGCGTTGCGAAGGAGTGGCGGAATGTGTGCGAGCTTCCTCCCTTGGTAATTCCGGCGGAGCGGATTGCTTTTTTGATCTCGCGCTGCACATGACTTTCTTCAATATGATGCCGCATTTTTCGTTTCGTTCTTGGATCCGTAGAACGACGAACCGATGGAAATACATATTGCCATTCCCACGACGCTGCTGCGCGCGGCATTTTCTTTGAAAGCTGATTGGGTAGATGCACTTCCCCGAAACCGTCTGCGAGATCGTCCGCATGCAATGCTTTTACTTTTTCCACATGAATTTTTAAACGCGGAATGAGCGAATCCGACAGTACGGTGCGGCGGTCTTTGTTTCCTTTTCCTTCGCGAATGATGAGTGTGTGAGTTTCGAAATCAACATCTTTGATGCGAATCCGAAGCGCTTCGAGCAGACGAAGACCTGAACCGTAGAGGAGTTGCGCAACGAGCGACGTTGTGCCGGTTAATTGCGCCAGTACGCGTTTCACTTCCGGCTGTGTGAAGACGGTAGGAATTCTTATGGATCTGTTTGCGCGCGTCACCTCCGCCAATTGTTTGAGGGGCGTTTTAAGTATATCTTTGTAGAGAAAAAGAATTGCATTGAGCGCCTGATTTTGTGTTGACGCGGCAACGTGATCGTGAACGGCAAGATGCGTAAGGAACTGTTCGGCGTGCAGCTCGTTTAAAAGCGAGGGATGAGTTGTATTGTGGAAGCGAATATACCGCTTGATCCACTGAACGTATGCTTCTTCGGTTCGCTTGCTTAAATGACGAACGCGCATTGTTGAACGTACCTGATCCAATAGTTTTGGCTGCATGTATTTTTCTCCATATTTATTTTTGTGGTAACTACTCAGTGTATTTATTGTTTCAAAATTATTCTACTAAAACATTGAGAAAAATCGTTGCCACAGATTCACAGATTAAATTTATGAAAAAATTTCTGTGAGAACAAGGAAAGTGAAAAGTGAAAAGGAAAAAGTGAAAAGCTAAAACAGAGAACTTGAAAAGTGAAAAGTGAAGTCAGAGAATTTGAAAAGTGAAAAATGAAATGAAAGCAGATTGATGAGAAACCATTGGTTTCGGTAATTATTATATTGGCGAATTCTGCATAAATTCAGCACATCATAAAAATAAATAATTTATTTGAAAATTTTTTGTTCCGATTTCGATTTTTTACGGATATATATATGTACGGGGAAGAGGGCGAAATAGAAGTGTTCTGTCCGAATTATAGTGCAGAAAGTTGTCTGGAAGTGATATATATATATATTGCTGTTTCTTATAAATTGGATTACTTTTTGATAAATCACGATGCAGATTTTGATATTAAAGGTCTGTATGATAGGCTGTTTGGGACTGTGTTAGTATTGAATATGAGTACATACCTGAGTCAGACAGTCTACTAACTAGTTAGGTGGCACGCTTTAAAATATGTAACGCAATTCCGAAGTGTTGGTGTTGTCGGCAAGTGTTGTTCAAAACTAAAAAATCAAAAACGGTAATCAATCGGCAAATAATCAAAAAACATTTACGAAAGTTAATTGGTTTTTGTTCTGTTCTTTTTTTTGATGTTAAAGTTCAAAAGTTGTTTTGTTAACTTACAACTCTCAAAAGTTTAAAAGTATTCTACGTTCTTTCAAAGTTCATTCTAATTGTTCGATAAAAAGTACAGTTGTAGTTTACAAACTTTCTGCGCCGTAATTGGCAAACTTAATTTGCAAGTGTTGCGTTTTCTAAAATCATTTTGCGTGTCACCTAACCAGTCACTCAAGTTGACGTTGCAATCTGCCTGCG
>JAUXTU010000063.1 GCA_030679145.1 Bacteroidota bacterium | reverse complement strand
GACTTGTTGAGTTTGCGTGGCATGGATTGCCAACCCTTACATTTGGAAACTGGATGAGCATTTTATACTTGAGCCTGGGAACTTCAATTCTATCGTATCTTTTATGGTTTTATGCACTCGGGAAACTTGACACAACAAAAGTTGCAGTCTTTGCAAACGCACAACCGATCTTTACGACGATTATGGCAGTGATTTTCTTACACCAGCCGATAACAACAACGTTTGTTGTGGGAGGAGTGATTACAATTGCGGGAGTGTTGTTGACGCAAAGGAAATGAGATTAGGGGCAAGTTTTTTTTTTGCTGTTTATCTTTTTCAAAAAATCGTATCTTTAGATAGAATTTGAATCCGCAGAAAGTGCAGGAACTCTTTCTTCGGATTTTTTATGTACCAATGGAGAAATAATGCAAAAAATAGTTGTACCAGAACATATTAAAGGATTGATCTTTGACTGCGACGGAACATTGGTCGATTCGATGCCAATGCACATGAAAGCGTGGGAATATGCAATAACGCATTTCGGTGCGCCGTGGAATCATGATTTTATCTTCTCTCAAAAAGGGGTACCGTCAACCGATATTGTTGAGTTGTATAATCAGGAATTCCTCGTTTCACTCGATACAAATAGAGTCAGTGATATGAAACAGGAATACTTTAAGAGATTCTATAATGAAACAAAAGTAATACAACCGGTGGTTGATATTGTCTTTCGATACAACGGTATTTTGCCGATGTCGGTTGCATCGGGTGGTTCGCGGGAAAATGTTCATGCACAATTGGATGTTGTCGGACTGACAAAATATTTCCCAATTATCCTTACTGCTAGTGATGATATTAAACCAAAGCCGGCACCCGATCTTTTTCTTGAAGCAGCGCGGTTGATGAATGTCCCACCGCATCTCTGTCAGGTATTTGAAGATGGCGATCTTGGATTAGAGGCAGCAGAAAAAGCAGGAATGCTTGCGACGGATGTACGAGGGTATGAAGGGTAAGAGAAACTATTTAATCTTCGTCATTGCGAGCCGTTCTTTGGCGAAGCAATCTCATGAAATTTCTAAAAAATGAGATTGCCACGTCGTTCTGACGCTTCGCGTCATCACTCCTCGCAATGATATACTGTTTTGAAAATTATTTCTGCTCTTTATAAAACGCGCAAACACTGTTCACAACGCACTCGTGGCATTTTGGATTTGTCGGACGGCAGGTTTCGCGTCCGAGATAGGTGAGCGACATACCGAGAATGTGCCAGTTCTTCTGCGGAACTTTTGCCATTAACTGCTTTTCAATTTTTTCCGGATTCGTTCCCTGAGCAATTCCAAGCCGTGGTGAAACGCGCAATGTGTGAAGATCAACAATCACACCTTCAGCAGGTGCATTCATCTGGCTCATTATAACATTCGCCGATTTTCGTCCGATACCTGAATATTGAGTTAGCCCTTCCTGCGTTAATGGAATATTCTTATCATCCTTAATTTCCTTTGCCGTCTTTGTCAGCCATTGAGATTTATTCCCGAAGTTCGAAACCTTGCTGATGAATGGAAACAAATCTTCCGGTGTTGCTTTAGCAAGATGTTTCATTGATGGGAATTTTGCAAAGAGGGCAGGAGCAAGCGCATTGATATTCCTGTCCGAATCGCGTGCCGAAAGAACAACCATCACCAGTAATTGATACAGATTTTTGTATTCCAGAGGATGTTTTCGTCCTGCATATTTTTTGAAGAGCGGTTTTAACTCTTTGTTCCACTCAATATCATCGGTTTGATCGAAAAGATCTTTGGTATTGGGAGATTTTTTCTTTGCCATAATTTTTGACCCCACCCTAACCCTCTCCTTACAGGGGAGGGAATATTGAATTAATTTTTAGAAATATTGTTGTCCTGTAATCAACGTCATTCCCGCGAAAGCCTGCCTAGCCGACAGGCAGGCGGGAATCCAGAAATATTTGAATTACAGTTCCAAATTCTCAAGGTGGATTCCGGCTTGCGCCGGAATGACAACAATATTTTTTATTCTTTCTTGAGTTACGTCATGCTGACGTATGTCAGCATCTATACATTATTTTAAGATGTCGAAACAAGTTCGGCATGACGAGCGTTTGATAATTAGTTTTTAGAAATAAGTTTCCGTGCTTTGGCTGCTGTTTTAATAATTCCGTTTGTTTGTTCACCAACTTGCTGGCGCCACATTGCGTAATACAGTCCTTTTGATTTAACAAGCTTTGCATGCGAACCAGATTCGACGATCTTTCCTTTTTCCAAAACGAAAATCGTATCGGCGTGCATTACTGTTGAAAGCCGGTGGGCGATAAGAATGGTGATCATATCTTTTCCTGCGGAAATATCCCGTATCGTTTCACTGATTTCTTCTTCCGTCAATGAATCAAGGGATGATGTCGCTTCATCAAAAACTAAAAGCTGCGGATTGCGCAGTAATGCTCGTGCAATTGATAGACGTTGTTTCTCACCTCCGGAGACTTTTACGCCTCCTTCGCCGATGAGTGTATCCAATCCCTTGTCAGCACGCGCAAGGAGCGATTGACATGCGGCTTTGTTTAAGACATCCAAACAATCAGCATCTGCAGCTTTTGGATTGACAAAAAGAAGATTCTCCCGAATTGTTCCGGAAAATAACTGAGTATCTTGAGTTACAAAACCAATGCGTTCGCGTAATCCATCGAAGTCAATTTCATCGAAATTTTTTTCGTTGTATAATATTTTCCCCGATTGAGGACGATATAATCCGACCAGCAACTTTATCAAAGTTGTTTTTCCGGAGCCTGATGGTCCGACAAAAGCAATTGTCTCACCAATCTTTGTTTTGAAAGAAATCTCATTCAATGCATGGTTGTTTGCGGATTGGTGTTGGAATGTTACTTTATTGAATGTAAGAGTCTTAACGTTAGCAACATTAAATGGAGAAATCGGTTTAGGCTCTTTTGGTGTGTTAAGAATCGACTCAAAGTTTGCAAGTGATACGTCCGCTTCACGATAAATGTTGATAATATCACCCATTTGCTGTAGTGGTCCAAAAATGAAGAACGAATAGATCCATAACGAAAAAAATTGTCCGACAGAAATTTGCTGCGTAAAGATCAAATACAACATACTGAAAAGGATTACTGTCCGGAGGAAATTCACTGATGTTCCTTGAATGAAACTCAATCCACGAATGTATTTTACTTTCTTCAATTCCAAGGCAAGAATTTTTTGTGTTGTACTGTTCAACCGACTAATTTCTTGATTGGCGAGTCCAAGGCTTTTTACAAGTTCAATATTTCGTAGTGATTCTGTCGTAGATCCGGCAAGGGCAGTTGTTTCACCAACAATTGTTTTTTGTATGACTTTGATCTTTTTGCTGAGTGTTGAGCTCAAAATAGCCAGCATAGGAACGGTAGAAAAATACAACGGTGCAATCAGCCAATGTACGGTTGAAGCGTAGATCATCACAAAAATAACGCCGACGAGCGATGTGAATAGAATATTTATTGCCGCAGAAATCAATCGCTCAACATCAGTCCGTACTTTTTGCAGTTTGCCGAGTGTTTCACCGCTCCGCTGATCTTCAAAGACCGAATAAGGAAGATCTAACGAATGTTTTAAGCCATCAGAATAGATTTGTGCTCCAAGACGCTGCGTGATGACATTGATGTAGTAGTCTTGAAAATTTTTTGCAACACGGGAAACAAATGCAACACCCATTGCAATCAGTAACAGACCAATCACTCCACGAAGGAATTGTTCAGTAGTATACTCACTGAACTTCATCGCGTAGTTATCGATCACATATCGGAAGACGAGAGGATCGAGCAATGAAAATGTTTGGTTGATGGTTGCAAGGAACAATGCCAATAGAACTAACGTCCAATATTGTTTAAGATAGGTGTACAACAGTTTCATAATGATTCCTTTTGTGTGCTTGAAAGTAAGAAAACTATGGATAAAATGCGAAAGAACGTTGTAATTGAGCAAAGAATCAATTACAATGCAATAATGAAGAAACTACCTGTCTATAAAACGATTTTCATCTTCTTTTATTGTTTATTGCAGCCCATTTTTCCTTTTCAGGAAAAAGAAAAGAGCAAAGCATTCAGAACAAAAAGTACTCCGTATAGGATCCTGGATGTGAAACAGTCAGAAGTAACCTATCAATTATGGGAGGGATTCCAATTGATGAGGAATGCAAATGCGGGGGACGCTCCATCACAGCACGAATTGAGTTTGAGATATCTTACCGGAAAAGGATTTTCACCTGATACTGTTAAATCCGCACAATGGATGAAGAAAGCAGCAGATCAGGATTATATACTTGCGAAGTTCAACTATGGAATATTTTTGAACAATGGATGGGGCGTTGAATGGAATCCGTTTGAAGCGTTTCGGTACATTAAATATGCAGCGGATAAGGATATGCGTGAAGGAGAATATGTTCTTGGTCTTTTTTATACGGATAATTTGATTGTGCGCAGAGATTATCCAACCGCGTATGAATGGATAAAAAAATCTGCCGATCAGAATTACGATCCAGCAAAAGAAGTGATGTTGGAATTTGAGAAACGCGGAATTAATGGAGTTAAACAGAAACAAAAAGATTCTTCAACAGTAACCAGTGCCGTAAAATCAAACCCGCCGCAAAAATCTTCACCGCCAATTGTTCAGCCGGTAATGCTGGAATTTGAAGAAGACAAAACTGTGGAAACAGATGATTTGACTCTTCTGAAAGAATTGT
Source organism: Bacteroidota bacterium (assembly GCA_030679145.1). GTDB lineage: Bacteria > Bacteroidota > Ignavibacteria > UBA10030 > UBA8401 > UBA8401. Next base: position 24,461 of record JAUXTU010000063.1, on the reverse strand, counting down.
TCAACGAAGGAAATGAAGAGCTGCGTAATACTCTCGGAATTTCAAAAATTCTCAGTGACAGTTTACAAACAGATTCTACCGGATTTTCTTTGATTCAGCGCGCATCGGAATTAGGTAATCCGGAAGCGATGACGATCGTTGCGAGATGTTACGAGCGAGGAATAGGAGTTAAGAAAGACAAATTACTGGCGGCTGTTCATTATATCAGAGCAATCCGTTTGGATTCGCGCCGTGCACCGGGCTTATTGTGGAGGTTGATCAATGAAAAAAATATCCAAACGAATTTCAATCAACAAGCATCCAAAAATGTGACTGAAGCATTATATGTCACTTCTTCATTGAATGGTTTGGGAATGATCGGATCATTAACGGATGAACAGGCATTGCAAATTTTGCAGATCGCTGTTTCTAAATCATTCATTCCTGCCGTTCTTGATCTTGGAAATTGTTATTCACAAGGACAATGGGTGAAGGCTGATAAAAAGAAAGCGGTAGAGTTTTGGAAATACGCAGCCGATCAAGGAAACAACGAAGGGAAGATCAGAGTCGCTGTTGCAGAAGTGTTTGATGGAACGATAATACATGCGAAAAAATCATTCACTGAATTAGAACAATATGCGGAGAATGGTTCAGTTCTTGCCCAAACAGCACTCGGATATTGTCACGAAAAGGGAATTCTTGTTCCGATTAATCTTTCACAAGCAATTTATTTTTACCGAAAATCAGCACAACGAGGAAACCAATCTGCACTTTCTGCATTAACAAGAATGTATGATGAGCGAAGACCGAAGGAGAAAGAGTTTCAGGTAGAGGAGTAGCTTAATCCCTCTCCTTTAGGAGAGGGAAATAGGGTGAGGTCAGTTTTGAAACAACGATTTCTTGAATATCCAAAATCTTCTGTTTCCAAAGCCAGAGAAAACCGTCAAAAACAAACAGAGGCAGAGAAGACATTTTGGAAATTAGTTCGAAATAATAGACTTGGAGTGAAATTTAAAAGACAAGTTCGATTCGGCCCCTACATACTTGATTTCTACTGTCATACGGGTATATTGGGTGTTGAATTGGATGGAAGCCAGCATTATGAAAAAGAGGGGAAAGAGTATGATAAAAAAAGAGATGAGTATTTATCTTCTTATGGAGTTACCGTACTGAGATTTTCAAATAGTGAGTTTTTGTCAAATCAAAATGGAGTGTTGAGTTTTATCATGGGAAAGATAGAAGAGCGAAAATCTAAGAACCCTCACCCTAACCCTCTCCCTTTGGGAGAGGGAATATGAATCTATTTCTTTTGGAATTTCTCTCTTCCGTAATAAACAATAATTCCCAGCACAGTCATTCCAACACCGGATAACGCAAATTTCCATCCTGTAGAAAATAAAATAGAAAGCCACAATACAATTGCAATAACGGCGGGCAAAGGGTAGAGCCACATTTTAAACGGTAGATTTCCGGAACCAATCCTCTTTCTTAAAATCATCACTCCAACCGCGCCGCCGATAAATTGAACAAGAATTCTCATCGCAAGAATTGCACTAATCACATCACTCAATCTAAATAGTAGGCTAAAAATAAATGCTGTTCCACCAAGCCATAACAGTGAGATGTGCGGAAAATTTTTAGTCGGATGGAGTTTTCCGAACACAGAAAAGAAATTTCCATCAATTGCTGCAGCATAAGGAATTCGGGAATAACCGACCATCACTGCAAAGAGAGACGCAAATGCAATCCATAATACGAGGACTGTAGCAAACGTTGCAGCAATGGTGCCATATAATCGTTCAATCAAAGTACTGACAATGAATTGTGAATCTTTAGCTTCCTGCCACGGAATTACTCCGATAACAGCAAACTGCATTGCTAGATACAGGATGGCAATTCCAATGATAGAAATAAAAATTGCACGGGGAATATTCTTCTCAGGATTTTTAATTTCTCCACCAAGATGATTCACATTGTAATATCCGAGATAAGAATACATCGTTTTGACAGTTCCTTGTCCGAGTGCAACCCAAAATGCCCAACGAAAATCCCAAGCTCCTTCAGGATAATCGAATGCAAGTTTTGGATCAAAGTGCGAAAGTCCTCCGATGATAAACCACGCCATTGTACCAAGAACTCCAATCCAAAGTGCGACGGAAATTTTTCCAATAGTGGAAATTTTTCTGTAGAGGATAAAAGTCAAAACAATAACGAGCGTGCCCGACGCAATTTTTCGTGTAACGTCGTCAAGCGGAAGGATGTAAGAAAGATATTGTGCAAATCCGATTGAACCTGAAGCAATAACTAACGGTGCTTGGATCATCGTCTGCCAAATGAAAAGGAATGACATCAATTTTCCCCATCGCTCGCCAAATGATTCACGCAAGAAAACATAACTACCGCCCGCTTTCGGCATTGCGGCTCCAAACTCTGCCCAGATAAATCCATCGATCAATGCAAGAATTGCACCGGCGATCCATGCCGAGATATGCTGTGGACCCCCCATAATGCCGATAACAAGAGGGAGGACGACGAATGGTCCAATACCGACCATATCGATCATATTAAGCGCTACTGCCTGTGTAAAGGAAAGTTCTCTTTTAAGGGATTCTTCTGCCATACATTAGTCAGAGATAAGATTGGAATATGCTCGTTGTCCAAAAAATTTGTAATTTTTTTCTTCAAATTCGGTTTGGAAGAGAACTGAATGGATAAATCCGTTTCGTTCGACAAGGATTGTGTGAAGAATAAGAGTATCCGGATTTGTATGAACAATAAATCGCGCACGGATATTAATCGCGAAATATTTTTGAATGGTTGAATCTTGTCTCTGTATGATATCGGTTTGTTCTGTGAACCGTTGGATCATTCGCTGTGTTGCTCGGTACGTTCCACCGGTGGGAGAAACAACTTTTTTCCCATTCAATGTTATTTCCCGATCATCATATGCAATAACGCATAACTTATGCGTTGTATCAGCTTTCAACCATTGAAGCAGTTTTTTCCCATGGTTCAAGGAATCATCATAGCTATAGTTCGCATCGAGATATGAAATTCGAGAAATATAATTAGGGATTGAATCAGATGAGTTGATGAATCCGGTAATAAAACTCCCTCCACCGCTATGACCGGAAAGCACAACTGATTGAGGATCTCCGGTTTCGAATCGTACTAATTGTATGATACGCGCAATATCACTTGAATTCTGTTCATATTTCATTCGCCAAGCGGGCCAGCTTTTCAATGAATTTTCTAAATAGGCAACAACAATACAATAATCATGCAATGTATTGCGAAGGAATCGTGTTTGGGCCGCAATGTGTTGAATATCAAAATGCCAATCATCTCCATTACCTAATTTCTTTCCGGCAGTCATTTCGATTGTATTACCATTTGGGAGGGCGTACAAAATCAGTAAAATTGGTTTATCGGTCGCACTATTTTTTGGAGAATTAATGAGAACACGAGTATCAGGACTAAACGAATAGAACTTATTGAGCTCAGTTTCCGACAAATCTTTTGTTGAACTGCAAGAATTGATGAGCAATAAAAAAGCGTAACAAATAATTGCTACGCTTTTTGAAAATAATAATGATCTCATTGGTTACTGTTCTAGAATTTCAAATAGCTCGGAAAGCTTCGGTATCAATATAATTTCTGTACGGCGGTTCTTTGCTCGTGCTTCGGTGGTACTTGCATTATCAATTGGAAAATATTCGCTTCGACCTGATGCTGTTATCCGTTTTGGTTCAACTTTCCCCTCGTTGACAAGGTAACGAATTACTTCTGTTGCACGGATAACACTTAAATCCCAATTATCTTTAATTGCGCCGAGGTTCTTCACAGCTTGATCATCCGTATGTCCTTCAACTAAGATTGAAATATCTTCTTGAGTATTTAATACGCGGGCAAGTTCAACGAGAGCTTCTTTTCCGCGTTTGTCAATGTCAGCTTTTCCTGTTGAGAAGAGAAGCTGGTTTGAGAGAGAAACATACACACGTCCGTTGACGATGTTGATTGACAAACCGCTGTTAGTAAATCCGAGAAGGGCATCATTCAGTTTTGATTTCAATGAATTCAAGGCAGAATCACGAGCTGCTAATCGTTTCTCCAGATCACCGACACGCTGTTCCCGTCCAATAAGATCGCGCTGAATTGAAGCCAACGTAGAATCTCGAACAGCTAATGCTTGTTCATAGTCTTTTAATTTCTGTTCGCGTTGAGCAACATCTTTTTGCAACAGTTCAAGACTGCCAAGTAATTTTTTGATCTCTGCGGAATTCTTTGATTTCGATTGTTCATAATTTTGACTTGCAATCTGCAGGTTATTTTCAAGCAACCGAATCCGATCTTTTAATGTATCGGTCTGATTTTGGAAATCAGCAATTTGTTTATCTTTTTCGGTGCCTTGATTTTTAAGACTTGAATTTTCAGTTGTTAAGTTGTCAATTCGGGATTGCATTGAAGCAACGGCATTTTTCAATGAATCAACCGATTGTTGGAGCGAATCTCGTTGAGATTGCATCTCTTCAAATGTTCCCATTGAAACGCAAGCAGAAAGTGAAATTGCAAATGTAAAAATTATTAATAAACGAAGATATTTCATAGTGACCTCTAAGGATTATTGATTGTTGTAAAATAAAGAGCATAGCAGTTAAAGGCAAGGGATTCTAAAAGATTTTTTTTGGATCAGAAACGAGAGATCAATGCATTGAGTGGACTCAAATGCAGAGAGTGTTACGGTATTGGTGGATTTGAAATTTTTGGCCTTACGAGATAATTCACAATAGTCACTGTGGTGGAATATTGAATTCAATTCAGGTACATTAAAAATAATTGGTCATTAAAAGAGAAGTGAACATTGGATAATCCAAATGGTCGATCACAATCATAATCACAATACTATCACCGAATGTACAATCTCGGTTTTTTCACAGTAAACTCACAATAAAAAAATCAATGAAAAAATATACTCCAACAAAAAAGCGCTACGATTCGATGACATACAAACGGATCGGACGGAGCGGATTAAAACTTCCGCTTGTTTCGCTTGGTTTGTGGCTTAACTTCGGCGGTGTGGATAGCGTTGAGAATATGCGCCGAATTCTGCAGCGCGCATTCGATCTTGGCATTACGCATTTTGATCTTGCAAATAATTATGGACATCCTCCCGGTTCAGCAGAAATAAATTTCGGGAAAATCCTGAAGAAAGATTTTTCCCGCCAACGGTCTGAAATGATTATTTCTTCAAAAGCGGGTTATACAATGTGGTCGGGACCGTACGGAGATTGGGGTTCGCGGAAATATCTTATTTCAAGTCTCGATCAAAGTCTAAAGCGAATGGGATTGGAGTATGTTGATATATTCTACCATCACCGTCCCGATCCTGAAACACCGATGGAAGAGACAATGGGAGCGCTTGATCAAATTGTACGAAGCGGGAAAGCATTATATGTAGGTATTTCTAATTATCGCGCGGACAAAACAAAAGAAGCGGCACGTATCCTTCGATCATTGGGAACTCCTTGTCTGATCCATCAACCAAAATATAACATGTTCGAGCGATGGGTTGAAAAGGATCTTCTTAAGACTTTACATGAAGAGGGAATCGGATGTATACCGTTTTCCCCGCTTGCCCAGGGATTGTTAACCAATAAGTATCTAAAAGGGATTCCTCCAAATTCCCGAGCAGGAAAACCGAATGGATTTCTTAGGCCCGAGCATATTACCAAAGAAAAATTGATTAAAATTGTAAAGTTAAATGATCTTGCAAAAGAACGCGGTCAGTCTCTTGCTCAAATGTCGTTGGCATGGATTTTACGAATGCCGGAAGTAACATCCGTTCTGATTGGAGCAAGTTCTGTTTCGCAGGTCAATGATGCGGTTGGAGTATTAGAAAAAATGGCATTCTCTCAGGAAGAATTAGGAAGGATCGAAAAAATATTAAATGATGTGAATAGTTGATTAGTCAGATAACGCAAAAGCAATTTTTGGAGATACTGTTATTTATATTAAAGATTTTCTAATATAATCTTCTCACGCTCTATCAAAATAAAATTATAATCCTCGAATATTCTGCTATTCAATACATTGGCGATTCTTTTTCTGTAGCATTTTACCATGTCTTAAGGAATTACAACCACGTTTTTTTAGAAATCAAAACTCATAAAAACGTCTAAAGGTGTTATAATATTTAATTGCAAAGGGAGATTAATTTTCTTATCTTCATTAGTAATTTTTAACACAAAAATTTATATTTTTAGCAGTTACTATCCGGAGAGGTGGGTGAGTGGCTGAAACCAGCGGTTTGCTAAACCGCCGTACGCTGTTAAGGTGTACCGAGGGTTCAAATCCCTCCCTCTCCGCAACTGTTCGGGGTGTGGCTCAGCCCGGTTAGAGCGTGGCGCCTTTGGCGCCAAGGTCGGAGAATTCAAGCAATGTTCTTTACGTATATTTTATTTAGTGATACTCTAAATAAATATTATGTTGGACACACCTACGATGTTCAGGAAAGACTTAAAAGGCATAATGCAGGCGAAGGACAATTCACAAAAAATGGAGTTCCTTGGGAATTAAAATACACTTTCGAATGTAAAACAAGAAGTGAAGCAATGATTCTTGAGAATAAAATCAAGAAACGTGGAGTCAAAAGATTTTTACAAGATATAACTGTTCGGGGTGTGGCTCAGCCCGGTTAGAGCGCGTGGTTCGGGACCACGAGGTCGGAAGTTCGAATCTTCTCACCCCGACTCTAAATAAAAAAGGATAACATTTGTTATCCTTTTTTATTTTAAAGATGGTTTGAGATTTATTTTGCCACAATCATTTTTTTTGTATCAACAAAGTTTCCTGACGATAGTCGGTAAAAATAAACACCGCTGGAAATTTTGGAAGAATCCCATCTGAATTTGTGAGGCCCTGCATTAATATCCTGATCCAATAATGTTGAAATTTCCCTTCCTAATATGTCGTAGATTTTTAATCGCGTATGAGCGGCGGTTGCAATTTGGAATTGAATTGTCGTGATAGGGTTAAAAGGATTAGGGTAATTTTGTTGCAGTACAAAATTTAACGGGGAGAAATAATCTCCATTCATGTTTGTCAGATTGAAATTGATGATTGGAGTCGTTTCCTGTCCACCGTCGTTTGTGATCTGTCGAATCCGATATTTGGCAGAGGTAAGGTTTCCAATATTATCGTAATAGGAATATCGAACAGTTGTATCTGAATTACCTTTCGCGGATACGGTTCCAATTTCAGAAAAAGAAATTCCATTACTGTTCCGTTCGATTTGATATCTATTGATGCTGATTTCAGAATTAACTCCCCAAGAGATTTTCACCTGATTTCCCGACGAATCCCACGTTGCACCAAAATCCAAAAACCCTGATGGCACTGTAAGTGCGCTGGTGACCATTTTATCAACATAAAGGATTACGGTTTTTCCATTGATATCGGCATTGTTTGCTTCAACATGAAAGCCGTTGAATTTATTTCCGGTATCGACAATTTTTCCTGATGTTATATATGTTGTAAATTGGCTTTCGTCTAACCGTACACCGATTAATTTCCAACCGATGTGATTTACAGGGAAAGCGGGTCCTTGACATAATCCGGTTGCGCCGCCGCGGATGACCGTTCGCATAGTTATACCCAATTTGCCATTCGCCCACACCCATGCTCCGATATAACTGCCTCGCAACATATAGGCTAGCTCGGCACTTGTTGTGCGTGAAATACGGATATTCCAATTGTTTGAACTTACTGAATCAATAAATGTCCATTTTCCTGATCCGCTTCCTTCATATGGATGTTCGGTCGAATACTCCAATTTGGAAGTATTCATTATTCCATAAGTTTGTCCGCTTCCCACACCATATGGTTGAAGCCATCCCGTAATACCGGAATTAAAATCATACAATACCGATGGTGATACTGCTCGATTTGGGTAGTGAACGGAAATATCATCAATGAAAATTGTTCCAACTGCTTTACTTCCGACAGGATTATTCTCACCCAACAAAATTTGAATCTCACTGAGTGTAATTGGAAAATCAAGGGTTCCTGTACTTACAGGTTTTGCATTCACCATTTTAGAACCAACATTCTGCCACACCCCATTCCAATTAACAATAGTTGGCGAGATGATATAAAATTGGTCACCGTTTTTATCGTTAAAGATTAATTTCAATGTATGTCCACCGCCGTTACCAAACACTTTCACATAGATACTGTCCGGTCTGCTTGCAAGAGGTAGACTTGTTTTCAAGATTGCAGTGGCCACATCGGTTCTAGGAAAGCTGTAAAAAACACGGAACGAATTTGGAGCTGAGAAAACCGTGTCTGGACTTAAACCGAAAAATACGTTATCCGGATCGGTACCTGTTATATCTTGCTTCCACAAAAATTGATCATTAAATTTTTCCGCAATAATGGTTGTATCCGCACCACTGAAATCATAATTTAATTGTAGTTTTACCGTATCAAGAGAAAGTTGAAAAGTTCCTTTATTGAATCCTGTGGCGGTCAGAACTTTGTCAGAAGGAGAAAAGTTGATTCCTTGTCCGATAATTTTGGGTATGACCTGGGTTCCTTGGATCGGTAAATTATTATTTCCTGAATCGATACCGTAAATTGCAAGAGTAATTTGCTCTCCGGGTGTCATAACAAGTGAGGTTGGATAGATACGTAATTCTTTAATGACCCGAACAAATACTCGAACCGAATCGGAAATGGAATTATATTTCACACGAACCCATCCACTGTCGTTAGTATTCTTTGCTGCAAAAAGTCCGTTGGTATCTATTGCTCCAATTGCTGTATCGCAGTTCCAAACAGTTCCCACCGGAAGGGAAAGGGGATTATAAAATTCATCTTTTCCTTCAGTATGAAATTGAAATGTATTTCCCTGAAATACATCGGCTTTATTTTCGAGTAGATTCAAATAATGCAATGTACCAACCGGAGCAGTACTGATAACTTGTAATGTGTTTGCAACGGAACGTTCTCCACCGGGGTCAGAAGGAGAATTAACAATTTCACTCCGTACGACCATTGTTGTAGAGCCGCCGCCGTCAAGATTGAATGCATCCTTGACTCCCAATGTCACAAGAAAATTTGCCATTTCGGTAAAAGTCATGCCCAAACTGGTGGATTGTCTTCCATCAACCGTGCAGAGATATACTTTTGTAGTATCATCGTTGATTCCAACGAATGTTCGAGGATGTCGTGTGTTGTTAAAACTAGAACCGGACAGGTCGTAATCTCCGAGTGTCGGATAGGTTACACCGTCTTTAATCAAATGTCCGTATCCTGAAATCAACTGTGTCAACCGTTTTACGGATGCCGGAGCGATCGGATTAAACGTCAGAAATAATTTTACCGTATCACCGACAGAAAAATTGTTCGTCATAAATGTTGCGGGTATTCCGGTGCCGCCTGAAATTACAAATCCATCGGTTGGAATAGTGCTGTTGCCCGACGCTTTTTGTTTTACGACAACCTGAAGAGTATCATTCATCACTAACGGTTGAGAGACAATTTCTAAGACTGCTTCCATTCCATTCGCATCGGTTCCCGTTGTCATTCCTTTGTATGAACTGAACAGAACAGTTTTTTCCGATCCTCGGGTCGTATTAGTTTCATTTATTGTAAGAGATGATCCATTGTTTGCAAAAATTTTTCCTGAAAAATTGAATCGCTCAATAAAGACTTTTCGATTTTCAGTAAAAACAAAACTAGATCTTGCTTGTGAAATACCAAGAACCGGTTTTCCATTTGCAACCTGATTATGAACAGGCCAGCCGGTTTCAAAACTAAAGAAACCGGCGTTGATCGCACCGATTACACGATGCCCGGCATTATCATTTGCAGCCGCTTGCACTGTTGTTTTTGTCAATCCGCCTGCCGGCTTGTATGTTTCAAAGGTTAACAGAGGGTTAGTAATATCAACTTCAAGAACATCTAAAGTGAAAGGTCCAGGCAATGTATATTGAGTGTGAATAACACCAGGAGCAACAATGTTTGTTGAAATAGTATCAGATAAAGAGAATGCACGACAAACAAAAATAAAAAGAAATAATAAAATTATTTTCATTGGAATGAAGGGACTGTGGAGAATTTAACAAGTATGGTCATAGACATTTCAGTTAGGTTTATCTATGAAAGAGGGGGTTTGAGCTTATAGTGGACCGTAGCGGGATCGAACCGCTGACCTCTTGCATGCCATGCAAGCGCTCTCCCAGCTGAGCTAACGGCCCATTACAAATGATTCTGTTTAAATATATGAAACAAATTGAAGAAAGAAAATATTTTCTTTATACTGTATCATCTATAGGGACAAACAATGTTGCTTTTCAAAAAACAGATTAACGTTATACTCTTTCCATTCAATGGTAAGTCTCAATTTGAATTTCACATCCATGCAGATATCCGCAAAAAATATGTAGTTGATGATATCTTATTTGCCTCTTCGGGAAATGTTATATTCCCACATTTTCGTTCTGTAAGAGAACTTGCATCGAAGATCAATCAAATTCGAAAACAATCCGGCGAAAGCAAGAATGAAATACGTGCCGGTCATTTGAATGCGATGGGATTGATCGATGAAATCAATCATGTGATTATACGGATGTATGAAGAGCAGGAAAATCCGGGAGTAATCCATCGAGCATATCAATTCCTCAAAAACTCTATCGGTGAGGAAAAGTTAGAAAAAACATTACAGCAATTTTTAACATTATTTCCGCCCTCTGCTGTGTATAAGAATCAACAGACCATTGCGGATTATTTTTTGAAATCAACAGATGGTAAACTGAATAAAGAAATTGCATTGGAAGAAATGATGATGCTGTTTCTTTCCAACTTCAATCCTGCCTGTACTGATTTTAAAGAATTCTTTGACGATTCAGCACTTTTGAAAAGCACAGAATATGCTTCGATCATTTCGTTATTGGAAAAATTCTTCACATACGAGAAACCGTTCGGACCGGAACAAGAATTTTTGTTCGATGTTCTAAAGAAACCGATCCTGAAAAATCCGAACAATCTTGAAGCACAATTGAAATTTATTAAAGAACATTTTGGCATTCTGCTTTCTTCAAAATATTTTAACAAAATTTCAGTAAGTCTTGAATTCACCAAAGAAGAGGAAGAATATCTTTGGAAGATTACTCATCAAGGGGGAGGCGCTCCCGTTGTAGAAACATTTGTTCCGGGCTATAAAAAGCAAGAGGGAAATTTATCTGCTGAAGAACGTAAGCAGCGTGAGCGTTTGTTGCAAATGAGGCCGGAAGATTATATCTACGCCGAACATGAGCAATTTACCCCTGATACCGATTGGATGCCCAATGTAGTACTGATCGCAAAGAATATCTACGTTTGGCTCGATCAGCTGTCCAAAAAATATCAGCGCGAAATAAAACGACTTGATCAAATTCCGGATGAAGAGCTCGATCAGCTTGCGCGATGGAGTTTTACAAGTTTATGGTTGATCGGTGTTTGGGAGCGAAGCCATGCCTCAAAAAGAATAAAACAAATAACCGGAAATCTTGATGCCGTTTCTTCAGCTTATTCTTTATATGATTATGAAATTGCTCGAGATATTGGTGGAGAAGAATCATACCAAAATCTGAATCATCGTTGTTGGCAGCGGGGAATCCGGCTGGCGGGAGATATGGTTCCAAATCATATGGGCATATTCTCAAAATGGGTAATAGAACATCCGGAATATTTTATCCAATCCGAACATCCTCCATATCCCGGCTATAAATTTACAGGGGAGAACCTTTCTGAAGATCCAAATATTGAACTGCGCATTGAAGACGGTTACTGGAGCAGAAGCGATGCTGCAGTCGTTTTCCAACGCGTAGACCGACGCAATGGGGAAGTGCGATATGTTTATCACGGTAATGACGGTACAAGTATGCCGTGGAATGATACGGCGCAATTGAATCTTTTGCGCGCAGATGTTCGCGAAGCGGTAATCCAGAATATTCTTCATGTTGCACGAAAGTTTTCTGTCATTCGTTTTGATGCTGCAATGACATTGGCAAAAAAACATTTTCAGCGGTTATGGTATCCAATGCCGGGAACATCGGGAGTTCCTTCACGGCAGGATCATAGTTTGTCTCGCTCAGAATTTGATCGAATGTTTCCGGTGGAATTTTGGCGCGAAGTTGTGGATCGTTTTAATAAGGAAATGCCGCAAACGTTGCTGCTTGCCGAAGCATTTTGGTTAATGGAAGGATATTTTGTCAGAACACTGGGAATGCACAGAGTGTATAATAGTGCGTTCATGCATATGCTGATGAAAGAAGAGAACGAGAAATTTCGTTCGACGATCAAAAATACATTAGAATTCAATCCGGAAATTCTCAAGCGGTATGTAAATTTCATGAGCAATCCGGATGAACAAACAGCAGTTGAACAATTTGGGAAGGATGATAAATATTTTGGCGTGGCAACATTGATGATCACACTGCCGGGATTGCCGATGTTTGCCCATGGACAGATCGAAGGATTCAAAGAAAAATATGGAATGGAATACCAACGGGCATATTACAATGAAATTCCTGATGAATGGTTGATCCATCGTCATGAATACGAAGTATTCCCTCTAACAAAAAAGAGATACCTCTTCAGTCAGGTGACCAATTTTGAATTTTATGATTTTCATGATGACCATGGATACGTGAATGAGAATGTGATCACCTATTCTAATCGTGCGGGGAAAGAATGTGCGGTAGTATTCTTCCATAACAAATTTGCCGAATGCAAAGGATTTATAAAACATTCTGTTCCGAAAGCATTTGGTGACGGTGGGAATACTCGTACTACCACGGTAACACAAGCACTGCAATTTCAATCATCCCAAAAAATATACTATCGGTTTCGGGATCGTAAATCAATGTTAGAATATCTTTGTTCAGGGAAGGAACTTGCAGACAAGGGAATTCGTGTTGAATTGAAGGCATTTGATTATGCAGTATTCACCGATTTTCATGAAATATTCGATGAGACAGGCGAATATGAACATATAGCCAAACAGTTGGCAGGGAAAGGGACGAGAAGCCTTGATACAATACTAAAGGAAATGAGACTACAGCCATTCCATAGTGCATTGAAAAAATCATTTTTGCAATTCGACCTTTCACAATTTACTGAAACAAGTGATACCTTCTATGGTGAATTGGAAAAGCAGTTCACAACTATTTCAACAAAAGAAGAATATTCGAAAAGAATCTCTCTTATCATTGAAAGAGTACAACATCTCTTTCCTTCAACATTGTTGGAACAAAACAAACCCTCAAAAACGTCTAAGAGTAACAAACAATCCAAAGTCCATCAGGAATTTATTTCGCAGATTTCTGTGCTCTTATATTGTTTGGCAATTGAATGGGAACGATTGTTATTCGGGAACGAAAAAAAATCTCCGCCAATTGATATATTCCAAATACTGAAACTTGACGAAGTGTTTCGAAATATTATTACTCATCACGGAATTGAGGAAGGTAAGGCGCGGAATATTGTTACGGTAATTCAAAATCTAAGCCGATTACATAATACAGTAATAGAAGGTGAAATTGAAACCCCCACACTGATAGAAAAACTGTTTAGTGATTTTGATACTGCCAGTTTTCTGAATGTGAACGAACATAACGGGCTATGGTATTTTAATAAAGAGCAATTTGAGATGTTATCAATTTGGATTTTAGACCTTCGTTTACTGTTCGGTTCAACTCCGATCAATACAAAGAGTCTGGAAAAGATTGATAGAACTAAATCTCATTTCATCGAAACCGCAGGCAATGCCGGATATATGGTGGAGCAATTTAAGGAATTGATTATTGCATCAATTGAAAAAAAGAATTCGAATAAGAAAACGACAAAAAATGGTAAAGCTTCAGCACGTACATCAAAAAAGAAAGTATCACCGGTAAAGAAAAATAAGACAAAAACTAAGAATCTTAAGAAGGCAAAAGGCAGAAGTGTGCAAAAAGTCACAAACCAATAACAATTCATTGATTTTTAGAATATTCTAATTATATTGTACTCGACCTTTGCAACATTTCTTCCCCTGAGTGTTGCATATTTTGGGTCGAGCCAGACGGACCCCCCAACGTCTGGCTTTTTTATACCACAGAGGAACGGAGATAGTATGGCAAAACAAATCCAAAAAGATAAATCGACAAAAAAAACTAAACGTGACGAATCTCTTAGTCTTGAACTGATCAATTATCGGATCATTCTTGCAGGAGTTGTAATTATCGTTGCAGGTTATTTTGCATTGAGTGCACAACCATGGGATAATCCTATTGCATTAACTGTTGCTCCAATTTTACTGGTGCTCGGATATTGTGTTGTAATTCCTATCGGGATTATTTTTCGACGAAAGAAAAATGATGTAACAACTGCAGAAACTATTCAGCAATAGAATTACCGAATTTATATTCTATCGTTGCAAAACGCGATTTTTTTTACTATATTTGTATCACTTTTGTAAATGATGATCGCGTAGCTCAGCGGTAGAGCATCTGCCTTTTAAGCAGAGGGTCGATGGTTCGAGACCATCCGCGATCACTAATCCCGCACAACGTGCGGGATTTTTCATTTTAAAGAAACCGATAGACACTCTTCCTACCATACTTTTGATTGATAAAAGCCTATAATTAGATTACATTCATACAGAAATGGATCCGTCAAAAAGATGGCGGACAGGTCCGCAGGGTTGGCGTTTAAGGCTGGAACTGCGGGTTTTTTATGTGCTTACAATTTAAGTTTCATACTCTAAGCATTTCTAAACAAAGCTTGAAAAGGAAATATAATGCCAATCCTAATTGACAAAACTACATATAATCTGTTTAGCTATGATAATGAAGCCGATTTTGAAAACTGTGTCGAACAGCTCGCAGATCATATTTTCGGTAATTCCACAATCTATATTTCAAAAAAGAAAAGAATGAAGGGTTCCGAAATAATATCAATACCGGATGCTTACTTGATTGATATGACCAATCCAAGCGAACCGGATTTATATATTATTGAAAATGAAATTATATCTCATGACCCTTTTAAGCACATCGGGATACAATTATTGCGGTTTGCTACAAGTTTTGACGAGGGAAAAGTTGAGTTACGAAATCACTTAATGGATGTAATATCCAAGAACAAACAAATGTTAGAACGATTGGAAAACGGTTGTTCAAAATCTAATCATAGAAACATCGACAATTATTTAGATTCTGCTGTTTACAAACAATTTAAAGCACTTGTAATAATTGATGAAGCAAAAGATGAACTTCATAATGTTCTCCAAAAAATAAACGCCAATATTTCTGTTTTGGAGTTAAAATCGTTCATCTCGGATAACGGAGAGAAGATTTATCATTATGATACACTTTATGAAAATGAGGAGATCGAATTAGCAGAAGGACCAGTAAAAACCAGAAGTAATGAAGACATAATTAGAATGCGAGAACGAAGGTCAAAATGCGACACAATTGTTGTCCCAGCTCGGGAAGATGGTTTTAAGGCTGAGTTTCTCAAAAACAATCAGTGGTATGCAATAAGAATTAGTGCAGCGATGAAGGATAAAATAAAATATATTGCAGCATATCGGGTTGCACCGGTAAGCGCAATTACCCACGTTGCCGAAGTTGACACGATCATACCATACCAAAAAACAGGTAAGTATTTGTTAAAGTTCAAATCTCCAGCTTCTGAAATAACGCCAGTCAAATTAAAAGACTCCAATAAAAAACCTCAAGGTCCAATTTACGTGAAATATGAAAATTTAATAAGGGCAAAATACTTTGACGATGTTCTGTAATGGATTCATTCCTTGGTTAGGACCCCTTAAAACGATTTAATAAATCTGACATAAGATTATTCATCTCGTTCCCAAACTCTTGTTTTGGAACCCCGGTTTTTTGGAACTCCGTTTTGCATTACAAATACCTTTCTTACATTTCCCCAAAATTACTACCGGTGATCATCCCAATTGTATCGATTCGCGGCAAGATACAAAGGATATCACA
Organism: Bacteroidota bacterium; assembly: GCA_030679145.1. Classification (GTDB taxonomy): domain Bacteria; phylum Bacteroidota; class Ignavibacteria; order UBA10030; family UBA8401; genus UBA8401. Next base: position 8,445 of record JAUXTU010000063.1, on the reverse strand, counting down.
GATTGTGACATCCTCTCTACAGAACGCAAAGAGTTTAAAGTGAGTCAACTGATTCCGATTGAAATAGTAATCAAAAAGGCACTCCTGATACGCGGTCATATTGATATCGCATTTTGCGATATCAACGCTGAGGTGGTCACAAATTGCGACCACCCCTGTTAAAAATTTTCGGACATTCTAGAATATCTATATCCCCTCCTCGTTTGAGGAGGGGACGACGCCTTCCTGGACGAAGCCGATGCTTCGTTTCGGCGAAGGCATGCGCAGCGTCAGGGGTGGTAGCATTCATGTGGGAAATATACATCTTAGCAGTTGACCGTCACCTTCGAGGTGACGGTCAACTTACACCTTTAAAAATCTCCACGTTTTTGCCAATTGCTTTTCCTCGAAAATCTCGGTACATAGCTCCAACAAAGTGTAGCCAGATTTCTCACCCGACAAAGAACGTCGGGTTCGAAATGACAATGATTAGGGGTTTTAATACCACTTCCAGTAATCTGATAAATCTTATGAAAAACTCATCTCAACGAACGATACCGACATTGCTCGAAAAAAGCTGCACAAATTTTCCCTCTAATATTCTTTTGTGGGAAAAGAAAACAGACGTGTATCAAGGTTTAACATATTCACAAGTTAAAGAACAGGTGTATTTGTGTGCTGCAGGTTTGATGAGTATGGGAATCCAAAAAGGAGATCGCATAGCGTTAATTTCGGAAGGAAGAAATGACTGGGTGATTTCTGAAGTGGGAATGTTATATGCCGGAGCGATCAATGTTCCTATCTCCGTAAAACTTGATGAACTTGTTGATCTAAAATTCCGTCTTTTACATTCCGGCGCGCGGATGGTTATTGTTTCGGGCGGGCATGTTCACAAAATTCGATCTATAGAAAATGATCTTCCAGATTTGGAAAAAATAATAATACTTGACGGCGAACCAACTACCAGAGATGAATTTAACTTCTCAACATTGTTGGAAAAGGGAAGTGAATATCTTAAATCATCCGCTGATAAATTTTCAGAACGATGGCGGTCAATTACAGAAGGGGATCCTGCAAACATTTGTTACACATCCGGAACAACAGCTGATCCCAAAGGAATAATTCTTACACACAGAAATTATACGGCGAATGTTGAACAGGCTTCAGGGCTTCTTCCCATTCCTCAAGATTATTGTTCATTGTTGATACTTCCGTGGGACCATTGTTTTGCACATACCGCAGGAATATATACACTGATGATGAACGGAGCAAGTATGGCTTCTGTTCAAATCGGGAAAACACCGATGGAAACGTTGAAGAATATCCCGGTGAATATCCGTGAATCCAAACCGACATTTTTGTTAAGTGTTCCGGCCCTTGCAAAAAATTTTAGAAAAAATATTGAAAAAGGAATAAAAGAAAAGGGAGAGAAAGTTGAGTCGCTTTTTAACAAGGCGTTAAATCTTGGGTACAAAATTAATAGCATCGGATGGGACAAAAGGAAAAATGGTTCCGTGTGGGAGAAAATACAGTACAAAATTCTTGATTTTTTGCTTCTTAAAAAAATCCGTGCTGGATTTGGAGGAAAACTGCAGTTCTTTATTGGCGGCGGTGCCTTGTTGGATATTGAATTGCAACGATTCTTCTATGCAATCGGAATTCCAATGTATCAAGGATATGGCTTAACCGAAGCATCACCGATCATTTCAGCAAATGTTCCGAAGAAACATAAACTTGGTTCATCCGGCAGCATTGTTCCAAATCTTGAAGTGAAGATCTGCGATGAGAAAGGAAATTCTTTACCGATAGGGAAACAAGGCGAGATTGTTATCCGCGGCGAAAATGTTATGGCAGGGTATTGGAAGAATGAAAAAGCAACAAGTCAGACGATTCGTGACGGGTGGTTATATACAGGCGATCTTGGTTATCTTGACGGTGATAATTTTTTGTATGTGTTGGGTCGGGAAAAAAGCCTTTTGATCGGTCATGACGGTGAAAAATATAGTCCTGAAGGAATTGAAGAAGCATTGGTTGGAAATTCTCCATTCATTGAACAAGTGATGTTGTATAATAATCAATCGCAATTTACGGTTGCATTAATTGTTCTCAATAAGGAAAGGATTCTAAATTTTCTTAAGCAAGAGAATCTAGCTGTCCATACAGAAGAGGGGCAAACAGCTGCTCTTTCCCTTATTGATTCTGAAATCAAGGAATATAAAAGCGGCGGGAAATATGCCGGAGAGTTTCCGGAACGATGGCTTCCTGCTGCTGTCGGGATACTCGGTGAAGGATTTACTGAACAAAATCATTTTCTCAATAGCACGCTAAAAATGGTAAGAGGAAAAATTACTGAGTTCTATAAAGAACGAATTGATTTTCTCTATACTTTCGAAGGGAAAGATATCTTTAACCATCAGAACAAAAATATCATTAAGAGGATGGAATAACATTGAGAGACATCTGAAAAATCTTAAATCAATGTCATTCTGAGGAGCCTGCCTGCACGAAGCCGATGCTTCGTTTCGGCAAAGGCAGGCGGAGCGACGAAGAATCTCACTTTTTCACTCGAAAACAAAAACGAGATTCTTCCATTTCGCTGCGCTCAATGTCAGAATGACAATAGACAACTGCCGCTGTACGGCATCCCGTACAGCGGGACAATTTTTCAGATGTCTCATTGATATAATACTATTGCAAATTAAACGTCATTACGTTATGTTTCCCAAAAAAGAAAAATGGGCTTTTGAATATTGAACACCGGTTAAAGAATTTTTCTTGAAGTAATAAAATTTGACGATTTATGAAAGTATTAAATAGAAGCCATCTCAAAAATACCCAATCAATGTCATTTCGAGATACGAAGCATCGAGAAATCTCGATTTTGTTTTTAATTATTAAAACTAGATTCCTCACTTCGTTCGGAATGACAATAAAATTCACTTTTGAGATAGTTTCTGATATTTGTTATTTCATCATTTTTATATTTCTCGTTCTTGTCGGGTGTGATAAGGGACTTACTCCTGTTTCTAATACTGTTATTTCTCCCGGATTTAGCGGTACAATAACTTATAAAAGCCCATTCCCTCCTACAGACAGTTTGATTGATCTTCGCATTGTTGCAGTTCCTTATTATCCAGTCGATACGTTATTCCAAGATATACTTCTCAAGGTATTTTCCGGGGAAATAGCGTATAGTCCCAACAAGCTTTCTACATTAGACAGCGGTGCAACAGCATCATATGAAATGCTTGTAACTCCTAAAACATATTATTACATAGCAGTAGTTCAACAGTACGGACCTTCCACGTTTTCACAATGGCGGGTAGTTGGTGTCTACGGATATTCTCTTGCAAGTCCCACACCCAAAACCGTCATCGTGACGGACAATAAATTTATCTCGGGGATCAATATTGATGTTGATTTCTATAACCTTCCGCCCCAGCCATTCAAATGATGAAAAATAGTATTTTCATAGCGATCATTTTTTCTTCATTAATTTTTCCTCAAAGCAAAAATAGTGTGCGCGGAAAGGTAATTTCTTTTGAAGAGAAATCTCCAATCATCGGCGCATCGGTGTTTGTTCCTAATACTTCTATCGGTACATCAACAGGAATTGATGGAAAATTTATCATTACGAATCTGCCGTCAGCAAATGCAACATTAATAATCTCTGCTATTGGATTTAAACCGATAAATGTTGCAGTAGAAAGTGATTCAGCAATCGAGATGGTGATAGAACTTTCCTCATCGCCTGTGCAAACGCAAACTGTTGTTGTCACGGCAAATAAACGGCAGCAAACACTCGAAGAAGTTCCGGTAAGTATGAGTATCATTGATGCAAAACTGATCTCATCACGGACAGCCATTTCAGTGGATGATGCGCTGCGATATATTCCCGGAGTGAACTTCAATCAGACGCAAATGAATATCCGTGCATCCAGCGGATACAGCCGCGGCGTCGGCAGCCGAGTATTAATGTTGGTTGACGGTATGCCGCTTCTTGCCGGTGACACAGGCGAAATTACATTTGAATCAATTCCGATTTTTCAAATTGACAGGGTAGAAGTTTTAAAAGGGGCAGGTTCTGCGTTGTACGGATCGGGTGCACTTGGTGGAGTGATCAATGTGTTGACAAAGGAAATTTCCGAAGAACCATTATTTCGATGGAAAACATACAGCGGTATGTATTCTTCTCCAAAATTTGATGAGTGGAAATGGAGCGATAAAACTCGCTTTACCAACGGAGAATATATTGGTTTTGAACAAAAATTTGATAACATCGGAATTTCAACATCACTCCATCGAACTTTTGATGACGGATATCGTGAGAATGATTGGCTCCGTCGGTACAGCGGATTTTTGAAAATAAAATATGATTTTTCACCAACCCAAGCATTTACATTTACAACTACCGGATTCCTACAGCAGCGTGGGGATTTTTTATGGTGGAAAAATTTAACAAACGCTCTGCGCCCCGCTGACGGACAACGAAATGCAAGCGTTACTTCACTTCGATGGAACAATACGGCACATTATACACTGTATGTTAATGAAAATATTTTTGGCGATGTGAAGGTGGTCCATTTTCACAGCAACTGGCATCGAGACAGTTTAAATCTTAAACGGATGGATGAATCTTCTTCCGATGCGTTTACGGTAGATGCCCAGGGAAATTTAATTGTCAATAAGCAAAATATCCTTACGGTTGGTATTGTTGGAAATCGAGAAGAGGTACAATCGATGACGTTCGGAACCCACGTAAGCAATGGTTTTGCGTTGTATCTTCAAGATGAATTTACTTTTATGCAGAATTTTTCTGCAACTGCCGGAGTACGATATGATGTTCAACAAGTAAAAGGTTTATCTCAGAATGAACAGATTAATCCAAAGTTTGGAATGCGATATTCTCCTTATGAAGGATCGACACTACGTGCTTCAGTCGGTCGCGGATTTCGTGCTCCCTCAATTGGGGAATTATATGTCTCCACAAGTAATACCGGAAGTTCTATAGTAGTCGTTCCCAGTACGTATCTAAAACCCGAACATAGTTGGTCGTATGAAATAGGTGGAACTCAATTAATTTCTGGCGAAAGCATGGTAGACATTGCATTCTTTCAAAGTGATTTATCTGACTTGATAGAACCGAGTGTTGAACTTGATCAGACTCTCAATGCTGCTGTCGTACGTTTCCGCAACATTACGCAAGCGCGCATTCAAGGATTTGAAACCGGTTATCATTCACAATGGTTTGATCGGGCATTGTCATTTGAAGTGAACTACAATTACAATTGGGCGGTTAATCGAGAGACAGGCTCGTTTCTAAAATACCGTCCTAGACACATTGCAATGACAAATATTTCTTATGAACAAGCAATGTTCAACGGTGGGATTGACTTTCGATTCATAAGCAGAGTTGAAGAAATAGACGACAATCTTATTAAACTTGCACCAATCAATAATGGCGAGCAGCGTGTTCCCATTTACATTGTTGACGTTCGAATAGCAGCAAATCTTACTGAAATTGGATACCCAATTAATGCATCGCTAAACATCCATAATCTTCTTCACTACAATTATGTTGAACTTATCGGAAACATAGCTCCGCCTCGTCAATTTGTAGTGACACTCGAAGGTTCACTCTAATTGAACTCTTTGTAAAAAAGTTATTTCCTTCGTCAAAAATTCCTATCTTTTAGGAGTGAATTCTCTTCCAATAGATATAATTCTTCCCAACATCATAAATGCGATTGACGATAATCGTAATGTAATTCTTTCTGCAGAACCTGGTGCAGGAAAAACTACACGGGTTCCTATTGCGTTAAAAGATCAGCAATGGCTGAGCGGAAAAAAGATATTAATGCTCGAGCCTCGAAGAATTGCAGCTCAGCGTGCAGCACTGTTTATGGCTCAGCTTCAAAATGAAAAAGTTGGCGAATCAATCGGGTATCGAATTCGTGGTGATAGTAAAGTAAGCAGTAAAACAAAGATCCAGATCCTTACTGAAGGCATTCTTACCCGAATGATTCAGGATGATCCGACGCTTCCTGAAATTGGATTGATAATTTTTGATGAATTCCATGAACGAAGTATTCACGCTGATCTTGGACTTGCTCTTGCATTAGAAGTTCAAGAACATTTACGAAATGATCTTCGCATACTTGTGATGTCCGCAACGCTTGATGGAATTTCACTCTCTAAACTAATGAGTGATGCGCCGATTATTCACAGTGAAGGTAAAGTATTTCCTGTCATCGTACATTATTCTCCAACCAACAATAATGCTCACATTGAGGATTCAGTTGTCGCTGCAATCAATAGAGCATTGAAGGAAGAACAAGGAGATATTCTTGTATTTCTTCCGGGACAGCGCGAAATCCGTCGGGTTGATACGCTGCTGGAAGAAACGAAGAGTTCACTGAATATTGTTGTTCATCTATTATTTGGTGAAGCTGAATATGAAAAGCAACAAGCTGCTCTTAATCCCGACCCAAAAGGGCGGAGAAAAATAATTCTTTCAACAAATATTGCCGAAACAAGTGTGACCATTGAAGGGGTTCGAATTGTGATTGATTCAGGGCTTTCTCGAACAGTTCGATTTGATTCGAGACGAGGAATGTCAGGGCTTGTTACAACATCTGTTTCTCAATCGTCTGCGCATCAACGAATGGGAAGAGCGGGAAGACAACAATCAGGTGTCTGTTATCGGTTATGGACTGAACATCAACACAAACAATTGCCAAAATATTCTCAGCCCGAAATTCTTGCCGCCGATCTTGCACCATTGGTAATGGAATTTGCGCAATGGGAAAATGCAGAAGGGAATAATCTGCGGTTTCTTGATCCACCGCCGGAAGCACATCTCACTCAAGCAAAAGATTTATTGATTCGTCTTGGAGCACTTACAAACGATGGGAAACTAACTGATCACGGAAAATCGATGGTATTGCTTGGTGTTCATCCACGTCTTTCCCACATGTTGATCAAAGGAAAAGAATTTGGTATCGGGTCATTAGCATGTGATGTTGCGGCATTACTTGAAGATCGGGACTTTTTACGCAGAAAGAATGAGAATGATATCGATTTGTTTTCCCGTTTGTATGCATTACGTAATAGTGATACTCGATATTCGATTGGTCGTGAACGTGTAGTAAAACAATCAGAACGACTTCGAAATCAATTGGGAGTCAAGTATCATAAAGATTCTGAAGAAAAACTTGGGATGTTATTGGCATTGGCTTATCCTGAACGAGTTGGGAAACGGCGAGGGACGAATGAATTGCGTTATCAAATGTCCGGAAATATGGTTGCATCGTTACCGAAGAGCAGTGTATTATCAAAAGAAGAATACCTTGCGATTGCCGATGTTGATGGTGCCGGAAGTGATGTAAAGATCTTTCTTGCTGCACAATTGACGGAACAGGATATCAGAACCGCTTTTGATGATCAAATTGTAACAGTGGAAGAAGTATTCTGGAATGAGAGGGAAGAATCTATTGTCTCGCGACGAATTACCCGATTCGGATCGCTTGAACTTTCTGAATCATTGTTTACCGCATCAAAAGAAAAAATCCGTGAAGAGATGCTTAATGGAATTAAACAAATGGGTATAAATTCACTTCCATGGAATGATGATTCAAATTCGATCCGAACTCGGAGCGAATGGCTAAGAAAAAAATTATTAGTGAGCAACGATTGGTTAGATTTGAGTGACAAGAATCTTATTGAAACATTACAGTATTGGCTTGCACCATTTCTAGATGGAATATCGAAACGTTCACAATTGTCAAAGCTTGATTTGAGTTTGATCATCCGCTCTCTCTTTTCATATCAACAATTGCACGACCTTGATCGATTAGCGCCAACACATTTAACAGTTCCAACCGGATCGAACATTCGATTAGATTATTCAAACGACTCACAGCCAATTCTTGCAGTGCGATTGGGAGAGATGTTTGGCGAAACAGAAACTCCGACCGTTGCCGGTGGAAAAGTAAAAGTGCTCCTTCATTTACTTTCTCCCGCGCGCAGACCGATTGCAGTTACTCAAGATCTGCCAAGTTTTTGGAAGAATGCGTATGTTCAAGTGCGAAAGGATATGCGGGGAGAATATCCTAAACATTATTGGCCTGAAAATCCTTTAGAAGCAGAACCGACCAAAAAAACGAAACGTGCAATGGAAGGAAAGAAAAGATGAAACTACAATCTCTTTCAGATTTAGAACAATTACTTTCTGAGTCAGAACGAAAATCATTGAAGACTGAAAGTAAATCAGAAAAGCGAACACATGATGGAAAATCAAAGACGGTTCGCGTCTTTCTTGATACTGCCGGTAGAAAAGGGAAAAGTGTCACTGTTGTTTCAGGTTTACAACATAATCCTGATACCATCGAAGATATTGCAAGAACCTTAAAACAATATTGCGGAGCGGGAGGAACGGTGAAAAACGGATCGATCGAAATTCAAGGC
>JAUXTU010000062.1 GCA_030679145.1 Bacteroidota bacterium | reverse complement strand
GCTTTAATCGTGACTGTTTTTCCTGCGAATGTAGCAGTTGAAGTAACCTGAGATTGTGAAGCAGGTAAACCTGATTGCGACGCTGAAAAGACTACTGAACCATTCATTACTGAAGCATTCTGATTTGAATATTCACGGGTTGACGATGAGTATGTTCCACCCATCTTTGTCATAGCAAGTGAAATGCCTGTGCGGGCGATCTGTTCGGCCTGAATTGAGTTTGCTACGGATTCCGCAATAGAGTTATTCTCTCTATCGGTGGTGGTAAAACTAACCGTATACATACCTAAAATCAGGTAAACTCCGGAAAGCATTGCTATTTTTGACGTGCCCATAAGTTATTCTCTTGTTTAATTTCTACATACAATCTATAAAACAAGTGTTCTCTGTGCAAGTGAAAATGGGTTAGAATTCTCTAACTTTGATATTCATCACTATTGTTGTTTTGCCCTGCTAGTCATGTATATAAACGGTTTTATAAAAGGTATTATAGCGGAGTTGTGGAGAATTACATTGATGTTAGGTTTTTCAGATCTCTCTATCTATCTACAACGAGTTTACTTCAATTTTGCGGTGAGCCTGGGATTCGAACCCAGAAATCCTTACGGATGCCAGTTTTCAAGACTGGTGCAATAGCCGTTCTGCCAACTCACCTTATGAAATTTGTTAATCTTCTTGACTTAGTTTTCTGCAATTGCGTATGCAATATAATAATTTTACGTACATAATTCAATATCAGGATTGGTAATCGAAAATTATTCTAACAGGATAAATGAAACCAAAGATTCTGGCGAAAAGAAGATGCTTACTTTTTTGGATAATCTCTCAACGCTTGAAGAAATTTTGATAAGATGTTTTCTAAAATACAAAACCCTAAAAAATCCCAACCTTCGTCTCATTTCAGCACTCGATAATTATATAATCTGTGGCAAGACGTTCTCTTTTTTCGTATCTTTAATCTATGACAGAAGAAAAAGAACATACCATTCCAAAACGCAGACATATTCGTGAATGTGTGATGCAGGCGTTGTATGCAATTGAAATTTCAAAAGATCCACCCCAGCATGTCGTTGATACTGTATTAAGCGAGTTAAAGACAGATTCTGCTGATTTTGATTTTGCGCAGTCACTCTTCATTAAAGCAATAACACATCAGGCAGAAATTGATAAACGATTAAAATCGAAGACCGAACATTGGGAATTTCATCGAATTGCATTGATCGACAAGATCATTCTTCGAATGTGTTTATGTGAACTTCTCTTCTTTCCTGATATTCCACCAAAAGTGACCATCAATGAAGCAATTGAAATAGCAAAAGACTACAGCACGGAAAACAGCGGAACGTTTGTCAACGGAATTATGGATGCCATTCTGGGTGATCTTAAAAAAGAAGGTATCATGAAAAAAACCGGCCGCGGATTGATCGACACACAAAACAAAAAATCTCACTCGTAAATTAGTAATGACACCAAATCCACCCCGTTCAAACCGATCTCAAATTTTTGTTTGGACTCTGTTTGATTTTGCTAACACATCCTTTTCCGTGATGATCGTTGCGGTTGGATATTCGCTCTACTTTAAAGAAATTGTGGCTGGCGGAAGCGGGCGCGGAGATTTTTTATGGGGACTAGCCGTCAGTATTTCCATGTTTCTTACGGCAATTATTGCACCGGTGCTTGGTGCTGCCGCAGATTTTTCATCTCGCAGAAAACGATTTCTCTTTGGATTTACGCTTGTCAGCATCATCTCTACCACCCTTCTCTATTTTGTTGATTCCGGAATGATTGTGGTTGGAATGCTCTTGTTTATTCTCGCTAATATCGGATTTGAAGGAGGTCTCGTTTTTTACGATGCATTTCTTCCCGGGTTGACGACTGAACGAAGTTACGGAAGAGTTTCCGGATACGGTTTTGCAATGGGATATGTCGGATCACTTGTTACCTTGTTTATTGCAATGCCATTATATGCGGATGGATTTGTAGCGGAAAATCTTTCAAATGTAAAATTAAGTTTTTTAATTGCCGCAGGAATTTTTCTATTGTTCTCCGCTCCGCTGTTTATTTTCCTTCGGGATCATAAAACAAAATTTGAATATAAAGTATCATACGTAAAAGCGGGAATCCAGCGTGTGCGGGATACAATTGGTCATTTGAAAAACTACCGGAATGTATCGCGATTTCTTCTCGCTTTTTTTATTTATAATGACGGGATTCTGACCGTTATTTCATTTGCCTCGATCTTTGCAACACAAACACTTCATTTTTCATTGCAGGAAGTAATTGTTCTTTTTGCCGTCGTTCAAGCATCAGGCATTGTCGGCTCATTATTTTTTGGTGTCATCACGGACAAGATCGGTGCGAAGCGGACAATCGCAATCAACCTTGTTCTTTGGATTGCAATAGTTGCCGGCGCTTACTTTGTTGAGACAAAAGAAATGTTCTATTTTATCGGTGCAATCGCTGGCAGTTCTATGGGTGCATCACAGGCTGCAAGCAGAAGTCTTATGGCACAATTAACACCGGTAGAACGAGAAGCAGAATTCTTCGGATTTTTTGATGGCTTGTGCGGAAAAGCTTCTGCTGTTGTAGGCACTTTTTTGTTCGGACTGATTTCGTATATTACTGGTAACCAACGTATTTCTGTTTTGACAATTGGAATCTTTTTTATTGTTGGTTTTATTTTATTAGAACGTGTAAACGACAGAGAATCAGCGCGATAACAATCAGGTAACTCAATGAAAACAATATTAGCATTCATTTTTACAATCACCTTCTTTCCATTCAGTGAAAAACAACTACTGAATGATAACGAACATATTAAACTGGAATTACAGCAGCCGAGAAAAATTTCAATAGCAAAATCAGGCGATATCGCTTTTTTCTTTGAACCAATAGAAGGAATCCACGTTAACACCAATCCTCAGTTTGAGTTGAAATTAGAAAAGAATTCACCATTCGAAATTGTTGGGAAAGCTCGGTTTCAGAAGAACGAAAAAGAATATCTCGACATCAAAAAACCTCTTGAGTTCTCCATCAAAGCAAAGAATGGAACAAAAACGGGAAAACAGAATCTAAAAGGAAAGTTGAATTATTTTTACTGCTCCGATAAGGACGGCTGGTGCAATCGCTTCTCTCAGAAAATCGATGTCACCATTGAAGTTATTCCATGAAAAACATTTTCTTCTTTTCAGACGTACATTTCGGATTACACGATGCTCAGCGTGAAAAAGAAAAGGAACGACGCGTTCTTTCCTTTCTTACGCATGTACAGGAACATGGCGAACAGCTTTTCATTATGGGCGACCTGTTCGACTATTGGTTTGAATACAAATATGTCATTCCTCGTGGATATCACAATATTCTTGCAAAATTATCATCCCTTGTTGAACAGGGAATTAACGTTCATTACATCGCCGGTAATCATGATTTTTGGCTGAAGGATTTTTTTCCAAAAGATCTTGGAATTCCCGTATATAAAGACCCCATTCAAATAGAGCTTCGCGGAAAGAAATTTTTCCTTCACCATGGTGACGGACTTGCTTTGAATGATACCGGATATCTCATCCTTAAAAAAATTCTTCGCAGCCCGATCAGTGTTTTTCTCTATTCAATTCTCCATCCGGATTGGACGGCGCCGATAGCACGCGGCTCTTCTAAAACCAGCCGAGCCTACACAGGGAACAAAGATTTCGGAGAGACCGACGGAATGATAAAATTTGCTGAAGATAAATTTCGTGAAGGAATCGATTTTGTTGTGATGGGACACCGCCACAAACCATTTGAACATCGGGTCGGCAATGCCCTCTATCTTAATCTGGGCGATTGGATAACGTACAATACATATGCAGAATTTGACGGCACAAAACTTGAACTTAAAACCTGGAAGTAAAGCGTCAATAATTATATAGAAATTAAACTAAGAATCTTCTCTCACTAACGATATGGCAGAAAAGAAAAAACCAAAATATAGTTCGGAACAGATGAAAAAATACTTCAACGATCCTTCGTATCGTTCAGAATTATTAAAAAAAGGAAAAGGGTTTTTCCATAGGATCCGTTTTTATTTATTAGGAGCTCTTGTTCTGTTCCTTCTGCTGATGGTCGTATATGGTAACTATATAGTATCGGGACTCCCTTCTCTCGAAGAGTTGGAAAATCCCCGTCCGGAACTTGCAACAAAAGTCTATTCCATTGACGGAGAAGTGCTTGGAACATTCTTTCTCACAAAGAATCGTTCTTACGTTCAATACAATCAAATTCCGCAAAGCGTGATCGATGCACTCATTTCCACTGAGGATAAAAACTTTTACGAACATTGGGGTGTTACACCCTGGAGGTTCATCCGGGCGTTGTTCAAGAATGTCTTGGCACTGCGATTGAAAGAAGGAGCCAGCACCATCACCCAGCAACTTGCCAAGAACCTGTACAGCCTTCAGAGCGTCAATGAAAATCCGTTCGATAAGATGACTAGAAAAATCCGAGAATTCTTGACCGCTGTTGAGATCGAAAAGAATTTCACGAAAAAGGAAATTCTTGAAATGTATTTGAATACCATCTATTTCGGACGCGGAGCATACGGAATCTCGGCTGCATCGGGTGTTTTTTTTAATAAGAACGTTGAAGAATTGACCCTTGCTGAAAGCGCAATGCTCGTCGCCATTCTGAATGGTCCGGCATATTTCGATCCGATTCGCCATCCAAACCGCGCATATTCCCGCCGGGATCTTGTGCTGGCATTGATGGTTCAAGAAGGACGGCTGTCGAAGGAACAAGAAGAAAAAGTGAAATCGGAATCCATGACATTTTCAACCACCGAAGTTGAAGGACCGCTTGGAATTGCCTCCCACTTTGTGGAATATATTCGCCAGCAGATGCGTGAAAAAGCAGATAAGTACGGATTCAATATTTATAAGGACGGATTATCCGTGTATACAACGCTCGACAGCAGAATGCAAAAATATGCCAATCGTGCCGTTGAAGAACATCTTGCGGAAAAACAACAACAGTTCGATCTTATCTGGGACTGGAAAAAGAAACCGGTGTTGTTGGAGAAAATTCTGGACCGCACAGCCAAACAAACACCACAATATCGTAAAAGTGAAAATAAAGACAGTGTTGCAGATTATTTAAAACATGATCCTGCGTTCATCGATTCCATAAAAAGAGTATTTCAATCTATCGAAGTCGGTTTTGTAGCGATCGACCCAAAGACCGGCGGTGTCCGCGCAATGGTCGGCGGAAGAAACTTTCGCTCTTTTCGGTATGGCTTGAATCATGTAACGCAGATCCGAAGACAACCGGGATCATCATTCAAACCGTTTGTCTATACCGTTGCGATCGATAATGGTTATCCACCATCATTCGAATTGTTCAATCAACCCATCACCGTAATGATGGAAGATGGAACAGAATGGCGTCCGGGAAATTTTGAGGGAGATGTCGGCGGAAAATCTACGCTGCGAAATGCATTGACACAGTCTCTTAATTTAGTCACCATTCGTGTTATTATGGATGTTGTCACAAGAGAACAAGTAGTTGAGTATGCAAAACGGATGGGAATAAAATCTCCCATTCCTCCCTACTATTCAATTGCTCTCGGAACCGCACAAGTAACACCGCTTGAGATGACGTCGGCATTTGGAGTGTTTGCGAATGAAGGCGTCCACGTTGATCCAATTTCAATTTTACGGATCGAAGATAAAGATGGAAATCTGATCGAAGATAATATCCCCGAAAAGAAAGAAGTGTTGAGCAAAGAGACCGCTTATATTATGACCGATATGCTGCAAGATGTTGTTAATTTAGGGTCGGGAATGAGAATAAGAAATTTCTTCCATTATCCTGCGGCAGGAAAGACAGGCACAACACAGGATTATGCTGATGCATGGTTTGTCGGATTCACTCCACAGCTTGCCGCTGGAATGTGGGTCGGTTTTGATGATCAGGGTATAAATTTTAATTCTGCTGATGGACAAGGTGGAAGAGCTGCGGCACCGTTATTCGGCCGGTTCATGAAATATGTGTATGAGGACAAAACTATACCGGTGACACAAGCATATTTTAAGGTGCCGAACGGTGTTGAACGGGACACGATCTGCGCAGAAACCAAAAAACTTGCAACGGAATTTTGTCCCGTAAAAATAACTGAGATCTTCAACTCAAAATATCTTCCCGCTCGCTGCGATATTCACATCAGTTCGGATTCGCTGGACACAGGAAATTCATCGGAATTTTAATTTCAGGAAGCCTCTTCTATATAGTGATGAGGCTTTTCACTTTCTCCGCAACAACACCTGCTTCAATATTTTTCATACAAACAAACGTACCGATTGGGCATTCATTTCCACCATGAATTGCGCACGGACGACATGGTAAATTCTTGGTCTCTACAACAATGTCATTCTTTCCATACGGACCAAATCCGAATTCAGGAACGGTGGCACCAAAAATCGCAACAATGGGTGTTCTCATTGCAACACCGATATGAAGAGGTGCGCTGTCATTGGTCACCAATGTTTTGCATCGGCGAATCAATTCCGCTGACTGCAGAAGTGAAAACTTTCCTGTTGCGTCGTGAATACTTTTATGTTTGGCCGTTTCTATTATTGCACGACCAAGTTCACTATCCTCTTTTCCGCCAATAATCACAATCTCATATCCTGCACTTGCAAGCATCAGTGAAAGTTCGGAAAATCGCTCAAGCAGCCATCGTTTTGTTTTCCACACTGAACCGGGAGCAATTGCAATCATTGAATGGTGTTCAAGAATTTCCATGTCAAATAGAAATTTATCAATTACTATGTTGTCCGCAGTCGAAGGATATAATGAAGGAAATTCTTTTTGCTGAACGGTAATATCTAAAGGAGTGATCAACGAAAGATTGCGTTCTATTTCATGTTTCGATTTTTCATAATGAACTATATGATTATAGAACAAAGAACCTGAAGAAGTTGAAAAAGAAATTCTATTTTTAATACCGCTCAATCCTATTACAATTGCACTACGTAACGAACGGTGAGGAACAATAGCAAGGTCGTATTGATTTTTCCGAAGTTGATGTAATAATGAAAGTATCCCTGCGATTCCTTTTTGACTTTTACGTTTATCATATGGAATGACTGTTGAAATAGCGGGATGATTAGCAAGCAGTTCTGATGCAATTGGAGTTGTGACAACATCGATCGAAGCATCCGGAAATTTTTTATAAAGCATTTGAATCATTGGTAATGTGAGAATAACATCACCGAGAAATGCTGTTTGAAAGACAAGAATACGCTTGGGAGTTTTCATGAAACGGTACCTTCTTGTTTCCTTTTCAGATACGTTTCTGTATGTTTCCATCGTTTATGCATCCACAACCATTGTTCCGGGTACAGACGAATATATCTTTCAAGAGTGCTTACATGCCGCTGGGTCAGTTCTTTCATTTTTTCTTCTTCAGTCCCTGTAAGATTCGTTGTATCAATTTCTTCCAATTCGATCCTGAATTTTTCAAAGCCTTCACGAATTAGAATCAACATAATCATTGGTGCACTGCTTCGTAATTGAAAGATTGCCGGGCCTTGATGTGTGGATGCTGGACGTCCAAAAAAATCAGCGTAAATTCCCCCTTCCGGTCCACTTTGATCGGCGATCAAGGCTACTGTTTCATTATTGGAAATTGCTCTCAATGATTCTCGTAATGCTCGTTCCATAACGACCAACTTACTTCCAAATCGTGAACGCGTTGATGCCATAAAATCATTGATGAACGGATTGCGCTGCTTTTGTACAACAACCGTATATTTCTCCGGAACAAGCACGGAAACTGCAAGAGCACATAACTCCCAATTTCCATAATGCCCGGTCAATATGATCAATCCTTTTCCATCCTTTAGATATGCTTTGAATTTTTCTATATCCGGGAAAGATATAGAACGAAGTATTTGATCTGCCGTTAGTTTATCTAAATACAGGATCTCAAAAAATGCTGTAAACAGATTTCGGTAGGAGCCAATTGCAATTTCAGTGATTTCCTTCTCACTCTTGCCAGGAAACGCATGACGTAGATTATCCAATACTAATTTTTTCCGCAGACCAATCACAGAATATATAAATGTGCCAAAATTGCTGCCGATCCGCTGCACATTTCGGAAACTGAATAATCGAACGAACTGATAAAGGGTACGAAAGAAAAAATATTCGATGTGATTTTGCATGGGTAGAAAATACAAAAAGAGACGGCAGAAATCAAAAACGCTATAAGGATAGAAATGAGTTATATCGCCTTGAACACGATCAATGTAATATCATCAGACTGCGCAGCACCGGAGCTATATCGTTGAATTTCATTTTTAATTTCTGACAACATCGTAGATGCCGGTGTACCGTTCAATCCCTTCACAAATGTTTCAAGGCGTTCTTCGGTATAATCAACACCGTTTGTATCCATCGCTTCACTGACTCCATCAGTGAAAAGAACTACACTATCACCCGAATTCAATTGAACACTTCCCTCTTGATACGGCATTATCGTTTTCATGACACCAAGGATTAAGCCACCGTCACTCAACCTCTCAATTGTGCCGTCACGTCTCAGCACAAACGGTGGATTATGTCCTGCGTTGACATACTGAAAGTTTTTCGTCTGTGGATCTAATGATCCCCAAAAGAATGTAATGAATTTATCGGAACTAGTATTTCGAAAGATCAGATCATTGATCCGAGCAGTTGCAACAGAGAGAGCTAATTGAAATGGGACCAATGCATGAACCGTCGCTTGAACATTTGCCATTAATAACGATGCGGGCGTTCCTTTTCCTGAAACATCTGCAATTGTAATAATGAATTTACCATTGTCAGAGGGAATTACATCGTAATAATCGCCGCCGACCTGTTTGGAGGAAATATTTTCTGCCGCTATTTCAAATCCGTTAATTATTGGTAATATTTGAGGCAATAATCCTTGCTGAATTTCCCGAGCTATCATCAATTCACTTTCCATTTTTTTCTTTTCAAGTTCTTCATTGAATAACCTTGCATTCTCAAGTGAAACAAAAGCAAGATTTGAAAGTGAAAAGATGAACTCCAGATCGCTTTCCGTATATCCGCCACCCCGAAGCTTATCGCCAAGACAAAGAACACCTTTCACTTCGTTTTGCATTTGTAACGGAATTAATGCAGCAATTTTTTCTTTTACAAGATGCTCGTAAAGAGTTTTATACTTTTTCTTCTCGGAAATTTCGGAAACAAGCATCGGTATTGAAACCAGTCGGAACATGGTTTGTTTATCCGATTCAAGATATTCCCCTGAAATTTTTGAATAGTGACTCTTTCCCTCTTTCAAACAAATCGCATATCTGCTTGTCCCGACTTGCCCCATCAACGTAAGGGAGAATAGTTTTACGACAATTTCAGGATTCAGAATACCGCCGAACTCTTTCGCAAGTTCGAACAGTGTTTTGAGCTGCTGAATCTTTTCATCAAGTGACCGGTTGACCTTCTTTACTTCGCTGAATGACAATCCTTTTTCAATTGCCGTCGCGGAAAGACTTATCAACGTTTCGGCGAATATATTCTGCTCTTTTGAGATCTTACGTTGCGGGTGTTCTGCTGCTCCGAAATATCCGATCACTTGATCTTGAGAAATAATCGGAAACAAGATATTGATTCCGTGAGAGGATAATATTTCTGAGAATTCTTTATCAACATGAATAGTTTTTTTACCGACTCTTACCAGTTCAATTTCTTTGTCCAATAAACTTTTAGGAATTCCCTTCCCATTGGCTGTAAAGAATGTTTTGTGTTCTTTCCGCAGCAACACAACTCCTTTTGTGGTCAACAGTTTACCCATTAATGTTAGGAGCATTGTATCAAGGATGAATGAGAGATCGAGAGAGGAATTGACAACCTGGCTGAACTCAAAGAGTGCAACTAGTTCACTTTCAGAACGGGATGTGTGAGATGGGGTCGTCACAATCTTAGTGAAGTGTTTTGATCATACGCAGCACATTTTTATCACTGTGAAGATTGAATTCAACTTTGTCCATAATTCGTTTCATCAAATATACACCGAGTCCCCCGCGGCGATAATGTGCAAAATAATCTTTCATATCGGGAGAATGGATCGCATTTGCATCAAATTGTTTTCCGTTATCCGAAATGATGATCTCGAAATCATTTCCTTTTCGGACGATATCAATGACGATGCTTTTGTCCGGTGCATACGCGTATCCGTGCTTAATGATGTTCGTGCACGCTTCATCAACGGCAATTGCGATCTTATTGATATCATCTTCAACAAACCCATGCGTACGGGCTAATTCGGCTACGAATTCCCGCACATCATTCAGCCGTTCCGTTTGGCTCGGAATCGTCAGTGTAGATTTATATGTTTGTTGATTAGCCATTGAAGTTGGTATCGTTCAATCGATTTATTGTGCATCAAATTTTTTTGCCGCTTCTTCTTCTAATTTTACAATATCATATAACATCGGAAATCCAAGCAGATCAAAGATGTTGAATACCTTTGGGGACATATCAGAAAGTTTAATATCACCGTTCCCTGCCCGAACATCCTCAATGAACGCCATAAACACGCCGAGTCCCGCACTGGAGATGTACGACATCTCTTTACAATTGACGATGATTCGAAATTTCTTTTCGTTCAACATTTTTTGGAATGCTTCTTCGAGGGTCGGTGTTGTGTGGGCATCTAGATATCCCTTCAACTCCAACACATATATATTGTTGGCTCGTTCTCGAATATGTACTTTAAAATCACTCATACGTGCTCCTAAAAGGATAAACGGTTTATAATCAACGTAGTTTCAACTCTTTGAATATTTTAATATGTTCATCACAGAATCAATCCCTACAGCCACTTCACCACAAAGATCGTGAGATCATCATGATATCCTTTGGCGTCAGTATAATTCCACACGGTTTGGATGATTGCTTCTTTGATCTCTTCGGAAGTT
Source organism: Bacteroidota bacterium (assembly GCA_030679145.1). GTDB lineage: Bacteria > Bacteroidota > Ignavibacteria > UBA10030 > UBA8401 > UBA8401. The sequence goes on along the minus strand of JAUXTU010000062.1, from coordinate 52,598 downwards.
TTCTTTTTATTCGTACTTACAACATCCATCAACCGCTCGTAGCCGAATTCTTCGCCTGACGGCGAACGGGATTCCGTGACACCGTCCGTATAAAATACGCAGACATCGCCACTTTTCATCATGATTTTTTTTTCTTGGATATTTTCTTCAAATATCTTTCCGGTCTTTAATCCAAGCCCTAATCCATCGGGCTTTAAATATTCCTGTTTTGAATCCGAGATATACAGGATCGGGCAATGACCGGCACGAGCAATGATCAACTCTCCTGTTTGAACATTGAGTGTTGAATAAATTAAACTAATAAATGATCCCTTGTCAATACTGGTAACAAGAGATTCATTTGCTTTGATCATAAATTCACGCGGTGAACGGAAAATTTTAGCAAGCGATTGAAAAATTCCCTTCACTTCTGCCATATAAAATGCTGCACCAACACCCTTTCCGGAAACATCACCGATCACTATTCCTACAAGATCATCGCTGATCTGAACGTAATCATAATAATCACCCCCAACTTCAAGAGCGGGTGAAGAGACTGCTTTCAAATCGGCCGTCGGAAACTGCGGAAGCTGCTGCGGCAGCAACCGTTTTTGCATTTCCTGAGCAAGCATCAACTCACGCTGCAGCCGTTCTTTCTCAAATGATTTTTCGATCAATCGGGCATTCTCAATTGCAATGGCAACCTGATCTGCAAATCCGGAAAGGATATCAACATCATCCTGATCGAAACCGTATTCAATTTCTTTTGTCGCATACAAAATTCCGATTACATTCTGGTGTGACAGCAGTGGAACAACGAGCATCGATCCCACTTTTTTCATTTTAGGGAGGTGCTTTGTGCGCTTATCTGCCCCGACATCATCGATCATCAGAACTTTTTTTGTCTGGCAGATTATTTTACGGATCGATTTTTCATCACCGGAAAGAATTGTTTCAATCTCCTCAACGCTAATATTTCTGTACGACATCAATCCGCTTTTGTGGAACGATCCTTCCGTAGGAATGATCTCCAGCCAGACACTCGCTGCTTGAATAACTTCTGTCGTCATCTTGGTAGCTGTTTCAGCAAGATCTTTTAGATCGAATACTTGATTGATGAGTCGGCTCAAATTGTGGAGAGAACTGATCTCGGTTTGTTTTCTGTCGAACGCTTCGGCCGTTGGAAGATGGAACAACGTGCTGCTGAACGACATGCCAAAATAAACCGCCCCTAGCGTTGAAGTTAATTGTAAAAATGTGAACAGTGCTGAACTATAATAGTGTATCCCCTTTTCTGTCCATCCACCCTCTTCACTTGAGATGATGATAAGGATGACGAGGAAACCGAAAAATGCAAGCAGAGAATAGAGGAGTGAATAAATCTTTTCTCTTCTCGGAAGATATGCGATCCATGCTAAACGAAATGAATTGACGATGATCATCAGAATTGCGATAACAGTAAAAATTTTACTGATCACTGTCTCTTCAAGCGGTTTGTTCATCAACTGTGAGAGCGAAGCAGCGAGCAAACTTCCAACAAGAATAAGGAAATTCCGGAGTGTGGTTTTCTTTCTTTTGTAGAGGATCAGATCCTTAATAAAGAGCAGTACGACAATCGCAAAGACTCCCGAAATAAGGCTGATGATGGAAGAAAAAAAGATCGTTTGATAATCTTGCGGAAACAGCGTTAGATCTCTCGTCTTAAAACCATTCAACGGAAGTAAACTGATGATAAGATAAGACGCAAGAAAGATCCCGGTAAATAATGCAACTGCACCAATGCTTTGAACAATCCCGCGCTGTTTTTCTTTTTTTATAATGATGATAAAAAGATAGATGGCAAGGTAAGAAAGCAGTATACAAACAGTACGTACCTGTTGAAGAAACGATGATTCAAGATCGACACTTTTTGTTGCCGCGTTGATAAAGAAGACAACAGCAGATAATATAAATGCTCCTAGAAGGAGCAGAATTTTTCGAAGTCGCATTGAATAGTATTAAGTGAATTGCCGTTCAATGTTTCGGAAATTACAGTGAAAAGTTGCAAAAGGCATTTCAAAGTAGAAAAATAACACTTCATTTACAATGAACGATCTTTAGTAATAAGTGCAGATTTTCATTGATTTTACAGTCGTTTTGCGTTATATTTTTATCCTTGTATTAATAATATATCAAAAGCACTTGAATTTTAGTGGAGGTTTATTTGTGAAAAAAAATCGCGGTAAGTTGTTTGCAATTGTGGCGACCTTTGGTTTAGCGCTCTATTTCCTTTATCCTACATACCAGTCTTACAATTTTAGCAAAAATATATCCCAACTTGTCGGTGAAGACAGTTTGAAGTATGTCACCGAAAACGAAGTTTCTATGCGTGATGCAAAAGCAAAACGGATCAAGATTGGATTAGATCTGCAAGGCGGTATGCGCGTGGTGATGGAAGTGAACGTCTTAGAAATGCTTAAACAGATGGCGAAAAATAAAGATGATCAATTCACTCTTATTATGGCAGATATTGCTCGCGAAGCACAAACAAACAACGAAAGTATCATAACGTTGTTTCAGCGTGCATTCGAGGCAAAACAAGTTCGGTTGAACCGATACTACGGTTCACTTCGAGAAGAGAATGAAACAATTTTGAATCGTCTGCAGGATGAGTCAGATAAAGCCGTTGATCGTGCAATGGAAATTATCCGTAATCGTGTTGACCAATACGGTGTTTCGGAACCGACAATTCAAAAACAAGGCGGACGAAGAATCATCGTTGAACTTCCCGGCGTATCGAATGAGAATGAAGTTCGCGGATTAGTAGGAACAACAGCTCTGCTCGAATTCAAATTGATGAAAGATCCCGACATCATTTACAAAACGATGGAAGCGATCGATAAATTTCTTGCCGGTAAAGGATACGCTGATTCAACCGGTACAAAAGATTCAACGAAAAAAGCAACAACCACCGGCAACACGTTATCAGCGTTGACAAATAAATCCGATACCGGATCAACTGCTATTTCCGATGCACAAAAGACACCCGAACAAGTTGCAAAAGAACATCCGTTCTTATTTCTTGCCCGTCCGAATCAGCAAGGAAGCGGCGAAGCATATGTTTCGGAGAATGATAAAATCAAAGTTCAGCGTATTCTTGCTCGACAGGATGTTCAGAAATTGATGCCTTCTGATATGGCATTCTATTTTTCTTCTAAGCACTTGTTCATTAGCGAAGGTGTTAAATATTATGCTCTGTTCGGTTTGAAAAAAACACCGGAATTGACCGGCGGAGTAGTTGTAAATGCGCAGGCAACGATCGATCAGAACTACAATCAACCCATTGTAACAATGGAGATGAACAGCGAAGGTTCGCGCGAATGGGCACGAATCACCGGCGCAAATGTGAATAAACGAATGGCAATCGTTCTTGATGATGCCGTGTTCTCCGCCCCGAACATCCGCGGAAAAATCACCGGAGGCCGTTCACAGATCGAAGGGATGGAAAATATTGAAGAAGCCCGTCTGCTTGAAATTATTCTGAAAGCCGGCGCACTCCCTGCTCCTGTTGAAATTATTGAACATCAAGGTGTTGGACCTTCTCTTGGATCAGATTCAATCGCCGCAGGATCAAATTCTTTCTTGATCGCTTTTGGACTGATCATTGCATTCATGATTTTCTATTATCGAAGCGGCGGAATTGTTGCGAACGTTGCATTGTTTATCAATACACTCTTTGTCTTTTCAATCCTCGCTGCATTTGGAGGAACATTAACGCTTCCCGGTATCGCCGGTATCGTTCTAACGATTGGTATGGCGGTTGATGCGAACGTTCTTATCTTTGAGCGTATCCGTGAAGAACTTGCAACACATAAAACATTGCGCGCCGCAATTGACGCAGGGTATGATAAAGCTTTCAGTGCTATTTTCGATTCGAACATTACCACGCTATTCACCGGTATTGTTCTCTATCAATTCGGCAGCGGACCGGTTCAAGGTTTTGCACTGACACTGATGATGGGTGTTACGGCAAATCTGTTCACGGCAATTATAATTACACGCGTCGTATTCGATGTTATGACCGATCGCGGAACCACTGAAATCAACTTTGGATAAGAACTAGGAGTTATAGCAGCATGAGAATTTTACAAGCTACAAAAATTAATTTTATGGGTACCAGAAAAATCTGGTATTCGGTTTCCGGTGCCGTCATTATCATCGGAATTATAGGGGCATTCATTCGCGGTGTTTCGTTTGGAATCGATTTCCTCGGCGGAACCGAGGTACTCGTCCGTTTTGACAATCCACCCGCCATCTCGGAAATCCGTAACGCTGTTCAGAATGCCGGATTCACAAGCAGCGAAATTAAGACCTTTGGTGCGGCGAGTGATATTTTGATCCGCACACTTGATCTAGGTGAAGGTACAAAGACTTTGGATGTTATCACGGCAAGTTTAACAAAGTCATTCCCAAATAACTCATTCACAGTTCTTAAGAGTTATAAAATCAGCGCGAAGATCGGTTCAGAATTGAAGACGAATGCAATCTATGCAATCTTCTCCGCTATGCTCATCATCATGATCTATATCGGATTTCGTTTCCAATTCATTTATGGATTGGCAGGCGTTATTGCGTTGTTTCATGACGTTATCGCAACATTCGGTGTCATCGTTCTTATCAATGGTCTCTCGCCGTATTTGAATTTAGAGATCGATCAAAATATTATGGCAGCATTCTTAACATTGGTCGGCTTTTCGATCAATGACACGGTAGTAGTGTTCGATCGTATCCGTGAAAATCTGAAGATCCATAAATCAGAGGACCTTGCAACGATCATGAACCGTTCGGTGAATGAAACATTGAGCAGAACGATCATCACCAACGGAACAGTATTCCTTGTTCTTCTGGTGCTGGTGATCTTCGGCGGAGAAGTGAATCGCGGATTCGCATTCACATTCTTCATCGGAACGATCCTTGGAACTTATTCGTCCATCTATGTAGCAAGTGCGTTGGTTCTTGATTTTACACAGCGTCAAACAAAGAAGATGATAGCCACCAAATAATTAAGTCTATTCGTCATGCCCGAACGCTCCTATCGGGCATCCAAAAATAGATTCCCGCCAGAAGCACGCGGGAATGACGAGAGAATAAAGTTAATACTTAAAAATTTATAGTGAGAATCGTATGAAATTCTCGACAAAAGAATTAAATAACGTTACCGTCGTAAAGATGGAAGGCAGCATGCTCGGCGGTCCTGAAGCATCAGAACTCAACAGCGCGCTTCACAAACTGCTCGACGCCAAGAAAAAGAACATTGTCGTCGATCTTGGCGGTGTCTCTTTGATGAACAGTTCCGGACTCGGCATGATCATCGGTGCCGTTACAACAATGCGCAATGCCGGAGGCAATTTAAAGATCGCCGCAGCAACTGAAAAAGTTGCACAGGTTTTTAAGATGACCAAAGTGAGCAATGTTATCGAACTTCACGACACTGTAAAAAGTGCAGTTGAAAGTTTTAAGTAAAAAAATCAATGTCATTCCCGAATGTTTTTATCGGGAATCTAAAAGGCGACCAATGGTCGCCTTTTTGTTTTATGTACTAATCATTAGCTCTAAAAGTATCTTAATGCTGGTATTGTGCAAAGAATGAAAAAAATATACCTTTAGTCTAACAATAGGCAACCAATCACCTCTATACAAAATGAAATTAACAAAACTCTTTAACGACTTTTTTGAAAGCGAAAAAACAGGGGGACTGATCTTGGTCTTCGTGACGATTCTTTCGTTGGCGCTTGCGAATTCTCAATGGCAAACTTCTTACATCGGTTTTTGGAATTTTTCCGTTGGCAGTCATTCTATCGTTCATTGGATCAATGACGGACTGATGACCATCTTCTTCCTGCTGATTGGCTTGGAATTGGAACGGGAAATCTACATTGGAGAAATTTCGGATCTGAAAAGTGCTGCATTACCTTTGATCGGTGCATTAGGAGGAATGCTTGTCCCGGCGGGATTATTTTTACTCCTTAATTTCGGAACTGAAACGCAATCCGGTGCAGGAATTCCAATGGCAACGGATATTGCGTTTGCCATCGGGATTTTGTCGCTGTTGGGAAGTCGCGTCCCCGTCTCGCTCAAAATTTTCCTGACGGCATTGGCTGTTATCGACGATCTCGGGGCAATCATTGTCATTGCAATTTTTTACACAACATCGTTAGCTCTCACAAATTTTTTTATCGCAATGGGTATTTTTGGTTTCCTCCTTATTCTCAACAGATTAAAAGTTCTCACCCTCATCCCCTATTTGATTTGTGGTGCCGCAATGTGGTATTTTATGCTCAATTCCGGTGTTCATGCTACGCTCACAGGAGTGTTATTGGCGTTTGCAATTCCCTTTGGTGATGGCGGGGAGAAATCTCCTTCATTCATTCTTCAGCATTTTTTACATAAGCCTGTTGCATTTTTTATTCTCCCATTGTTTGCAATCGCTAATACCTGCATTGCAATCGGCTCCGGCTGGCAGAACGGATTAGGGGAAACAAATAGCTTGGGAATTTTTGCCGGACTGATCATTGGTAAACCGCTCGGCATTTGGCTCTTTACTTTTATTGGAGTCACTGTCGGACTTTGCACGCTGCCGGAAAACTTACAATGGAAGAACATCATCGGCGCAGGATTTTTAGGGGGAATTGGATTTACAATGTCCATCTTCATTACCCTTCTTGCGTTTAATGATGGAGAGATTATCAATAATTCTAAAATTGCAATTCTTATCGCTTCGGTTATTGCCGGAACAATTGGATTTCTGTTGCTCAAGGCAACGCTAAAACCTCAAAGCAGTAATAACGAATAACCTTTTAAGTTTACACTAAAGTGGAATCAACAATGCACTCAATGACATCCGTTAATCTCAATCAAAAGTTCTCTCTTTTTACTGAACATTGGCGTCCAAAAGTGATCGCGGAACTGAACGGACAGGAAGTTAAGGTGGTTAAATTCAAAGGAGAATTCGTGTGGCATCATCACGATGATCAGGATGAGTTATTTCTTGTTTGGAAAGGACAATTTCGAGTCGAGTTTCGTGATCGTGTAGTGGAATTGCATCAAGGAGAATTATTTGTTGTCCCTCGGGGAGTTGAGCATCGCACCGTTGCCGAAGAAGAAGTTGAAGTGCTTATTTTCGAACCGGCAGAGACACGTAACACCGGTAATATTTCCGACGACACATTCACTGCGCCGAGCGGTGTAACGATTTAAATCTCATAAAAGCCTTGTCAAGGTTTTACAAAAGATAAAAGATCACAAAAATATTTAAACTCGGGTATTGTGCAGAGCATAAAAATATAATACCTTCTATCCAGCAAATTAACTGTAAATCTGTGGACAATTAGGCTGATTAATGAGTACTAAGCCTATTGAGTAGACCTAATCACTAGTTAGTAGGCAAATTATCAATTTAGGAGAAAACGATATGTTACCTGATTTAAGCGTATGGTCGATTACACTCGCAGGTATTGGTATTGCTGTATTCACTTTTACGGTGACATTTTTAAGTGATGCAATCGAAGAATCTCGAAGAAAACAAAATGATGCTGAGAAGAAAAAGGCAGCAGATTTTGAACTAAAGGTAAACGATCTACAGAATAAAATCAATGAGTTTAAAGGTTCAGGAAACAGTGAAGGCGTGGAAACAATATTGAAAGAAATTAACAAAGAAAAAAAGAAACAAGAAAAGGAAATTAAACGAATTCGTGACAAATATAATTCTCTTCAATTCAATCAGAGCATTCTTATCCCAGGTTCAGCTTTTATTGTATCATATATTTGTTCTGAAGTATATAAATCTAACCAGTTAACATTTGTTATCGGAATAGTCTTTTGGATTGTTTCTCTTCTTCTATTGGTATATGGAACATATCGAGTGTTGCTTTGCCTAAGCGTAGTGCAAGAAATAAGCCTAGTTTCTGAGAATCCAAAAACTAGGATGAAAATGGCTTTTTTGGAAGCCCTTAAAGCACACGACCTAGAAAATCAAGAAAGTGTTAATATGATTTTCAATAAACAAACCTTTCCATTAAAGATATCTCCTGGTACTGAACTTAAATTTAATTATCGTGTAAGTGTATTATCTGGTAAATCCGTTCATAATTGCGAAGCTTGGTTTTTTATTCCTGACGGATTTGACCTGATTCTACCAACAGAACATTTTAGGCAAGCAGATGATTTTGTAGTTCCCAACATAAGAACCATTAGAATTCAACATAATACTGTAACAAAAGGTACAGCAACACCTGGCTTATTGATTTGTAATGCACCAAAAATTAATGGAAAATATTACATTTTATATCGTGTTAAATCTGAGGAAGTGTCCTCCGAAAGACAATCGTTGGAAATTATAGTTGAAAATTAAAAAATGCAAATACAGTTGTGCCCGCTTACCAGTCACTCAAGCCGACGTTGTAGCCGCGACGCGCTGGAACGTTACAACGCGGCTTAGCTCCAGTCCGTTAGGGTGCACTAATTATTCCACACAACTTATTGGACATTTATGATTCATCCAGAGTGGGTAAGACAACTTGATGCAAAAATTATAAATCACATTAGAACTGTTCATAATCAAAGTTGGACATCAACTGTCGGCATTAAAAACAGAGTAATCTACTTTTATCCTGTTAATGTTCCAATTCTGGATAATCATAATTATCCGGCATATCATTTCTTTGTTACAAACTATTATCCTCAAAATAGAATATTCCATTGTGCCGCCAAATGTGAAAAGGGGCAACGAGAGCATTTACCTGAACAATTGCAAAACCTATTCACTGGTAATAATGTCCAGATTGGTCATTCTGGTGGTGGATATGAAATAGGCGTTTCAACAATCAATTTTCCTGTTGGATTTTCAATCAAAAATATTCACCAGAAATTACCAAACGAATTATGGCTAGACATATATAATAATGTTTTAACAAATAATGATATTGTTAATTTTATTAATCTTTGTGCGCTCTAACGAGTCGCTCAAGAAAAAAATAAAATATTACACCGCAGTTTAGCTCCAGTTACCATTCGCCTAATTTATGATTTAGCATCACACTGGGAGGTAAAAAGATGAAAATAAAATCGCTTAATATATTATTAATTGGTTGTGTGCTATTAGTAATATCAATTATAGTTTATAATATCATTGGACCTAGCTCTTATGAAAAAGCTGAAATGGCATTTAAAGAAAACGATTTTTCTGTTGCTTTAGACTATTTAAACAAAATTCGTTCTAGTAGTAAAGATTATACAAAAGCTGATAGTTTAGCATCGATTATTTGTTTTGAAAACGTAAAAACTAGTTTCAATAATAAAAAATGGGATGAAGCAACTTTGTGGTTGTCAAAAGTAAATAGAAGATATTATTCCTTATTAAAAGTAGATAGTATTGTTCAAGTAACAGATACTTTAAAATTATTATCAGAGTTTTGCGGATATTATAGAAAAAATAAACAATATGGTCGAGTGATGCTAGAAGAAGGATTTCCTGTTGAGAATGCTAAAATGAATCTATTAGTAATTATTGCACCTAGTGGTCGCTTCCAACATCGAGGTCTAATTTATTCAGAAAATAGGTATGGAACTCTTGATATAGGATCTGGAAATATGTCTGGAAGATGGAGAATTACAAACTTGGCAAACAGAAAATTTTCTTTTGTAGTTGAAAAAAGTAAATGGACAAACAGTTTGCGTAATACTGAAGATCCACTTAATGAGACAGTCGGTAGTTCCATATACGTATTAATATTAAATGATGGTAATATATTTTGGAACGGAGAAGTTTACGAAAAACAAGGGATGACGGAACTTCTTAACTTAAAAAATATTGAACAGCAGGTAGAATATTAACAGCAATTTTAATTATTGCGCCCTAACCAGTCACTCAAACTGACGTTGCAATCGCTCGCGCTTCAAAGTTTTGAGTGTTGAGTTTTCTAAATACAACTTAGCGGCTATTGTATCGACCGTCAGTGCAAACATCAAACAGACGCAAAAAAAAACAAGAAAAAAAACAAACTTAAATTATGGAAGAAGGGCAAAAATTATGACAGAGGAACAAAAATCATTACCAAAATGGATACTTATCGTATCGGGACTTTTTGCATTAATGGAACTTATGGTAAGTTTACAATTATGCTTTTCACCGCAATCGGTTTTGGAGACAGTTGACCTTAACGCAAAAGGAGTTGATTACTTAATTTATATGTGGGCAGCCCGACAATTTGCCCTTGGTTTTATCTTTGGTTTTGCGACATTTAAAAAATCAATTCCTATGCTGACAATTGCATATATTTTCTTTTTAGTAATGTTTGTTGGCGATTTCTTTATTGGAATTTCACAAAAAAACAATTCACTTATCATTGCTGCTTTAGTAATGTGTATTATTTCTTCAGCATTGATATTTGCAATAAATAAGAGAAAATAATATTTGAATATCACCTCGCTCCCAAACTCCTGTTTGGGAGCGTTTTGTTTAGAACTCCGTTTCACATGCAACGCACTATCTGAGGGAATCCTTCGAACTTATCTCTGACATAAAAACCACAAACGCAATTTCTTTGACCACCCCCGGTAAAAATTTTCGGACGATCTAGAGTATCTATATCCCCTCCTCAAACGAGGAGGGGACGACGCCTGCCTGCACGAAGCCGATGCTTCGTTTCGGCGAAGGCAGGCGCAGCGTCAGGGGTGGTGGGATTCTATGGATTCCCGATAGGATCATTCGGGAATGACGTTGTTCTTTTTTATAAACAACCTTGTTAATTTACCAACACTACCTTCTCAATCGTATCCCCCACCATAATCTTATCCACAATCGCTGCATCCTTTGTATATCCAAAGATCGAATAGCGGAAATCCAAATGAGGCGTGGGACAATGCGTAATGAACCATTGCGAACCTTCTGTATCTTTTCCGGCTGATGCCATTCCCACTGCACCTGTTCGATACTTTGTGTTAGGATGAACTTCAGAACGGATTGCGTAATTCGGTCCGCCGCTTCCATTCCCCAACGGATCTCCCCCTTGAATAACAAAGTTACTTACAACTCGATGGAATGAGAGTCCGTCATAGAATTTCTTTTGCGCAAGAAGAATAAAGTTCAACACCGTGAATGGTGCGGCTTCTTTCTCAAATGTAATCTTAATCTTTCCTTTGGATGTAAAAATCTCTGCCCCTTTGTATTTGTTTAGCAAGACCAAATCTTCTTGTTTGTAAAACGGTTTATATTCATCCGGATTTTTAATGAATCGAATCGGCGAGTCTTCTCCGGTAATTGCTTTGTATGCTTTCTCTGCTGATGTGCGAATTACTTTATCCTGTTCCGCCAATCCCGATTCAATGACCGGAAGCGCTGCGGAATCGCCGATCTCTGCAAAGACGTTCAGTAATTCTACCATCGGTTCAAGATCAGTAGAAGCATTCATTTTTTTATATGCGGAATACAATGCTGAGAGATAAATCTTTCGTATCTCTTTACTGAACAATGTATCCTGAAATGCAACTGCCGATGAATATGAAATTCCGGGGTCATTCTTCCCCAACATCAATGTCGCCGTTTTTAGAAAATCCTTTTTCACCACTTCATTTGCTTGTTGGGCAATCGTTTGATACGATTCGAGTCCGGCAATAATCACAAGCGAATGTTTGGACTGCTGAATTGCTTCCTTGATCATCGGGATAGCCTTTTCGGAACGGGTTTCTCCATACGCACGAATTCGTTGTGCTGAAATATACGGCTGATCGGATTTCCAACTTCCAATGATCGGAACAGCACGCTCTCCCATTTTTTTTGCGATGAGTTTTCGCACCTCTTCTTTAACGGAACTTGAATGTTTGTTCGATTGCAGGATTGCAATCACAGCAGCGCTGTCAACAAACGAACCCTCATTCCCAATCATTTCGCCAAACGATGCAACTGCCGCAAGAGCAACATGTTCGTTTTTGTCTGCGGTCAATGTTAACATCTCATTTTTATACTTGGGTTTTGTTCTTAGCGATCTGATTGCATTTACGCGTACACGCCAATCTTTATCGTTCGAAGCAATTGTCAATAATTTTGAGATCGATTCTTCGTCGTTCAATGCACTTAGCATTGTCGCTGTCCACATTCTAATCAACGATGAACTATTGGATGTATTCTCTATCAAACGCTCTCGGTTATTTTCAATCACCGTGGTATCATTGATACGCATAAGCGCATACGTTGCATTGATGATGCTGGATTTATCATCCAACAGTGCGGCTGCATATTTTGTTGCTCCGGCATCTTTTATCTTTCGATTTGCAAAACGAAAGATTGCCTGTGCAACATACGGCTGCCATTTGGATTGATAGTCTTCACTTTGGAGAATGATCTTTTTCAGATCATCAGAGGTGCCGCACATTCCAATTGCATTGAATAATTCCCCAACACACTTCTCTTCACGTTCCACCGCCAATCGCTTGAATAGCATTATTGCTCCGCGCGGTTTTCCGATCATTCCAAGTGCAAATGCCGCCATAGATCTCACTTTTGAAGATTCATCGTTCAACAGCGGAGCAACAACATCAACCGCACCAGTATCTTGGATATTCGCAATCGCCAGCAACGATAATTCCAGTTCTTGTTCATTTCCCGAAGTAAGAAACGAATAGAGCTGTTCGGATTGTTCGGCTCTTTTATCCTGAAGAATTCTAATGGATAAACTTGAATCCTGTGCTCGGATAAATGTTATGAACGAAATAATGAAGAATAATTTTTTAATCATATTAATCGAATGATATTATTAAGAAAAAGAATTTGCCACGAAAACACTAAAACACAAAAAATATAATCAATTTTAAAAAATATTTTTGTGAGATTTTGTGTTTTTGTGCTTTAGTGCTACGCTTTAAATTGGAAGATTGAAAAGTTTTTTTGCATTCAATGTCGTAACCCGTCCGACCTCTTCGATTGAAATATTCAACGTATCCGCGATCTTTTGTGCGATCAATGGAATATAGCTCGGTTCATTTCGTTTTCCACGGTATGGAACAGGCGTTAAGTATGGCGAATCGGTTTCTACCATCACATGTTCAATTCCAATTTCTTTTATCAGATCGGGCATTATCGATTTCTTAAAAGTAATTGGTCCTGGAAACGAAATGAGAAAATTATTGTCAAATAATGCTTTTGCTTGAACTGTATCTCCTGTAAAACAGTGAAAGACACCCCGTTTTCCTTGATTTCTCCACTCAGGATGGCTCTTTGCGTGGCGAAGAGCAATATCCACAGCATCTTGAACAGAATCCCTTGTATGGACGATAATCGGCAGATTCTTCCGAATCGCAAGTTCTATCTGGAGAGAAAAAATCTCTTTTTGATATTCCCGCGGTGAGGTATCATAAAAATAATCTATCCCAATTTCACCAATAGCAACAACTTTAGGGTGTGAAACCATTTCTTCGATCAATGCCAAACGTTCAGTTGAGAAGTCTTTCAGATCAAGCGGATGGAATCCAACAGAAACAAAAATTGAAGGGTATTTTTCAGCTAATGCGATCGCCTGTAATGCCGTTTCGTGATTAGTTGCCGGAACAATAAAATATTGCACTCCCGCATTATTTGCTCGAGAAATCACATCTGCAATGTCATTTTTAAAATCGTCGTAAAAAAGGTGACAATGGGAGTCAATAAACATTTTTATACCAGTGGTACCTTCCTGATGTTTTTTTCCAAAAAGAGAATTTAGGTGAACCGTGAAAGATCTGGATCCGTTTTATCTTCAAAAGATCAAGCCAAATATTCCTTCGTCCTTCATCAATTGCAGCACCGAAACGATATCCGGTTTCGTGGACAATCTGTTTTATTTTCTCAGAAACATAGCCGTAAGGATACGCAAATGAAATAATGTTGGTTTTTAGCTCTTGTTCAAGAATTGTCTTTGATTCAACTATTTCTTTTCGTTGTTCAACTTCAGAAATCAAATTCATCTTTGGTCTGCTGTGCGACGCAGAACCGATCTCAAATCCGTCTGCGGACAATGAGCGAACCTGATCAAACGACATGAATGGAAAACCATCTGATGATATTCCATTTGTTTGCATAAAGAATATACCGGTAAAGCCATGTTTTTTCAACAACGGAACAGCATTCTTGAAATTATCCTCATATCCTTCAAAAGTCAGGATGATCGGTTTTGCAGGAAGATGTTTCTTGAACGTTGTAATCTCTTGAAGATCAAAAAAATTAAGGGTAGTGAACTGTTTTGCATTTAGATATTGAAGTTGTAATTCAAACTCATTTGTATTCAGTACTCGTTCACCACCTGTTTCAGTTGTAATCCGTTGATATGAGAGAACAGGAATCTCATTGATCCCTTTCTTCTTAGCAATGGCTTCAGTATAGACTGCATCCAATTGTGCAGAGACGGCATTGATCTCAAAATTCTCTTCAATAAATCGTCTTCCCCATTCACCGGACATATTTTCGGGATGCTCAAGCGCATTGACGATTGATCGTACCGACTGCTCAACGTCGATTGGATGACGCGCATCCAGATCGCCAAAATTTGTCACCAATGCAACATCCTTTGTGGATTCGGAAATGATTCCGACATAATTTGATTCGCCGATCGATACCACTGGCGATCCGCATGCGAGAGCTTCCATGGCAACTCTTCCCGAACCGACGATCAAATCAGAACCACGATAGATCGTTTCAACATCGCTGCTGAATCCTTTGGCAATGATGAATTCCGTTCCAACCAGTTTATTCGTGTTCTCAATTGCCGGAATGATCTTGCTCTTCTCATTCATACCACCGATGATGTGAAACTCAACATTCTTGTACCGTTTGAAAATTTCAGGAAAGATTTTTTCAACGATGATCAGCAATGTGTCTCCCTTAAAACCGGAAAGCCTCCCCACAAAAGAAACTATCTTTTTCTCACGTTTAGGTGGATTATGTTTCTGAAATTCCCATTTTGTAAGATCAATCCCGTTGTGTACCAATGACAGCGTATCAAGAGGATAATTCAATTCATGATTCAAATGCGTATAGATTGACTTACATACTGCAACCCGTTTTTCTCCATAAATGGAGTAAATTTTAGAGGAAAAATGAAGGTGCTGCCTTCCGTGAATCGAAGAAACAAGCGGCACATCACCGAATCGTGTGGCAAAATAGGAAACCCAGCTTGCTGCGCGGGAGTGAGCATGAACAATGTCAATATTGTTTTCTTTAATGAAATTCATTAAAAAAGTAATATTGTCCCGACGCTGTTTCAGATCGCGTTTACCGATAGGATGAGCAATGACAATGGCATTGGTTTTTGTATAAAAATTGTCCGAAATTATAAAAACTTTATGTCCGTTTGCAATTTGAGTATCCGCAAGCGTGGCGGCAAACGTTTCAGCTCCGGTCACTTCAAATTGAGATAGGACTTGTAGTATATTCAATGGAACCTCAAAAGAACATCAATGGTAGATAACAAAAGTGTATCTAAAGATATAATAATTTTGCTATGAAATATCTGTGCAACCGAACGATTTCTTCAATATATTTGTATAGATTTTACTACAAAATCACGAAATTATTTGTATATTCTCAAAGAAAATAAAGGGATCCTTCTATGAAAATATCATCATTATTTCTTTTGTTTGTGCTGGTTTCACCAACACTGTTCTCACAAAAAAATCTAGATACGTACGACTCAAGTAAAACACTCACAAGTAATGAGTGTTTTGATGTCATCAAAATTGTCTGGGACGGTTTGAAGAAACTTTCCGAAGAATATGGCAGCACCACTTCGGAAAAAGGAGAATTCGAATCCACTCAAGAATTTAATGAACGGAAGAGAAAAAACAAAGATGATTATATCTCGGCTATTGCCAAATTCTACAACGATCATAAGTTAAACAATCGTGTCTATTCTGTATGGATGAAAGCTGACCTTCTTAAATACGATGCAGATAATCAAACCTATAGTATCCAATCCCCTACTCAAGTTTTAGTACAGCCAACGAAAAAAGAGATTGCAGTGGTATGCGTTTCGAATAAATATGCCCTGGTTACGGAAAAAAATTCCGGCGGTTATCGTCGCGCATATATACATCTGGCAACAGAGCCTAATTTTACATGGTATGTGAACAAACAAACTGCAATGGAAGCAAAAAACAAAGAGGGTGCTATATTTTTTAAATTATCATTTGCATTTGATATCTCATATAACGAAGCGGCAAACCAAATACAATTGCAAATTAAACCGACGAAAATCTCTTTAATGGACCAAAACGAAAAATTTACCTATTGGAGCGATGATATTCACTGAGGGTTGTATGATTGATTTTAAGCAAAGCATTATTGATCTAATTACTGACACATCAAGTAATCTTCCCCCCGATGTTCGCAAAGCAATAAAGGCTGCCCAGAAACAAGAAACAGATGGAACCCGCGCCTCATTAGCTCTTGAAACGATAGCAACAAATATTGATATGGCATGCGATATTTCTGGACCGATTTGTCAAGATACAGGAATGCCCACATTCTT
Source organism: Bacteroidota bacterium (assembly GCA_030679145.1). GTDB lineage: Bacteria > Bacteroidota > Ignavibacteria > UBA10030 > UBA8401 > UBA8401. The sequence goes on along the minus strand of JAUXTU010000062.1, from coordinate 36,087 downwards.
TATACACACACCGGTCGGAGCCAATCAAATTGAAATGAAGAAATGGATCCGTGAAGCCATTTCCGAATCGACAAAATCCGGTAAGCTTCGCGAAAATTCCGTCGATTCTTTAACGGGAAAAAATAGCGGTAATAATCTTGGAATTGGAACACCAATCATGCATTGGGAACAGTGGGAGAACAATGACGAGATTGAAGTGAAGTTGATCTTAAAAGGGGGCGGATGTGAGAACAAGAATATTCAATATTCCCTTCCGATGGAACTTGACCATGTAGGGAAAGCCGGAAGAAATCTTGATGGAATCCGTAAATGTATTTTACATGCAGTGTGGCAAGCGCAAGGACATGGTTGTGCTATCGGCGCAGTTGGAGTTTGCGTCGGAGGCGATAGAACATCTGGTTATGAACATGCGAAGATGCAATTGTTCAGAACTATCGATGATATAAATCCCATTTCAGAATTGGCAGAATTAGAAAATTATATTTTGGAGAATGCCAACAAGTTGAAGATTGGAACAATGGGTTTTGGTGGAAATTCTACGCTAATAGGTTGTAAAGTTGGCGTTCAAAATCGTTTACCGGCAAGTTTCTTCGTTTCTGTTGCTTATGATTGTTGGGCATTTCGTCGACAAGGAGTTATTTTAGATGCAAAAACCGGTAAAATTAAACGCTGGCTCTATAAAGAAGACGCTCCAGTCATCACGATGGGAAAGAAAGACGGAATTGCTCTTACGGGAAATGAAATTGTTCTCAATACACCAATCACCGAAGAAAAAATTCGTTCTTTAAAAGTTGGCGATGTTGTGTTGATCAATGGAAAGATGTTCACCGGCAGAGATGCTATTCACGCACATCTTATGACACATGAACCTCCGGTAGATCTCAATGGACAGATATTATATCACTGCGGCCCTGTCACTATCAAACAAAATAATCAATGGAAGATCACGGCAGCCGGACCAACAACAAGCAGCCGAGAAGAACCTTATCAGGCAGATATCATCAAAAAATTTGGCGTTCGGGCAGTAATAGGCAAAGGTGGAATGGGAAAGAAAACCCTTGCTGCGCTTAAAGAACATGGGGCAGTTTATCTCAACGCAATCGGGGGCGCTGCGCAATATTACGCTCAATGCATCACTTCGGTTGATGGAGTAGATCTTGAGGAGTTTGGTCTGCCGGAAGCAATGTGGCATCTAAGCGTAAAGAATTTCCCCGCAATTGTTACAATGGACGCACACGGAAACAGTTTGCACGCAGATATAGAAAAGATTTCAGGACAAGAACTTACAACATTCGCACAACCAGTATTTTAGAACCTTCTTTTTGGGAGAATTATGGCAAACGAATCACTCACTATTACGGATAATCGGACGGGTAAATCATACGATTTGCCCATTACATACGGAACGATCCATGCGACCGACCTTCGTAAGATAAAAATGAACGATGATGATTTCGGCATGATGACGTACGATCCTGCATTTATGAACACTGCTTCATGTAAAAGTACTGTAACGTTTATCGACGGTGATAAAGGAATTTTACGGTATCGTGGATACCCTATCGAACAGCTTGCAGAAAAAAGTAATTACCTTGAAGTCACATATTTGTTGCTCTACGGTAATCTTCCTACAAAAGAACAACTGACGGCTTGGGAAGACAGTATTAAACTTCACACGTACATTCATGAGAATGTAAAAAAATTGATGGAAGGATTCCGTTACGATGCCCATCCTATGGGAATGTTCATCAGCACCGTAGCTGCACTTTCAACATTCTACCCCGAAGCAAATAAAATATTCGATCCGGAGATCCGACAAAAACAAATTCTGCGCTTAATTGGAAAGGTACCGACAATTGCGGCATTTTCCTACAGACACATTAAAGGAATGCCCTATGTGTATCCGAATAATAGCGACAGTTTTATTCAAAATTTTTTGAACATGATGTACAGTATCGGCACACCACATTCAGAAATTCCGCCGATTTTTGAAAAAGCATTAAATATTCTTTTCATTCTTCACGCAGATCACGAACAAAATTGTTCAACAAGTGCTATGCGAAGTGTTGGAAGCTCCCACGTGGATCCGTATTCAGCCACCGCAGCTGCAGCTGCAGCTTTGTATGGTCCATTGCATGGCGGTGCAAACGAAGCTGTTTTGCGAATGTTGGATCATATCGGAAATATTAAAGAAGTTCCAGCATTTATAGAAAAAGTAAAAAATGGAGAAGGTCGTTTAATGGGGTTTGGTCACCGCGTATATAAAAACTTTGATCCGCGAGCAACGGTCATTAAAAACCTAGCAAATGAAGTATTCAAAGTGACTGGCGTTGACCCAAAATTAGAGATTGCACTCGAACTTGAACGAATTGCATTGCATGACGAATATTTTATAAAGCGAAAATTATATCCCAATGTTGATTTCTATTCAGGCTTAATCTATAAAGCGATGAGGTTTCCAGTGGAATTCTTCCCTGTCTTGTTCGCAATTCCAAGAACATCCGGCTGGATCACGCATTGGCAGGAAATGTTGCTTGATGAAGATCAAAAAATTGCTCGTCCGCGTCAGATCTATTTAGGACATGATTCGCGTGATTATGTCCCAATTGAAAAACGTAAATAATATTTTCCCTTTTAGATAGCGTTCCATAAAAAATGGTACGCTATTTTTATTTTTTGAAAGAACATTATGAAAGCAACAATCAATAATTGTTTAACACGGTATATTGATGTCGGGTCGCCGAATGCAATCCCGATAATTTTTATCCATGGATTTCCGTTCAGTCACAAAATGTGGAACTTTCCGGGAGGTCAGATCGATGTATTATCATCCACTAACCGCGTGATCGCTTATGACATACGAGGACATGGAGAAAGTGAAGTTGGAACAGGTCACTATTCCATAGAATTATTTGTTGATGATCTCTTTGCGTTGATGGATCATTTACACATTCCAAAAGCAATTATTTGCGGCTTATCAATGGGGGGATATATCGCACTCCGAGCGGTAGAGAGAAATCCCGAACGAATTCTTGGACTAGTGTTGTGTGATACACGCAGTGAAGCGGATGGAAACGAAGCAAAAATCCGACGCGCTAACGGGATCAAGTTCATTCAAACAAATGGAATGAAATTTTATGCACAGGATTATGTCAAAATCGTTTTTGCTCCCTCCTCGTTCGAGTCGCATCCAGAATCAATAAAACTGATTCAAAGTGTCGTGGAACGAACTGCATCGACATCCATCTTCGGAACATTGTTAGCACTCGCTGCGCGCACGGATACAACATCGAGTCTTCCTAATATTACATGCCCAACTCTTATTCTCGTTGGTGAAAAGGATAACCTTACCCCAATCAACGCCTCACAAGCTATGAACAAAGTTATTCCAGGGTCAACAATAGTTATCATTCCAAATGCAGGACATATCAGCAACATGGAAAACCCCAGTGAATTTAATAAGTATCTTGTGGAATTCGTTTCTCAGTTCAAACAAGAAATCGTTACCGTTTAGCCCATAGATGGGACTCCATTGATAAAGTGTAGTCCCATCTGTCCCATAAATTTATAAAAATTATGTCAGTATATGACAACCTTCCATTCTTTGCATAAGAATATCATTTCTTGCAAAAAATGTCCTCGGTTGGTTAATTGGCGGGAAGAAATAGCAGTTGTAAAGACCCGTCGATTTTCAGAGGAATATTACTGGGGAAAACCTGTTCCGGGTTTTGGCGATACGAATGCAGAAATATTATTAATTGGTTTGGCTCCTGCTGCTCATGGTGCAAATCGTACCGGTAGAATGTTTACCGGAGACGAAAGCGGCAACTGGTTATACCGTGCTTTACATAAAGCAGGATTCTCAAATAAGGATTCATCATTAAATCGAAACGATGGACTTGTATTAAAAAATGTATACATCACTGCAACATGTCGATGTGCACCGCCTCAAAATAAACCATCAAAGGAAGAAATACAAAACTGCCGCCCTTTTATTCTCAAGGAGCTTCGTTTATTAAAGAAGTTGCGTGTTATTATTGGATTGGGAAAGATCGGTTTTGATGCAGCGTTTGATTGCATCAAACAATGTGAATTGACAGAATTAAAAAGTCGACCTAAATTTTCTCACAGTGCCATCGTTTATCTCAATACTAATCTCATTCTTATCGGAAGTTATCACCCAAGCCAGCAAAATACATTCACCGGTAAACTTACTGAGCCGATGTTTGATTCGATCTTTAAATTGGTAAAGACTCATTTAAAACAAAAAGCCACGTCAATATGACGTGACTTTTTGTTACACCTCTCAATTTCTATTAATCTACAGTACCATTTGCAAGCGTAAATTGATATTGTCCATACATTGGATGAATTACTGTAACAAGTATAGTGCTATTTTCCGGAGGATCAATATCGGTCGTTGCAGCATCAGCAAGAAATACTGAAAATGCTGTTATCCCGGAACCACCTACAAACGCATCTGGTATTGTTCTTGAAATATCACCTGATATTTTCCCGGTTGAAACTGCAACTGTAACAATAGTTCCTGCAGACATTGGATGGCCAAATCGATCAGCAATTGTAAATGTAAATGGACCAGACGATCCACCGTTTGCAACTGCAAAGGAATTTGCTCCTGTATTAGTAAATCTAGGTGAACCTGTCCATAACAACAAGATAGAATCAATAACAGTTTGACCATCTTTACCTATGGTTTGAGCATATACTCTAGAGAAACCTTTTGTAGATGGATAATAACTTAAAATTTCTGCGTCAGGGATAAGAGTATCTTTCCCTTGTGGCCACGGGTTTGCAGAATTTAATGTGTTGGATACAAATCCTGTTACACTGGTAAGACCACCAGTTGTCATTGTTCCATGCGCTGAGTTAAAATACACTGCTGTTCCTGCTATAACAGGATTACTATATTTATCACCCACTTGAACGGTAATAGTCCGTGTAATAAAGGCTAAATCCAATCCCGGAAAATTGTAAGCAGGTGCAGCCATCGTAAAATGATTTTGATCTGCAAAACCGGCATGTACAGTCACTTTAACCGGTTGTGAAGTAATTGTCTTAGACACACTAACTTTAACATTTGTCACAACCTGAACAACACCAGCTTGAGTTCCACTTACAATTGTAACCCTGACTCTTCCCTGATTGTCTGAACTATCGATACTGGGAATGATAGTTGGTGCAGTTCCACCGCCAGTAAACGAGTTTGGGAAAAATTGGATAGAAAAATTAGCACCAACACGACGACCTAAATCAATCGGGAAACCAAGTGAATCTCTTACTTCATATGTTAACGTTGAAGTTTCTGTCCCGCCAACACCTGAAACAAAAATATCACTTGTTGTTGCATTAACAAATGCGATTTGGGCAGGTTGCCTTGATGATACTGGTTTCCCGGTTGTATCGATTGGAGCTGAGCCAAGAAATCCGGTTATACTCTTTTTAATATTTCCATTAGGGCTGCTAACTTCTATTGAAAGTGACAATGTTTTGGATTGTGATACATTCACAGTTCTTTTATCGGCTACTACAAACGAAAATTGCGTATAGGATGGATCTTTTGTATCAGGCAAAGTCCGCTCAATATCACCACTTAATACAACTCCAGAAGAATCAAAACCAAATCCTATCACTCTGATGGTCGATCCTTCGGAGAGCGGATGACCTAATGGATCACTCACAGTAAAATTAAGTGTCCGTTCTGATTGAAGTGGAACAACAAAATTATTATCAGCAAATGTTATAGTTGAAGCTCCGGAAAATAAAACATCAACCGAACGAGAGAATGATCCCATCGTTTTTGTCTGTTGATTGGGCCTACTAATATATTTATCCAATATCGCAATTGTATTATTATTGTTAATAGGAGCAGCAATAGTACGATTTGATCCGGAAGGAATTTCTGCTGTAACCCTTGCGATGCCATTACTTGGCACCGGATTTCCTGTCGTTAATTGAACGCTTACTCGACCATTCGATGTTGTTAATCCAAAAGGCTCTACAACACCACCTGTTGTAGTAAATTGAACAGGTGTCCCTTGCTGTACCGGGTTTCCAAATTTATCTGCAACCATAACATCAATGAGTGTGCTTATTCCGGTTTTAACTCCACCGGGTAAATTTATTTTCCCAATTCCAATTGAAAAATGAGCACTATCAGGCGGACCGCCATGGATAGGGATGGAAATAATCGGTGATTTTATTGTTGTATCAGATTTCAGATATGCTTGTACTTGAGCTAAACCTGCTTTAGATCCAGATCGTAATTGTACAGAAACCAATCCAACACTAGATGTTTTGGCAGAGTCAACATTCAACGATTCCCCAAGATTCGAATTACTTTTTAATTTAAAGAGAATAGTAGCAGTATTTTTCGAATCGACAGGAATGCCGACAGAATCACGTACTTCAAAAGTCAAATTTGAAACTTCAATACCACCGGTACCAGCTATCGCAATAGAAGCATTCCCGGATGACAAAAAGTAAATGGCACCGGCTCGTGCAGATGGTTTTGATGGAGTAATGCTATCGATTGCACTGGATATGCCCTTCATTCTCATCTCTATCGAAATACTTTTTTTGGTAGAACTGTAAGAAACAGAAACAGTAGTATCAAAGAAAGTATTATTAAGATGGTGAAATCTGAGATTCGTCGTTACTTCATTTTTATCTTCAGATGTGAATGAATAATTGAATGACCCATCCGTTTTGGTTGTATCAGTATTCCTGAAAGGGTTAGTAAGAATAAGCTGAACACTGTCCTGCGGCTCAACTCCATTGGCATTCAATACTTGCCCCGAAACAGTAACCGTATAACTATCTGTTGTGCTTGTATTTTCACAGGAATATAAACCTGCTAAGAGAACAACTATCACGACAAAATAAATTTTATTGAATGTTTTCATTGTATACCTAAGCCTTTGTAAAATTCTAAAATAATTTTCTTTCTATTATTTATTTAAAAGTGATCAAACTAATATAGCATTCCATATTCCAATTCACCATTTATTAATCAATAGTTCCTCTTGCTAACGGAAATTGAATTACCCCATAAACCGGGTGATTTACAGTTACAATTATATCACTCCATTGCGGAGGAGCCGTGTCTGTCGGTGCTGCATCAGCAAGAAATACTGAAAAAGTCGTAAACCCAGCTCCGCCAATAAATGTATCCGGTATTATTCGTGAAGCATCTCCAAAAATATTTCCCGTTGACGCTGTAACTGTAATAGTCGTACCTGCAGACATCGGGTGACCGAATCGATCTACAATTTTAAATGTTAAAGGGCTAGAAACCCCGCCGTTTGTTACCGTAAAAGTATCAACCCCGGTATTAGTGATTACTGGTTTACCCGTCCATAAAAACAAAAGGGAATCCGTTACCCATTGTCCATTTTTACCAAACGTCTTTGCGTAAACCCGAGAAAAACCTTTTGTTGAAGGATAATAATTCAAAATTTCTGCATCAGGATTAAGGGTATCTTGACCTTGTGGAAATGGATTTGCAGAATACAAAGTATTAGAGACAAATCCAGCTACACTTGTAAGAGAATCTTTTGCCATTGTTCCATGGGCAGAATTAAAATAAACGATAGTTCCATCAACAACAGGGTGACCAAATTCATCACCTACTTGAATAGTGACATTCCGTGTAGTAAAGGCTAAATCCAATCCGGGGAAATTATACGATGGTGTCGACATTGTAAAATGATTTTGATCTGCACTTGCCCCTCCTTTCAATGTTCCACTCATAGTCCAAGAAACAATTCCAGAAGTATTTGGACCTACAACAGATATTTTAAAGGAAAGTGGTTTTAAACCTTGCCCCTCACCTTTTACCAGATCTATAGCATTGAACGAAAATTGTGTTGTACCTATTCCCTGAACTTTTGCATCAGTAGTTGTTACATTAATATCACCCGTCAAGGCTATATTTGTTGATCCGCTCCCCAAAGCCTGAACGGTGATTGAATTACCTTGTGCTAACGGATTACCATTGATATCAGCAATACTATATTGAAATGTTTTTGAAAGTCCATCTTCAATTTCGAAGTTTGTGTACGGTCCACCAATTTCAGTAATAATTGCTTCACGCGAAAACACAACGGTCTGTGTATCTCTTACTACAATTCCATTAATACTAAAAGTCTTCGCTTCAATCGTAGCAATTCCGGAAGGGGGCTGCGGATTTACTATTTGTAAACTTGCAGATGCAACTCCAGAACTATTTGTTGTTGATGAAGCATCTATCAAACCACCATTCGATTTAAAATTGATCAGTGTGCCTGATATCGCAGGATTTCCTAAGGCATCACCTGCAGTGACAGAAACAGTTGTTAATTTATCAGTTATAGTAGAAAAGTTTTTCTTAGGTAACGATAATGTGAATTGTGATTGAGCTGGTAAGCCACCCGAAACTGCAATTTGAATGGCAGAAGAAGAAACAGAACCTGATTTTGCAGTGACTATAATAACACCGGATTGTGTCCCAGCGGTAACATATACTGCAACACGACCGGTATTCGGGTCTGTTTTAACTATGGATGGATTAACACGCGCTCCAGCTGTGTCTCCTTGTAATGACATAGTAATACTCGCTTGGTTCAATGCATCAATTGTATTACCCAATGAGTCTTTCGCTTCAAATATCAATACTGAACCTTCAACACCACCTCCACCCTTCACAGAAAGTGATGTGCTCGATGCAGAAACTAAATTCAATGAAACAATTGCACCTGTTTTAACATAAATAGACTTAATATCAGAGTTGATCGATGTTTCGTTATTCTTTACCGTTGCACGTAATTGCACGAGACCCGAGCGGATACCGCTGTTGAATGTTACTGTTGCAATACCACTTGCATCCGTCGTCCCAGACAATGCCGATAGATACTCACCTCCACCAACAGTCTTTGTAAAAGCAAATGTTACCGGGATATTTACAACTGGTTTATTACTAATATCAAGTACTTTCACTTGTACCAGGCTTGATGTTGGTGTACCGGCTCCGTTGACAGCTATAGTATCAACAAACGAGTTTACCATTGTAATACTTCCAATCTTTCCACTGTCGATTGTTGATGATGCCAACAAACCATTCAAGGTCCTCTTAATATTTCCGTTCGGTCCAGTAACTTCAATATTCAAAATAATTGGAATCGATTTTTCAAGATTTTTTATCCGTTTGTCTGTAATACTGATATTGAACTTTGTATAAGATTTATCATATGTATCAGGTAGGGTATTATTAATATCGCCTGCTAATTCAGCTCCTGAAGTATCTAACCCAACGCCAGCTACTTTGATCGTGGTCCCTTGTGATAATGGGTTTCCATTAATATCGTCTACCGTAAATTGAATCTGTTTTACTCCTAGCGGCGATACAACAAATACAGAATCATTCGAAGAAATTCGTGGCTCACCAGAGAATAATACATTTATGGTTTTAAAAAATGTTGAAGCTGATAAAGTGGTTTTTGTATACTTCGTTCGCGGTGATAGTTTTGATTTTTGCTGACCACGCAAACCTTTAATGATAACTGCTTCGTCAAAAGTAGTATTATCATTTGCTATGATTTTGCTTAATCCTGATCCAGAAGAGCCAACTTGTGCTGTTATTACCGCAAGTCCATTGGTTGGGAATGGGTTTCCAGTGATTAAATCAACAGAAACAACTCCATCCACTGATGTCGAAGCAGATGATTGGATGACACCACCAGTTGTAGTGAATGAAACGATAGTTCCCTGTCGAACTGGATTTCCAAATGTATCACCAACAATTGCAGTGATAATGTTTCGCATTCCAAATTTAAACAAACCTGGAACATTCACTTTATCCGAGCCAATAGTAAAACGGCTTCCAACTGGTAAACCGCCAGCAACAACAATTGTTACAATCTCTGACTTGATTGAATCAATTTTTGAAGTATCAACAGCATTCTTCACCAAAGCGATTGCCTGCACTTGGGCTTGTCCAGCTTTCACTCCAGAAAATAATTGTACAATCACTTGACCATTTGAGTTTGTTGTTGCTGAAGAATGATTAAGTTCAACGAGGGAATCAGGTTTCGTAACAATTACAAATGAAACGGAGACACTATTCTTTATATCCACTGGTATCCCCAATGAATCCCTCACCTCAAAAATTAGATTAGTAACATCCTCACCAGCACCGCGAATCGAGATGGTTTTTAAGGAAGAACTAATAAACTTAATTGCTTTGGCTCTTACAGGTGGTTTTGACGGTGTAGTAGTATCTATTACATTAGTCATTTTCATTTCGCCAATAGCGATACTTTTTTTATTAATACTATAAGTAACGGAAACAGTCGTATCCAAGAAAGATTTGTTAATGTGGTGAAACCGTAGTGTCGTCGCTATTTCATTATTCTCTTCTGATGTGAACGTATAATGAAAAGTTCCGTCCCCTTTGGTTGTATCAGTATTTCTAAATGGATTGAAAAGAATAAGTTGGACACTATCCTGTGGCGTACCATTTAAATTAAGCACTTGCCCGGAAACAGTAACTGTAAAACTTGTAACTGGTGAACTCGGATCTTGACATGAAAAGATTCCGGCTATTATTAAAAATAATATGGTAAAAAAAATCTTATTTGTTTTATTAATATCCACTTATACAGTCTTTATAATCTAAAAAAAAAGTTTTCGTCTCAACTTTGCAAGTGGATGAAACGAAAACATTGATGTCACATATCATTACTATTTCTTTGGATTTAATCGTTCAATCTCACTGGCATTATGCTGACGAGCTTGTTCAATTAGATTAATTCCTTTTTTCTGGGCGGCAGTAGCAACACGTTCTTCAATGGTCGGGATAATATCAGCTTTTATAAGAATAATAAGCTCTGTGGTAGTAGTGTTTTCAGACTCAAATCCAAATATATAACGCAGTCCAAAAACCCACCATGGCAAGTCTTTAAGAAAAGGTATTCCTGATCTTACTGTTGTTTGATTGTTTTTATAAAGACCGCCAATAACAGTTTCTTCACCATCATAAAGGACAGAAAAAGTTGCTGCTGTAGATTTATTTATGCTAAGATCAGAATTTGCAGAACTATTCTCAGCTTTTATTTCCAAATTAATAAACTTGATCCCATTCTCCTCATACACCGTTGGCTTTACATCAATAATTATTCCCGATGAGACAGGCGTTAGGATAGAATTACCTGCGAAGTCTCTTTGCGTAATAAAAAAATCCTTGCCTACCTGAATTTTCCCTTGTTTCCCTGAAGATACCACTAACGACGGTCCCGAAAGAATATCACCAAGATTATATTGGGAAAAAAATGAAGCAAGTGCGGATAGATTCGCGAATGATAATTTAGGAGCAAAATTTACAAAGAACCCTGGGGTGGTCGATGTTGCAGTTGGAGCTTTAATTCCACTTGAGAACTGTGCACCAAAGTTACTCTTTGTTGTATCAGAACCGGAATAATTCCAATTTATTCCAGTTTCCAAAGATTTTGTAACGTTAACATCAAAAAACACGGTCGAAATTCTTATATCACGCTGGTGTAATAACATTCTCCCTGTCGTGTCAACTTTAGCAGTTGAAGTCGATCCAGCGCTGATAACCGCTCCTGAACTTGTGATTATTGTTTTCTGCGAGTCAGCAGTTGAATAGACATAAAAAAATTCTTCCCGTTCATCATACCATAATCCATTGGTACGCAATACATTTTCAAATGCTTGATACCAATACATATTCTCAATATCAACACCGATTGGTTTTTTATTATTGCTGACATCAACAATAATTTTATTCATGTACTTCTTGCTGAAATCACTGAACAGCAACACCGCCTTGTCAAATTGTAATGATTTTGACATTGAGACCAATTCTTCAGGAGAAACATATTCGTTCAACATCAATCGTTTCTCACGATTATTCTGGGCGGAAGTAATATGTCCTAATAAAAAGACAATCATTAAAAGAAATATTATTCGTTTCATTGCGTTCTATCCTTATTGGTTATCATTCTCAAATTCGATTTTTTTTCTTTTTACCACTACAATTCCGCCATCGTTCAATGTAAATTCAACAACACCATCCTTAGGAAAAACGTTAGAAACTTTCCCAAGATAAACTTCGTCCCCAATTTGCAGTGTTATTATCTTTCCATCATCATTCATGATTAATGCTTTACCGTTTGCGGTAGCTTTAATGGAAATCTTATCAACATTAATTAACTTACGTACATTCGCCGGTGTCTGCGCAAGGATGTTTGGGAAGAATGGGTTTGATGTAATCGGTTGTGGCGTTGAATCCGGTCTCATCACAGGCATACCCAATGTACTCTCTGTTGTAAAATATGCATCTACTTCCATGTCATATCGTAATTGGATGTTAGGGTATTCCAAAGAATCATTGGCAAGTTCGGCGCTTTGAATTGATATTTTTGACACTTTATAAAGTTTTCTTCCGTTTTCAAGAAGCCACAAAAACCGAAAAATATTCGGGAACTCGGATTCGCCTGAAATTTTATAGGAATTGTATCCGACAACACCCCTGTTCGTCGTTCCGCTTAAACTTAAGTTCATGTTCAATTGCTGAGCTCCGCTTTCATCGATGATCTCACTGAGATAACCGTATGTTTGCGATGAAACATCTGATTCTGAAATTTCTTTGATACGGTTATTCCATCGATGCAGTGTTTCTCTCAACTTCAGTTGATTCTGATCGATTGCACTCAATTGTTGCGCATTATCCTGCAGCTGCGCTTCAATCTTCTTTGTCTCTTTGATATTTTGATCTACTTTTTTGGGTTGATAGAAAAAAGTTACGTACGATCCAACAATCGATACGATGAACACAATAACAGCAAGCGCGATACTATTTCTAATTTTAAATGACACAGCCTACCTATTTATTTGCATCGAAACTATTAATTAGTACAACAAATTTATATACTTCTTTCTCTCTAATCTTATCCATATCAACTGTCTGAAGCGTTGCGTTCTCAAACATATTTGCTATCCGTGGGATCCGCTGTCGATATAATGTATAACCCATTAACTCTATTGATGAATCTCCTCGTGCAGCAATTGTCTTGATCCAAACAGAATTCAAACCATCAACACTATTAGTCAAATGATTGAATACCTTACTCCATCGGTTGTAATTTGGAATAACTTGGTCATATACTTTTAAAGCGGATTCAAATTGCGAATTCTGTCTCGTTAAACTATCCAGGATAGATTGTAAGCGTTGATTCTCTGCAAGCTGTTCCTGTTTCTTGATCAAATCAGAACGAGATCGCAGTACTTCTTGATTTAATTCTGCGTATCGTGAAGTAAAGAACAATGTTGTAATAAAAATTAATACCAGAAGCAGATAGCCATGCCACGCAAGCTTGAATATCTTTTGTCCTTCACGAAAACTAACTGGTAAAAGATCAACATGGTAGTATAGTGAACTTTTCAGTTCCAATGCTCTCATTGCAGACGAGATTGGAATTGCATATTCAGAAACAATCGCTTCCGGATTGTCTGCAAACTCAGTTGTATCAAGTGTCTGTGCGATAACATACTCTATTGGAGCTTCGGCAAACTGAGGTGCAAGAAATTGTTTCAAGTCAATCTTATTTGCTTCACCTGCTAAAAATATTCTATCAACTCGTGTTATTCCCGCACTATCCTGCTCCAAAAGAATACGTGAATAAATTGTATTCTCTATATTTGGTGTAAGCCGTCCTTCACTAATGACAGGTGCAAAGTGGAAAAAATACTGACCCTTCATGAAGATGAGCCTGCTAAATTCACTTCCGACATAAACAATGATTGATATCTCTGATTCTCCCAGCTCGTAGTTCGCTCGAACCAAATTCATCAAAGAAATATCAGACGTTTCAATAAATTGAACCCGTGGGACTCTTTTGTCAAGAAAATCCTGGACACTTGAAATCACATCTAGCAACCCAAGACCCCCTTCGCGTATTACCGCCAAAATTTGTCCTTCTGCCGCCGGTATATACGAGATTGAGTCTATTGTTGGTTTTACAGAACGAGTAGCGGAAAGTTCATCAACAAGTTTTCGCTTCAACTTCATGCCTGAAAGGCCAAAATTGTTTTCAAATTGTTGATAGTATACGCTTGGTTCGGAAATAGAATAAACAAATTCGTATGCTGCTGTTGGGTATTCCGAAAGTAATCCGATCATTACTTCACCATTCGAAGCACCCCCGGTTCCTTCTGAAAACTCATCTTTTGGTGCACCTGTTTCATCAAGTATCTCAAAATTTTCCGCACCTCCGCTGTTTTCTCCACCAGCACGCTCTTCCAATCGTTTTACAAGATTAACAGTGGAAACATCATGTAAATATATTCGCTTATTCTTCATGGAAAGATGAACGAACTTTACATCAAGTCCGTCAATGAACATACTGAGAACTGTTTTACCTTCACCTTTTTTATACGGCATGAGTTTTTATGTATTAATGATTTGTTGCATTCGTTTCTTATTGTTCGCGTAATTCATTGCACTCTCAAGCGATATCTTTTTTTGTTGATACAATCTTTTTAAATCCTGCTCCATCGTCTGCATTCCAATTTCACTGGACTCCTGGATCATCTGATAAATTTCACCGGTGTTTCCATTTTTTATTGCGGCACGAACCGAAGGATTCATGATCATAATTTCACGAGCCGCAACACGTTTTCCATCCAACGATGGTATAAGTTTTTGCGATAAGACTATCTTACATACATCTGCGAATCTCATTCTAACACGATCTTGTTCAACGTGTGGTACCTCTCCGATGATACGATCAATACTTTCAACTGCAGAAGCAGTGTGCAATGTGGAAAATACTTTGTGTCCACTGTCTGTAATTTCAAGACCTGTCATAATTGTTTCAGGATCCCGCATCTCACCGATCATAATAATATCGGGATCTTGACGTAATGCTTGGATTGCACCATCTTTAAATGATAATACATCTCTTCCTACTTCGCGATGTCGTACAATACATCGATCCGATTTGTGAACATACTCAATCGGTGATGCAACCACAACAATATGACCGTCAACAGTGTGATTATTTAAATCAATCATTGCATCAAGTGTTGTACTTTTACCAGACCCGGTGATTCCCGTAATAAGAATCAAACCCTCTTTCGTATGTGCTAAACTTACAATCTTTGTCACATTGGGATGAAGTTCAAGAGTTTTGTAAGGTCGCACTGTTGCATTAATCGCACGCATATTCAAAGCTAACTGATCGAGATCCATATATGCATCTGCGCGAAAACGATGCATCTTGTCACCATCCATGATCATATATGAAAAATCAAGATTTTTCATTTCATAGAGATATTGACGCTGACGAGAAGATATCAATGATTGTATAAGAATATTTGTTTCATCAATAGAAAGTGGATCCATCGTTGGGTCCGGTTTCTTTGCGCCAAAAATTCTGTACCATACTTTCTGATGTCCACCAAAACCGCCAAAATCAATATCGGAGGCATTAATCAGAGACATTCGCAATAATAAACATTCCACAAAACTTTTCAACATCTGGCGATTTTCAAGCGGAAGCTTCTCAACAAAATCACCGATAAAAATTTGACGCTCTAAACCCTGTGTAGATTGTGGAATTTGTGTAATTACCTGACTGAGAATAGTTTTCGCATTCTCGACTATTTCCGCATCAATCATCAATGACGCCGTTGGTACAACTTGCATAGAATTACGTTATTGTGGAATGATATTATAAAGTATTTGATGTATAGGCTTTAGAAAAAATTCTAAAGTGTTACATTAAATGTTTGAGTGAATATATTGAAAGGTAAAGTGAATGTCAAGCACGATGTTGATTTCTGCAAGTTTGTGACTATCACTAACAACACATGAAAAAATATCACGTAACAAATGTTATTCAAACCATGAAAGAATCTCAAAAACACCGGTTTTTGGGAAAAGCGGTGGCACTATTCTTCTCAATAACCGAGGATCATGATGATAGCTTTTATGAAACCCTGATGGAGCAGTAGTGCCAACAGGTTGCCTCTTAGCTTGGCAAATTCCCCCAAAAAGTCTGATTTGTCCATTGTTTGGACGAATAGAATAATTTGCTGCTCCAAATCCATTGTATAATGAAAACACAACAGCATGAACATCTACTCCTCTTTGAACACCGCTCAATGGATTGTTATTTGCATTATATGCAATAGTGATACTATCAGACGCAACTAATCCAAGCATATCATCTGATGTGCTTACACCTAATGTAGTTGTATCAACATATGCAATACTGCTGTCAATAATTATAGTACCGCCTACAGTACCAACCTTTGCAGCTGCTATAGTATATTTTCCATTAACCCGCCCTTGTACTTTTACAATCATTCGTTCAAAAAACATAACACCATTGGGAGCAAAAGTGGATAATAAAGTATCTTTTAAAGAGTCAGATCGAGATGCATATGTACTAGACAATCCGATTCTTAAATAACCATTAGACCGAAAGTTCAAAAATACAGTATCATAATTTCCATCTAACACTGACGCTCCCGGAGAACTTTTCCACCAGGGAGTACCATTAAACCATTTTGGACTATTTCTTCTTCCTGCAGAATCATAATGTCCATTGTCTTTTGCAGCATTTTTTATTGCCTGAAAAGCAGAAGCAAAAGAAGGCATGGTAATATTTACAGGGAAATAATGACCTTTTTTGAAAACTGGTCGAGAGCCTGTTGATGGATTCAGACCGTTTCGTGATGTTGCTTTATCCATGAAAACTGGTTGATCAATGGAATTAGTCGCGCTTATATAGATATATGTATTTGAGTGAAATGGACCAAATACTGTATCACCTGTCTGCCAAGTTATTGTAGATGGATCATTGGCAGAAAAATAACCAAACTTTGAAAAACTGCTAGGACTTAAAACAATTTTGGTATACCCGGTTATATTTGTACCAGAACCGTCAAGGTTTGAACCTTGATAGATGGTTTCGACATAAACTACCTTATATTGAGTAAGTGCATAAATTGAATCTCTTACTTCAATTGCAAACGTTCCTCCAGCAAACGGATACTTAACATTGATTCCGGGACCTTTCCAACTTGTGTCCGAGGTAAGTTTTGTCATCGCAAAATTAGCACCTGCACTACCAATACTGGTTCGTTGAACATTCTCATAATATGTCATTGCATTGTTCATTGTTTCAAATTTTACATCATACGATTGAGAACCAAAGTATAATGAAATCATACTAAAACCAATAACCATAAAAATTGCGGTACGTCCCATAATTTCACCTCGTATCTTCTATCTATTTCTCAAATTTTTTGCAGCAAGTCGTATTTGTCTCCAGTACGCTGTCTGATATGAAGTAAGCGTATCACTCTGTGTATCTAATCCATACAGTGCAGTATCTACTTCAACTTTTACCCAGCTTTGAATTTCGATATCAATCTGTATGGTATTGATCTGAGTTGTCGGATTTGTGGCGTAAACCGAATTTCCATTAAAAACTGGATTGGGAGGCGAAGATGGGGTTGGTCTTTCATTCGGAGTAATATTACTATCTTGAAAATCGTAATATGTTAATTTAAAACGAGTAACCCCTAAGGATATCTTTACGGGATTATCCATTTCTGCCTTATCAAAATTTCTATAAAGATACCGGTCGTTTGGGTTTGGAGTCCAAGATACTAAATCATCATTTGTCAAACCAAATTTATATTCAATAGTATCTGTTCGCCCACCACTAGTAGTAAAGGGTGGATAGTCTGTAATAAATCTTATATGATTGGAATCGGCTTCAATAATAGCCCCATGTTCCGAATCTATTGTACTATCTGAATTTGCCACATAACCAATTTTGCGGAAATCATATTCAACGAGCGAAATCACTGCTACTAGGTTTTGTTGAACAATAACGTCCCCTCTTATGCGCTGCATATTATCACTGGTAAAAGCATTCATGCGTAAACCAATTACTAATAGCGAACCAAAGATGATTGTTGCACTGATTAAATCTAATACAACTTGAGAGCCCATTTGTTCTTACCGTAATCATTAAAAAATCATATAGCGATGAATTTCCGTTTGTGATCAACGCATATACCAATAGCCGATAATTCTTTCAAATCGTAAGGTATCAGGTTTAGGATCATCCACTTCTCCATCACCATCAGCATCAATCAAAGAGGTATAATCTATTAAATAAGGACCCGTTACTCGAACAATTATCCTTTTAGTAAATGATTTGTTAGTCGTTTTACGAACTTCCGCTACAACGGGAGGTCCAGCATTATAATATAACGTATCATACTCAACTATAACAGAATCCTTGTATGGTATCCAATTAATGGTATCATAATGTGCAACAGTATGGTAATCATCCACATCGTCCCATGTAGCTTCATTAGTTGAACTTTCTCCGGCATCTCTTCCGGGACCAAAATTTGCATAAGTGGACAACTCCGACGTTGTATAAACTTCGATAGAGTCTACAGAACTTTCATCAAATCTTTTCCCTTCGATTTTTTCCAATCGTGAAGTTCCGAACGATGTCCCGGCAATTCTGTATTCAGCAAGATCTTTCATCATACCGGTATCAAGGGTCAGAGTGTTCGAATTGAGAATCAATCTCCCCATCAGCATCAAAGCCATAATTGTTAATAATGTTTGTCCTAGTCCCATTTTTTTCCCAGATGATTACATTGTAATATTACATTTTAGATGAGTGACAATGTGTGTCGGAAGACACACTGCAAAATATGACGAACAGGACAATAAAATCAACAAGCCAGTAAACTATTTTCAGTGATTCCCAATTTGAGATTTGTCTTTTCTTCAAAGACCTAATCATCCTCAACTGTGGATGAGATGACCTCTTCTAATGATGTAGCGCCCTCCATCATTCGTTCCATACCAGATCTACGCAGCGTCCACATTCCGTCCTTGGATGCTTGATCTCGAATTGAGTTCTCATCAACTTTATCGCCGGCATTCAACACAATATTTTTAATCGCTTTCGTAAAGAATAATGCTTCGTGAATCGCCGCTCTTCCTTTATAACCGCCGTTGCATTTATCACAACCGACAGCTTTATAGAATGTATGGGTTTTCAATTCTTCTTCATTAAATCCGAATTTCAGCAGATCAGCTTTTTCGCTGTCATCAATGGGAGTTTTACAAATTTTACAGAGAGTTCGAATTAAACGTTGTGCGACTATAATGTTAATTGCATACGCAATCAGGAATGGTTCAATCCCCATCTTATATAAACGGGCAACAGCGCTTGGAGCATCGTTCGTATGGAGCGTTGAAAATACCAAGTGACCGGTATTGGCAAGTTTGATAGCAGTTTCAGCAGTGATCTTGTCGCGCATTTCACCAACAAGAACAATATCAGGATCATGACGAAGAATACCCCGAATTGATTGTTCGAATGACATCTTTGGACCGATCTTGAGCTGACGTGCACCCTTAATAATATATTCTACCGGTTCTTCAATCGTCAGAACATTCACTGTCGGATCGATCACTTGATACAAGGCTGCGATAAGCGTTGTTGATTTACCGGAACCCGTAGGACCTGTCAAAATGATTATACCCTGAGGCTTGTTAATCGCCTTATAGAATAGTGCTTTTGCGGGACCCTGAAGACCAAGTTTATTAAGATCCGTGATGACTTTACGATCATCCAAAACACGAATAACGACACTTTCAAATTTATTTTTGAATTCCGTCGTAACAATCGGCATAATCGAAACACGGAAACGTAATTGGTGTCCATCCACCACACGCTGAATGAAACCATCTTGTGACATTTCACGTTCAAACCGATCAACATTCTTTGTCCGATCTTTCACAACAGCCATCACTGCTTCGGGCATCGTATTTTCTTGACAATGCCATACCTGAAGATTTCCGTCAACACGCATTAAAAAGTATGTCTTTCTACCCTCTGACGCCACGATATGAACGTCGCTGACTCCGGAACGAACAGCTTCTACCAAACATCCTTCAAATAAATTTGCAAGCGCACTTTTATTGATCTCAGCATTTAACGCATCTTCATCAACATTGGCCTCTTCATCACCTGTCTCAACACTGATGTGATTATCTTCAAGCATTTTTAAAAATTCGTTCTGCGGTGGAATCACCTGTTCAGTTAAATTTTGAATATCTTTAAGACGGCAATACGTAACTTCGTATTTCTTCACGTTGAAATTACGGGAGATCAAAGGAATATTTCTATCAGTAGGATCTGCAGAAATAATGATCAACTTATCCCCTTGTTTCTCGTCAAACTTCAACGGGAGCATTTTAGTTTGGATCATTATTTTTTTATTCTCATCAGAAAGGGCATCGACAAATTTTTTAATAAAATCGATTCTCCCCTTTTCAATATTTTCATCGGCAATATATATCTCACGGAATGCATAAAGATTTGCAACTTCCCGAAACACTGCATCATGATCTGCACTGAATTCAGAAACAAGTATTTGCCCAAGATTCCGACGTTCTTTTTTTGCCGTTTCAGTTTCTTTGATGCGCAAGGCTTTTTCTAATGTTTCAAAATCGATGATACCTTTTTTGAGAAGGGTATAACCGATCTTATCAGTAATATCGATATCTGCCATAGGCTATTCCTTTGTCTTGAACTTACAAATAAAAATTAAAGAAATGCAGCCAACCACTCCCTGGTGCTTTGGGTTTAATGGTAGCAGTCTCAGATGAAACAAGCGTCAAACCTGTCAACACAACCATGATGATCATTGAAATAACCAATTGAATCATGTCGATAGCATTGCGCATCCGGTAACCGGTCTCTTTTTCATAGTACTCGGCAAGTTGTAATGCCGTATTCTTTACAGTGCCTGTTTCGGCACCGGAATGAAATCGGGATAATGCTGTTTTCGTAAATACTCCGGTCGCTTCAAATGCTTCAGTAATACCAGATCCTTTTTCAACCATCATCGGCAATGCGATGGTTTTTATTTGCGCTTCCATATATTTATTACCACACGCTTCTGCTGCCATTTTAATTACTTCAATATTTTCGCCGGAGCCTGAATACAATGCATAGAACACTCTGCAAAAAATTTCAATGCTCATTTTATGCATCAGATCTCCGATTGCAGGAACTTTCCACAAATATTTATCGATAAGATATCTTCCTCGCACCGTTGTAGCAAATCGTGCAAAAGCCACGACAGGAATAATGATGATCAACATAATCCAAACGATATTTGTCGTAATAAAATCGCTGAGCTTCAATGTTGCCGTTGTCATTGGCGGCAGTTCCATTTTAAATTTTTGGAATAGTTTTGCTGTTGCAGGAAAGATATACGCAACATAATACCCAACCGCACCAAACAAAATAACCAAGGTAACAACCGGCATGATAAGTGCGCTCTTCAGGTCTTTCTTAAATTGAGCATTACGCTCCAAGAATTTTGCTGTGCTTTCAAATATCTCACCCATATTTCCGCTCTTTGAAGCCAAGCCTAACATATGCGCTGCAAATTTTCCAAGTGCTTTTTCATGTTTTTGAAATGCACGTTCGCTATCTTTACCTTGTTTTAATTCCTGGTTGATATCGCGGATTGCTTCTCGAAGGTTTTTATTCTGAATGTCATTGATAAGCATCGCCATCATATCATTGAACGGCAATTTCTGTCTGATCAAATCTGCACTAACTCTAACAAATGAAACAACTTCAATTTCAGGAACCTTACCTCCGGTTTCAAATAAACGCTTTCGGACATACACTACCGTGTATCCCATTTTGCTAAGTGCATCTATAACTTCCTGTTTTGTAAATGCTTTCTGCTCACCATCAACTGGTTTTTCAGTTCCTTTTTTTACACGGTAAATAAATGTTGATCGAGCATGGATGCCTGAAATTTTGAACTTACGATCACGCGCCATTTGTTTTGCACGTTCTTTGGCATGTTTCATACTCTCAACACTGATCACCCCTTGAACGGCTTTACCCGTCAGTGAAACTCCATCAATTCGAAATTCTGGCATGGTGAATCATTTCCTTTCGTTCATTTCTAGTCGAACCTTAAAAAGTCTAAATTTTACAAATCAGTTATACCCTCTGCAAGGATATACTCAGGCGCAACTATTTAGTTAGCAGTGGAAAAGCGTAAAACGTCAGATTCATTATTACATAAACCTTTCGAAGGTTTATGGTAAGGACTGCTTAAAGATACAATCGCATCAACTCAAAATCAACTAATGTATGATTAGAGAAAATTAGGGACATAAACACAAAAGCAGGTACCAGTTTCCCTGATATCTGCTTTTGTATGCCTGAACAACTACCTTTTTGTGCTATTGGATTGTGTTCATTGTTTGACCAATTGTTGTAACTGTACATTCAATTATAGGTCGCGTACCATCATCCAATTGTATATTACCTGTTCCTCTGAACACAATTACTTTAGGTGCAACCGAATATATCGTATAGCTACCGTTAGCGTTTGAATCTGAAAATTGTGAAGTCACTAATTTTAACATTCCTACTCCATCGGCTGTTAAACCAGTAAAAGAGTATCCACCCCCACCCATAGAGACCGGTCTTTTATAGTAGTGTTTCGCTTTTGAAGCTAATAACAAAAGATCGGTACGCAATGCATCGCGATTTGCACTAACTCCACTATCTCTAAATATAGTGATACTAACAGCAATCGCTATACCGACTATTATCACACCGAGTATAATTAGTAAAAGCTGTTGCTGTCCCATAATTTGTTTTTATCTGTAATTTTTATGATTTAGATAGAAGGGGCGTTTCAATCAAATGAAACGCCCCATAAAAGAGCTCTAAAACTATGGAATGGCTGTTAAAGTATTGAGCCAAACATCCAAGTTATTCCCGGTTGGGGTAACTGTCATAAAAATTTCCGGATAGGTACCGTCAGCGTTTTGGCTTCTTCCGATTCCTCGCAAAACTATTGATGTTGTACCGGTTGTGGAGACAAAATATTTTCCGTTATCGTTGTTCCAGAAAGCGGATGAAACAAGGCTTCCAGCAGAATCGATACCGGTGTAACTATTTCCACCACCACCAAGTGAAACTGGTTTGCGATAATGCTGCTGTGCTTTTGCTGCTAACTGAACCAAATCATTAACTACAGCGTCTTTGTTTGCGCTGATAGCATTATCTTGGAACATTGTGATACCAACGGCAACCGCGATACCAACGATAATTACACCAAGAATGATGAGAAGCAATTGTTGTTGTCCCATATTGTTTACCCTTTATATTGTTGTTTGTGATGATTGTTAATTAGTTACACTCTACCGCTACATATTGGTATTACATTTAAGGCATACTCTATGCCAAATATAAACTGCCTTATTTTCACGATAAATCATCACTTCTTCATTTGTGCGGTATTTTTTTCCGATTCTGGGAAGATTTTACCTTTAACTTTACCAGAATATAAACCACTCGACCAAATAAATAGGAAAATCAAATACTTATTGTATCTCAACTCTTGCAAAGATACAAGTTCGGTTAAATAGAAACAAGTATTTTTTAGGAAAAATCGATTAACATCTTTGAAGGCAACCTCTGTGACTAATAGAAATACTTCTTAAAAATTACTGAATTATATCATTTGAGGTGTTTTTGCACAACTCGATACCTTCATAAAGTGATCCTTCGGATAGACAAAAAATACAAAAATATCTTCTGTTAAGTGGTAAAAAACTTAATTGCTATCCAAAGACATATTAGCGGAATTGTCCTTGATATATAGTTTTTGCTTTAATGCAATGATTCTTGCATTGACTGTCGAATCATTATTATTTCGGATTACATATTGATTTAGGTTCATTAATGCAGGAAAGTATTCGTACTCTCTTTCATACAAAATTCCTAATTTTTTATATAAGGAAATGCGATCCGGATCAAACCCCAAACCCTTTTGGGCGATCTCAATAGCTGTTGTTGTAAAACCAAGGAAATGATACATATCAAAGACACCTTCCAGTGCTTCAGCTTTCAATGCTGAAGATGATGCCTTACGATACTTAGTCTGGTATCCCATCAGTGTGTCAATTTTTCTTGTCAACTCAGCAGTCGGAAAGACAGATTGCATTCGTCGATATACTTTTATTGCTGATGCAGTATCGTTTTCTTGAATGGAAAATATTATTCTAAAAACATACGCCAGTGCAACCGTACTGTCCTCCTCTATACATTGCTGATAGTATTTTAAGGATATATCTCTCATATCAATCTGCCAATACGTAATACCTAAATTCATAAGAATACTCGACCGATAATCAGAGAACGGCGTTTTATCCAATAATGCTCTACGCGAAATTAGTGTCTGGTGAATGGAAGCAAGTTTTGTATATGCGAGTCCTTGCGGCTTTGCATATAATCGCTCTAACAGATTTGTCACACTATCCAACTGGCCCTGGTAATGTTTATTAAGAATGTTTAGATATAGCAAATCTGCATGATAGATAACAATATTTCTATTCTTTATGAAATACGAGTCGGCAACAGCGTAATTCTTATTCTTCATCTCTGAGATCAAAGGTGAATATTTCCCGGTATGTTTATTGTCCAAAGTTTTTGAAAGCACTTTGTAAATATTTATTGATCCGGAATCGAATACAAGCTGGAAAGCGTATCGCTTATTGGATTCGAACTGGATCTCGTAATCCCGCCATCCAAAAATATCCTTGGTTACAACAACATAATGAACATTATAATCTTGGACCACTTGATTGAATGTGCTGGTTGGTGCAATACGATTAAGGACAAATACTTTTTTATTCTTAAGATAAAACGCCAGTTCTTTATATGGAGAAAGAACAACCAGTGATGAATCATTTTGTTTATTCAGCCACTCCCCCGTCATCGGTAACGCAATCTGAAAATGTTTGACATTATCTGTCGAATCCTTTTGTTCAAGGAATGTTCCAAGCGGATCGCCAACAAGACGATGCTGTGTGTCAATAAAATTTATTGTCCACACAGCATTTGGGATAATAAGGACGATAACAAATCCCACCATTACTAAATTAACGACACGATTGTTTAATTGTCGCACAAATGATAATGTTGAACCAATCCATAATAAAAAAAGGAGATAAATAGGATAGAGAAATCGTGAATCCAACACAGGATACATTAAAACAATACCAACATATAATGCAAAAAAAACCATTTTGATGTAGTACGTTTTTTCATAGAGATATTCTATGATCATTCCAGCCACAACCAAGCAAATACTAATGATGCTTAATATCCAATAGATGTTATTAACAATTGATACAAATACGTTCATCACCGGCAATTGTGAATCGACCAATGCCATCCAGGGAATGTTCATTGATCTATGAAACACATCATACACCGGGGTGAACACAATGATCGTGACTTCCTTAAGATAATATTGAACATTCTGAGATAACCGTGAGAGCATCTCAATTCCAAAATTTGTATCCGACGATGTCATTGTATTGCTGAAGAATACCAATGAATTTTTGAACTCTGTCTGTTCAACATTGGCATAGTAAATCTCGTTTCGAATGAACCATACTCCATATAATATCAATGGAATAAAAAAAACAAGAATTGTTTTGGTATAGCTTTTCTTAAAGAGATAAAAGAAAAAAATGACCGGCACACATAGAACACCAACCTCACGGGAAAAGACACATACCATCAATGAGATCATTGTAAGAATAAAGTTCACCCGTGATGAATTTTCCTGCAATTCATTTTGAAGAAAATATAACAGTGCGATCAATCCACATCCAAATAGTATCTCCGTCAAAATCTGCGTTGACAAAATATATACCATTGGATGGAGAACGAACATTGCAACGACCAAAAAAGGAGTAACTGTATCGTTCTGTTTTTGCATCAAGCGAAACAGGAACATCACCGTTATCGCAGAGAGCAAAATATTCAACATCTTGAGCATAACGATATCGTTCGGAAACACAAAGGCAATTGGCGCAAGCAGTAACGAATATAATGGTGAGTGTACCATATACCGTTTTGCTTCAGGCGCTGTAGCGTCGGTAAAGCCGTTGAACTGCGAAAGCGAGTTAGCCCATGCAACATATCGGGCACTATCCGGAGTATAGAGAAAGAATTGATTCAACGAAAATACCATTGCAAGAACGAAGAGAACGATTATTGCACTTAACACAACTCGATTTTTAGTGATTGAAGGGTCAAACATAAATTGCAACTAAAATAAAGGTTGAAATAGCTAAAAACTGATATTCGTATTATAAACTTTTAAAGACGTTGGGATATTGAACAAAGACATTTTTCCATAATGTCTTACTATTCTTCCAAACTGTAGTTCGCTGCCACGTTAATGTGGATAATGTTCCAATAACAATAATCATACAAAGCACGACAGCTATTTTTATGTAGCGTTTTTTTGTTTCCCACAATATACCTATTTGATTGCCAACGATATAGAACAATCCGATGTATGCAAAATAGGTAAATCGATCTGCAGCAAAAATTTTACTAAATCGAATAAATTGTAATACCGGCAACAAAGAAATTATAAAGAATAATACTCCAAAAATAACTGATTTGTTTTTCCTATATCTTCCAACGATGGCTAGCAAAACAATACAGACAACAGCATAAAGATAGAATTCGATTGGCAGCCAATTATTTTCTTTCTCCGGATAAGGATAGAGACTGGATAAATTGATAGGCAGTAAGAATTTTTGGATATAGAACACAATTCCGTGCAATGAAATTATGAACGAATCTATGATGCTGACGGTTGGTCTAACAGCATTCACAAATTTTTGCCCTAAGTATCCGATAACGGAAAATGCAATCGCTATCATAACGAAGGGTATTTTTTCAACAACAATATTGTTGGAGTGTTTTCGTTCAAGAAAATAATCGATCAAAAATAGGATCAGGGGAATCGTTATCACAATCACTTTTGAGAATAACGCACAGGCAAAGAAAATAAATGTAAAGAATAAAAATATATCACGCTGTTTTCTAACGTAGATTACATAATTGATGATGCTAGACATGAAAAAAAACATCGATAGAACATCTTTTCTCGCAGCGATCCACGCAACGGATTCAACACGCATTGGATGGATGCCAAACAGCAGTGCTGTAATGAATGACGCAACAATGTTATCCGTCAACAAATAAATGAACCAAAACACGAGAATGGTGTTGCAAAGATGAAACAAAAGATTTGATGCGTGAAAAAATTTTTGGTTAAATCCATCAATCTGATAATCTATCATATAGGAGATCATCGTCAATGGAAGATATGAACCATTATACGCGGTAAAAAAAACCTCTTTTACATTCTGGCAGGAAAGATGTTGAACGGCTGGATTATCAATGACATACACATCGTCATCCCAGGCTGTCCAGCCGTTCTCAAAAGTAGGATAGAAAGAAAAAAACGTTACACTTAAAAATATACAATGAGCTATGATAATCTTAGTTTTTTGCTTCACTGCAACTATTCTATAGTGATCATTATTATATCGTAATGGTCTTATTTAAGGAGCAGCATCTTTTTCATCTGGATTTGGTTTCCACTTTGCAGTCGTGCAAAATACATTCCACTGGAAAGATTCGATGCATCAAATGAAACTTCGTAGCTCCCGCGTTCTTTTTCTTCATTTACCAATAATGCCATTTCCCTACCAATTGCATCAAATATTTTCAGCGATACATAATTTGCTGCGGGAATCTGATATCTGATAACTGTTGTCGGATTAAATGGGTTTGGATAATTCTGTTCAAGTGAAAATCGATCCGGCAGCACTGTAACACCGTTAGCAACATCAGTTGGAATATTGATCACAGTGCGAATTGCAAGGTTATATCCTGTCCCATAAGTATTTGCATCAATAAAATTGAACCATTCAGAATTAATATAGGACGAACTTCTGTTTGTTTCATTTGTCACGCCATCATCAACAACAAGTTGAATTGTATCTCCGGCAATACCAACAACCTCAAACGCTAAATGGTAATTAACATTCGCAAACAATGCGATGTTTTGCGGAGAAAAACTTATCGTATTGTATACACCTATTGTTAATTGAGTAAAAGGAACGGTAACACTTGATCCTATTTGTGTTCCCGGAATTCCACCTAAACTGCCTGTCATATTCTGATGAACTGAAACTTTCAGTGACCCCGTTCCTACAATGGCAGTTGCCGCACCATTCAACCGAAATTCTGTGCGGACTAATGTTGCATTGGCTCCCGGCGTAAAACGAACAGCATACCGTTTTTCATTATTGCGCGACGGAAGTTTAACTACATACGCTAAAGCACCATGGTATTCTAGAATACTTGTGATTGGAACATTCGGTTCTTTGTTTGCAATAAGATTAATATTCGATGTGGTATTTCCCGCAGAAACAGGAACGGCAGTCCGTAATGATGGAAGATCGGCGACCGGATCGGAAGATTCCGAAACACCATTATAAAACTCTTTGGTAACAGGATTGACAAATGAAAGATCCGTTGCAAAACCTGCATACGGACCGACACTTGAACCCTCAGTAAAATTATTTCGTATTGGTTCAATCTTTACATAATAATTTCCCGGTGTCAAACCGATAATGGTATAATTTCCGTTGTTTGCCTTGTAGTAATCTGTCACTGTTGATATTTGATTGAACAATGAATCCTCACCGGTACTGATTGCAATAACATTTGCTCCTCGAACAACCGAATTATCAAAGCGCACAACACTGCCGCTAATTTTTCCGGTATTTGATGCAAATGCTGCTTTGGGATATAATTGTGACACCGCAGAAATATCATCTGGGTTAAGAGAACTTAAACATGTATCCTCATCGGTAGAGGTTGGGAACATTGTGGGAATATTCGAATCGTTTACTTTAATCCCGTCACCTGCAAATTGATAGTTTATCTGTGAGTGATCTAAACCAATAAAATGTCCAAATTCATGAATAAAGGTTGCCTTATATTGCGCTTCTGTAAATTTTGTGCCCCCTGCAAATAATCCATTCATCACCGCTCTTCCTTCAGAAAAAAATCCTGCATTCGCTCCCGCTGTAAAATAACTTGACCCTGCAAAACCGATCACTTTTGAAGATGAACCTTCACCAAATAACGCATCAACAATTGATCCATCATTATCAAAAATAATTGGATTAATTCCATCACTTGAATTGCTTAAATACGTAAGATAATTAGTCGAGTTAACATCAACCGGCAGTTGCCCACCGTTGGAAAAGGTTATGTTTGCAGTTGCAACATTCTGCCACACTTGAAAACTTGATATTGCAAGATTTGTTCCAATGGCATTCGTAAAATTTCCCATTGTACCGAGATCGGTTTTAAATGAGATAGCACTTGCAGTATTGTATCGAACGCCAACGCCACTAACTGTTGCCAATGGACCGCCGGCAACAGCAAGATCACAAAACGATAAAACAATGAAGAACGATGTAACAACAATTGAAAATTTATTTTTCATAGAATTCTCCATTATTTAATCTGTTGAACAAGTGAACGAATGGATTGTGCAAATTGACCATAGTTCAACGTCCCATTTTCTTTATAACTTTTTTTGAGACCATCCGTTACTCCCTTTCCCGATTCTACACGTTCAAACAATTCTGGATTCGTTCTCATATTTTTTACGTGGGTACTGTTATCAGAAAATACTCCCTCTGCAACAAACTTTCCCTGCTGCATTCCAACCGGACTTTGCATCCCAATGGAGCTGGGTTTTGTGAGAAAGAGTATCACTTGCTCATCCTTTTTATATTGAGGTAAATCCATCGGATAGAATGCTTCACCATCAGCTTCACCGCCATATTGTTTAAAGGTTATCTGTTTTTCATTTGCTCCAAAAAAATTCTCATGAACATCTAATGTGATCCATGTCGCCAATAAACCTGTTTGAGAGTCTCTTCCAGTTTCAGTCTTAACAACCGTTGCGCTCACAATAATCCCCGCATCACGAACCATACGTTCTAAATTCAGCGGGATCGTTTTTTGAGCATTCATCATTGTGATCGCCAGTGCCGTCACCAACACTATGATGAGAATGAGTTTCTTCATGTTCACTCCTTTGTTAATAAAAATTTTATTTTCTGTGCGCCCGTCAACAGTATTTGTATAATCAAATTCTTGAAATAATCAAATGCTATGAAGCACTATTTCAACAACAACATTTTTTTTGTTATTGAAGAATTGTTAAATGTTACGGTGTAGAAATACATTCCATTAGACAACGCTGATGCATTAAAATTTGTAGAATATTCTCCGGCAATAATATATTCATCCACTAATATTGCAATTTCTTCTCCAAGTATTGAATAAATCTTTAACGTTACAAAACCGTCTTTTGGAATTGAAAATGAAATTTTTGTGCTTGGATTGAATGGATTAGGATAGTTTTGATGAAGCGAAAATGATTTCGGAATATTTTCAGACTCCAATTGAACTGAGAGCAGATTTTGTAAAACAGCCTGTGCATCAACTTTTCCGCTTCCCCATTGGACACTTGCAGAACCACCAGTGAACGCATCCTTTCTCGCCGTTGACTTTAATGCTGTACGAATTGCGTCCGATGTAACTGTTGGCTTCGCTTGCAATATCAACGCAATTAAACCAGCAACATGCGGAGTAGCCATGCTTGTTCCTTGTGTAATGTAATATTTTTTTCCATTTAACGTTACTTGATCTCCATGCGAAGATGCAGAAGAAAGAGTAGATGCAATTCCTTGCCCAGGTGCACTAATATCTGGTTTTTGTCTTCCATCACGTGTCGGTCCCATGCTGCTAAATGTTGAAAAATCTCCAACACGGCTCGTTCCATTGTAAGAAAAGTTCCCTCCAACGGCTGCCCAACTCCATTTGGTTACATAAGCACCAACGGTAATTCCCTTCTCTGCAGTAGCCGGCATTCCAACTAATTTTGTTTGTGATGCTCCTGTTGTAATTTCTACTGGTTCACCCCCGTTTCCCGATATTGTTGAACCAGCAAGCCAAATATCAAACGTGCCGCCTTGCGTTACCGTTGTTCCGGTTACGGTAATTGTCCACGCACCGCTTACGGGTTCAACAGATCCGTTAAAATCAACTACCGTGATCGCACATTCTTTTGAATTGTTGCTCGAATTTACGCCGTTGTTTGCGTTTGCAATCTGCACAAATCCCTGCGCGGTAACAACGGTTTGCAATTGACCCGAAGTGGCAGTTACAGTTGTGTTGTTTGGAGTTTTCAGTGCAACCGTAAGACTATCTCCGCCTTTATACCACATGCTAAAATTAACTGCATCGTTTTCAGTTCCGGCTGTTGGTGTGTATGCAGGAATTGTAAACACAATTGACTTTGATCCGCCTTGCGCCAAAGTTCCATCAGCATGGATGAGATCGGAACCTTCATTTCCAGCGGCAATTGCAATCTGTCTTCCGGTCTTTCCGTTCAATTCTGTATTTACCGTTACTTCTTCCGCTTGAATTCCATCATGCGAACCATCGTGTCCACCAAGGCTCATATTGATCACGAATAGTTTTCCTGCGGCAACTGCTTTTTGTCTGATGTAAGATATTCCGTTGATAATATTTGTTGTTGAAAATCCACCATCTCCGCCCTTCACAATAATAAGATCGGCTTCCGGTGCAACACCTTTGTATAATCCGTTGGAGGCAGAGCCATCACCTGCAGCTGTTCCGGCAACGTGCGTTCCGTGTCCGTTCACATCCGCTTCCAACACAACATTTGCCGGAGTTCCATCCAATTCGTTATTGATCTGCGCTTGTGTGTACTCGGCACCATAATTAAATCCTGTCGGACCAATGCCAGCACGGTCATCAGTTTGATCCCACAAAAATAAGATTCTCGATTTTGTCGTATCGGTATCAGAACGGAAATCTTGATGCTTCCAATCTATACCGCTGTCAATAACTCCAACAATAACATTTTTCCCTTTATACACGGTACTGTTTACCAGTCCCGCATGAACTTTATCAACTTTCATTTCTGGAAGACTTAAATTCATGGTCGGATATCGCATTTTTGGGGCTTCAATAAATGCGACAGCATTGGAATTGCTCAATTGAATAAGTTGATCCATGGTTACACGAGCCGTGTAGAAATTTCCGTTGAATGACATCGGAAGAATTCCGATCTCTAGCGCTTCATTCGTAATGTTTGAACGCACGATAACATCAAACAATGCAATGGTGCCCGTTTGTTTTACAAGCAATCCCGGTACAGCAATGCTCAGTTCAAGTTTTTCAAGAGCATTCACTGCCTGCACAATTCTAAAATCTACTTTGCCATTATTTAATTTCCCGGACGATAATCCAATCGCAACAACAAAAATGATAAGGTGGAAATGGTATAAATATTTCATCATAGTACCCTCATTTATTAGTGTAGTGAATTAAAAAATCGTTTTTTTGGTAAATCTATATACTGAACGCCAAGTAGGTTACACAATACTAATATTTCTGCTTTTTTCAAATGTCCTAATGCCACAGACGTATTCGGCATCTGTAAGGTTGAGAATTGCGGATAAATCCCGATTGTATCGGTAAGCATTACAATGATCTCGAACTGTAGTGTATCGGATTGTTCTTGCTCCAACAAAGAAAAAAGCATGACAGAAACTTTATTTCTGCACGCTTCTTTAACTTCCCGTTGTGCCGAACAACTTGATAGCAATAAAAACAATATTACAAAGAATTTTTTATCGAATAATTTCAAGATTGTAACGATAAATTTGTATTATGCATTCTTCCCATGACAGTTCTTATATTTTTTACCACTGCCGCAAGGACAAGGATCATTCCTTCCGACCTTTTCTCCGGAAATGATCTGTTGAACTTTGGGTGCTTCTTGTTGTTTTGTTCCTCCTGCTTCAGTATCAATTCCACCTTGAAGACCCATTCCGGTTGAAGCACTATGAGTCAATGTCAATCGTTCACGATTGAGTCCGCGACGCTGCTGTTGTGCTTCAATCTGCTGCTGATTTTCCGGAAAAAGCTTGAAAACCATATTCAATGCTTCACGATTGATTAATCCGAGCAGCTCAACGAACATTTTATATGCTTCGGATTTGTACTCCAGCACAGGGTCTTTTTGACCATACGCACGCAAATAGATTCCCTCTTTTAAGTCATCCATTTCACGTAAATGTTCTTTCCAGCGAATATCTATTATTTGAAGCAACGAAACTTTTTGAATAAAGTTCATTGCTTCATTTCCAACAGATTCACGTTTTCGTTTCAGAAACTCCTGAGCAGTTTCAATCACTTTTTCTTTTACACCAGTAGCACCAAGCGTTTGAAAATCTTTTGGAGACAATTGAAGATCAATAAGTAAATTGGAGCGAAATTCGTCGCGCATTTCATCCAATGTGCCTGGTTCGTAATGCCGGTCAACAACATCATCAACATAATCGATCAGCATTTCATGAATATCATCATCAAGATATTCGCCGAGCAACGCATGGCGACGTTTTGAATAAACAACTTCGCGCTGCTGATTCATAACGTTGTCGTATTCCAACAATCGTTTACGAATACCGAAGTTGTTCTCTTCAACTTTTTTCTGAGCACGTTCTATCATTCGAGTGATCATCGAATGCTCAATCACTTCTCCTTCTTCAGCCCCCATTTTGGTCATGATGGAAGCGATTCGATCGCTGCCAAACAACCGCATGAGATCGTCTTCCAACGAAAGATAGAATTTCGTCATACCGGGATCGCCTTGACGACCGGAACGACCACGGAGCTGACGATCAATACGTCGTGCTTCGTGTCGCTCTGTTCCAACAATAGATAATCCGCCTACTTCACGAACTCCCGGACCGAGTTTAATGTCGGTTCCACGTCCCGCCATATTCGTTGCAATCGTTACAGCGCCCGGAAGACCGGCATTCGAAACAATTTCAGCTTCGCGTTGATGTTGTTTCGCATTCAATACATTATGAGGAATCTTCTCACGCGTCATCATTCTGCTGAGTGTTTCCGAAACCTCAACGCTCGTCGTTCCAACAAGCACCGGTTGTTTTTTCTCTCGAAGTTCTTTGATATGCGCTAGAAGCGCATTATATTTTTCGCGTTTGGTTCTGTAGACAAGATCATTCAAATCCTGACGAATGACTTCTTTGTTTGTAGGAATGACAACAACATCAAGTTTATAGATATCAAAAAATTCTGCGGCTTCAGTTTCAGCTGTTCCCGTCATTCCTGCCAATTTTTTATACAGCCGAAAATAATTTTGGAGCGTTACGGTTGCAAGCGTCTGTGTATCACGTTCAACATGAACTCCTTCTTTTGCTTCAATCGCCTGATGCAATCCGTCCGAATATCGGCGACCATGAAGAACACGTCCGGTAAATTCATCAACAATTTGGATCTTACCATCATCGCTAACAACATATTCAACATCTTTTTCATACAACGAATATGCTCGTAATAACTGACGAATTGTATGCACGCGATCACTTCGTTCAGCATATAACTTATTGATCTCATCTTTCTTCAATTGTTTTTGTTCGTGCGATAATGTCGAATCATTCTCAACAATACTCATCTCCGTTCCCACATCAGGAAGGATGAACATGTCTTTATCTCCGCCGCTTGCAAGGAATTCACGTCCTTTATCCGTAAGATCAATAGAGTGATTTCTTTCATCAATTGAATAATACAGTTCATCATCAATTTCGTGGAGACGTTTATTCTGTTCAGCAATGTAAACCGACTCAGTCTGCAGCATCAATTTTTTTTGAGCGCCTTCGGAGAATAATTTTGTCAGTTTATTATTCTTCGGATCTCCGCGATGAGCTCGGAAGAAAAGAACCCCTGCTTCTTCTGTTTTTCCTTCATTGAATAATTTTTCCGCTTCAGCAGTAATACGGGCTACCAAATTCTTTTGTGTGCTGACCAATCGCTCTAGTCGGGGTTTCATTTCATTGAATTTGTGATCATCCACTTCTACCGGACCGCTAATGATAAGAGGAGTTCGAGCCTCATCGATCAATACCGAGTCCACTTCATCGACGATAGCATAATAATGACCCCGTTGCACCATTTCATCCGCTGTGTGTACCATATTATCGCGCAGATAATCGAATCCAAATTCATTATTTGTTCCATAAGTTATATCGCAATTGTATTGTTCACGACGAACAAATGGGTTTTGATTTGTTACGATACAACCTACCGACATTCCATGAAATTGAAATACTCTTCCCATCCATTCGCTATCGCGTCGGGCAAGGTAATCATTGACTGTTACCAAGTGAACGCCTTTACCTGCCAGCGCATTCAGATACATGGGGGCAACAGCGACCAAGGTTTTTCCTTCACCGGTTGCCATCTCAGAGATTTTCCCTTGATGCTGAACGATTCCGCCCATCAATTGCACATCATACGGAACCATTTCCCACTTCAATTTATATCCAACCACATCAAATTCCTGACCAACGAGTCGACGACATGTTTCTTTGACAACAGCGAACGCTTCGGGAAGAAGTTCATCAAGTGTATCCTTGATCGTTGAGAGTTCATCTTTATCTAATTGCTCTAATGAAGAGTATAATTCTTCACGTTTGACGTCTTCGTTTTCCGTTTTTAATTGCTCTTGAATTTCAGCGATCTGTTCTTTTATCTCTTTAATTGCTTCAGCAATCCTGTTCTTAAATTCTTGAGTCTTTGCACGCAGTTCTTCATCACTCAATGATTGTAAAAGAGCAAACTGTTCATTGATCTCTACCACGAGCGGTTGTAACAAAGTAACATCTTTATCTTTTTTACTGCCGAATAAATTACCTAAAAACTTTAACATCGTTTCCCTTTACTGATTGATTTCATACAAATATACAAATTTTTTGCTACTTTTTCACCGACCGTTTACCGTTGACCCACTTTACTTCTTCACTACCATCAAGATGATTTGCATAACGCGCCATAACAAACAAAAGATCAGACAGACGGTTCAGGTAAATAATAACCTCATCACCAATATCTTCATTCCGAGAAAGACGAACAACATTTCGCTCAGCATGGCGGCAAACAGTTCGTGCAAGATGTA